>NZ_FOHZ01000081.1 GCF_900111555.1 Marinobacter segnicrescens
CAGGCTTACAGAACGCTCCCCTACCCCGCATACTTGCGTATGCAGCCGCAGCTTCGGTGACCAGTTTGAGCCCCGTTACATCTTCCGCGCAGGCCGACTCGACTAGTGAGCTATTACGCTTTCTTTAAAGGATGGCTGCTTCTAAGCCAACCTCCTAGCTGTCTGAGCCTTCCCACATCGTTTCCCACTTAACTGGTACTTGGGGACCTTAGCTGGCGGTCTGGGTTGTTTCCCTCTTCACGACGGACGTTAGCACCCGCCGTGTGTCTCCCGGATAGTACTCACTGGTATTCGGAGTTTGCATCGGGTTGGTAAGTCGGGATGACCCCCTAGCCGAAACAGTGCTCTACCCCCAGTGGTATTCGTCCGAGGCGCTACCTAAATAGCTTTCGGGGAGAACCAGCTATCTCCGGGCTTGATTAGCCTTTCACTCCGATCCACAAGTCATCCCCTGGCTTTTCAACGACAGTGGGTTCGGGCCTCCAGTGCCTGTTACGGCACCTTCACCCTGCTCATGGATAGATCGCCCGGTTTCGGGTCTATGCCCAGCGACTAAGTCGCCCTATTCAGACTCGGTTTCCCTACGGCTCCCCTATACGGTTAACCTCGCCACTGAACATAAGTCGCTGACCCATTATACAAAAGGTACGCCGTCACGGAACAAGTCCGCTCCGACTGCTTGTACGCATACGGTTTCAGGGTCTATTTCACTCCCCTCACAGGGGTTCTTTTCGCCTTTCCCTCACGGTACTGGTTCACTATCGGTCAGTCAGGAGTATTTAGCCTTGGAGGATGGTCCCCCCATGTTCAGACAGGATTACACGTGACCCGTCCTACTCGATTTCACTGGACTCAGGTTTCGGATACGGGGCTATCACCCACTATGGCGGCTCTTTCCAGGGCCTTCTCCTACCAGTTGTCCAGCTTAAGGGCTGGTCCCCGTTCGCTCGCCGCTACTGAGGGAATCTCGGTTGATTTCTTTTCCTTCGGGTACTTAGATGTTTCAGTTCCCCGAGTTCGCCTCTTACACCTATGGATTCAGTGTAAGATACCGACCCGAAAGTCGGTGGGTTTCCCCATTCAGA
>NZ_FOHZ01000085.1 GCF_900111555.1 Marinobacter segnicrescens
TCACTGTGGGAGGGGCGCTATAAGATCAGCCCAATCGATACCGACCACTACCTGCTCAGTTGCTGTCGATATGTTGAGCTAAACCCGGTGAAAGCCGGCATGGTTGACGCAGCGGAACATTATCCTTGGTCATCCTATGCCGCACGTATCGGTCTCGCCCACTGTGACTGGCTGGATGAACCTCCTACGATGGCTGCTCTGGGAATTGATTCGCAGTCACGCAGAGAACGCTACCAGGCGTTTGTCAACGATGGAGCTTTCTCTGAACAAGACCGCCAGATAAGAACCGCCATCGCCGGGAATAAGCTGACCGGCGGCAACCGTTTCGTTGATGAAGTCGAGCGTCGTATTGTACTACGCATTGAAACCAGGGCTCCGGGACGGCCTAGAAAATAAATGAAAATAAATCTGTCCCGGTTTCTACACGTGATTCACTATTTACCTTTGACGCTGAACGAAGCGGCGCGTCTCACGCGTCCGCCTTCCGTGACTTATTATGGGTTGGCGTTCCGAGCACCCAAGTCTTCTAAGATGTTAAAGGCTGGCTTGTTCACCAGGAAAACACAAGTCGCCGTCGCCGCTACAAATACCAGCGGGAAAAGGAACGAAAAGCCGACCTGACCTACAACAGCTATTGGCCAAACCACAATCATAGAACCAGCGACGCCTGATACAAGAATACTCAGCAGGTTTATCTTCAACCGACTGAACCTCGGGTACAGGGAAATAAGCAGAGCCCAATTCGCCAGTCCCGCCAGAAATGCTGGAACAATTCCCACAATGTAGGCGGGGAAAAGGCTGGACGAAAATTCATCGAGTGGAATCGGGCTAGCCAGCACAAAAACAAAATAACCCACAGGCGGACCGGCAACCAGGAAGATGAAGAGCACCAATATGAAACTGAGCAATAGAGCTAAAAACATGCGGTAAGGTACCCATAACGAGGCTGTAGAAAAACTCGATTTCGAGCCGTCCCCAACGCCTGCTTCCTAAAATTTTTGTAGCGGCCATCAGCTAGCTG
>NZ_FOHZ01000077.1 GCF_900111555.1 Marinobacter segnicrescens
ATCGGGGTTTTTCTACAGCCTCAACACCCGCAGCATGCGCTGCTTGGAAATGGAGGCAAAGCCGCAATGTAAAAGCCGTCGCTGTGCCCGCAATTGTTAGCCATTATCTAAACCAGATTGCAAAGGAACGCGAACTACCGGAAGACGACTTCCACTGCTTCACCACGTCAACTGCCACCGGCAAATTTTCAGCTACGTCGCGTACCGCGCTTACCCAAGGTTTAAGCCCACGGACCAGAGCTAAATCCCCTTGCTCCAACTGTAAATAACCGAGATTCCTACGTTGATAAGATTGTCTCGTTGCTTCGAATTTAGAGCCAAAAAGCATCTCTCGAACAATCTCCGAGTGCTCGCCACCGCTCATTCTTGCTGTAAGGGCGTTTACGACCGGGAAATCCTTGCTTGCCCCCAGTCTCTCATTAATGAGGCTGGCAATCTCACCTACGCCGTGGCCATTCCTCTTTAATTTTTTGTCTTTTGTCTCTTGTATGCTGAATAGCCCAGCTTGAACTCCGAGATGCTTCAAAGAGATTTCCATAGACTGAAACAACAAGGCAACAAAAACTGGGATTACCTCCTGATTCTTATTCAGGAACTCAGCGTCCTCACCTAGAACTCGCTCTGCGGCTTTCGCATAGCCTTTTGCTGCTTCTTGGAAATCAAACATTTTGGCGACTCTGAATGATGGGCTAAGAGCAGTTAGACAGACGTCTTCGATATTGTAGAAATCTGACCGCTTCGTTATTGCGACCTCTGCGCCTTTGATCGGCCTGTCTATAGGTTTATAAAACAGCAGCTTATCTCAGCCTCAACTTCCTTTCCATGTAATCGTCTGACGTCTGTAATTGGCTCCACCAATCATACTGGATGAAGCATCAGTGATTGGCCTGGAGACACGAAGCAGGAACAAGCTTGAGTGTCCGCTTTTGTTTAAAAGCTAGATATCACACTTCGCCCCGATATCATCGTATCGCAGCTATGCGCGACCAGTTTAAGGTTACAAAGCACGGCCATGTTATGGAGGGTTCTTTGAGAACCCTCTGCCCCCTACCCGTTGACTCATTAAAACGACGGGCAATTGCGTTTGACTGTATCGACTTACCATTTTTCACCTCGATGTGCTTCTGACCTCAGAGAGCATCTCCCCGTGAGCTGGGGCCCCAAAAGTCAGATACGGTTGAGAGACAGCAACCTCGGATACGCATTGACCTGCCCCCAGTCTTTAATCCAACTGCTCCCTAGTAATGTCCGTTACTTTTGAATCAGTTTTTCCAAGTCGGAGAGCGGAGGCAAACTCCAG
>NZ_FOHZ01000076.1 GCF_900111555.1 Marinobacter segnicrescens
TGGCAGCTTTGCCGTGGAATCAGTGGCAGCTTTCGCGTGGAATGGGTGGCAGGCTTCGTCTGGAATCAGTGGCAACCTTGGTCTGGAATACGCAGACGTGCGCCAGCACGTGCAGGACTGGGTTGAGAGCGTGGCCAATGTCCGGATCCATGGCACTACCGGCGAACCACCCCGGGAGCGGTTCGAACGGGATGAACGAGAACATCTGGAGGCCTACCTGTCACCAGCTTGCGTGCAGCCGGTGGCCCACGAGACACGGCGGGCCGACAAGACCGGCCTGATCGCCTGGAAGGCCAACAAGTACTCTGTGCCCACGGCCTGGCAGCAGGCCCGGGTGGGCGTTCTGGAGTCCGGCGGCCAACTCCACATCAGCGACCTGAACACAGGCGACGTCATTACCAGCCATGCGCTGTGTTCCGATAAAGGCAAGGTGATCAAGAACACCCATCACTACCGCGATCATGCCCAGCGGGTGACCACCCTTGAGAGCAAGATCAATGAGATGATCGGGAGTGAAATCGGGCAACGGTTGTGCCAGCAGCTCAAGCGTTCCGAGCCCAAGATCTACAAGGATCAGTTGGTGGCTACCCGTGACCTGCTCAAGCGCCATGCGCCGGTGGATCCGGTGTTGCTCACGACTCTGGCAGAGCGTCCCGGCATGACCGCCACACGTCTGCAAAGCTACCTTGACGCGGCCCAAGCCGCCGTCCTCCGGGAACGGCAGCCGGAACCTCTGCTAGAACCCAAGGAAGCACTGGACTTAAGTGCTTATCGCCGTATTGGCCACTCCAGTGGCCAGGGGGTGACCCATGAGCCAGCTTGAACAGACCGTGTCCCGTTACCGCAGTCTGCGTCTGAGCGCGGCCGCCGACGAACTGACCAACCTGCTGGCCGAGGCAGAAGTCAACGAGATGTCCTACCTGAGCTTCGCGGACCGGCTGGCTGAACACGAACTGATCCAGCGCCAGGACAAGCGCATCCGCCGGAACAGGAAGATGGCCGCGTTCCCTGCTGAGAAGCGACTGGAGGGCTTCGACTACCGGCACCAGACCACCATTACCAAACGTCAGGTAAATGCCTTGCTGGACTTCCAGTTCATCGACGAGCGGAACAACCTGGTGTTCATCGGCCCGCCCGGTGTAGGCAAGACCCACCTGGCCATCGGCATTGGCTACAAAGCCGTGGAAGCCGGCTACCGGGTGTTGTTCCGCAACGCCCTGGATCTGGTGGAAGAGCTGGAACTGGCGGAGACCCTATGTGTCAGCGTAGTTGTCGCCTGATGATTTCAGAGGACAACCATGCCCCATTACTCACCGGAACGTAAGGAAGCCATCCTCCAGAAGATG
>NZ_FOHZ01000082.1 GCF_900111555.1 Marinobacter segnicrescens
CTTACCCCTTCCTCGCTGACCACGTCACTCATCTTGCCCCGTACCAGGAGTGTGGGCACGTCGATGCGCCGCGCAGCATCCCGCAACCGCTCCACATTGCGGACGGACCCCGGTGTGCGATCACCACTGATAAAGGCCGGATCCCAATGCCAGTAAAGACGGTCGTCCTCCCCGACCCGCAGGTTCTTGCGCAGCCCCTCCCGGGAGCGGGGTCTGGCCTTGCGGTGAGGCATATAGCCGTTGACGGCCGCCACCACTTCTTCATAGGAATCGAAGCCGCCGACATGGGCCGACATGAACTGACGGATACGCTGCACCCCCTCCGGCTCGACCCTGGGCACAATGTCTACCAGCACCAGGCCATGGAGGGGCAGGTGTGAACCCTCTCCAGCCGCCAGCAGGGAACTGATGCCACCGAGTGAGGCACCGATCAGCACGGGAGGCCGCTTCAGTTCCGCCAGAATGGCGTGCACATCCTCCACGAAGCGGTCGAGGGTGTAGTCCCCTTCTGGGCACCAGTCGCTTTCCCCATGGCCACGCATATCCACAGTCATGGCCCGGTAGCCGTTACCGGCCAGGGTACGGGTCAGCGCGCCCCAGGAGTGACGGGTCTGGCCACCACCGTGGAGCATGACCACAGGCTGATGCTCCGGGTGACCTGCCACATCAGCAGCCAGTTTCAGACCCGATGCGCCATTGAGATAGATGCGTTCCATAGAATTTCTCCGGTGTTACGCCCCCACCCGTGACATGGCAGGGGATCAGTCATCGCAAGCTTATCGAGCGCTTGCTATCAAAGTCATGATGAAGCCTTAATTACCGTCAAAAATGCCAGATAGTTTTGCGACTACTACACAACGGGGACTGTTGCAGTTCGCGTGTCCCGTCTGAGTCAGACCAGTCCCCAGTTACAGGCATCCTGTTCCGGCACCGGAATCTCCAGTTCCAGCAGTACTTGGGAGTAGGTTTTCCCCTGTGGATCGAGATGGAGGGAGCTGACACCCCCACCATCCAGGGACTCCGCCAACAGGAAGTTGATGCCGTGAATACC
>NZ_FOHZ01000075.1 GCF_900111555.1 Marinobacter segnicrescens
CGGGACCGTACCCCAAACCGACACAGGTGGTCAGGGTGAGAATCCCAAGGCGCTTGAGAGAACTCGGGTAAAGGAACTAGGCAAAATGGTGCCGTAACTTCGGGAGAAGGCACGCCGGCGTGTACGTGAAGCCCCTGCGGGTGGAGCGGAAGCCGGTCGAAGATACCAGGCCCCTGCGACTGTTTATTAAAAACACAGCACTGTGCTAACACGAAAGTGGACGTATACGGTGTGACGCCTGCCCGGTGCCGGAAGGTTAATTGATGGGGTTAGCGCTTGCGCGAAGCTCTTGATCGAAGCCCCGGTAAACGGCGGCCGTAACTATAACGGTCCTAAGGTAGCGAAATTCCTTGTCGGGTAAGTTCCGACCTGCACGAATGGCGTAACGATGGGGGCGCTGTCTCTACCCGAGACTCAGTGAAATTGAAATCGCCGTGAAGATGCGGTGTATCCGCGGCTAGACGGAAAGACCCCGTGAACCTTTACTATAGCTTCACAGTGAACTTTGAGCATGCTTGTGTAGGATAGCTGGGAGGCTTTGAAACCCGGACGCCAGTTCGGGTGGAGCCAACCTTGAAATACCAGCCTGGCCTGTTTGAGGTTCTAACTTGGTCCCCTGATCGGGGATGAGGACACTGTGTGGTGGGTAGTTTGACTGGGGCGGTCTCCTCCCAAAGCGTAACGGAGGAGCACAAAGGTGGGCTAAGCACGGTCGGACATCGTGCGGTTAGTGTAATGGCACAAGCCCGCTTGACTGCGAGACAGACACGTCGAGCAGGTGCGAAAGCAGGTCATAGTGATCCGGTGGTTCTGTATGGAAGGGCCATCGCTCAACGGATAAAAGGTACTCCGGGGATAACAGGCTGATACCGCCCAAGAGTTCACATCGACGGCGGTGTTTGGCACCTCGATGTCGGCTCATCACATCCTGGGGCTGAAGCCGGTCCCAAGGGTATGGCTGTTCGCCATTTAAAGTGGTACGCGAGCTGGGTTTAGAACGTCGTGAGACAGTTCGGTCCCTATCTGCCGTGGACGTTGGAGATTTGAGGAAAGCTGCTCCTAGTACGAGAGGACCGGAGTGGACGAACCTCTGGTGTTCGGGTTGTCACGCCAGTGGCATTGCCCGGTAGCTATGTTCGGACAGGATAACCGCTGAAAGCATCTAAGCGGGAAGCCCCTTCCAAGATGAGATCTCCCCGAGGCCTCGAGCCTCCTGAAGAGCCGTTCAAGACCAGGACGTTGATAGGCCGGGTGTGTAAGCGCTGCGAGGCGTTGAGCTAACCGGTACTAATTGCTCGTGCGGCTTGACTATATAACACCCAAGACAATTGCTACAGACAACTGCGATAACCTTGAT
>NZ_FOHZ01000073.1 GCF_900111555.1 Marinobacter segnicrescens
ATGATTTCCGACACCACGGCTCGTAAACAGCCGCTCACAACCTGGGGTGTGCAATTTGAGGAGTTTGAATACCGCTATAGCGACGATGACGAGGAACTGGGCGTCTGGAATGCGGATGCCTTCTATGGCACCGACGATTTTAAAGTCCGGTTGCTTACAACCGGTGAATACGAGATAGAGGAGCAGGCCTACGAAACACTGGAAAACCAGTTGGTCGGCCAGATCCCCATATCCAAGTTCTTCGACGCCAAAGCGGGTGTTCGCTTCGACACCCCTGAGGGACCGGATCGCACGTATGCCGTGCTGGGTGTCGCAGGGCTTGCGCCACAATGGTTTGAAGTTGATGCCAACCTGTATGTGAGCGATGAAGGTGAGACGTCTGCTGCGCTGGATGCAGAGTATGAATTATTGCTCACCAATTATTGGATCCTCGCGGCAACGCTGGATGCGACGGTCGCATTCAGTGAGGATCGGGAAATTGGCGTCGGCAAAGGTCTGGTGTCCACCGAAGCCGGACTGCGTCTGAGTTATGATTTAATTGATCGCGCCTTCTCGCCCTATATCGGTGTGGTGCATGAACGAAATTACGGTGACACTGCGGATTTCGCTGAAACGGATGGCGGAAGCAAAGAAGACTGGTTTGCCGTAATCGGTGCACGCATCGCATTCTGACGTTGATGCTAAAGGGCCATGGGAAACCTCATGGCCCTTTTTCGTCTAAGATTTGATGTAACTCAAATCCACCGAAAGTCTGTGTCTGTTTTCAGTCGCAGTTCAGGTTGAAGTGTTTTGATACAGGGAAAAGTCATTAGGAAGAGAGGTGTCATTCCATGACCAAAGCACACAAAGCAACCAATCAGGAGCAGTTTTTGTTGCGCCGGAAAATGGCCGTCGAGGGGCTTGGAGAGAGTCAGTGGGAAGATCTCATCCACGATCTTAATCATCACCCCTGCGTTGATTTCGCCGAGCGTAAGCCGAATGGCACATTGCACGTGACGTACGACGGAACTCACTGGACCGTCGATGAATTACTGGAACTGATCAAGGCCTACGGTGGCCGATTAAAATCCGGATGGTGGGCCCGGCGCAAACTGGCCTGGTACCGGTTTACCGACGACAACGTCCGGGCAAATGCCAAGCATGAGCCGTTCTGCTGTTCCAAGATTCCACCCATGAAAAAATAACAGGAGGTTGAATGAGCAGGGAGGAAGATCGAACCACTCGCTATCAGGAAGGCAGTCTCACTTTACCTGGAACGGTTATGCTGGGTACCGGTGTCATGATTGGCGCCGGTATTTTTGCGCTCACCGGGCAGATGGCCCAGATGACCGGCGTACTTTTCCCGCTGGCCTTTCTCGCGGCGGCGGTGATTGTCAGCTTCAGCGCCTATTCCTACATCAAGATCTCCAATGCCTACCCGTCCGCCGGCGG
>NZ_FOHZ01000072.1 GCF_900111555.1 Marinobacter segnicrescens
GAGAGCAATTCCAAAGCTCCAAGGAGTTTCCCCAGTGAAAAATGACAACAAACTGCATATTGCGGTAATCGGAAGTGGTGGTGCCGCCATGGCGGCTGCCCTGAAGGCGACTGAACGCGGTGCCCGCGTCACCCTGATTGAACGTGGGACTGTCGGTGGCACCTGCGTAAATGTTGGCTGCGTGCCATCGAAGATTATGATTCGTGCAGCACATGTCGCGCATCTTCGAAAAGAAAGCCCTTTTGACGCGGGCATCAGTGCTGAGGCTCCTCAGGTAGACCGAGCAAAACTGCTTCAGCAACAGCAGGCACGAGTGGAGGAGCTGCGTGACACCAAGTACGAAAAGATACTTCGAGAACACAAGGACATCACAGTCCTGAACGGTGAGGCTCGGTTTGTCGATACCAATAGCCTGGTAGTCACGCTGGCTGAGGGTGGTAAAAAACCGGTTCATTTTGATCGCGCCTTTATTGGAACCGGAGCCAGACCGGCAGAGCCGCCAATAACGGGGCTGGCAGACACTCCTTACCTGACATCAACCAGTGCCTTGGCGCTGGATACCGTTCCCAAACGGCTGATCGTGATTGGTGCCGGTTTCGTTGCCTTGGAATTGGCTCAGGCATTCGCCAGACTCGGCAGCAAGGTTACCGTTTTAGCCCGGAGCCGTGTGTTGTCCAGCGAAGATCCTACGATCGGAGAGGCCATAGAGGCGGCTTTTCAACGGGAAGGGATTGAGGTGCTTCGCCAGACCACGCCTAGCAACGTGGACTACAGCGACAACGAGTTTATCGTCGAGACGCCTGCCGGCACCTTGCGAGCCGACCAACTACTGGTGGCGACCGGTCGAACGCCCAATACCGAGGCCCTGAACCTGGCTAGCATTGGCGTGGAAACCTCACGCGACGCAATTCAGGTGGATGAGCATCTGCAAACCACGACCCCCGGAATATACGCTGCCGGAGACTGCACCAACCAACCGCAGTTTGTCTATGTCGCCGCTGCCGGAGGCAGCCGAGCCGCCATCAACATGACGGGAGGCGAGGCCAAACTCGACCTCAGTGCCATGCCCGGGGTCATGTTTACCGATCCCCAAGTTGCCACCGTTGGCCTCACTGAAGCCGAAGCAGTTGCAAGGGGTTATAGCGTGGACACCCGACTGCTCGACTTGGCAAACGTGCCGCGTGCGCTAGTCAATTTTGACACCCAAGGCTTTATTAAAATGGTGGCAGAGCGCACGTCAGGTCGTTTGCTCGGGGTGCAGGTTGTCGCAGCGGAAGGTGGTGAAATTATCCAAACGGCAGTGATGGCGTTACGAGCAGGTTTAACTGTTCAGGAAATCGGCGATGACTTGTTCCCTTATCTGACCATGGTTGAAGGACTCAAGCTCTGTGCGCAAACGTTCACCAAGGATGTAAAGCAGTTGTCCTGCTGTGCCGGTTAATCGCTCCGGCTCTGGTCAA
>NZ_FOHZ01000067.1 GCF_900111555.1 Marinobacter segnicrescens
CGCAGTAGCTGGGTTTCGGTCTCAACGAAATCCCTGGCCTTTTACGGCTGGAAGATGGCGCTCTGGGCACCACTTCGAATGTTCGCTTTGCGACCTCAGTGTGCTTTGTTTCCGAATAGCGAATTGGGTAGGCCCCTATCTGAAAAGGCCTGCTTTGTGGTCTTGGCGCCAATGTGACCGCGGCAAACATTGGAAAGCCGACCTTTTTGCCCCGCCGAGATGGGCTATAGTCAAGGGAGCTTGGGCTGTCGCCCAAAGGGCACAGTGCTGGATTTGACGCAAAGCTAAGCGCCCTAAAAAAGGGCGTCCGGTGGGTGCCACGGGGCCAGAATGGCAAGCTCTCAAAATTACGAGTAGTCGCCGTACTTCAGCTTCTTAATGTACCTTTCCAGAACTTCACACCCGGTGGGTGTCCCCATCAGTGTCTGTGGTGACTCGCCAGCCAGAGCCGGTACCGGTGTCTCCAGCCAGCGACTGATGAGCTGTTCATCACCATCGAAAAGGTTTTTTAAAGCGTCTTCGAAGAGTTCTTTGGCTTTCTGATCGCTATCCATGCCGTTGACCACCCATCGTAGTTTCAAATTATTCTGCGCGATTTCTTGACCTCCGCCGCGCGGCGATGGCCCTAGTGGGTCATTATAATAATGATTAGTAACAAGATTTGCTGATTAGTAAATCGTGTTACTAAAACATACTAACCTCGATGGGCCAGACCCAGTCGAAAGGTGTCGAGTGCTTGGTAGGCATCGAGGGTGCTTGTCATTTAATGCGCGACTGAATAATCAAACCTTCTCGTTTGATGTTCGCCAGCAAATCCGGGTTGGAGTGCTTCGTGGGTGCCCACCATTCCGCTTCCCAGATAGGAAAAGGCTGAATCCTGACGCCCGTTTGCACCAACACATCAAAGGCTCGGCCTGCCATGTCCAACTTGGTTTCGACGAAATCCCCTGGCTCACCCGGCAGAATCACTGCAACGTCGACATCGCTCTCGAAGTGATGATCTCCCCGAGCCCGACTGCCGAACAGAATCAGTTGGATCACATCATAGTCATCAGCGAGTCTCTCGCGGAACTGGAGGATCACGTCGCTGATATCAACCTGGCCGTCCATGGTCGTTTGCTCGAGACCCACAGAGGGCGCCTGGTCCCAATCTTTCAACTCGTCAGGGATTGGCGCCGCTGAATCACATTGAGCCACCAGATCTGTCAGGTTGTATCGCTTCCGTTGTGACATGCGCATCTCCTATCGCAGCTGTCCACGACGTCCCAGAATCACGGCGGCCTGCATGATGCCGGTGGCCGGCTCTTCGAAACGCTCCGGCGGTTGATACTGACCATCCCACGGCTGAGCATGACGATATCGCACCACGTCTTGCCCCTTCAGCTCTACGATCTCGTCAAATCCGTTCTCATACCCCTCCACCAGAACGGGTGTGTCCGGAGGCAAAACTCTCAATCGGGCAATCAGTTCGTCAGCGGTCATCGGCAATCTCCTGTTTGATTCAGATCGAGCACGATTGGTGGATTGGTGGGCTCGTATCGAGCGGTGCAGGTGCTCGCGTTGATGAGTCGGGTCTGCCTGCGCAGGTATTGGCC
>NZ_FOHZ01000061.1 GCF_900111555.1 Marinobacter segnicrescens
CTTACCCCTTCCTCGCTGACCACGTCACTCATCTTGCCCCGTACCAGGAGTGTGGGCACGTCGATGCGCCGCGCAGCATCCCGCAACCGCTCCACGTTACGGACAGACCCCGGTGTGCGGTCACCACTGATGAAGGCCGGATCCCAGTGCCAGTAAAGGCGATCGTCTT
The DNA here is from genome assembly GCF_900111555.1 of Marinobacter segnicrescens. Classification (GTDB taxonomy): domain Bacteria; phylum Pseudomonadota; class Gammaproteobacteria; order Pseudomonadales; family Oleiphilaceae; genus Marinobacter; species Marinobacter segnicrescens. The sequence continues at coordinate 170 of NZ_FOHZ01000061.1, forward strand.
CCCCTACCCTCAGGTTCTTGCGCAGACCCTCGCTGGAGCGAGGCTTGGCCTTCCGGTGTGGCATATAGGCATTAACAGCCTCCACCACTTCGTCATACGAATCAAAACCGCCAATGTGCGCCGACATGAACTGACGGATGCGCTGCACCCCTTCCGGTTCCATCCTGGGCACAATATCAACCAGCACCAGCCCATCAATCGGCAGGTGTGTCGCCTCCCCGACAGCCAGCAGGGAGCTGATGCCCCCCAGGGATGCACCAATCAGTACCGGAGGGCGTTCCAGGTCGGACAGAATGCCGTGTACATCCTCTACGAAGCGATCGAGGCTGTAGTCACCCTCAGGACACCAGTCGCTTTCACCATGGCCACGCATATCCACGGTCATGGCCCGGTAGCCGTTTCCCGCCAGGGTGCGGGTCAGCTCGCCCCAGGAGTGCCGGGTCTGGCCGCCACCATGAAGCATGACCACAGGCTGGTCTTCCGGGTGGCCGGCAACATCAGCGGCAAGCTTGAGTCCCGCTGCGCCGTTCAGGTAGATGCGTTCCATAGATTTTCTCCGGTGTTACGACCCCACCTGTGACACGGCAGGGTATCAATCATCACTGCAAGCTTATCGAGCGCTTGCTATCAAAGTAATGATGATGCCTCAATTACCATCAAAAATGCCAGATAGTTTTGCAACTATCTGGCATTACGGTTACTGAATGAAGGTCAGGGCCCTTACATCCCGTGAGTGGTCACATCGATCTTCGAGTAGACCTCGTCCCAGTAAAGCTGGGCCAGCTCGTCGTGGGAGTCCACCTCGGTCACCAGGCCAGACCATTTTTCCAGGATCTCCTGGAAGCGAGCCAGCATCTCGGCACTGTTCTCTACGCCGCGCTCGGTTCGATAGAACTCAGCCATCCGTTCCAGGTCGGTACGGACAAAATCCCGGATCTCGGCCAGCAGTTCCGGGTCCGCCTCGTGCAGCTTGGCGCCCCGCTCGTCCCGGATTCGCGCCAGTACTTTCTGCTCACGATCATGGTAGACATAGGGAATCTCGGCGGCGAGGCGGCTTCCTGCCTTCAGAATGGCCTGGCGCTCACTCTCACTCAGCGATTGCCAGGTGTCCCGGTTCATATTGGTGGTCGCCGTACCCGCAAAGATACCGCCGGGAATCGACATGGTAATGTCGGTTACATGCTCGAACAGACCCAGGTTGGTCAGCTCTGGCGCCGAAATCACCACGCAGTCCACTACGCCCTGACTCAGCGCCTCGGCTGCCTCGTTGGACGACAGGGTTACCGGTGTTGCACCAAAAGCCTGGGCCCAGCGTGACCAGTGAGAGCCGGCCACCCGCAGACGGGCACCTTCCAGCTGTTCACGGTTGGTCACGGGCTTGGTACAGGTCAGTCCATATGGCGAGCTGCCAGCGTTGCTGGTCATGACCTGGTTTTCCTTTTCCATATCCGCCAGGCAGTCCGGACAGTTCAGCAGGACAAACTCCGCCATGGCACCCACATAGGCGTAGCCCTCGCGCCCGCGCAGGGAGTCATCCATCAGGTTGATCAGCATGGAGGCTTCCGCCACCAGGTTCATGTGGGGGAACTGGTTCGGGAAATAGGGTGTCAGCACGTACCCCATGTCCGCCATGCCGTCCCGGACACCGCCGGGGGTCTCTGCAAAATTAAGCAGCGACAGTGCGAACACCTTGACGGTGAGATCACCGTCAGTCAGTTCCGATACCGTTTCAGCAAAGTGCTGCCCGGCAATGTCCGAGTCCGAATTGGGCGGAAACCCCATCGCGTAGGTCAGCTGACGGGCCTGCGCCTGGCCTGCCATAAGCAGGCCGGCAGACATGAGGGTGGCCAGGGTAGCCCGGGCCAGTGTTTTCATTTTCATGATCCATACCTCATTGTTATTTTCGGCCCCAGGCAATTGATGTCGCCGGGGAAATCAGATCAGACCCCAGTTACGGGCATCCTGTTCCGGCACCGGAATCTCCAGTTCCAGCAGTACCTGGGAGTAGGTTTTCCCCTGTGGATCGAGATGGAGGGAGCTGACACCCCCACCATCCAGGGACTCCGCCAACAGGAAGTTGATGCCGTGAATACC
>NZ_FOHZ01000074.1 GCF_900111555.1 Marinobacter segnicrescens
GCAGCTTTGCCGTGGAATCAGTGGCAGCTTTCGCGTGGAATGGGTGGCAGGCTTCGTCTGGAATCAGTGGCAACCTTGGTCTGGAATACGCAGTCGACTACGTATTCTCAAGGGTCACGATGATTTTCGCAATTTCTGGCCCGGACTCCTTCCCCTGGAGAAGCCTGGCAAAATCCAGCGCAGTCCGGCCCTGCTCGCCCTCTATGGAAACATTCGCGCCGTGCTCCAACAGCAACTCGACGGCGAAGGGATTTCTCTCCAGTACTGCCGAGTGTAACGCTGAAACACCGGACCCCGTAGCCGTATCGACAGCGTTCACATCAACGCCCTTCTCCAGAAAATGCTCCAGCATTTTCCTCGCTTGTGCTTCATCAGGATACAGCGCGGCATAACGGGCACCGGCTTCGGCGTTCAGTTGCTGAACTTCCTCCTCCGTTGGGTGCAACCCATAAAGGGCCTTCTCCGCCCCCCATTTGACCAATGCCGGGGATTCGTCCGAACTCATGTAAACGATCAGCGTAACCGTAGAAGCATTGGCAAAGTTGTAGGTGAGAACACCTGCCCCACCAATCACCACGACGAGCAGGAGAACAAGAAAACCTGCTATAAACTTTCTCATGAAGAGCCCCTTATACCCAGACCAGATTGCCAGATGTGAGGTCAGATACCTCAAAAGAGGGGAGCTCTCTTGGCAGGGAAGCGATACCTGCAAGCAGCATTTCAAAGCGGGATTTCTGTTTCAGTGCAACGGTCGCTCTGACAGTGTCATAAATCTTTGCGTCAGTCAGATCTTCCTCAGTGGCGTGCTTCCACCAGTGCCTCATATACTTGCGAGTCACCTTCTTGATCAATGCACGTACACTCGCGCCTGGCTTCTTGCGGATGATTGCATTGATCAGAATATCGACAAATCCGACCATGTAGGAAGCGTCTACAGCAACTATCAGCAACGCCTGTGCATAGCGCCGGGCATCCAGATTGATGGACATCTCCTCGATCGCGCGCTTGCGTTCGGGCCAGAAGAACACGAACACCTCTCGTGCTTCCTCATAGGTTAGCACGACATTCTGATCACTAATAACGGGAAGACTGAGCGAAACGTCACTCATACAGAGACTCCTTTCTGTAGCAGGGACCTCCATCCTTCTGGAAGTCGTTAATCAGGACGTGCGGCTATTGGTCTGCCACATGCAATGCGGAGACTAGCAGGAGCTAAATAGCCGTTCAACGACTTGAGTCACCAAACGACAGGGAAAGCACAGTCTGAAGCTCTCACCCAGGCACCGTAAGCCTAGCGCCCGAAAAAATAGATCTGCCCCGGCTTCCGACGCCCAAAAAATAGATCTGTCCCGGTTTTTGGTGACAACCT
>NZ_FOHZ01000059.1 GCF_900111555.1 Marinobacter segnicrescens
GCCGGGGACAGTAGCTGGTTCTGTGGCCTGACGGCCACTCGGAGGTGGGTCAAAATTAATGGCCAGTAGTGGGTCATTTTAATTGGCCATTAACAGCGTGAATCACCGATCTGCGAATCAAACCGGGGTTACCCTTCTAGAATTGCTCATCACCATGGTCATACTGACCGTTATTATTTCCATGGCTATTCCGGCAAGCAGCAAGTTGATCGAACTCAGCCAGGCGAAATCCGTCACACAGCAGATCTACCGGGCGATTCAGTTTACCCGTGCCGAGGCCATCAAACGTGGAGAGAGCGTGGTAATTTGTCCGCTGGATATAGCCACCGGGGTATGCTCATCAGACTGGAGCCAGGCGTTGATGAGCTTTCCGGATTCTGACGGTGACGGCGCCCTCAGCGGCCCGGAAAAGGTCTTATTGACCGTCCCCGAAGTTACGGCAGGCAAGGTCTTCGTACGCCCCGGCTTTCTGAAAAGGGTCCAGTTTAATGGGCTCGGCTACAGCCCGGGCGTTATGGGCAACCTTACCTACTGTCCGAGAGGAGAAAGCACCACGCCCGCAGCCATACGACGGCTGATTTTTACCATGAACGGCAGAACTCGGTGGGCACAGGACAATGATGGCAATGGCGTCCCTGAGGACAGTGAGGGGAATCCGTTAAATTGCTCAAACGGGTGACGCAACGAGAGGTCGCGCCGCGTCGCCACTGTCCTGTCCTGTCCTGTTCAGCGTCAGGTAGTCGGGTAAGTGAAGAATTACGGACGCTATCTCCAGCAGTCCGGGTCGCCGGACTCGCTCGTTCTATTGCCTGTCTCATCAACTCTCAGCCAACCACAGTCATCGCCTGCCTGACCACCAACAGGCGTCGCCTGTAAAACAAAACTGTCATCGGCAATATTGTCAAAGCCGTAATTGTAGAACGCCGCTCCGCCATTCCTGGGTTGTGCTGTAAATGGCAAAGCAGGATCCGCATTCCCCGGGCGATAGGTGTAGCCGTTAGTGTACTGGCGCTCCATAAACTGAGCCAATTCCATCAAATCACCCTGCGCTGCTGTTCTGCGGGTGGACTCCACATGGTTCTGGTAACTGGGATAGGCAATCGCCGCGATTATGCCAATGATCGCCACTACGATCATGAGTTCGATTAGGGTGAATCCCCGATTGCTGTTTATGGTCATTACTTCTGCCCTGGTCAAGCTATTTGATGCCTGCGCAAAGTGTAAAGGGGCGGCGAAACCGCCCCATACATCGTTAACGCAGCTCTTCCCAATTCTGTCGACCAAACCCCATATCATTACCCTCAATACACAGTGGACCCGTGCAGGGGGGGCCTGGTTGCGGATCATCCGGGTCGTCCGGATCGTCCGGGTCACCGGGATCCGGATCGGGGTCAACAATCGGACCGTCATAATCGTCATCAACCTCCTGGATCTCAGAATCCAAGAGTCTGTCGTTGCCATTTTCAGAGATCACAGTGAGTCGCTCACCACTTGTCACATTACAAACGCCATTGACGATATCTGACTCAGCCGCATCCCCGAGATCGTATCTCCCATCACGGTTTAGATCGAATACATGATCGTCGGTCTTGCCGCCGGTTTTAAGATCTATATCCAGAACACAGCCAGTCTGACCCGACCCACAAGCGTTATTCTCAGGAATTAACGTACTGAAGCGAACCCTCTTAACGGGATAGCCAGAGGGAAAGTCAGCCGGACTGATAACCCTTTCACCGGCTGATGTATCCAGATCCAGGACCCAGCCTTTATCTGATTTTCCTAATGAATGATTGGATACTGAGCGAACTTTCAATTGCTGGACTTCCGAGGTAGCGCCAGTATCGACTGAATATTCCACCGTCCCGAGGTTCGTAAGCTGCTGTTCAAGCAAATCGTCGCGATCAATGGAGGAAACCTTTCCATTGTCGTAGATGCCATAAAGACTCTGCACCTGAACATCGCTCTTGTCGCCGACACGGAAATAGGCTCCGGTACCGAACAACACGACCACTTCAGAGATAGATCCACCTGGGACGTATGCAAGTCTGGGTGCCGCAGTAATGGGCTGTGGGGTTCCGGTTTCATCCGATGCTTCGAAGAGCAGCGCCGCATTCTTCGAACCTCCGAGACCAAAGCGCCAAACATTCCCTTGAAGGTCCCCGGCATAGGCCCGGAGCGCGACACCGGAGCGCGGGTCCACCATAATTGCAGGAGCTGCTAGCCCATTTGGTTCAGTAACGTCCCCTTCCCCAGTAGTAATTTTGCTAATCAAGCCGCCGGTCTCTATATCCACCACGAACAAAGTTGCTTCATGAGATGTGGAGTTGTACCCGTTGCCAAATACAGCAGCCCACTTCCCGTTATCGAGGCGCACAATCTGAGCGTCACTGACACCGCGTCCCAAGTCCGAGTCGGTAAACTCCCAAAGTACATCATCAGATGAAAACGATTCTGGGTCTGTCACGTCCAGAGCAAAAACCGTTCGTCCGCCCACACCAGTGGTGCCCAATAAAAGTGTACTCCACTGATTATTTATATAAACATCACCAATCGTCGGTGTGCCATCCACGAAGAATCGGTGGTCATATTCCGGATCCATCAGTTCGCTAACGGGTGCGTAGCTCTTGCCCGGCGCTGGATTCAGGAATTCGCCAGGCATACTAACCCGAAATAAAGTAAGCGAACATCATCCAGAGATATAAGCCAGGTCCGGATGACCAAAAAACGATTTCAATAGCTTTGGCAATTTCT
>NZ_FOHZ01000058.1 GCF_900111555.1 Marinobacter segnicrescens
CGGGTCAGCGCCGCAGTCAGAGTGGTCTTACCATGGTCAACGTGACCGATGGTGCCCACGTTCAGGTGCGGCTTGTTACGCTCAAATTGCTTCTTAGACATTCGACCAATCTCCCTAATCAACTGGACAGTAACGTTGACCGGATAAAAATGGAGCTCATGGGCGGATTTGAACCGCCGACCTCACCCTTACCAAGGGTGTGCTCTACCAACTGAGCTACATGAGCATTGAACCAATCTGGAGCGGGCAGCGGGAATCGAACCCGCGTCATCAGCTTGGAAGGCTGAGGTAATAGCCACTATACGATGCCCGCATCAATAAGTGGTGGAGGGGGCAGGATTCGAACCTGCGAAGGCTGAGCCGTCAGATTTACAGTCTGATCCCTTTGGCCACTCGGGAACCCCTCCAGAGGTATCCCTGATTCCGAGACACTTCATAAAACTTAAGTGGAGCTGGCGGACGGAATCGAACCCCCGACCTGCTGATTACAAGTCAGCTGCTCTACCAACTGAGCTACGCCAGCTCACATTCGCCTCATCAGCGAGGCCGGTATACTACGGATTTTTTTTAGCGGTTGCAACACCTTCACAATCACTAAATTCAATCAGTTGTAGCTCGGCATCACTTTTGGCGGGGGGAAGGCCCTGGCCCTGCAATTCAGGCTGGGGCACCCCCTCAAAAACGAGCGCGTAGCTTATACGATTTCGGGGGAACTTTACCAGTGTTGCATCGATATTTTCGGCCTGTCTTTCGCTAAGAATTCGCTCTGCCGAGACCCTGGACCGGAACAGTCCCAGAGATATAGCGTTTTCGTTCTCTCCGGAAGGTACCACGTACGCTTCAATGCCCTTATTTACGAGCTCCCGATATAACGCCATCGCCTCATCCCGAGAAGGCAGGGGCGGAATAATCACCCAGTGAAAAGGCTCAAGCTCCTCGCTTCTCTCTTGTACACCACCGAAACGCAAGGACGGAAATCGCACGAGCATCTCGTTGCGATAAGCGAGGGCCTCCGCCTGTTCGTTGAACCAGCCTATCCCGTAACAGGCAGCAGCAGACTCCGGCCCGGCCTGCCCGGATCCAGGCGGCATCAGGGCGTCAGAGCTCCCCTCAGCATATTCAGTCGCATCCACTATCAACCGGGACGAAGCCTCGTCCTCCCTCGGTTCAGCCTGACCGTTTACCCACTCATCAATCAACTTTATCTCGGCAACCCGAGGTAGCTTTCCTTCCTGTACGGGACGGACATTATCCTGCCCGGAGGACGACAACCACCAAAACAGCCCAATATTAATCAACAGCAGTAAAAGGGCGACCCAGCGCATCAGCAATTCGCCACCTGAGCCAGGCCGTCCAGAACCAGGTCGGGAGATAACCGAACCGGCAGCGCCGGATCGGCAGATTCGCTAAGGGCCTTCTTTATATAGGGCCCATCGCCGCCGGTCACCATGACCGGCACCGTGGTTTTACGACCTAACTCTATCGCCAATGCACGAAGGAGCCAGTTAACACCATGGAGAACGCACTCACCGGTTGTCTGACCGGGAGAAACCGACGCTAGCGTCTGCTCTCGCTGGAACAGCACCCTTGCGGTTTTCTGACTCAAGGCATCCAGCATAAGGTTTTTTCCTGGCAGAATATAACCACCCTCATGCCGCCCGCTGGCGTCGATCCAGTCCACAGTAATCGCGCTGCCGGCATCGATTACGACACAGGCACCTTTGAAGACCTCCCAGGCGGCGACCATCGCGTGCCACCGGTCTGCCCCCATCGCTGAAGGGTTTTCATAGGCGCAGACAAGGTCGCCAAACCGCGGTTCAGTCCAGAAGAACCGCACCGGTACCTGGGTGTGCAACTTGATAGCACGCACCAGTGCTTCCCTTGCAGACTCGGAGCGTACTGTACAAATGGCGACAAAATCGACTTGCGTCCAGAGTCTGTCATCCATCTCGCGGAAAAGCCCTGCGGTTTCTGCTACATCCACGCCAGAACAGACAATGTCCGCGCGGTCCCGCAGCTGCCACTTAATGCGCGAGTTTCCGGCATCCAGCAACAGTTTCATTCCGCCACCCGGAGGCTGATCTCACCGGCGTATATGCGCTCAACGCTGCTGTCAGTGCTGATCATGTAGTTGCCAGACTCGTCGACGCCCTCGCCGACACCGGAGAGGTTACCACTGGTGGCAACCAGCTTACGCCCTCTGAAAGCGTCGTACCGATTCCACGGCTCTGCGAATGGCCCAAAACCGGATGCCTCGAAAACGGATAGATGCCCTAACAGGCGATTGAGAACGCTGGCTGCCAGGTCATCCCGCCGCCAGTCCGCTTCCGGGGCACTCAAGTCCAGGCTTGTCCAGGGTTGATCCACCGACTCAGCCTCCAGCATATGTACGTTCACACCGATACCGACTATAACCCGGACAGCCCCCTCAAGCTCCCCTTGCAACTCAATCAGGATCCCGGCCAGCTTTTTACCGTCAACCAGCAGGTCGTTGGGCCACTTGAGTGCTGGGTTTGCCAGCCCCTTGTCGGCAAGCGCCTCCAGTAACGCCAGGCCAGCCACAAGGCTGAGACCATCCAGTTCGGTGAAGCCACGATTCATGGAGATGCCGACGCTCATATAGAGATTCTGGCCGGCAGGACTTTGCCATACACGGCCACGACGGCCCCGTCCCTGCTGCTGGCTGTCAGCAACCGAGACCAGCAATCCCCGCTCACCTTCCTGCCAGCGCCGGGTTATATCCGAATTGGTGGAGTCAATCTGGTCATGGACACGGAGCGCCATTTGCCGTCTGGCAGACTCGTTCAGCCCCTGCTCGATTCCTTCCCGGGTCACCAGATCCATCGGCGCGGCCAACTGATAGCCACGGCCACGAATCGTTTCCACCGGAATGCCTTTATCGATTAATTTGCGGACCTGCTTCCAGATTGCAGTACGACTGACGCCCAGGATTTCAGCAAGGGATTCCCCGGAATGTACGGCACCGTCGGAGAGTAACTTCAGTAATGGTCTGGTATTCATGGGTCTGCCTGGTGGCTGATGATCAAGAAGGTTTCAAGGGCTGGATTAAACTACAGAGGGAGGGAAAAGACAAAAAGGCTTTGCGCTGAAGCACCGCAGGCTCTCAAACCCATAAAAAAACCCCGGCAGCTTACGCTGTCGGGGTTTTGGGATTAAGAGCCTGACGATGACCTACTCTCGCATGGGCAACGCCACACTACCATCGGCGCTGGTCTGTTTCACTGCTGA
>NZ_FOHZ01000057.1 GCF_900111555.1 Marinobacter segnicrescens
CTGCTTGTCATGACTTACCGCCACGACGCAGCGAGCGGACCACGTTGGTTACCACGCCAAAGACCTCCAGCACGTCGTCCTCACCCAGAACAATGGGGGCAAAGGCGGAGTTACGGGGTAATAAACGAACGGGTGGCGGGCTCAGGTGCAGCTGCTTGACGGTCATTTCCGAACGCAGACTGGCGATGATGATGTCTCCATGCACCGCCCGAAGGGAGCGGTCGACCACGAGTACGTCGTCCGGAAAGATCCCGGCCTCAATCATCGATTCGCCCTGGACGCGTACAAAGAACGTCGCTGCCGGATGCTCAATGCACAGCTCATTCAAGTCCAGGGTTTTCTCGATGTAGTCTTCCGCCGGCGATGGAAATCCAGCGGAGATGCGCTCCAGGAACAGCGGAATCGAGAGCGCGTATAGGGAATGGTAATCACCTAGCAGAATGCAGGACATGCTGACACCGAATACTGTTTATTTATACAGCATTCTCTACAGGGGCGCCCTCCGGGTCAACTCGAATCGTCGCAACGACCTCCTATGTCATCGCTTTCCAATCAAAGTACCGGCGGGTCAGTCTCGGCCCCTCCTGCGGATCAGCCAACATAAAAGCCAGTGGCGACAACCCGCAAAACGGCTCATCCGTGGTGGGCTTACAAATACGCTCGGCAGCTCGATCGTCACTGGGGTAGAGAGCATCCAGTGCGCGCGCAATACCCATCAGGTAACTGATCCGCTGGAGTACCTGTCCGGACATTCCGGCAGATTTGTCGGCCGTGAGCTCGTCGAACTCAGTCTGGCTCAGACCCAGTAACTGTTTCTGCTCGGCCTCCGTACAGCCCCATTGCACCATAATGTGCCGAAACCCTTTCAGGGCGACTGCCGCTTTATCGACGGGTACAGCTGGGCTTGGGCCTTCAGTGCATTCCATATGAGTACTTCACCTTCAATCGATAGGGAGGGCATCTCAGCCAGATCGCTGACTCAAGCCCGCGCCCCGGACTTTTCCATGAACTCGCTGATCTCCCGCTCCAGGCGGGCATGCACATCCAGCAGATCATCTCGGTCAACAGGCCGTTCTTTATTAAGACGGTTGCGGGATTTCTGGCGCTCAAGTTCAGCACGCTGTTCCGCATAAACATGGTGCAGCACGCCCACCCCAAGGCTGGCACGTTCTTCCTCGTTCATGTGCTTGCGCAGCCGCTTGAACTGCTCCGGCGTGGGCGGAGTCTGGCGTTTTGCCTCAATGTCCTTCTGGCGGATACCGAAAGCTTCGCCCCACAGATCGACGGCGCGGTCCCAGGCTATTGAGAGGGTCTGGTTCTCGGTAATGGCAATGCGCATGGGATTGCCCGGTGCGTTCACCTGGAAGTAACACTGTTCCGTCTGGTTTCCGCCGATGGTCCCAATGCCCAGGGTAATACCCTGAAACCCCACTCCCCGAAACGGTTTGACCCGCGGGTGCTCGGTACGAATGAAGTCCAGGTATTTGATGGCCGCCGCCCGCATGGCCCAACGGGCTTCGTAGTACTCGGCACGGGTTTTCTGATAGCGGTGCCAGAGCGTTTCGGGCACGGCGTCACTGGGACGACGCAGGCTGAAGTACTTCTGATAGCGCTTGCCACGAATCAGTGCGGCTACACGCCAACCGTAGAATCCGGACGAGAGCTCGCCCTTGTCGTAGAACTGAATCGCCATGGGTGGCTGAATCATCCTTTTGTGGTGAGGTGACAATGCATCTACAGACCAATGGGTACACCGATCGGCAAGACCCTGGGATGTCGGGTCACAGATTCCGGCAGCGCCTGCCAGGCATCGGTGCGTTGTAGTTCAGTGAGGGCCGCACTACGGGATTGCAACCCGGCCCAGACTCGATCCGGTGAATGTGCGAAGCGTTGAATGACGCTCTGCCAGTCCGGGTTTCCACCCTTTTGCCAGTCTCTGGGCCAGGTGGTGCTCCAAGCAATGCCATCTTCGTCCATCACCATGGGTGACACATCATAGATGGGCGTCAGCTCCAGGCCGTGGAACGTTCGATGGAACGATGTATTGCGCCCGTGGTTGTCGCTGTTACCGAGTAACCGGTTGATGTGATCCCGGATAAGGTATTCGACCAGCATTCCATCCGGATCACTGGCCAGTGGAAGAATGACTTCCAGCGCATCGATGTGGCTCAGCCGGGCACCGTTACCAATCTTGCCCATTACATTATACAGGGACTCCACCGGATAACGCTCCCCGCTCGGTCCGCGGTCGAAACGACGGACCCAAAGGGCATCGGGTTGCCAGCGTACTTCCGGCACATCAAAACCTAATGAACCGAGGGCATTCAGGTATAGGTATTCAGCACGGAGAATGTCGATTCGATTCCGGCTTACCGGCTCACGGGGCCACTTCACCAGCCAGTAATCGGTAATTACACAGCCGTCCGGTTCGTTGCCGTCCAGGTAGAACTGACCATCATCGGCTCGATTGATCAGCAGTTTGGGGTTTTCACCGCCGGCACCCAGACCCGCCCATATCGGATGGATATCACAGAGGCCGGCGACCTCGTTGAACGGTTCGTATGGCCAATGCCAGTCGCCGGCACACTCGATATCCTGGGGAATGGATGGAAAGCTGCCACAGCTGATGCCTGGCCCCTTGATCCGGAAATCGCCAATGGGAGAGCGAGCGCCTTCGTTTAACAGGCGCACATCGTGCTGCGGGCCATCCTGGATCCTCCCTTCTTGCCACCGCGGCGTCTCCAACCGTTCGAGCAAGCGCCGACGGGCCCAGCCGCTGGGGACCAAATCCCTCAGCAGGGCCGCAATGGGTTCCCCCTCGTAGGTCTCAAGCACCTCGCCTGGTACCTGAGGGCTGGCCCACAGCACGAACTGCAGACTGATGACCGGTACGAAATCGTCTTCCTGAAAATCTTCCAGTTCAAGTGTGACCCCGGGAAGTGCAACACAGGTGCAGCCATCCTGGCGTTGATAATCGAGGCGCATTGGGCTGAGCAAGCCGGACTCCGGCCGGTCAATAATAATCCCCGCCAATGTATCCCAACCTGCCGGGCCCCAGCGCTCAAGTTCAACAACAGACATGGTCATCTCCTCTCAATAAAACCACAACGCGACCATCCAAGTTCAGGGCCTGGCCTTGGCCCAGCGAGATCAGCCACGGCCAGTCCCAGTGGGTGTGTCCAAAGACCGTCAGCCCGGTATACCCTGTCGCCAATGAGAGCGTTACACCGGGGTCGCCACGGCGGTGACGCTCGGCGTCCTCCGGCCCCTGGTGCAACAGTATGATGTGCGGCCGCCGGGCGGTGACCGACTCCATGACTTCCAGAAACGCCTCCTCATCCCGCCGCTGGTGACGTCTGGGGTTCCCGATGATGCCGCTGACGCCGCCGATGCGTAGGCCGGCCGTGTTGCTGACCTGACCATCGAGGATTTGAACATTCCTTGGCAAGGTCTTCGGATCGGCCAGTTCATCGTGGTTGCCGTGCACGGCGAGGACCTGTGGCGCCAGCCCGGCGAACGCCTCATAGACTTCATCCACCGGGCCCGTCCCACCGCGTTTGTGGCAGTCGGGGTAGTCGTACAGATCGCCACACAGAAACGCCGCTTGCGGCTGCGGAATTGTTCCTTTCGCTACCAATGCCATCAGCGCTTCTGCTACAGGCACCCCCATCAGCCGGTTGGCGCCGCCGTCTTCACGGCCCTGCAGGTCGGAGGTAAAAATCAGCGCGTCTACGCCATCGGGCAACCCAGTGGCCCAGGCCCTATGAAACGGCAAACGATTGCGCAGCGGTTTTCCTGATGGGTCACTCGTGCGATGGGGCAGTTCATGGAAAGGGGCCTGTTCAACACGGACGATGCTCACCATTCTCCGTTCACCTGATCGGCCAGCCAGCGGGCAACCCGCTCACAGATCTCATCGTTCTCCTCGAGTCCGACCAGGCGGCAGTCGCGAAACGCGAGCGCATCGTCGATCTGCTTTTCGATGGGATCTCCCGGGCGCGCCACGACATACCCCATCAGCTGGGCGCCGGGCTTACCCTGCTCGATGGCCTGTTGACGTTCCCGCACCCATTGCTCCGCGGCTTCACGGTCAGCAAACCGCGGTGGCCGACGAATAAAGAACCGCGTGGGGATCTCGAACCAGCGACCATCGCGGGAGTAGGCCACGATCTCACCGGACATCTCTGGCAGATAGGCGATGTCACTTTGAAGAGCTTCCAGAGCACCACGAAAATCCGTAAACGGCTCAGGGAACCGACCTCTGAGATCAAATGCACGATATGCAAAGATGCTCGCCAGCGGGCCCGTGCTTAGCTCATCCGCATGGGCCCCATCGGCATCCAGATTCTCCAGAATTTTGTTTTCACTGATTTTTTTAACCACTTCATGCCCTCCACCCTCTGGATGTTGCCCTCATTTTTCAATACACAGTGTAGTAGTGTGCTACCCATGAGCATTTGCATCTAGTTACGAAACAGATTACCGTAAAAAAATGAGACACCCAAGAGGGGATGCAAAAAATGTCGAGCCAGTCGCTTGTCAACGGTTATGTCACAACTGACACATTAAGTACCCACTCTGCAGCCTGTCTCCAGGCTGCTCCGATTGGGATCAGTGATGGCGAGAATCTTCTTGGCGTCGTGCTGGATCCGCTCAGCTACGAGGCACTGATGCGGCTAGCGATTATTTACCGGCAGCACCAATCCGGGACGGAGCCGGATCAGACGATGAGCGAGGCCATGACCGCATTCATCGATATGGGGGAGCGGCTACTGGGCGAAGCTTCGAACAGCGTTCCGGATGATGCGCATAACCGAAACC
>NZ_FOHZ01000056.1 GCF_900111555.1 Marinobacter segnicrescens
TCCGACACCCGGGGCGACTCCACCGGCGCGGCCGGTTGTGGCTGACCCTGGCCTCGCAGACTGGCCACCTTCAGGGCAACGGGCTCGCCGCCGACCTTCACGGTTACCGGCACCTGGTCCTTGTCGATCAGTCCCGAGAACAGACTGACGACCGGGCTGGGCCGCGGCCGCCCGGGGGTGACGCCGGTCACCGCTGGCGACATGGATAACGCAGCGCCGACGAACTCCTTGGAGAAAAGCTCCACACCTTCCTTGCGTGGGTGATGGACACCCAGGCGCAGAACGACTTCACGGACCTGACGCGCTTCCGGCCTGGCCTGGTCGCCGAACATGGCCTCGGCCCCAATCACCTGCAGGTCGCTCTTGGTAAACGCCGGCAAGCCCTCCTCTTCCAGCATTGAGGAGGTTCGATTGCGGATTGCCTCGCCCATACGACGGGCCTTGGCCGCAGCATCCCGGCCGACGATCACGAAACTGCCGATACAGGTAAAGCCGCCCATATGGGTGGCGCTGACCTTGTAGGTGGCGGTGGGCTCACGGCCCCGGGCCCCCTTGATAAGAACCCGGTCATCACCCACCTGCTCCATGGTGACGCTGGTGAAGTCGCAGATCACATCCGGCAGCACATAGCTGTGGGCATCGCCGATTTCATACAGCATCTGCTCGCCGGCGGTCAGTACCGAGACCAGGCCACCCGTCTCCGGTGGCTTGGTCAGCACGAAGCTGCCATCGGCGGACACTTCAGCAATGGGAAAACCGGTGTTCTCCCAGCCTGCCTGGGTCTCTTCCCAGTCAGTAAAATTGCCACCGCTGGTCTGTGCGCCACACTCGATCAGATGACCCACCAGGCCGCCGGCCGCCAGGCGGTCGTAATCCTCGGGCTGCCAGCCAAATTCATGGACCAGCGGCCCTACGGCGAGCGCACTGTCAACGCAGCGGCCGGTCACCACAATATCGGCCCCGGCATCCAGGGCCGCGGCTATGGGGAAGGCGCCCAGATAGGCGTTCACGCTCATGACCCTGTCGGGCATGGGGGCACCGGTTTCCATTTCCCGCAGGTCCTTTTGCCGGAGTTCGTCGGCCCGCTCCAGCAGGTTGTCCCCTTCCACGGTGCCGATCTTCAGGGTGACGCCGGCCTCTTCCGCCACCGCCTCCAGGGCCCGGCGGCAGGCCTCCAGGTTGACCCCACCGGCATTGGCGATGACCTTGATCCGCTTGTCGGCAATTTCCCTGACCCAGGGCTTCATCACCCGTTCGATAAAGTCCGTGGCGTAGCCGGCTTCCGGGTCGCGGGAGCGGGCCTTGGCGAGAATCGACATGGTGATTTCCGCCAGGTAGTCCAGGATCAGGTAGTCCACCCCACCATGGCTGATCAGCTGTTTCGGCCCCAGTGCTGTGTCGCCCCAGTACCCGGAGGCACCACCGATCTTGATAACCTTGTCTGACATCTCAACCTCGAATGACTTGATGAAATGGCCGGGCCGTTAAAGGCCAAGCTGACGGGACGCCAGGTCCCGCATGATTTCTTCGGCACCACCGCCGATGGCGTTGACCCGGACTTCACGATAGATGCGCTCCGACTTGGGTCCACGCAGGAAGCCGGCACCACCGAGGGTCTGTACCGCTTCCCGGGCGCAGTACTCCATGGTCAGGGTGCTCTGGTTCTTGAGCAGGCACACATCGGCTACCGGGTTCTCCCCGTGATCGATCCGCCAGGCGAGTTTTTCCAGGTAGGCCTGGCTGGCCTCGATCTTCATGTACATATCCGCCAGCTTGTGGCGAACCACCTGGTGCTCGATCAGCGACTTGCCAAAGGTCTGGCGTTGGCGGGCATAATCTACGGTTTCTTCGTAACAAGCGCGGGCGAAGCCGATGCAACTGGCAGCCATGAATATACGCTCATAGTTGAAATTGTTCATGATCATCTTCGAACCCTGGTTCTCCTCCCCCAGCAGGTTGCCCACCGGCACACGACAGTCATCGAAATACAGGGTGGCGGTATCGGAACACCACCAGCCCATCTTCCGGTCCAGGGGTGTGCGGGTGAAGCCCGGGGTGCCCCGGTCGATCACCAGCAGGGAAATGCCCTTGTGGCCAGCCTCACCGGTACGTACAGCCACGGTGTAGGTGTCCGCGCGCATACCGGAAGTGATGAAGGTCTTGGAGCCGTTAACGATGTAATGGTCGCCATCCCGTTTCGCGGTGGTCTTCAGTGCAGCCACGTCCGAGCCGCCACCGGGTTCGGTAATGGCCAGGGCACTGATGGCCTCTCCGGCAAAGATCGGTGGCAGCACACGCTGCTTGAGGTCTTCGGAGCCGTACTTCACGATTGGTGGCGAACCGATGCCATGACTCATCAGACTGGCGGACAGGCCACCACAACCAGCCCTGGCCAGCTCCTGAGCGGAAATGATCATATAGAACAGGTCCGCTTCGATGCCACCGTACTCCTCCGGATAGCCCAGGGGGATCAGACCAATGTCAGCGGCTTTCTTGTAGAGTTCTCGGGGGAAAGTGCCGGCCTCATCCCATTCGGTGACGAAGGGCTCAATCTCCTTGCGGACAAAGGCACGCGCCGAATCCCGGAAGGCCTCGTGTTCGGCGGTGTAGAACGGACTACTGGTGGTCATGAATCTTCCTCGGTTATGTCAGTTCAGGCGAATTACTGGTATTGCTTGCGCAGCTCGCGCTTGAGTACCTTGCCGGTGGCGGTGCGAGGCAGCTCTTCCACCACTGCCAGGTGCTTGGGCACTTTGAACCGGGCCAGGTGTTCGCTGCAGTAAGTCTGGATGTCCTCCAGGGTGGGCTCTTCGCCCTCTTCCGGCACCACCAGCGCCATGGGCACTTCGCCCCATTTGTCGTCGGGCACACCGATCACCGCCACATCCCGCACTTTCGGGTGACGGTAGAGCACCTGCTCCACCTGGGTGGGATAGACGTTCTCACCACCGGAAATCAGCATGTCTTTCTTGCGATCGACGATGTAATAGAAGCCTTCGTCATCCTGTCGGGCCAGGTCGCCACTGTGAAACCAGCCGTTACGCCATTCCTCGGCCGTGGCGTCGGGACGGTTCCAGTACTCCCGGAACATGCTGGGGCCACGCAGCACCAGCTCGCCGGTTTCACCGGGGGCCACGTCGTTGTCGTTCTCGTCCACAATGCGCATCTGCACATGGATCAGGGGCTTGCCCACCGAGCCGTTCTTGCGCACGGCGTTTTCATTATCGAGAAAACAGGCGGACGCACAGGTCTCTGTCATACCGAAGCCTTCCAGGAACTGGAAGCCCCGCTTCTGGAAGAATTCGATCACCGGGATCGGGCACGGTGCCCCACCGGACAGAAGCACCTTGAGGGATGACAGGTCATAGTCGTCGAAATCCGGTCGCTGGCTGAGCATCAGCCACATGGCCGGCAGCAGGAAAAGCGTGCTAACCCGCTCTTTCTCGAGCATCTTTAACAACTTTTCTGGCTCAAACTGGGCTTGTAAAAGTATGCGCCCCCCGCAATAAAGCACCGGCAGGGTGTAAATCGCCAGGCCACCGATGTGGAACAGTGGCGCCACTGTCAAAGTACTATCTGAGGTATTAAGAGCCAGGGGGCTCATCTGGGTATTGATCGCCACCCACGTGGGGTTGGCGTGGGTCAGCAGGGCGCCCTTGGGCTTGCCGGTGGTGCCGGAGGTATACATCATCATCAACGGATCGTCCTGCCCGACCAACACATTGCGGTCGGTGGCATCGGCAGCGGCCAGGCTTTCCCGGTAGTCCGGATCGCCGTCCGCCCCGAGCATGCCTTCACCGCATTCGCCGTTTACCGCCACCGCATGCTGCAGGGTGGTCTCGTTGCGGATGGGCTCCAGTAACGGCAGAAAGCGGGCATGGTAGACAATCACCGAGGCTTCCGCATCGTTGATAATGAATTCCAGCTCCTTGGCACTGAGGCGGAAATTCAGCGGCACCGCAATGGCCCCAAGCTTGGCGCAGGCAAAGAAGGTTTCCAGGAATGCCGTGCTGTTGAGCATCAGCAGGCACACACGGCTGCCCCGGGTTGCTCCGTGCGCCGCCAGCATGTTGGCGGCACGGTTCACACGCTGGTCGAATTCGCCGTAGGTCACACGATCATCGTTACAGACAACGGCCTCGGTATCCGGTCTGTGCCAAGCATGGTAACGCAGCCAGTCGCCAATGCCGCCGATGTAGTGGGAGCTGAGGCTGGGGTCGGTCTGTTGTGTTTGTTGTTGAGTCATAATGAACCTCTGATCATCGGGTTGCCCATGGAGACGCTGAACTCTGAACCATAGCAGCGGCCGGCTGTGCAAACTTGCGTGAACTGGCTGTGGAGGCGCTCGGCGGCCCCTTACTGGCGGTCACCTGCACACGGATCCTCAGGCGGCGTGAACCACTGACAATATCCCTTGGCGGAAGACCATAGATGCGCCGTATGGAATGGCTGAAATGCGTGGAATCTGGATAGCCGGTTTCCAGCGCAATATCTGTCAGCGTAGACGGAGAACGCACGTGGTACAGCAACGTCCGCGCACGGCGCCAGGCCCGGTATTTGCGCAGACAGATCCCGGTTTCCGCCTTAAAAAGGTGGAGGAACCGGGAGAGGGACAACCCCTGACTGTCGGCAAGGCAAGAAGCACTGCAGGGGTCAGCCGTATTTTCACAGATGTGGTCCACCACGTGGCTTACCCTCGGGTCTAGCAGCCTTCTCGGCAAGGGCTGGCCGAACAGCAGGTCATCAAACTCCGCATCCGAAAGCCGGGCGCTGGTGGTTACCTGCTGCAGGCGCATAACACCCTCGAGGATCCTCGCCCTTACCGCCGAAGCGTTCTCCTGCAACTTCCGTTGAATGCAGGCACCGGCCATCACCGTATCCGTGTACTCAGGCTCAAGCATGACAACAGCCAGGTGCCGGTCTGCCGTGCGAACACGGTGGGGGGTATAGGGGGGCACCCACGCCAGGTGTCGGGCACTCCAGCCATTGCCAATATTGACCTGCAAAGGTTCCAGGTCGGAAACATACAGCGTCGCACACCCGAAGTTCCGGACGCCGGGTCTGCCCAGCAGACCGTAGTAAAAAACCCGGTGCGGGCCAATCAACATCAGCCGACTGTTTTCTTGTTCTTGGCTGGGGGTAAAACTCATTGCGTTACCCTCTCGGTTATCATCACCCCAAGGTTAGACCTAACACTTGGTCAAATTCAAGATTGG
>NZ_FOHZ01000063.1 GCF_900111555.1 Marinobacter segnicrescens
CCCACAGGGGACTTGCACCCCCAAGTCATCCGGCCAGCACCACCTGCACCGGAACAGCGCCGTCAAGGCGCTACGCGCCATGCCTGGCGCACAATGAACCCAAGCATCGTCGATTCGGACGATGCTTGGCAAAATCTTGCCGGCTAAGGTGAAGCTCCACCAATACAAACGGACCCGTTAACATACCGGGCGACAGCAGTGGAGTACACAGAAATGAGTCGGATTATTATTGACCCCTATCCTCATCAACTCGGCGGTCACTGTGGCTCGGGCGCCCTGAGGGACTTGGTGCACTGGGCCGGGCTCGGGTGGGACAACCTGCCCGGTGACGGGTTACCGGGTGAGGGGCTGGTATTCGGCCTGGGAGGTGGTCTGTCCTTCATGTATACCCGTTATCCCGGCCTGACACCGCCTCTGTACCTGGTGGGCCGCAACGCCGATATGGAGCTGGATTTCTGCCAGCGACTGGGCATTGAAACCCGCCGACAGCAAACAGACAACCCGGATGAGGCCTGGCGTTGGATAAGAAACGAAATAGATGAAGGCCATCCAGTCATGGTCTGGTGCGATATCGCCGAACTGCCCTACTTGCGGGTCAGACTTTCCAATACCCGCCATGACGTCGTCATCATCGGCTATGACGACGACAGGAACATGGTATTCATCATTGACAACGACCGGGAAGAGGTACAGGAAGTCCCCATGGACGCCTTCCGGCGGGCGCACGGCTCCCATGGCTTCCCTGGCCCCAACCGGTTCGCCACCTACCCGATGCGTTTCCCAGCCAGGTTGCCCGACCTGCTGACCTGCGCCCGAGAGGCGGCAGCATCGGCTGCGCGTGTACTGGGCGGTGAGGATGCCCTGCTGTTCGATGCATCTACCTTGCCGGAGGGCAGCGTGATAGGGTCTGGTGTGGAGGGCGTCAGGGCGTTCGCCGACGACGTTATCACCTGGCCCCACCACCTGCCCCCGGATGAACTGACCACTGCCGTCAGAAGCATCCCGGTATTCGTGGAAAAGGCCGGCACAGGAGGCGGTTTGTTCCGTAGGCTGGAAGCCAGCTTCTGCCTCGATGTGGCTCAGGCAACCGGCGACCAGGCCTTTGCAGCCGCCGCCAACGCCTGCCACCGAAGCGCTGAGGCCTGGAGCGCCCTGGGTGAAACAAGCCGAGCAGAGAAGCCGGACATCGAGGCTGTCAGCGAAGCAGCTCACCGGCTTCCGGAACTGGAAAGCGCCATGCAGAAGGCATTGGAACTCGCCGGCCAGGGCAGTACGAACAACCGATAAAAATTCATCGTGGAACGAACATTATTTCAATTCAGGTCGCCGCCGAGGAATTACAAACTTTCATGAGCGGCGAATTACCCCAGCTACAATCGCTTTTGAAAGGGTGGGAAAGGGACTCCTGTACTCAGGGCGTGAGACACCCACACCCTCCAGTATCTAAAGGCCCATGTGGTGCCGGCATCAGAGCAAGGAATTCCGTCAGCCCGTTCACTAGTGCAAACCCCTTAACCGGCTCCATCAGATAGAAAGCGCAGCACTGATTAGTTACCTGACGGGGAGGGGCATGTCAGACTCCGCTCAGGCAGGGAATCGACAAGTTAGACGGAGACAAATGTGGAAATTGCTTCCTATGTGAGAGACTCATTGACGAATTTCCGACACCCTCTATACTTTGGTATTGGTTACGATAACAATAACCCTAGTCTAGGAGATTCATTATGAAACTGAACAAAAACAAAACGATCTCACTCCTGTCTGCACTCGCTGTGGGTGTTACTTTAGCCTCAACCAACACTCAAGCAGTACAGCTTCGTCATGCCACCGGCTATGCACCGGGTTCCATGGGGGCAGAATCAACGACAACCTACGCCGAAGCGATGGAAGAGA
>NZ_FOHZ01000054.1 GCF_900111555.1 Marinobacter segnicrescens
GATCGATCAATGGCAAGGTGGTTGTGCGGCCCTCCGACACCCGGGGCGACTCCACCGGCGCGGCCGGTTGCGGCCGACCCTGGCCTCGCAGACTAGCCACCTTCAGGGCAACGGGCTCGCCGCCGACCTTCACGGTTACCGGCACCTGGTCCTTGTCGATCAGTCCCGAGAACAGACTGACGACCGGGCTGGGCCGCGGCCGCCCGGGGGTGACGCCGGTCACCGCTGGCGACATGGATAACGCAGCGCCTACGAACTCCTTGGAGAAAAGCTCCACACCTTCCTTGCGTGGGTGATGGACACCCAGGCGCAGAACGACTTCACGGGCCTGACGCGCTTCCGGCCTGGCCTGGTCGCCGAACATGGCCTCGGCCCCAATCACCTGCAGATCGCTCTTGGTAAATGCCGGCAGCCCCTCTTCCTCCAGCATGGCGGAGGTCCGATTGCGGATTGCCTCGCCCATACGACGGGCCTTGGCAGCGGCATCCCGACCGACGATCACGAAACTGCCGATACAGGTAAAGCCGCCCATGTGGGTGGCGCTGACCTTGTAGGTGGCGGTGGGCTCACGGCCCCGAGCCCCCTTGACAAGAACCCGGTCATCACCCACCTGCTCCATGGTGACGCTGGTGAAGTCGCAGATCACATCCGGCAGCACATAGCTGTGGGCATCGCCGATCTCGTACAGCATCTGCTCACCGGCAGTCAGTACCGATACCAGGCCACCCGTCTCCGGCGGCTTGGTCAGCACAAAGCTGCCATCGGCAGACACCTCGGCAATGGGGAAACCGGTGTTTTCCCAGCCAGCCTGGGTATCTTCCCAGTCAGTGAAGTTGCCGCCACTGGTCTGTGCACCACACTCGATCAGGTGACCCACCAGCCCACCGGCAGCAAGGCGGTCGTAATCCTCGGGCTTCCAGCCAAATTCATGGATCAGTGGCCCCACGGCGAGGGCGCTGTCAACACAACGACCGGTCACCACGATATCCGCTCCGGCATCCAGGGCCGCAGCAATGGGGAAGGCACCCAGATAGGCGTTCACGCTCATGACCTTGTCTGGCATGGGCGCACCGGTTTCCATCTCCCGCAGGTCCTTGCCCCGGAGCTCATCAGCCCGGTCCAGCAGGTTGTCCCCTTCTACCGTACCAATCTTCAGGGTGACACCGGCCTCCGCTGCTACCGCTTCCAGGGCCCGGCGGCAGGCTTCAAGGTTGACACCACCAGCGTTGGCGATGACCTTGATGCGCTTGTCGGCAATGTCCCTGACCCAGGGTTTCATGACCCGCTCGATAAAGTCCGTAGCGTAGCCGGCTTCCGGGTCACGGGAGCGGGCCTTGGCGAGAATCGACATGGTGATTTCCGCCAGGTAGTCCAGGATCAGGTAATCCACGCCACCGTAGCTGATCAGCTGTTTCGGCCCCAGTGCTGTGTCACCCCAGTACCCGGAGGCACCACCGATTTTGATAACCTTGTCTGACATCTCAACCTCGAATGACTTGATGAAACGGCCGGCCCCTTACAGGCCCAGCTGCCGGGACGCCAGGTCCCGCATGATTTCCTCGGCACCGCCACCGATGGCGTTAACCCGAACTTCCCGATAGATACGCTCTGACTTGGGTCCGCGCAGATACCCGGCACCACCCAGGGTCTGCACCGCTTCCCGGGCGCAATACTCCATGGTCAGGGTGCTCTGGTTCTTGAGCAGGCACACATCGGCTACCGGGTTGTCCCCGTGATCGATACGCCAGGCGAGTTTTTCCAGGTAGGCCTGGCTGGCCTCGATCTTCATGTACATATCCGCGAGCTTGTGGCGAACCACCTGGTGCTCGATCAGCGACTTGCCAAAGGTCTGGCGTTGGCGGGCATAGTCAACGACCTCCTCGTAGCAGGCCCGGGCAAATCCGATACAGCCGGCTGCCATGAAGATGCGTTCGAAGTTGAAGTTGTTCATGATCATCTTCGAGCCCTGGTTTTCCTCCCCCAGCAGGTTGCCAGCGGGCACGCGGCAATCGTCGAAGTACAGGGTCGCGGTGTCAGAACACCACCAGCCCATCTTTCGATCCAGCGGGGTGCGAGTGAACCCCGGGGTGTCCCGGTCGATCACCAGCAGGGAAATGCCCTTGTGGCCAGCCTCACCGGTACGTACAGCCACGGTGTAGGTGTCCGCGCGCATACCGGAGGTGATAAAGGTCTTGGAGCCATTAACGATGTAGTGGTCACCATCCCGTTTCGCCGTGGTTTTCAGTGCCGCCACGTCCGAACCACCACCGGGCTCGGTGATAGCAAGGGCACTGATCGCCTCACCGGCGTAGATGGGCGGCAGTACACGCTGCTTCAGCGCCTCCGATCCATATTTGACGATGGGCGGCGAGCCGATACCATGGCTCATCAGGCTGGCAGAAAGACCACCGCAGCCGGCCATGGCCAGTTCCTGGGCAGCTATGATCATGTAGAACAGGTCCGCCTCGATACCGCCGTACTCTTCCGGATAGCCAAGGGGAATCAGGCCAATGTCGGCCGCTTTCTTGTAAAGCTCTCGCGGGAAGGTACCGGCCTCGTCCCACTCGGTGACGAAGGGCTCGATTTCCTTGCGGACAAAGGCACGGACCGAATCCCGGAAGGCTTCGTGTTCGGCGGTATAAAAGGGACTGCTGGTCGTCATGGATCTTCCTCGGTTGTTTCTGTTCAGGCGAATTACTGGTACTGCTTGCGCAACTCCCGCTTGAGTACCTTGCCGGTGGCTGTGCGGGGCAGCTCTTCCACTACTGCCAAGTGCTTGGGCACTTTGAACCGGGCAAGGTGTTCGCCGCAGTAGGTCTGGATTTCCTCAAGTGTTGGTTCGTCACCCTCTTCGGGTACCACCAGCGCCATGGGCACCTCACCCCACTTCTCATCGGGCACACCAATCACCGCCACATCCCGGACTTTGGGGTGACGGTAGAGCACCTGCTCCACCTGGGTGGGATAGACGTTCTCGCCACCGGAAATCAGCATGTCTTTCTTGCGATCGACGATGTAATAGAAGCCTTCGTCATCCTGTCGGGCCAGGTCGCCACTGTGGAACCAGCCGTTGCGCCATTCTTCGGCAGTAGCATCAGGGCGGTTCCAGTACTCCCGGAACATGCTCGGGCCACGGAGCACCAGCTCACCGGTTTCACCGGGCGCCACGTCGTTGTCGTTCTCGTCCACGATGCGCATCTGCACATGGATCAGCGGCTTGCCCACCGACCCGTTCTTGCGTACGGCGTTTTCGTTATTTAGCACACAGGCCGAAGCACAGGTTTCTGTCATGCCGAAGCCTTCCAGGAACTGGAATCCCCGCTTCTGGAAGAACTCGATCACCGTGATCGGGCACGGTGCCCCACCGGACAGAAGCACCTTGAGGGATGACAGGTCATAGTCGTCGAAATCCGGTCGCTGGCTGAGCATCAACCACATGGCCGGCAACACGAACAGCGTCGAGATGCGTTCTTTCTCAAGGGTTTTCAGCAGGTTTTCCGGCTCGAACTGGGGCTGCAGCACAATGCGGGCGCCGCAATAGAGCATCGGCAGCGTGTAGATAGCGAGCCCCCCGATGTGAAACAGTGGCGCGACCGTCAGTGTGCTGTCCGAAGTATTGAAGGCGAGCGGGCTCATCTGGGTGTTAATCGCCACCCAGGTGGGGTTAGCGTGGGTCAGCAAGGCGCCCTTGGGCTTGCCGGTGGTGCCCGACGTGTACATCATCATCAGCGGGTCGTCCTGCCCAACCAGCACATTACGGTCGGTGGCATCGGCACCAGCGAGGCACTCCCGGTAATCCGGGTCCCCGTCGGCACCCTTGACGCCCTCGCCGCACTCACCGTTTACCACGATGGCATGCTGCAGGGTGGTGTCGCCGCGAATGGGTTCCAGCAATGGCAGGAAACGGGCATGGTAGACGACCACCGACGCTTCCGCGTCGTTGATGATGAACTCCAGCTCCTTCGCACTGAGCCGGAAGTTCAGGGGCACAGCGATGGCCCCCAGCTTGGCACAGGCAAAGAAGGTTTCGAGGAAGGCGGTGCTGTTGATCATCAACAGACAGACACGGCTGCCCTTGGTAACACCTTTGCTGGCAAGCACGTTAGCTGCGAGGTTTACTCGGTGATCCAGCTCCGCGTAGGTGACCCGGTCATCGTTATAGACAAGGGCTTCAGTGTCCGGACGGTACCAGGCATGGTAACGCAGCCAGTCACCGATACCGCCGATGTAGTGGGAGCTGAGGCCGGGGTCATTCTGTTGTATTTGTTCTTGGGTCATGATGCACCTCTGATCATCGTGTTGCTCATGCGAACGCAGAGCCCTGAACCATAACAGCCGTCCTGGAGGGCAACTTGCGTGAACTGGCTGCCGTCAGGTTCTTTGCCTGACCTGCGCCGGAAACCTGCAGCCGCACCCTCAAGCGCCGGGAACCGCTGACAATATCCCTGGGTGGAAGGCCATAGATGCGCCGTATGGAATGACTGAAATGCGTGGAATCGGGGTACCCGGTTTCCAGCGCAATATCCGTAAGCGTAGACGGAGAACGCACGTGGTACAGCAACGTCCGCGCACGGCGCCAGGCGCGGTATTTCCGCAGGCACACCCCGGTTTCCGCCTTGAAAAGGTGGAGGAACCTGGAGAGGGACAATCCTTCGCTGTCGGCAAGGCACGAGGCACTGCAGGGGTCGGCCGTATTTTCACAGATGCGGTCCACCACATGGCTTACCCTCGGGTCTAGCAGCCTTCTCGGCAAGGGCTGGCCGAACAGCAGGTCATCAAACTCCGCATCCGAAAGCCGGGCGCTGGTGGTTACCTGCTGCAGGCGCATAACACCCTCGAGGATCCTCGCCCTTACCGCCGAAGCGTTCTCCTGCAACTTCCGTTGAATGCAGGCACCGGCCATCACCGTATCCGTGTACTCAGGCTCAAGCATGACAACAGCCAGGTGCCGGTCTGCCGTGCGAACACGGTGGGGGGTATAGGGGGGCACCCACGCCAGGTGTCGGGCACTCCAGCCATTGCCAATATTGACCTGCAAAGGTTCCAGGTCGGAAACATACAGCGTCGCACACCCGAAGTTCCGGACGCCGGGTCTGCCCAGCAGACCGTAGTAAAAAACCCGGTGCGGGCCAATCAACATCAGCCGACTGTTTTCTTGTTCTTGGCTGGGGGTAAAACTCATTGCGTTACCCTCTCGGTTATCATCACCCCAAGGTTAGACCTAACACTTGGTCAAATTCAAGATTGG
>NZ_FOHZ01000066.1 GCF_900111555.1 Marinobacter segnicrescens
CGCTTACAACCTCATCACCGGATTCAATCGCGGACATGCCACCGTCTTTCATCAGCTTCTTCCAACGGAACAACAGACTTGCTGATATACCATGACGCCGGGCTACAAGCGATACCGACATGCCTGGCTGCTCACACTCTGCAACCATGAATGCTTTCTCCTGCGCGGAATACCGGCGACGGCGCTGCACTCCGGTTATGACTTCGATTCTTTCCACCTTGGACACTCCTTTGCACTAGGTCTATGCCTAGGCCTTTGCTTCTACCAAGGTGTCCGGTTTAAATGGGGGCCACTACAGGACGGATGGAAATGAACTTTCCATCTACGACCATTATCGCTGATGGAGGCTCTAAGTGAGTGTGATCCCGCAAAATACACGTCCTTGGGATCCGCGCTTGTTAGCGCGCCGAAGAGAGGGATCGCGACGAAAAAGATGAAAGTTCCAAGGACTGACCAAATGAAAATTGACTCAAAGCCGATGCTTAGATTTGGGAATGCGTAAAAGCGGGCATCTGTGGCAAACGATACGCTGTTTATCAACAAAGTAGTCAGTAAATTGACAGTCGTGATTGGAAAATAACCAAATCCAACCCCAACCGGAATAAGCATCCCAGGAACTTCCGGGGCTTTTCTTGCGATCAGGCTGTCGGCCTTAAACGTCCCATGAAACCTTTTCCACCAGACGACTTGAGCAAGTACCCACAAAATTGTACCTAGCGCAATCGCATAGACATAGCCCGAATTGGGGACTGAAGTCTGCCAAACTTCAGAGTAGGACTTGAAAGCCGGTCCCTGTTGTCCCTGGCCGAGGCAGAACTGATAGCTAGTCAGCAACGCTCCGACGGCTGGCAGGGCAAAAGATAAAGCTCTTAGTGCGTTTTTATTCATGGTGTATTTCGTTCTACCGATTATGGGAATTTCTTTTCGCGTAGCCAGTGTCGGCCTGAACTGTGGTCCTAACTAAGGCAAAGCAGCACTGGATAAGCTGAGGTTTTAGCCTGAAATCATGCGGGATCGTGGTAGCAAGTTCAGTGTGAGCAACGGTCATTTTTGAAGCAGCGAAAACGACATCATGTGACCGACCTTAATCGATGTTCGATGTTTCAAACTGTGCTTAACTGCTTACGAAGCACTGCATTCAGGAAGTCAACATCTTGACTTCAATGGATTTAAAGTCAAATCAGGCCAATCGAGATGATTGCATGGACTGCCCTCCGGAGGCAGAGGTCAGAGGTTCGAATCCTCTCGGGCGGGCCATTTTTATGGCAGATCAACACGTTACAAGCTGCAACCTTTCCCGGTCACACTCAGTCTTCGAAACTGCACTCCCCCAAGTTTAGAATCAAGCAGTGACCTGTGCCCTGCTTTTACAATCGTCCTGTTTGGCAAATGAAATTGACCCTGTATCCACGGTGTGTCCGCACAAATTCGGTAGGAAATTGTGGCGATCGTTCTTCTCCTGTTGAGGAGTTATCGATGCGTGTCTACTGAAGTGGGGGAAGTCCAGGTCCTTCTTGAACAGTTTGTTGAACGAAGCCGCTACGCGGCAGAGGCGCAAATCGTCTGTACTTTCCTGACCCCTTCTATTTCGGAAGGGCCTGTCAGGAGACGCGTCATG
>NZ_FOHZ01000052.1 GCF_900111555.1 Marinobacter segnicrescens
TAACAGCTCGACTCACAAGACCTCGGAGGTCAAAACCTGGCTGGCCAAGCACCCTCGCTTCAAACTCCATTTCACGCCTACGAGCGCATCGTGGCTGAACGCCGTTGAGGGGTGGTTTGGCCAACTGGAACGGCGCGCGCTTTATCGAGGCATTTTCACCAGCGTTGGTGAGTTGAAGTCAGCTATTAAAAAGTACATCAAGGTCCACAACGAAAAACTGGCCAAGCCATTCCGGTGGCATAAAAGCGCCGAAGCTATTATGACATCAGTGGCGCGGGCAAAGCTGAGCTTAATTGACAATAAGCGCGCGAATTAACCGAACGGGACACTAGGAACCGCTCTTAACTTTCTTGGAAGGTTTGAAGATAGTTTGCCGATCCTGCTTGAACAGGCAGAGCATATCCAGCCTGATGCAATGAGCTGGTTTCAGCTTGGTGCAGCGTACGGTGACCTTGGCCAATCAGAGCAAGCTATTAAATCCTATGAGAAAGCGTTAAATCTTGATCCAGAATACGACTTGGCGATGTTCAATCTAGGTGGTGTCTATTGGAATAGAGGGAGCATAGTCGAGGCTTTGGATATTTGGAGAAGGGCGATTGAGCGTTTTCCAGATCATGAGCTTACTGCCAAACTTCAACGCGATTTTCCGCAGTTCTTTCCTCGGGATATCGACTAGCAGCATGAAAACCTGATTTTGATGTTGTTGGTTTACCTGTTTAGCATTAGGAATTTGGTGTCGTAAGTCGGGTATGGTAATGGAGTCGGTTTCAAGCCCCGCATTTTAGCGGCTAAAATTTCTCTTGATAGCTTTCTAGGTTCTTAGGTTCCTAGCAGGAATTCCTTTCGAACTGACGCCAACGCTTTAGACACGGCTTGGCGTGTCATTGGCTGCTGCTTGGCGTTCAGTATTTGCTTTCCGATTTCTGTCTGGTTAAATCCGTCTCGCTTGAGTACCAGCATTTTTTTCTTGGTATCTGATAGCTTAGAGTCCACCATCCTTCGGGCTAGATTGCGTAATTCGGCCTTGTCTGCTGGTTGTAAAGTTTTGCCTAGCATCAAGTAAAGGAAGTATTGATCGACCAGTTTATCGCCAGACATTAAAGGTCTAGAGCGATTGGCGCATTGCTTGTTTATTCTTTCTAATTCAATGTCAAACTGCGCGATAGAGCGTGTTGCCTGCTTATATAAAGGATTCCAAGCTCCATTTGGTAATTTTGGTTGGTGATTTGTGCAGTACAAGTTGCTTAGACGTAGAACGTCATTGCTACCACGCAATTGGGATTTGTTATCCGAGAATGATGTTAGCGTAGTCGGAGAACCACAGAAACGACAAAAGCTGTGGCGGCGCTTGTCATTTAGCCCTCTAGATGTTCCGTTGATGCATCGCATTGAAGACTTTACCGGTTGCTTGCATGCACAGTCCTGAACTAATTCAATCAGTGATTCATGTGTTGCGATAAACCTTTGATCTGTCTTGGTCTGTTGGTCTTTTGTTTTTATGAACGCTCTTAGCAGGTGGCGTTGTAGGCGGACCGCTGCATCAAACCCGACCAGCTGAGCCATCTCGCTGAAAGATACCTCTGTTGAACCTGGCATGTGTACCAGGTAGTCAGGCGGGAGTGTTTCCCTGTATGCGGTTACAGCAGGGTCTATCAGCTCAGGTATTAGCCGATGAATGGGGTAGCGCCGGGATGCTGCGGAATATGGTTTCCAGCTATCTCGGAACTGGCGGATGGCGCTGGCAATATCTGGATCACAACCATTCCAGATAGCTATATAGTAATTGCCAAGTCGTTTCTTTGCTTGCTCTTCACTTTCCATGTCAACCATTTTATCCAATTTATAGGCTTAATCAAGTGGCATTGCTGGGCACCATAGAGCTTTCATAAGTAAGTGGAGGCACAAGTATGCAAGCAATGGCAAACAAGACACTGATCAATCGAAAAGTGCTATTGGAGATGATTCCGCTCTCCTCACGGACAATTTATAACTTGGAGATGTAGTCCCCCCAGAAAATAATCGAGGTTTTGAGTAGAGACTTTTACAATGATCGCAGAAGGAGCGACAGATGAAGAAGTCTCGATTTACTGACAGCCAGATCATGGCGATTTTGAAGCAGCACGAAGCCGGTGTTCCGGTGGCTGAGTTGTCTCGTGAGCACAACGTCAGCACGGCCCTGATTTATCAGTGGCGTTCGAAGTTTGGCGGTATGGATGCATCCATGATGAAGCGCCTGAAGGAATTGGAAGCTGAGAACGCTCGCCTGAAGAAGATGTATGCCGAAGAGCGGCTCAAAGCTGAACTGCGCCAGGAAGCTCTTGAGGGAAAGTTGTAAGGCCATCTCAACGCCGGGAGATGGCCATCAAGGGCGTGGCCAAACATGGCATCAGTATTCGGTTGGCCTGTGTGGTGTATGGCATCAGCGAAACCTGCTATCGCTACCAGGCGAAGCTTGGTGGCGAGAACGCACTGGTGGCGGACTGGCTGTTACGGCTCACACAAACGCACAAGCGCTGGGGCTTTGGCCTGTGCTTCCTGTATCTGCGTAACGTGAAGGGCTACCCTTGGAACCATAAACGCGTGTATCGCATTTACCGGGAGCTGGAACTGAACCTGCGCATCAAGCCCCGACGAAGGATCCAGCGGGATTATCCAGGTGAGCTGGATGTGCCGACCGCGCCCAATCAGGTCTGGTCGATGGACTTCATGAGCGATCAACTGGTTAGCGGCAAGACGTTCCGAACCTTCAATGTGATTGATGACTACAACCGGGAAGGCCTGGGCATTGAAGTCGACTTGTCATTACCCGCACAACGGGTGATTCGTGCCCTGGACCAGATCATTGAATGGCGCGGCAAACCCGCAGCGATTCGATGTGACAATGGGCCAGAATACATCTCGCAGTCACTGATAAACTGGGCCAACAGAAACCGAATTACGCTGATCTACATTCAGCCTGGCAAGCCCACCCAGAATGCTTACATCGAGCGGTTCAATCGGACCGCACGACATGAATGGCTAGACTTGCATCAGTTCGAAAGCATTGCCCATGCTCAGCTATTAGCGACTCAGTGGCTCTGGCAGTACAACAACGAACGACCGAACACGGCCATTGGAGGAATACCCCCGTCCAGACTACTGGAGGCCGCTTAATTCTCTATTCAAAAGAACGGTTAGAAATGGGGGGATTACAGAGAAGCGGGGTGAGTTCCCTCGCCGAATTGCACTTACCAGCAGAAACGTCGCGTGGGACCTGTCGGAAGTAGAGCAGTGGATTGAGGAGCGTAAGTCTTCAGGAATCCAGGCTACTCGGCCTGGCAACACCATAGGGGCCTAACATTATGGCCCTTGATCTTATGGCGGCCTTTTCGGAAACGCCGCCGCCTCTTGATTATGTTTTACCTAACATGGTTTCCGGTACGGTAGGGGCCTTGGTTTCACCAGGTGGTGCCGGAAAATCCATGCTGGCCTTACAGCTTGCCACGCAGATCGCTGGAGGCCCAGACTTGCTGGAAGTCGGAGAATTTCCTGTTGGGCCAGTTATCTATCTTCCCGCAGAAGATCCTCCCGCTGCTATCCATCACCGATTACATGCGCTTGGAGCGCATCTCACCGCCGAGCAGCGGCAAGCTGTTGCTGAAGGCTTGCTGATTGAGCCGCTGATAGGAAGGTGCCCCAATATTATGTGTCTCGATTGGTTCGATGGCCTTAAGCGAGCGGCTGCGGGTCGCCGCCTTATGATCCTGGACACCTTACGTCGTTTCCACATCGAAGATGAAAACGTTAGCGGTCCAATGGCGCAAGTGATCGGACGTATGGAAGCCATCGCCGCCGATACAGGGTGCTCTATCGTATTTTTGCACCATGCTAGTAAGAGCGCCGCCATGATTGGTGCGGGTAACCAGCAACAGGCCAGCCGTGGGTCGTCTGTTCTGGTCGATAACATTCGCTGGCAATCGTACCTGTCTGGCATGACGCAAACTGAGGCTGAGGAATGGGGTGTTGATGATAGTCAGCGTGGGTACTTCGTTCGCTATGGCGTGAGCAAGGCGAATTATGGCTCTCCTTTCGCAGAGCGTTGGTTCCGGCGTCACGAGGGCGGTGTGCTCAAACCTGCCGTGCTGGAGAGGCAGCGCGTAGCCAATGGCGTGCTGCCATTCAAGAAATCTAAGGTGAGGTCACGTGATGAGCTTTGATCTTACCCATGTTCGACATGATCCAGCTCACTGCCTGGCTCCTGGCTTGTTCCGTAGTCTGAAGCGTGGAGAGCGAAAGCGGCTCAAGCTGGACGTAACCTATACCCATGGCGAGGATTCGATACGTTTCTGGGGGCCTGAGCCTCTAGGTGTTGATGATCTTCGCATCCTACAAGGGCTTGTGGCTATGGCCGCAATTTCTGGTGATGGGGGACGCGGGATTGTGCTGCGAAACGAAACAGAGTCAGAAGTTGGGCAGCAATTGCGTCTCTTGCTAGACCTGAAGTGGGACGCGGTTGAGAAGGATGCAATGGTTGCCAAGGGCAGCTTTCGACAACTGGCCCGAGAACTTGGGTATGCCGACGATGGAGGCAGCCAGTTCAAAACTATCCGCGATAGCATCGAGCGCCTATGGGCAGTATCGGTCATTGTGGAGCGTAACGGGCAGCGTCAGGGTTTCCGCATCTTGTCCGATTACGTCAGCGACGACCGGGAAGGTAAACTGTTTGTCAGCCTAAACCCTCGATTAGCAGAGGCTGTAATGGGAGAGCGTCCACATACTCGGCTCGACATGACTGAGGTTCGGGCGCTACAGACCGATCCTGCTCGATTAATACATCAGCGATTATCGGGCTGGATTGATGCCGGTAAATCTGGACGGGTAGAACTGAATACTCTTTGCAACTACGTTTGGCCGGATGCAACGAAGAACCCCAACACCTTGAAAAAGCGCCGTCAGACGGCCCGGAAAGCGTTGACTGAACTTATTTCAGTGGGCTGGACTGTACATGAATACGCCAAGGGAAAATGGGAGATTAGGCGGCCAGGGGCCAACCAAGCCAGCCCCCGGCGTGACAGCACCCATCCCCGGCATAATAGTACCCGTCCCCCGGCATAACGGTATCCCATCCCCGGCATAACGGTACCCGCTTCAATCGCGCAAACGCTTGCAGGGCAAGGCTTTCCGGCCTGTTTTGGAAATTGATCCAAGATATTCCAAAGAATATCCATCATGCGCGGCATAGCCCGCGCCTGAATGGCGCGTTCATGCCTTGCCAACTCAATCGGCCTTTGGCCGATGTTTTAACGCCAAGAGGGTGGCCGATTCTGCTTCCTCGCTAAGGGCTATCACCTCTTCTTGGCGTTCAATCCGTCCGAAGGACGACTAAAGCCGCCTTATACGCTCCAGGAGCGTCGTTCAGAGGCCGACTAGGGGTGCCGGAGGGCGATGCCCGAAGCGCCTCTCTGGGCGGTTCAGAAAGCCGTATTCAATGCATCAAGATGAATAGCAACTTAAGCCAGTAGCGGTCTGTAAATGTGTGTAGTTTGTAGTATGTAGTAGCACCATACAACATACTACAACGCTACATTTCCTATTCGCATATACATCGTGCTCGCAACCTGTCTGAAGGTGGGCGCGCGGCGCAACAAGAATACCTCAACTAATACCGACCCCAAACAGTCAATGAAATGGCAGTCAAGTGGGTGGGGTGTTATGGAAGTCTTTGTAAAACAAAGCAATGTGTCGGATGCCCACGTGTTTCATTGACATTTGAGGGGCGGGATTTCAAGCAAGGTGGCCACATGAGGCAACTCACAGGAAAGCTGTGTTTTTGTGTGTGGTGAATGGCGAGGAAAGTAGTCATCTCAAAACGCTGCTAGACCACTATTTTAGCGCTGTTGAGTCGCTATAAGTGCGCTGTCATACCGCTGTAAAGGTCGATTTACTCGGAAAAACACGGTTTGCACAGGAATAAACATGTTATTGCACAGAAATGCACATACCGTACGTGCAAGAATCAACGCTGTGGTGCGGGCAGGATAGGTGAAGTAGGCCCACCGACAAGTCGGCGGTTCCTTCTTCACTTACCTTATTCGCGCCGGGGCGCTCAACGGTAATCCTGCTCTGCGAGGCCATTGTCTGCCGCCGTAGGAGTTGTTGGTTTAAATTTTCCTATGTCAACCTTTATGTCCAATTATTGGGCTTATACGTTATGCATTGAAAGGCACGATAAAGCATTCATTGGTAATGGAGATCAACGAATGCAAAATGTGAAAAGAAAAAATTTAGCCGCTAAAATTACTCTGGTTGTCGCCATGACGGCCTGCACTTTTCAGCCTACCTATGCCGGTATTCCTGTCGTTGATGGCACCAATCTGACGCAAAACATCATGTCTGCTTTGGAAGCGGTCGCGCAGACGGCCAAGCAGATTCAGGAATACCAAACCCAACTCCAGCAGTACGAAAACCAACTGCAAAACACGATGGCCCCGGCGGCCCATATTTGGGACCAGGCGCAGCGCACCATCAACGATCTGAACCAGGCGACCAACACGCTCGCCTATTACCAGAACCAACTTGGCAGCCTCGATGCTTACCTGGGCAAGTTCCAGGACGTGGCCTATTACCGCAGCTCGCCTTGTTTCTCGGCGGCGGGATGCAGTGATGCCGAACGAGCCGCGATGGCCGAGAACCGTCGCCTGGCGTCTGAATCGCAGAAGAAGGCCAACGACGCGCTGTTTAAGGGCCTGGAGCAGCAGCAAGACAATCTTGAAGCCGACGCCCGACAGCTTAACCGCCTGCAATCTGCCGCCCAGGGCGCAGACGGCCAACTGGCCGCCATTGGCTACGCCAATCAGCTCGCCAGCAACCAGGCTAACCAGCTCCTGCAAATCCGTAGCCTGCTGATTGCTCAGCAGAATGCCGTTGGCACTCGAATGCAGGCGGATGCTGACCGCGAAGCTCAATATCAAGCGTCCCGTGAAAGGTTGTTCGATATGGGCGAGCCAACCGACCGTTCAGAAAACAGGGGGTTTTAATCATGAAGAATATCACCCGAGTTTTTATCGTTAGCGCGTTGGCCTCTTTCGTTCTGGTGGGGTGCGGTGAAGATGACGGGCCAAAGCCTGCAACGATCAACTGTGACAACCCAAACCTGACGAAAGAGCAGAGGGAAGAAGGGAACTGTCTTTGGGATATGGGCGAACCCACTGATCGCTCCAAGAACAAGGGGTTCTAATCATGAGCAAGATATTCATTCGACTTGTGATGCTCCTGGCAGTTTTACTGACTTCGCAAACTGCGTCAGCGGCCATTGAGCCTAATGGTGTCTTGGATGAAGTGGCCGTGCGTTTCATGACGGCCAGTGCTACTTGGGGCACGGTAATTACAAACTATGCCGCCTGGCTGTTCTGGACGCTGGGCACTATATCCCTTGTTTGGACTGGCGGGACCTTAATCCTTAAACAAGCGGATATAAGGGAGTTCTTTGCCGAGTTCGTGCGCTTCATCCTGACGTTTGGTTTCTTTCTCTGGTTGCTCAGAAACGGCCCAGACTTTGCGACGTCAATCATCGACTCGTTGAGAATGGTCGGTGCTCAAGCCGGTGGCCTTCCGAGAGACCTAACTCCGTCAGAGCCTATTAGTATTGCGTTCGACATTATTGTGAAAGCTGGTAAGTCCTACAGCATCACAAGCCCGATAGATAACTTGTCTATCTTCTTAATCACGCTGGCAATTTTGGCTTGTATGGCGGTAGTGGCAGCCAATGTGTTGTTGGCCTTGGTGACGGCTTGGATATTGATCTATGCCGGTGTCTTCGTGCTGGGGTTTGGTGGTTCGCGTTGGACTTCAGATATAGCAATCAACTACTTCAAAAGCGTATTGGGCGTTGCTTTGAAGTTGATGACAATGACGTTGCTCATTGGCATTGCCATGTCGATCATGGACGGTTTCTATGCCGATCTATCCAATGATGCCCCTATGCGTGAACTGCTGGTGATCTTTGTCGTTTCACTGGTTCTCGTGATGCTTATTCACTCGGTTCCCAATGTGGTTGCCAGCCTGGTTCCTGGAGGCGGTGCGGCGGCAGGTGCTGGCAGTATCAGTGCCGGGGCGATGGCCGGAGCGGCTGTTGCCACTGGTGGGATGGCTGCCGGTGCAGCAATGGCTACCGCCGGCGGTGCGTCTGCTATTCAGGCTGCATTTGCAAAAGCAGGTGAGAACGTAGCGAACAATACTGACGTTATGTCGAGCTTGGGTGGAGCATTTAGCGGTGGCGGCGATTCTGATGAAGCTGGCTCCTTTTCCCAAGCTTCCGGCCAATCTTCTAGCGGTGGCGAATCCTCTGGCGGCGGCTTTAAAGGCAGCGCTGTAAAAGCGGGTCGTATTGCAGCGGATACCGGTGCGAATTTGATGAAGGGAATGAGTGATATGGCCGGGGATCGAATTGGCCGCACTGCTGGAGGCCGTTTAGCCAGCTCGATCCGAAACAGTACGAAAGATGACGGGGATGACGACGACAAGGAGGGCGACTGACGACGCTTCCCCTGCATTTGACAACGATAGCTTAGGCGGTGTTGGCACTGGCTGGATGAATCAAACCGGCGGTTTTGATGACCTATCCAGTGAGGACCAGGAAGAAGCCCGTCAAGCACACGCAGAATGGCAAGAGCGCGACCCGGAAAAGCACACCTTCGACGTTGAGGACTACGTTTCGTATGCCCAGGAACGTCAGCAGGAGCGAAATAGCGAGATTGCCAGCTTTGTTAAAAAAGGCCGCATGGCCTAACTAGTGTGCCGTTCGGTTAATTCGCTGACTCATATTGGTTATAATGAGGCTATCGATCAGCAAAAATAGGTTCCCATTGTGCCCAAGCCAGCAGCCCCGTTTAATCTGACCGTTAACGATCAACTGGAACTTGAAGGCTGGTGCCGAACAAGCACTCTGAGTCAGCATCTGGCTCAACGCGCCAGGGTCCTTCTGTTACTGAATGAAGGCGAGACGCCTCAAGGGATTGCAGACTCGCTTCAGGTGAGCACTCAAACGGTCTTCAAATGGCGCAAGCGTTATAGCGAGCAAGGTCTTGAAGGACTTTATGATGCGCCGCGACCGGGGCAGCCTCGAAAGCTGGACAACAAA
>NZ_FOHZ01000050.1 GCF_900111555.1 Marinobacter segnicrescens
CATCTTCTGGAGGATGGCTTCCTTACGTTCCGGTGAGTAATGGGGCATGGTTGTCCTCTGAAATCATCAGGCGACAACTACGCTGACACATAGGGAGATACGACCGACGATAACAGTACTGCTTTTGTTGACCAGCGCCTGCGTGCAAAGATCACCGGCGACCTCAACGATAACGTGAGCCTGGTTTGGTACGGTGAGGTCGATTCTCCCTGGGGTGAGAAGGGAAGCTGCCAGGGTGACAATTGCGGCAAACTCAGCGCCGACGGCGTTGGCGTTGAGACCAAAAATGCCTACGCTGAACTGAAGGTGCCGAACAGCGACTGGAAGGTGCGAGCGGGCATCCAGGGGTATGGCTTCGGCAAGTACGAGAGCTTTGTTACCAACGACGACATGAATGGCGTCTCCTTTGCGGGCAATGTTGGTATGGCCACGCTGACAGGTGGCTGGTTCAAGTGGGAAGAAAACGATAGAGATTCTGCGGACGACGTGGACTTCTACATGTTGAGTGCCGAACTTCATCCCAGCGAGGTTTTCCACTACGGCCTTACCGGAGCTCAGATCAGCAACAGCAGTCAGGCTGCTCTGAATGGTACGGCGGCTCGAACGGATGACAACTATTTCGGTGCCTACGCCGATTTTACCTATAACAAAATGGCCTATAGCGGCTCGGTACTTTACAAAAAGTCGTCCGGGCGTGACTCTGACGCAACAGATGGCGACACGTACATGTTGAATCTGTATGCCCAGAGGCATTGGGGCAACGCAAGCCTCAAGATTCACGGCATCTACATTCCGGCTGATGACAGCAGCAATGGTGCAGATCGCTTCGCGGCAAACCAGTCAGGCTGGGAGCTGAATAGCAGCAATCTGCAAATCTTCGGAACAGACTACTACTACAACAATGGTTCCCAGGGGGCCAAGTCAGTTTATGACGCAGCTTACCAGGGATACGGTCTGATGGGGCTGATAGTCTCGGGTGATCAGGAACTTTCCAACGACTACTACCTGAAGTACGGCACAGGATACTTCCGCGCTGCCGACGACGCGCCCGACAGCGCTGCTCAGGCCAACGGCTCAACCCTTGGTACTGAAGTCGCTGCTCAGCTTGGTAAAAAGTTTGCCGGCGTGTATGACATCAGCCTCCGCGGTTCTTACGGTTTCATGGGAGACTTCTACGGAGATGACCCGGAGGATACCTATAAGGTCGTAGTGGCAAGCCCCCGATACGGTAGACGCCTGGTAGCGTTACACTAAACGCAAATCTACAGGTGTTGATGATGAGCGCAAAGCGATACTCCGAAGAATTCAAGATCGAGGCGGTGAAGCAGGTCACGGAGCGCGGCTACAAGGTATCCGACGTGTGCCGGAGACTCGGGATCACCTCCGGCAGTCTGTACAAGTGGATCAAGCTGTATGGCGATCCTGGAAGCCAGCACCAGCACATTACGGAGCAGCAGGATGAGCTTCGTCAGCTGCGGGCCGAACTGCGCCGGGTGACGGAGGAACGCGACATACTAAAAAAGGCCGCGGTAGATTCAACCGGTCAGTGCAACATAATGCACACTGGTAACTATCGGGGCTTTCAGAATGCAGCAGCAAGTATCAAAGACCAGAGGGCTGACCTACCAGCAGAAGCAGGAGCTATGGGCTCGATGGAAGAAAGGGCAGTCGCTTAGCGAGATTGGCAGAGCCCTTGGAAAGCATGCTGGATCGATTACTGGAATGCTCGCCATACATGGCGGCATTGCCCCGCTGGGACGTTCCAGGTCAGCGAGGGTGCTTAGTAGCTATGAGCGCGAAGAGATTTCAAGAGGCATCTCAGCGGGACTGACATTGACTCAGATTGCCGACTCGATGGGACGATCTGTCTCAACCATCAGTCGAGAGGTCAGTCGTAACGGTGGAAGAAGTCGGTACAGGGCGAACGTGGCAGATCGGCGTGCCTGGATCCAGTCAAAACGCCCGAAAAAATGCCTTCTCGCATTGAATGAGCCCCTCCGTGCAGCGGTTGCCGAAAAGCTGAGCCTTGACTGGTCTCCAGAGCAAGTAGCAGGCTGGCTAAAACGCCAGTTCCCGGACGACAAGTCGATGCATGTGTCCCATGAAACGATTTACCGAAGTCTCTTTATTCAAGCCCGAGGTGTTCTGAAGAAGGAACTTATCAAACACCTCCGATCAAGACGCGGGATGCGTCGATCACGGCACAGAAGCTCTGAAGAGGCAGAATCCCGCACCAGCATCACAGATTTAGTTTCTATCCGTGCTCGGCCAAAAGAGGTTGAAGACAGGGCTGTTCCTGGCCATTGGGAGGGAGACCTGATATCCGGATCTAAGAACTCACATATTGCGACGCTTGTCGAGCGGCAGTCTAGATTTACGATGCTCGTTCATGTCGGCGGCAAAGATACGGAAAGCGTTGTTTCGGCACTTTGTCGGGAAGTAGGTCAGCTCCCCGAGGAGTTGAAGAGAACCCTGACCTGGGATCGAGGGGGTGAGCTGGGTAACCACAGGAAATTCACGCTTGCGACCGACATGCAGGTTTATTTCTGCGACCCGCAGAGCCCCTGGCAAAGAGGCAGCAACGAGAACACCAATCGGCTGTTGCGCCAGTACTTCCCGAAGAAGACCGATTTATCGGGCTATTCCCAGAAGCAGTTAAATGAGTTCGCAAGGAAGCTGAATGAACGACCGAGGAAAACACTCGACTACCTGACACCTGCTGAAAAGCTGCAAAGCATATTTGCATTGACCGGTTGAACTCACCGCAGCGTTCTTTGCCAAGGAGTCCGAGTAAAGTATCGCTTCATCAGGGCTCACCAGAAGGAGTTCCGGGTCCGGGTCATGTGCCGCGTGCTGAAGGTCCACTTCAGCGGTTTTTACGCCTGGCTGCACAGTCCCGAAAGCCCTCGCGCCAAAGCCAACCGTCGATTGGTCGGGATGATCAAACAGGCCTGGCTCGAAAGTGGTGGCGTGTACGGGTATCGGAATATCACCCTGGACCTGAAAGACCTCGGCGAGCGGTGCAGCAAGAACCGGGTGTACCGGCTCATGAGAAACGAAGGCATCCGCGCTCAGCGCGGTTACAAGCGCCACAAGGGCTATTACGGTGGCAAGCCAGCTCACGTTGCACCGAATCATCTGAATCGTGAATTCGAAGCTCAGAAGCCGAACGAGCGGTGGGTAACCGACATAACCTACATCCGTACTCATGAGGGCTTCCTGTATCTCGCGGCAGTGCTGGACCTTTTCTCCCGACAAATCGTTGGCTGGTCTATGAAATCGAGAATGTCGACGGACCTGGTTATGGACGCACTATTGATGGCTTCCTGGAAGCGCCGGCCCAAACAGGAGGTTCTGATCCACTCCGATCAGGGCTCCCAGTATACGAGCCGGGAGTGGCGAGACTTCCTGGGCGACCATCACCTCAAGCCCAGCATGAGTCGGCGCGGTAACTGTCACGACAACGCCGTTGCCGAAAGCTTCTTCTCGTTGCTCAAAAGCGAACGGGTGAAACGGAAAATCTACAAGGATCGGGAAACGGCGCGCCAGGATATCTTCGATTACATCGAAATGTTCTATAACCCGGTACGCCGGCACGGCAACAACGGAGGACTGTCTCCCGTGGACTTCGAAAAGCAGTATTTTAAGCAGCTGTCAGGCGTCTAGGATATCGGGGGCTTGCCATAGCTATGGTCAATATCAGTTACTGATCAACGTGTAATTTCATGATCTGATACAACGGCCGGGCCTTAGTCCGGCCGTTTGTCATTGAGCCGAACATGCGGAAGGTCGGCAATGATTTTGACGAAATCCTCCAAATGAGGACACTAGCTGACCCACGCAAAGAGGCCAGCCTTTTCTACTGGGCATTATCGTACTAAAACCACCACCGGACGCCCGCCACGAAGCTGGAGGACTCGACGTCTTCCCCCTCGCGCTCACGAAGGTCCTCTGTGTTGCCCAGAAAGCGGGTGTAAGAAACACCCACGTAGGGCGCAAACTCCCTCGAAAAGTGGTATCTCAGACGGAGCCCCAGGCCCACATTATTGATGCCACTACCGACGCCCCACTCCTCAACATCGCTGAAGGCAACGAGCGTTTCGCCGCGGCCCTGCAAAATGAGCCTTTGGGTCAGCAGCCAGTCGTACTCGGCTTCAAGATCGTATGACACGTCACCGTCGTCGGTGACTCGGAGATTTGTGTCTACCTCAAACCAGTAGGGGGCAAGTCCCTGCAATCCAACAATGGCCGAATAGCGCTCCTTATTAGGGCTGGGGCCAAACGTTGTCTGGGCACCCAATCCTGTCTGTATATCCCAGAAGCGATCGAAGCGATAGCTGTACTGCACATCAAAATTTTCGATGTCGCCGCTGTCGCTGGATAGATCAGTCTCACCTTCCGTTTCGACCCAGAGCCGATTGCGATCTTTACCAATCCAGGCCTGGGCGTCCCACAGGGCCAATTCGTTGTCGCCGTCACGCTGGTATTCCATCCGGTCAAACAGAACCTGGCCAAACACCTGGTTGTCGTGTATCGGCAGCGTCCAGTCCGGTTCGGCCTGAACGCCAGTACCGGCGGCGCCGGCTCCCGAGGCAAGCGTTAAGGCTGAGGCACCCACAACCCACTTGATGCGATTCATCATAATGTTCATCCCCTATCCCGTTAAACGACCGACACGACACGAAACATGCCTGCGTCCATGTGGTACAGAAGGTGGCAATGGAAAGCCCAGTCACCCGGTGCATCCGCTGTGATCAGCGCGGATACACGCTCGCCGGGTTTGACGGAAATCGTGTGTTTGCGTGGACGATATTCACCTGCACCGGTTTCCAGTTCCATCCACATGCCATGCAGGTGAATGGGGTGATCCATCATCGAGTCGTTGACGAGGATCAATCGCAGGCGCTCGCCATGGTAGAACTTGACCGGGCCATCGACTTCAGAGAACTTTTTGCCGTCGAACGACCACATGTAACGTTCCATATTGCCGGTAAGGTGCAGTTCCACCTCGCGTTCGGCCGGGCGCTTGTCGGGCCAGCCCTCAATGCTCTGCAACTGGGAATAAGTCAGCACCCGATGGTTGGCTGTTTCAAAGCCTACACCAGGGTCATCCAGACGCGATTGCGGGCTGGAAGCCACCATGGCCGCCCCGGGACCGTGATTATCAGGGCCATGGGATATCGGCCGACCCGCCGTCGGGACCTCATTCATCGTTGCTTTGTCCGAGCTCATCTTGTTCATTCCCGAGTCGGCGCCATTCATCATCATTTGGCCATGGGCTTTGTCGTTGCTGCCTGACATCATTTCCATCTTGCCACCCATGTCCATGCCGCTGTCCATGTTCATATCGCCGTCCTTGCCCATGGCGCCCATGCTCATCGCGCCCATGCCCATGGCGGCCATACCGCGCTCGGTTCGCGGATACATGGGCGGTACTGGCGCCTCCATTCCCTTGCGGGTGGCTAACGTTCCGCGCACATACCCCGACCGATCCTGTGACTGGGCAAACACGGTGTGAGCCGTGTCGGTTGGCTGTACAATCACGTCGTAGGTTTCCGCCACGCCAATGCGGAATTCATCCGTTTCAACGGGTTGCACTGGTTGGCCGTCAGCGGAAATAACCGTCATCGGGAGGCCCGGGACACGGACATCAAAGAAGGTCATCGCCGAGGCATTGATGAATCTCAGGCGAATTTTCTCGCCGGGACGGAACAGCCCGGTCCAGTTGCTGGCGGAAGGCGACCCGTTCATCAGGTAGGTATATTCAGAACCGGTTACATCCAGGATATCCCGGGGACTCATTCGCATTCTGCCCCACATGCCGGCTTTGCTCCACGCGGCATCCCAGCCCATGGTTTCGACGTCCTTGAAGAAGTCGCCAACGGTGCGCTGGTTGTAGTTGTAGTAGCCCTCCGCCACTTTCAGATTCCGGAATACGTCGTCGGGAGAATCAAAGGTCCAGTCGGAGAGGACCACAACGTATTCGCGATCGTAGGCCACCGATTCCGGCTCGGCAGGATCAATGATAATCGGCCCATAATGGCCCAGCTGTTCCTGAAGGCCAGAGTGGCTGTGGTACCAGTAGGTGCCGTGCTGTTCGACCGGAAAACGGTACTCAAACGTTTCGCCGGGCATGATGCCGGGAAAGCTGACGCCAGGAACGCCATCCATCTGGTACGGCAGAATCAGACCATGCCAGTGAATGGATGTTGCCTCCGGTAGCGTA
This sequence comes from Marinobacter segnicrescens, assembly GCF_900111555.1. GTDB lineage: Bacteria > Pseudomonadota > Gammaproteobacteria > Pseudomonadales > Oleiphilaceae > Marinobacter > Marinobacter segnicrescens. Next base: position 6,227 of record NZ_FOHZ01000050.1, read on the forward strand.
TTGGTGACACGCAAGATTGCCTCGCGCCCCTGTTTGAGGCGCACCAGAGGCGCTGGCAGAGTGCCGTTGATGGTGATGGGCTGTTCCGAGACTGTGCCCCCTATCTTGAGAGGTGTTCTCGCGACGGTCAGGTCGTAGATGTCAGCGCCATTACGCACGGTGTGAAATGCGTTCGTGTTGTCCAGTTGTCCTCTAGCATAGGCCGGCAACAAGCTGTCGAAACCGGCAAGAAGTCCCATCGTGGCAGCTCCTTGGATAAGGCGCCGCCTGGACATACCTGCATAGAAATGTCTATCGCTCATAGGTTGCTCCTAAAACCATGTATATACAGCTTCTTGCGTTCGTGACTCGATTATTGATGCTACCCAGTGTAACTGAAATCAAACTGAAAAGTCTGTATCCGCCTTTCTATCACCATTTGTTTGGCGGGCAGGGGGGGAGAGGCGCAATGGCCCTACGCCAGCCTCCCTTTTGGGCGAGTGAGTGCGGATTAGCAAGAACGGTTGCAAGTCCTGCGATAAAGAAGGGAAGGACGATGGCGAGAACGAAGATGGCGATTCATCCGCTTTATCTACGGGCGTGCAATTGTGGATTTTGACGAGACAATCACAGATAAAAAAAAAGCTGGCCCGTCACGGAACCAGCTTTACAATACTCAAATTGAGCAGCTAACCATCGCTGGCCGAATCAGAAACTCCTGCTCCAACCCAGCCAGAACTTCGGATCATCCGAGTTGACAGAGCCAAGCGCGTCGGTTGACTCAATGTCCGCGTACTCCACGTTAACACTGAAAGAACCGAAGTTTCCCGCATCCTTTGTAACGTTGGCGGCGACGTGTGAATAACTTGCCTCGCCGACAGAAGCCTTGCCGTCATCAGCGAAGTCGTAATAGCCAAGCGTCACACCGGCACTGTAGCTGTCCTCCAGAGGCACCCCAACAGAGGCGTAGTAATAGGCATCCCCCTGCACGAACACCCCATCACCACTGGTGTCGCTGTTGATCGTGTAGGCCAGGCCGATGGCCGCAATGCCATAACTGATCTCGCCGTACAGTTCGCCGAAGTCGATGGAGTCCGGCGCGTCAGGATACGCATAATAAATGTACCCAACGTCATAACCCAGTTCTTCCACAGAGCCGGAGAATCCGGCATAAAGATCAAGCTCATAGCTGGTGCCGTCACCAAAATCGACATTGGAACCCCAACCACCGGCGTAGAAGCCCGACGCATGCTCATAATCCAACCCTCCCTGGACAGCCGCAGCCCCGTCTGTCTGGGTGACGCCCCGGAACAGATAGTTGCTGCTGGCGCTCACATTTGAGCTGACGTCAGCGCTAACAATGGCGGGCGCAGCCTGAAGTGCTGCAAGCAAAGTGATACTGATAAATCCGGATTTGGTGAAAAACTGCTTCTTCATAATGGATACCTTCGGTTGGATTTCATTGCTCCAAATATGATTTAGCAAAAGTCTTGCCACATCTTATTTATTCTTGTTTATCATTATTATAGAGACAAATCGGCACATTCTGAGCTTGCCCCCGAAAAACGACCCAACACCTAGCGCCCCAGAACCTGTCACCGGCCCGGACCAGCGCCCTGTTTTGATGCATTCTCTGTAACCATTCTGTAATCTTTGCCAAATAGACTTTAATAGCGCTTCAACACACACAAGCAAACCGAAAAAGGTGAGACAGATCATGAGCAAGAAATATTTGGGCTTGGCTTTGGCGATTTCTGCCGCTTCTGCTGCACAGGCCGGAAACGTTACGACCAGCGGCGAAGACCTTGTGATCGATACCGACAGCGGTATCAAAGTGAAAGTGTCGGATAACTCTGCGTCTTTTCAGCTCGGCGGGCGCATTCAGTGGGATTACGACGCCACGCAGTCTGACGACAACGGTGTTGACACTACCGATTTCGATGTGCGCCGGGCACGCCTCTACGCCAAGGGCCACTTTGGCGACTGGGCGTACAAGACCCAGTTCAACGTCGCTGAAAGTGATGGCGCCGACGGCGGTACTGCTGAAGACCGGCGGTCTCCAACTCCAAGTGCAACACCCGGGTTAATGAACGCCTGACGGCGCATCCTGGGTTTGCTTGATCAGATCCATAAAGACCTCCAGCGGCGGCTTGAAGCCCAGTCGCTTTCGAGGCCGGGTATTGAGCTGGAAGGCGATGGCATCCAGCTCGTCCTGACTGAACACCGACAGGTCCGTGCCCTTGGGCATGTACTGCCGCAAGAGGCCATTGGTGTTCTCATTGATGGCCCGCTGCCAGGGACTGTGTGGATCGGCGAAGTAGATCGCCGTCCCGGTCTTCTGGGTGATCTCGGCGTGGCGCACCAGCTCGCGGCCCTGGTCGTAGGTGAACGTCTGGCGCATTTCCAATGGCACCCGGTTGAGGGCCGCGCTGAAGCCCTGAACGGCGGCGGTTGCGGTAGCGCCGTCCATCTTGGCCAGGAATACCAGGCCACTCACTCGCTCAACCAGAGTGCCTACAGCGGAGCGGTTGAACGCACCTTTGATCAGGTCGCCTTCCCAGTGCCCCGGCAAGAGCCGTTCATCGACTTCCGGCGGGCGAAGGTGAATGCTGACCAGATCCGGGATCTGCTGACGGCGGTCCACACCGCCCGCGCGGGGCCGGCGCTTGGTCTTGCCCTGGCGCAGGCATGCAATCAGCTCCTTGCGCAGCTCACCGTGAGGCTGGGCGTAGATGGCTTTGTACACCGTCTCATGAGAGACCTGATAGTCGGGCTGGTTTGGAAACATGGCCTTCAGTGTGCCGCTGATTTGTTGGGGAGACCACCAGTTTCGTAGCATGTCGAGGACGATCGCATAGAGATTCGTTCCTTCGACTAACTTGCACTTGGGCCGACAACGAACACGCGCTGAACATGCTGTTACCCTTGCTGCCTCGGCATCATAGGGCTGGTCGTTAACCGCGTGTCGTCGTAACTCCCGGCTCAAAGTACTGGGAGAGCGCTTCAACTCACGGGCGACGGCACGGAGGCTGGCTCCCTGGCGCATCATCAACATGAGTGTGACGCGGTCTGTGGTGCTGAGGTGGTGATAGTGATTTTTCATGGCAACACGATACTCGATCAGGGAGTGTTGCACTTAGTTATTGAGCGCGCGA
>NZ_FOHZ01000049.1 GCF_900111555.1 Marinobacter segnicrescens
CTCAAGGCTCTGGTGCAAGACGCTGACAAGCCGGTTTTCCTGATCCTCGATAACCACCCGGTTCACCATGCTCGTCGCGTTCGCGAGTATGTCGAGAGCCTCGACGGCAAGCTCAGGCTGTTCTTCCTGCCGCCGTACTCGCCGGAGCTGAACCCTGATGAGTCTGTTTGGGGCTACATCAAATACCACCACGTCGGTAAAAAGATCATCAACAGTAAAGAACAACTTCGGAGCATTGTTTACCGGCAGCTTCGGCGCTTGCAGAAATTGCCAAAGCTATTGAAATCGTTTTTTGGTCATCCGGACCTGGCTTATATCTCTGGATGATGTTCGCTTACTTTATTTCGGGTTAGTATGTCCCCAGCGGTGGTAGCGGTAACTACAATATCCTGGGCTGGGGTAACGGAACGGGTGGCACTTCCGGTACCTACAGGGGCCTGCTGGAGTCTGTCGCAGAGCAGTGCATCCTGGTGGCAGCCGCCACTACCGCCAATTCCGGCGATGGCCGTGATGTAGAGCGTGCCGTTAACGACGCCAAGAGCCGCTACCGCAATATTGTCGGCTCCGACCCGAAAGTCTGTACTTCCGGTCACTCCCAGGGAGGTGGTGGCTCTTTCAACGCTGCCAACCGTCTGGATGCCGACTGCGTGATCGCGGTCCAGCCTGATACCGTCTTCACAACACGCATCGATCGCCCGGTTGCAAGCGATGTGGACGTTGTGTGCATCTTCAGTACCGGTGACGTACTGGCTCCGGCGCTTCCTTCCAATGGTCCAAACTGCCGTCGTAATTCCACCCGGTACACCCAGGAGCTCACTTCTGGTACCCACTTCGCACCGACAACCGGTGATGGTGGCGAACCTGGTGAAGTCATGCGTGAGTATGCCAACCGCTGGCTGGTTAACTGATCGCGCCTGGGTTTAGCATTAAAACCTCAACCCTCAGGGTTGGGGTTTTTTATTGGTTAACGTGCATTCCGCTGAGGAGACGTAATGAAGGCTTACTCATCCACATTTGCACTTTTGCTGATGGGCGCGGCGCTCGCAGGTACCTATAGCGGCCCGGCATTCTCCGAGGACCCCAATCAGGTTGAGACCGATGAGAAACAAAGTAAACATGGCTTTGAAACCCTCGACGACCGTTTCAGCTATGCCTATGGCGCCGACCTGGCGGAAAAATTCAAGGAAGAAGGCATCGAATTGAATGTAGATATCCTCGCGATGGCAATGAAGGATGCCTATCGCGGAGGCGAGATGAAAATGCCGGATGACGAAATCGCGGCTACCCTGGATCTTTACCAGAAAGTCCATACCAAAAAGAAAGAGGCAGAGCGGGCAATCATCGGCAAGAAAAACAAGAAAGAGGGAGAAGTATTCCTCGCGGAAAATGCAGGGAAAGAGGGTGTAATCGTCACCAAAAGCGGCCTGCAATACAAAGTCATCACTAAAGGTAATGGCGACTATACCCCGACCGAAAACGACGAAGTCACAGTGCATTATCGCGGTACATTCGTCGATGGTACTGAATTCGACAGCACCTACCAAAGAAACGAGCCTTATCGTGTCAAAGTCAAACAACTTATCCCGGGTTGGATCGAGGCTCTTAAGATGATGTCAGAAGGCGACAAATGGGAATTGTATATTCCGGCCGATATTGCCTACGGGGAGCGCGGCTCAGGGAACTATGTGGGGCCCAATGCAACATTGATATTTGAGGTAGAACTGCTGGATATCGAAAAAAGCTGATCCCGGGCCAGTCGATCATAACTGAGGACGACCCTGTCCCTGACGTTCTAGTGCCAGGGCAGAAAATCGTCCTCCTACAACCGCCTGTCGTCAATCACTTCTCAGTGGGGAAATACGTAAAAGGCGGCTGGTAGTAATTCAGGAACGTCGCCGTCTTGTCATAGCCATTTCGCCTGAAGAGGTCAGTGATGTTCAGCCCTATAGCGATGTAGAGGTTACGCTCATCAGGCTCGTCCGTGTCCGAGTAACCTCGCGAGTAGTAACCGGCGTGCAACTCGAAATGTCTCAAGAAACTGTCGCGGAAGGCACTGAAACCATTCAGTTTCAGCGCCAGCAGATACTTCGAATTATCATAATCTGTGGTTATGTCGAACTGCTCGGGCTTCAGCCCGACTTCCCAACGAAAATCGACTTTGCTGGCCCACTCCGGATAACGATACCGGTAGTAACCAGCAAGGCCACCTATGGCGTTCGCAAGGAAATCCTCATATGAAAATCCATAACTGCTGAACGCGTCGCCCAGCTCCATATAACTGAGGATGGCCAGGGACGACAGGGTGCCATAGAGTGCTGCGTCCTTCCGGGGAAAACACCAGTCTTCAAAAAGACTGGCGACCCCCTGGGATGTGGCGTAGGTGGTGAACATATGGCCGAGCTTGTCCGCCCCACCCTCAGAGCTTTCCTGACCGAACCAGCCTTCCGACGATGCGGTGGGCTTTTCCGTAAAGTAGTCCCAGTTCACAATACCCCACGCTGTAATCACACCCACCCCGGTGGTGGTGACCGCCAATGTACGACGAACCTGCTGATCCTGCTCAAGCGGCTGGCGGCATGCCCCCTCCGCCCCTGAACCCAGGACCAGAATTGCGATGAATGCCAGAACCTGACGGAACCCGAACCCTTTGCGGTACAGCGCCGAAGTCATCTCTTGCCGCATCACACCAAACCTGTCCCACGAATGATCTACAGAGTAAGAATAGGCCTATAGTCATAGTAGACCCTCATCAAATGCGGAACGTGAACATGAAGCACCTGAGACTCAAGCTGGCCACAGTGGCCTTTATCGCCGGATCTGTATTCGCCTCTCCCGCGGTGGCCGAGAGCTGCCCGTCGTTTCTGGACCATGAACAGCGCAGGCTTCACTCTGACGAAACCGTCAACCTTTGTGATATTGCCGCCGGCAAACCACTGCTGGTGGTCAACACCGCAAGTTACTGTGGCTACACGGGCCAGTTTGAAGGGCTGGAGAAGCTACACCAACGCTATGCCGATGATGGGCTTGTGGTCGTGGGGTTTGCCAGCGATGATTTCCAACAGGAAGCCGATTCCGAAGAAGACGCCGCTGACATCTGTTTCAAAAACTTCGGGGTCACCTTTACCATGATCGCGCCGGGGCCGGTGACGGGACCTGACGCCAACCCGGTTTTCCGGGCCATTAATCAGCAGAGCGAACCGCCGCGCTGGAACTTTACAAAGTACGTACTCGATGCCGACGGAAATGTCGTCAAATCGTTTCCCAGCAGGGTAACGCCGGATGATGCTGAGCTCCTTGAGGCCGTGGAATCCGTACTTTAATCGACGAGGACAGTACGTGTCCTCGCAGCACCTGGGCCGAGCCAGACTCAACCTTCAAACGGTCGACGCAGCAGAGTTGCCCACTTAGTAAAAATCGCCAAGAGTTGCTTTCCCGCCAGGTCAAACCTGGCTGACATATCCCTTCCAAGGGTTACTTTCGGTTCGTCACATGCCCGAATCAGTGCTAGCTTTTAGACTGAACCCACACCCATGGAGAAGTAACAATGTCCGACACTATCTCAGCCGTCGTAGTCGCCTGTGATGGATCAGAACACGCTTCCCGTGCCGCAAGAATGGCCGCTGACCTGGCCAAAGCCACTGGCCATCCACTCAAGCTACTCACCGTTTTTCCAGGATCCAGGGCCGAACGGCTGATCATAAGCGGGGTCTGGCCCAGCGACCTTGAACAGGAACAGCAGGAATACGGCCGCAAGGTATTTGATACAGCGAAGGAAGCCCTTGACGGACCTGTTGATGTCAAAGAGGAAATCCTGCTCAAAGGCGACCCAGCCCATGAGGTCGTCGAGTACATGGAACAGAACCCCGGAACTCACCTGGTTATCGGGAAACGGGGCCATTCCGCACTACGCTCCCTGACCCTTGGCAGCGTCAGTGAAAAAGTCATCCGGCACGCCCCGGGCCTGGTAACCATTGTCTCCTGATACCCCGTGACTTGAGTGAGAAGGAGTCCCCGAACTCCTTCTCACTCAAGTCGTGGCGCCGGAAACATAGCGCGGCCTGCTCACTGTCTCTCCCAGTTTTCCGGCCCACTGGCATCCAAAGTGACTACCCGACCGTAATCTGTTAAAAATCCAGCCAGCAGGTTATCCATGACCCATCAATCCACGCCCAGTGCTCCATCGACGTCTCACCGCTTACCGTGCAGGGGTTGCCTTCCCGACTGTAAAAACTATCCAACCTGCGACGGCATGCCCTGGCGCACTGACAAGGTGCCATCGGCCGGACCGGACAAGGATGCGAGCGGACGCTAACCGGCTGTTGTCAGTCGCTGGCCATTACCGTCATAACTGACGTGGCCAGCGACGACACGTAGCTGAATCCTGGACTATCGGGCGCGCTCCCTGTCGATCGCCGACTGAACCTGCCGATAAAAGGTCAACCGCTCTTCATCCTGACCGCCTCCCTGACGACCCGATGCCTGCGGCCAGTTGCCATTCGATGCGATGACCAGTTGGCGCTCGGGATCAATAAAAATGCCTTGGCCAAAGATTCCCCGGGCCATATAAGCGCCATCATCGAGGGCCCACCACTGGTAGCCGTAACCATATCCTTCCCGGGTGGTATCCACGAGGTGGCTGGTCGCCTCCTCAACCCAGTTCTCGGGTAAGACAGGTTTGCCATCGGCCAGGCCACCGCCAAGGAAAAACAGGCCCAGACGTGCAAAGTCGCGGGTGGAGGCCTGGATACAGCAACCACTGATTTCATGCCCGGTGGACCCGAGGATCCAGCTGGCATCCTGTTCCATACCAAAGGGTTTCCAGACTTTCTCCGACAGGTAGTCAGACAGGTGCTTGCCGGTCGCTGAACTCACCAGCACACCAATCAGGTTGGTCTCGCCGGTCTTGTAGACCCACTTTGTGCCTGGCGGTGCTTCGGCTTCCAGCTGCCGCATATAGCTCACCGTGGCATCCACACCCGGGTCCGGTTCATGGGCGTTGAACAAGGCGACATCCGATTGAGGGTCTGAGTAATCCTCATTCCATTTCACCCCGGATGTCATCGTCAGCAACTGCCGGATGGTGACATTGTCATAGGCTGATCCCCTGAGGTCCGGGATATAGTTCGACACCTTGTCTTCAATACTCTTGATATACCCATCTTTGAGGGCGGCGCCCACCAGGGTCGAGGTAAGGGACTTGGCCACGGAAAAGCTGGTCCAGCGCCCTTCGGGACCGAAATCCAGGCCGTAGCGCTCAAGGCGTATCTCGCCGTCCTGTACGATTACCAGCGCCGCCGCCCGCTGGCTCTCCATAAAGGCGTCCACATCGGTATCCAGCTCAAGCGGCGCTCCCTCAGGTAACGGATAAGGATCATCACCTGCGGGGATAACCCGGGATTTGGAAAGGAACGGTAAACGGTCCATGGCACGGAACACCGCATCCCGTTGCTCCGTTGACCAGAAAAGCACGTTGGTATCCGTCGGCAGGTTCAGCACCAGTCGACGCATGTCCTTATCGGCCAATGCCCAGAAAGCACCGCATGCCAGCACGATCAAAATGATGAGCGAAACAAACCATCTTTTCATAGGAGTTCTACTTTTTTGTTTATTGTAAATGAAGCCATAGACGACGTGACTTTGACGCAGCCAAGCGAGGGCAAAGGCATCCGGAAAACCGGAACAGATTTATTTTCGAGTGTTCGCCCAGCGCTTTGCGTAATCGTCCAGTGCGAGCAGGTGCTGACCAAGCTCTTCGCCCTGATCAGTCAGTCCAAAGCCGTTACCGTCATGGTCAATCAGATGGAGCTCCCGTAACTCTTTCAGTCGACGATTCAGCACTGTAGGTGAAATCTGATCACAGCGTTGCTGAAGCTGGCGGAACGTCAATCGGCTCTCTCTCAGCTCCCAGAGAATTCGAAGTGCCCAGCGTTGCCCAAGCATATCCATGAGGACCATGATCGGACGACCTGTGTCAGAGCCCCTGACCGGATTTCCGGGTTTCTTGGTTGTCATCAACATCCCCCTTGACGCTACGAAAAGAGTAGCATACCGTATTTGCTACACTAAAAGTAGCAACCAGCAGGTACCAATCATGCCCAATCGCCTCCACACCGTCGAACCTCCCTATTCTCAGGAAACAGAAGCATTGCTCTCGAACTATCCGAAGCTGGACGGCTACCTGCTAAAACTGTTTAGGGTATTTGCCAACAGCACACGCTTCCTCCGCAAAGGGGTTCTAGACCTGCTGGATCAAGAGAGCCCCCTACCGATGCGACAAAGGGAGCTGGTGATCCTGCGAACCTGTGCAAATAATGACTGTGAGTATGAATGGGGTGTGCACGTAGCGGGCTTCGCTAAACATGTACGACTTACGGAGGATCAGATCAACGCAACCAGACTCGGGGGGCCTGGTGCCCCGTGTTGGAATGCCGAGGAAAGGACCTTGCTTCTGGCTGTCGACGAACTCTGCAGTTCAGGGCGCATGAGTCCCAAAACACAAGACCAGTTCCAGAGCCTGTTCACGGCCGAGCAACAGCTTGAAATCTTTGCCCTTTGCGGGAATTACCATACGGTCAGCTTTGTGGCAAATGCGGCTGAAATCGATTGCGAGCCTTTTGGAGCAAAATTTCAATCAGCGCTGGATAAGGACAACTGACCAGAATAGTGTTGGGGATAACACTTTTGTTCAGCGGTGCCCTTGCAGCGCAGCGAAAAGGGCATCCGGTGGAGGGCCTCATGGCCCGGAACGAACTGCAACAACTGGTTAGGCATTACTCAATTCCCAGCACCGCACGGTGCGACAGGCAATTGGCCGGCTAAAGTTCGCTGCCAATCGTTAGCAACTTCCTCAGAACTGAACATCCCACGTAAACTCCCGCTAGTAATTGGGGCCCATATTGCCGCCCTCAAAAACTCGCGGTCACCAACAATTATCCGGGTCATTTTGCCGGCGTTTGCTTCCGTGAATGCTGCCAAACTCGTGGTGCCAACCTCTGTTAACCTGACGAATACCGGCCAGCCAAGATCTGTTTTCTCTCCAACCACAGATCTCTCGAAGAAAGGCGAGCACACATAAAACTCCGATTCAGCCTGAGCCAACCCAATGCCAGGAAAGGCCAGGAACAGAACGGCGATCCATCTCATCATGACTATTGCCTAACGTGGAAAACCGAAAACCGGGACAGATTCAGAAAACCGGGACAGATTTATTTATTCACTTCCGGCCTGGCTAGCGTCTGCAAAACGATTCATGCGGTTTAACACCGAGTGCCGACAAGGTAAAATCGACAGCCGCAAAAGGAATTTTGCGTCCTACAAACGGCAAGGAGAAGCCAGATGCCCCGACAAGCACGGGTCATTGTACCCGGTTTGCCCCACCACATCGTTCAACGCGGGCATAACAAGCAACCCGTTTTCATTGAAAACCGCGACTTCCAGTATTACCTGGATAACCTCCAGGAATGGAAACACACGCTTGGGCTGGAAGTCTTCAGCTACTGCCTCATGACTAATCATGTCCACCTGGTCGTTAAGGCTACCGACGAACTAACCGCCATCCCTCAATTGATGAAGCGCCTGGCGGGTCGTCAAACACGATTCGTCAACAAGATAGAGAAACGAACGGGCTCACTGTGGGAGGGGCGCTATAAGATCAGCCCAATCGATACCGACCACTACCTGCTCAGTTGCTGTCGATATGTTGAGCTAAACCCGGTGAAAGCTGGCATGGTTGACGCAGCGGAACATTATCCGTGGTCATCCTATGCCGCACGTATCGGCCTGGCCGACTGTGACGGGCTGGATGAACCTCCTACGATGGCTGCTCTGGGAACCGATTCTCAGTCACGCAGAGAACGCTACCAGGCGTTTGTCAGCGATGGAGCCTTCTCTGAACAAGACCGCCAGATAAGAGCCGCCATCGCCCGGAATAAGCTGACCAGTGGCCACCGTTTCGTTGATGAAGTCGAGCGTCGTATTGGGCTACGCATTGAAACCAGAGCTCCGGGGCGGCCTAGAAAATAAATCTGTCCCGGTTTCTCTAGGCCGGGAAAAAGCCTGAGCGACTGGTTATACCAGCGGACTATCTTCAAGCTCGGCATATCGATGCGTATTCCAGACCAAGGTTGCCACTGATTCCAGACGAAGCCTGCCACCCATTCCACGCGAAAGCTGCCACTGATTCCACGGCAAAGCTGCCACCCCGGCAGGCTGCCTGAAGCTCCATCAAAATCGTCCGGCGCGGGATAACTTAACGGTACTCTGACCCTTTTCATCCGGAGAGGGCCCGATGCCAGCGAAGAGGTTATCCATGCGTAAGATCAAAGAAGTTCTTCGCCTCAAGTGGGAGCGAGGGCTGAGCAACCGCCAGATTGCGGCGGCCTGTGGCGTCAGCCGTCCCACCGTGAGCGAATACCTGCGCCGCACGGTTGAGGCCGGTCTGAGCTGGCCGTTGCCAGCGGATCTGGATGAGGCCCATCTGGAGCAGTTGCTGTTCCCGCCGCCACCGGACCTGCCGGCACAGGCCAGAGGTATACCCGACTGGCAACACATTCGCGACGAACTCACGGGCAAGAATGTCACCCTGTTCCTGCTCTGGCAGGAGTACCGGGAAGGTAATCCCGATGGCTACCAATACAGCTGGTTCTGCGAGCACTACCGTACCTGGCGGGGCAAGCTGGATCTGGTGATGCGCCAGGATCACCGGGCCGGGGAGAAGCTGTTCGTAGACTATGCGGGGCAGACCGTGCCTGTTATTGACCGTACCACCGGAGAGATCCACGAGGCACAGGTCTTTGTGGCGGTGATGGGTGCGTCCAACTACACCTATGCCGAGGCCACCTGGAGCCAGTCGCTACCAGACTGGATTGGCTCCCATATCCGGACCTTCGAGTTCCTGGGTGGCGTGCCGGAACTGGTGGTTCCGGACAACCTCCGCTCCGGCGTCAGCAGAGCCCACCGTTACGAGCCAGACCTGAACCCGACCTATCAGGACATGGCCAGTCATTATGGCATAGCCGTTGTCCCCACACGGGTTCGCAAGCCCCGCGATAAGGCCAAGGTGGAAGGCGGTGTGCTGATCGTCGAGCGCTGGATCCTGGCAGCGTTGCGCCATCGCCAACACTTCTCACTGGGGCAACTCAACGCCACCATCCGTGAGCTGCTGGAGCGGCTGAACACCCGCCCCTTCCGCAAGTTACCCGGCTGCCGGCGCGACCACTTCGAACAGTTGGACAAGCCGGTCCTGCAACCGTTGCCGACGGAGCCGTACGTCTACGCGGAGTGGAAGAAGGCCCGTGTTCACATCGACTACCACGTGGCCATCGACGGGCATTACTACTCGGTGCCCTACACCCTGATCAAGAAAGAGGTGGAGGTCCGGATCACCCACAACACCATCGAGGGTTTTTACCGGGGTAACCGAATCGCCAGCCATCGGCGCTCAGATCAGAAGGGTCGGCACAGCACCATCGCTGCGCACATGCCGGAGTCCCATCGCCAGGCCGGCGAGTGGTCACCGGAACGGTTGATTGCGTGGGCAGCCAAGATCGGGCCGGCAACCGAAAAGCTCATCCGCACCGCGCTGGGGGCGAGAAAGCACCCGCAACAGGCCTACCGGTCATGTCTGGGCATTCTCCGGCTGGGCCAGAGCTAC
>NZ_FOHZ01000048.1 GCF_900111555.1 Marinobacter segnicrescens
CGGTCACGATAAAACGGAATGAGCGGTCACGATCACCCGGAACAGGCGGTCACGTTCAAACGGAATGGGCGGTCACGATGGGCCGGAATATGCAATAGAAACGGCGCAGCATTCATTGAATTGAGGTGTGACAGGTTATATAGGTCAAGCACAGGGAGTGACAGCTCATGTCAAAAAGGAAAACCGTTACGTCTCGCATCATCAATTACGTTCCGACTGTCCTCATAAATACCATTTTTTTGAGTGGGTCGTTTGTGGCACACGCAGAAGATGAAACAAGATTTCAACAAGCAAGAAATTCGGCTGAGCCAACTAGGGCGCATCAGGCTGAACTGGAAATCCCTGGAGTCAAGAAGCTACGCATTCACCGGGAGGCCAGTTCTCAAGCTACTGACAACGTGGCCGTTTATTATCATCGTCCAATTTTTGCCCTCCAAGAAAACCCTGAGTTCAAAGAAAAAGAGATGGGTCACCCTTTAATATGGGACAACAAGCAGGACGACAGTGGTGATTATTATTTACGTTTTAGAATTGCGCTATCGACCAAAAGTATTATGCAGGATGCTGAAGCAGCAGTTATTAATCAAGATCATGCACTAAAGGCCAAGAAACCGAACGTTTCGATTAACGATATAAAGGTGCGACCATGGCCAATAAAGGCTTTAAGGCTAACTTTCCAGGATGATGTTTTACCGACGCAGTATGGGCAGACGTCAAGGATATTTCCGCTTTCAGATGCTGAAGCTATAATTGATCACATTATAAAAGTGCCAGAAGCGATGTACGAACCGTTCATCAACGCTCTGAGCGATAATGATGTCCAGTTTCAAGCGGAATACTCATACAACAATATTGTAGACTCATTCGCGTCATCATCTGTTACGATTTCAAATGACTTAGAAGTAAGAGTTGAAAATGCACTCCAATCTGCACAGTTAAAGTCTGAAGAGCCAATATTTCAGAGTGATATTGCTAATTTCCTGTCTGCGCTTAACACACAAATGACACAGAATATCCGTGCCAACGATGCTGACCTTATCAGGCAGGTTGCTATTTCTAGTGCCGATTTAATGAACTTAGTTATAAAGCCTGATACTAAATCTTTCTCTGAGCTTCGAGAAACTCCAGATCTTCTAAAGAAAGTTGAGGATTATTTGCAGGCAATAGCTACGGAAAAGGGCTGGGAAAAGTCAGAAGAGACGTCTAAAGCAGACACTAATAGGTCTGAAAGTGCTCGAGAAGTGGAGTTCAAACCCAACACCCCTAGCGTTAAACTAACGGAAAAAGATATTTCCGAACTAAAAAATGAACATAAATTGACGCTAAAAGAAAACGAAAAAACAAAGACTCTTGAGCCTCATGAAATTGAAATCAGTTATATAAATAGTGGGTGGCAGAACAGTTTGGCCCAAATTACTATGAGCGCTTATGTCGCAAAAGGAACAATTGAAGGTCTTGAAAGAGATGACAAGCCCATTCCAAGTAGCTTCACCCTGTCTCGATTAAAAGAGTTAATGCCCAGAGTTTTAGAGAGTATTGCTCCGTTCGCTGGAGTTCCACAAGGTGCTGCGTTTTGTTATTTTGGTGCAGAAATACCAAAAGGTTTCATTCGGTTAGATGGTGCGTACACGCTTCCAGACGAAAATTGGGTCCATGAGAGTCTGAAGGGCAAGAATGTGCCTAATATGGAAGGGGCTTATGCAAGGGGTGCTAAGCCGCAAGAGGGGCTTGGGGGAAAGCAGCAAGGAGGGCAAATAACCATAACTGCCGAAAACATTTCAGACGACCTGAGATTAAAGCAGTCCGGAAATATTAATACACTTAATTTAACCGGTAGAATCCAAACGTACTTACTTAAGTATGACGATGGCGGCGCTCGTCCTGAAGGCGATACAAATTGGGTCGTAAATGATTCTGTTACCGCTGGTGCTACTTCTACAAGATTTATAGCAAACGGAAAGAGGAATCTACCGCCGCTCCCTGCATTAATTTCCTCTTCCGTTCCCTATTTCGATGGAATCGTAGGGAATATTCAAAAAATTGAAATTGACACATTTCAGCCACAGAACCAGCCGCCACACATCACATGCCAATGGATTATGAGGATAAACTAGCTTTGAGAAGAGAATAAATAGGTTTAAAATGAAAAATCTAGCTTCTAGTTTATTTTATTTATTTATATTGACATCTAATGCACAGGCCGATGATATAAACGTCTGGTTTAAAACATTCATTCCATCTAGTGTTGGGAAAGAGATCCCGAGTGTCAGTGAGAAAGTTATTTCGACTGACAATTTTCTTATAAATTGTTTTTCTACGGATGATCGTTATTTTAGCGCAGATAGGGATGCATCCGCACGATTAACGGCCTGGCTTAAACTGTCCACAGAAGATCGTTCATACTATGATTTTGGAGGGGAGAGTGGTGTTACCAAGGAGTACAAGTGCGACACAGGAGAGTTTGTTGAGAGCGCAAGAGCGTCATTTAGCGAAGGATTTACTGGCACTCTGGAAAGCTCAAATGATATCGAGAGAGCTTTTAAGTTTAAGGTTAATACAGCAAACCCTCTTATAATGTCAGCAGTTTCACCGGATATTGATGCCGAAATTTCACTGAAAGAAACTCGTGATGCCTCGACGGGAGCATATACGTATGAGGTCAGTGGTAAAGTAGATGCTTTTCCGGCATTTGAAATGTACTTAGAGCATAACGGCATCCTTCATACCATCTTTCAAATCAACCCGGAGGATGGCGCAACGCCTGCAAATTTATTTGGTGAAGCAAACCGGGATGTTGGTAGTACGACTATAACATTGCCATAAGCGTTATTAACCGAGGGTTGTTTTTGAGGCTTCGCTCAGAGACAAGATTCCAGTGAAACGTTCGCTTTGCGACCACACTGAACTTCACGCTTCAGTCACCAAACCATCTCCAATTGAAATGAAAACTACGTTTGGTGGGGCAGTGCAGCTATGGGGCCGGCGCTATCAACAAGACTCATGACAAGTGGGCTGAAATCAGGTAAGCAAACCAGTGGCATTTCTGGGGAGTTTGAACTGTGATAATGACTTCGCTCCAAAGTTTATTCGTTTGCTGGACTAACCAATATATTTGTACCCGGCATCCTGCAACGCTTCCTTCAGTGACTCCTCGGGAGGTTCTTCGTAAATGAGCGTTGTTGACGGTGACACATGGCCAGCGATTTTTTGCGCGACCTTAACTGACTTCTTTTGTTCATGAATGATATTCGTCATTAAAGTCCTCCGGCCACTGTGGGAGCTGGCTCGCTCAATACCTGCCCAATGCCTATGCATGAGAGCAAAGTGTTCCTGGAGAGTATTGGGAGAATAGGGGCCTCCTTTTTGAGTCAGGAATAGAGGATCCGTCTTTTTCACTGAGGGATGCGCTGCCAGGCGGATCGCAAGGTGATTTTCTATAGCCGTTCTCAGCGCAACGTCATTCATTGGAAGATCGCGCGATTTACCACGATGTTTTTTGACCTCAGGATAAAAATCCTCCGGTTTGATCTCGGCGCCAGCCTTGGCCATGGTTTCAATTCGCTGAACAAGCTGGTGGAAATCGTGAACACTAAAACTGATTCGACGCCGCTGGTACGTGGATTTGGATCGCTTCAACGCATCGGCACCTTTAGTGTAAGCCGCTGGCAACGCAAGGATTTCCTTAAGTTTGAAAGAGCACTGACCAGAACTTTCAGGGCCGAGTTCGGCGACGTCTTTGATCTGGAGAAGGGCAATTTCCTGAACTCGCAGTCCGAGCTTGAAGCTGATCTGAACCAGCGCCGTGTTCTTTTCCGGGTAACGATGCCCTTTGATCACGTGCAAGAGGTGAGCGAACTGTTCGGGCGTGAGCACGCGTGCCTGGCCGGTTTTGCCCATCGGGGAGCTCCTGGTAAGCCGCTCGGATGCGAGGAGAGGGTGAAAATAAAATCCGTAATAATGTGATTTTAACGGATTTCTGGAGTTTAGTAGAGAACTATTATGCTCAGGGCACCCAGGCAGACCCAATCATCCCAAACGGACCATTGGTTGCGCCTTGTAACGTCCATTTCTTCCAGAGCTGACGAGTACTACGGTTTTCAATAATCAGGAGCGGATCGTCTCAACCGGATTATCGATAACACCGTTCCACGTTTTCTCTCAATTCACAGAGCGGTTCCGAGGCTGCCATAACAAAAATCCGTGCTCCGATTCGCATGATACTTCTCGAGAGGTATAGGGGATGTTTTTTACCGGCATCGGCCAATACCTTTCGAACCCAGGGCATTATCTAAAATTGCGGAGTTCGGTCAGAGCTGACGCTATTCCACAATCGAAACTAACCGCCAGAATCCAAGGCACTGATCGCCCCGAAAGGCGCTATTCGAGAAAAAACCGAAAAACATTCAGAATCATAGAGATAGAAAGGTGGGCGACGAATTTAGTACTTCCTGTGAAAATTTAGCACTTTCTGTGGCTATTCTTTAGCACTTTCTGTGGTCGTCCAACGGTGGACGACCACACAAAGCACTAAACTTCCGCCACCGTATATCAGTGACTTACCCTCCAAAATCCACACAAAGTGCTAAACAAACTTAAAGTAGATTCGAGAATAGGGCGCTCATTCCGGTTTCCACACAAAGTGCTAAATTCGGCGTCCGACCCGGAGGTCGAAATAGTCTCACTGGAACGGAAAGATTGGAGGCAAGCAACAAGCCTTGTTAGCAGGGGACGCAATTAAACAAAAGCGAACATTGAGCCTGTAAATAAATCTGTGTAACTGCCCACCCCATTACAGGTGACCGTCCAGGCGGTCACCGAATTCGATAATAAAGCGATTCAGTGCGGGCTTCCAATCCCGGATCGGCATGGTCCATTTCTTTGAGGCCTGCTGGATCGCCAGGAAGGCCACTTTCAGTGCGGCATCATCACTGGGGAACAGCTTCCGGCGCTTGGTTGCTTTGCGGATAACGCTATTCAGTGACTCAATGGCATTGGTGGTGTAGATCACCTTCCGGATGGCTGGAGGGTAGTCGAACAGCGTTATCAGGTTGTCCCAGTGGTTGTACCAGGACCTGGCGATTTGCGGATACTGGCCGTCCCAGCGCTCTGCAAAGTCGTCCAGCGCCGTTCGAGCTTCCTGCTCGGTGGCCGATTTGTAGATTTGCTTCAGGTCTGCCGTAACGGCCTTGTAGTCTTTCCAGGACACGTAGCGCAACGAGTTGCGAACCATGTGCACGATGCACAGCGGCACCTTGGTCTGAGGGTACTCAGCAGCAATGGCATCCGGGAAGCCCTTGAGACCGTCCACACAGGCGATCAAGATGTCCTCCAGACCCCGGTTCTTCAGTTCGGTGAGTACCGATAGCCAGAACTTCGCGCCTTCGGTCTCGGCCAGCCAGAGGCCCCGCAGCTCCTTCTGGCCTTCCATGTTGATGCCCAGAGCCAGGTATAGGGACTTATTGATCACCCACTTGTCCTGACGAATTTTCAGGACGATACAGTCCAGATAAACGATGGGGTAGATCGGATCAACAGGGCGGTTCTGCCACTCGTGAACCTGATCGATCACGCGCTCAGTCACCTTGGAAACGAGCGTTGCCGAGATGTCCGCGTCGTACTCTCCTTGAAGGCGTCTACGATATCCCGGGTGCTCAGGCCCTTGGCATAAAGAGCCAGGATCTGGTCGTCCATCTGAGTCAGGCGGGACTGGCCTTTACGGACGAACTGAGGCTCGAAAGAGCCGTCCCGGTCACGGGGTGACTCGATCGGCACTTCACCATGCTGGCCCTTGAGGCGTTTGGCAGAGTAGCCGTTACGGCTGTTACCGGTACCTCGACCAGCCGGGGCATGCTTCTCGTAACCGAGATGCTCATCCAGTTCGGCATTGAGCGCGGTTTCAACGGTGAGCTTTACGAGTTGCTGAGTGAGGGCTCCGAGGTCTTTCTCGGACTTGATGTCTTTGGCCAGCTCTGCGGCCAGGGCTTTGAGTTTTTCTTGGTCCACTTGTGTACCCACGATGGTATCCTTTTGAAAAGATTACTCAGTCGTGGGCAGTTACACAATTTGGTTTACAGGCTCCGAACATTCGATTTTATCTTAATAATTCGATAGAAACGCGTAAACCGCTACAGGACTTAGTCGAAAAGCTGATTTTACCTTCATAGCGAGTCACTATATCTCGAACGATAGCAAGACCGAGACCGTGCCCAGGTGTTTGCTCATCTAGCCGCAGACCCCTTTGGCCCAAACTGGCTAAATCCTTGTGATTAACCCCTGGGCCATCATCAGCAACAACTATTCGCTTAAAGCCGCTGCCTTGTTCGACAGAGAGCTCTACGCATCTCGAAGACCATTTGCCAGCATTGTCGAGTAAGTTGCCCAATACTTCATTAAGGTCATGTTCTTCTATTGGCCATCGGCTGTCTTCAGGCAGAGAACTCGATAGTTCAAACGACTTTTCCGGATATAAACGACCGAGCATCCACAAAAGATCTCGTGCCTGTTTTATGGGGTAGGCGCTTTTTCCAATCTGGGGCCCTGCAAAACGGCTTCGACGCATTTCAGCTTCTAATTGCCTGTCGATATCGCTTAATCGCTCCGCCATCTGGCGCCTTAGATTGGTGTCGATAGGACGTGTGTCGTCTTCCAGTATCTGCCGGACGGCTGCGATGGGGGTTTTGACGCTATGAGACAGGTTTGCGAGAGCGTCCCTGGAGCGCTCCAGTCGCTGATCTAAGGAGTCCAGCAACTGATTTAGTTGAAGAACCAGCGGGTGGAACTCCTCTGGCGACTGAACGTTGATTCGGGAGATCTCTCCGTCCTGGAGTCTTTTTAATGCGGCTTTGAGTGTGACAACCGGTCGCATGGACATCGTGATACCGAACCAGAGCACGGCGACCAAGAGCATAATCAACAGAACTGATACTACGGCGGTCCAGGCATGAAGTGCAGCTTGGCTGCGTTTCAGCGCACCCAGATCTTCAGAAACGATTACGACGATGGGTGTTTCACCGACCTGAAAAGACTTTCGGTAGGCGAGGATGTCTAAGGGAGTATCAGTGGTTTCGGCATCTTCTACGCGAACGGTTCCGTCTTCTTCGTTTTCAATCAGAGGCGTTAACAAGGGCTCCCAAGTATCGGGTGAAATGATGGTCTGTTCGGGTGTATGTATGGCAAAGGCATGATGAAAAACATCCTGGAAATAATCGCCCGTCTGGAGAGTGTCAACTTCACCATTCGCGTCGCGAATCTGGTGTTCAAGGAAAGCGACTTCATCTTTCAGTCGGCTTTCAACGAACTCCCGGGACATTCGGTCGAGTAGCAAACCATGGACCAACCACGCTACCCCCATTAGACCAATTCCGGCGGGCAGTAACAGCGCAAGCAAGGTTCCTTTTACGGACGCAGGCTTTTTAAGGAATCGCATTAAAAATGTACCCCTGGCCGCGTCGTGTTGAGATGGTTTCGCTGCCCACTAGCTTCCTTAACCTCCGAATATACGCCTCAATGACGTTTTCACTCGGGCTATCATTCAAGTTGTAAAGCTGTTCCATTAGTTGTTCTTTGGAAAAGACGTGGCCAGGGCGGCTCATCAAACAACGTAGCAGCCGGAATTCGGTGCCGGTAAGTGTATGTTCCACGCCGTCGTCCATCTTGAGGCTTTGGCGGTTTTCGTCCAGTTCAAAGCGGCCGGCTTTAACCTGAGTATGGACCCTTCCTTCACTTCGACGCACGAGTGCGTTGAGGCGTGCGATTAGCTCTTCTGTCTGAAAAGGTTTTGCCAGGTAATCGTCTGCCCCGGCTTTCAAGCCGTTAACCTTATCCTGCCAATCGCCTCTCGCGGTCAGAATCAAGACCGGACAGCTGACGTGATTCGTTCGCCACTTTCTCAATACGTCCAGCCCGTTGCCATCAGGTAGACCCAGGTCCAGAACAACAGCACGGTAATCCTCTTGCTCACCCAGAACGACGGCTTCTCGGGCACTGGGAGTTGTATCAACGCTGAAACCTGCTTTTCCCAACTGCCTGACCAGACCCTCAGCAAGCAAGCGGTCATCTTCGACGAGCAGTAAACGCATGAGTTTTTCCTTCTCTGTATGGTCCGCGGTCGAAAGTGTGACTGATTAACCTGAATTCAGCCTGAACGGAAAATAGTTCGAGTTTTTCAGAAAGAATTCAGGTTAGTGAGAGAAGGTAACAACCGATTCTGGACATTGCTCAAGATTGGGGCTCAATCCAGCAGTGTTTTCGCGAGTTTTATTTTACAGAGGATAAAAAGATGAATGCATCAAAACTATTCGTAGCGGGTATGGCGCTTTCAATGTCGGCAACAGCGTTTGCGGCTGGCGCCCATGATGGTGGCCACGGGCACGGCGCTACAAGCGGTGAACCTGGCAAAGCGTCGGAGGCCAGCCGAACCATAACTGTCGAGATGTACGACAACTACTACGAACCCGAAGAAATCAGTGTAAAGCCGGGTGAAACCGTTCGCTTCGTGGTGGAGAACAAGGGAAACCTCGTCCATGAGTTCAGTGTTGGCACTCCCGACATGCACGAAGCTCATCAAGAGGAAATGATGATGATGGTTGAGCATGGCGTCATCCAGGGCGGCAAGCTGAACCACGACATGATGAATATGGATATGGGGAATGGCCATTCCATGAAGCATGACGACCCGAACAGCGTGTTGCTGGAACCGGGCCAAAGTAAAGAAGTGGTATGGAAGTTCTCTGATAAAGGCAATATCGAATTTGCCTGCAACGTGCCGGGCCACTATCAGGCCGGGATGTACGGTGAGGTCAATTTCGAGTAACTCGCTTAACTGAGGTCCGCGAGCGCGGGGCTGAGACACGTTTCTCGGCCCGGCTTCAATGACGTGTAGTTCGGAGCAACACAGATGAAACCGCACTTTTTGACAGGGCTTTTGAGCCTGCTGATGCCAGCCATGGTTCTGGCCGGCGAATACGACCTTACGGTCGACCGGGTAAAAATTGATACCGGCGATTTTGTGAAGGAAGGCATTGGATACAACGGCGCATCTCCGGGACCGGTAATGCGTTTCAAGGAAGGCGAGAACGTCCGGATCAACGTGACCAACAATCTGGATGAGATGACGTCCATTCACTGGCACGGTCTGATCCTGCCTTTCAATCAGGACGGTGTGCCAGGTATCAGTTTCCCTGGCATCAAGCCGGGTGAAACGTTCACCTATGAATTCCCTATCCAGCAAGCAGGCACCTACTGGTTTCATAGCCACTCTGGTTTTCAGGAGCCGGACGGCGCCTATGGTGCCATTGTCATCGAGCCCGAGGGCCGTGAGCCATTCCGCTACGATCGTGAATACGTGGTGCAGCTGACTGACAAGCACCCCCATTCCGGTGACCGCATCATGCGCAACCTGAAAATGATGCCGGATTACTACAACCGTGAGCAGCAAACCGTGGGGGAGTTTTTTTCGGACGCGTCCAAAAACGGTCTGATGAACACCATTCGGGACCGCATGGCCTGGGGTGACATGCGGATGATGAAAGCGGACGTTGAGGACTTGCAGGGCTTTACGGGCCTGATCAACGGCAAAGGTCCCGAGCAGAACTGGACTGGCCTTTTTGAGCCCGGAGAACGCATCCGGCTGCGGTTCATCAACTCCTCGGCCATGACCTACTTCGACATACGGATTCCCGGTCTGGACATGACGGTTGTACAGGCCGATGGCAACAACGTTCAGCCCGTTAACGTGGACGAGTTCCGGATCGGTGTGGCGGAAACCTATGATGTGATCGTCCACCCGAAAGATGAGCAGGCGTACACCATCTTCGCCGAATCCATGGGACGTTCCGGATACGCCAGGGCAACACTGGCCCCCGAAGAGGGCATGGAAGCGGCAGTGCCGCAACTGCGTGAAGCTGCCCGACTGACCATGGCTGATATGGGCGGTATGCCTGGTATGGACCATGGCAGCATGGCGGGCATGGATCATGGGAACATGGATATGGACAGCTCAGAAGATATGTCCGGGATGGATCACTCTTCTATGGAGGGGACGGACCAGTCCAACATGGGCGGCATGGATCATTCCAATATGGAAGCTATGGATCATTCGGGTATGTCCGGTATGGACCATGGTTCCATGACGATGGGAAAAGAAGATAAAAGCGATCCTTTCTATGCCAAGGGCAGTGGCCTCATGCCCAAAGCGGCGAATGGAGGTAAGTTTCTGTCTTACGCTGACTTGAAGGCTCAGGATCCGCTGTACGAAGACCGGGAACCGACCCGGGAAATAGAGCTTCGCCTGACCGGTAATATGGAGCGTTACACCTGGAGCATTAATGGCGTCAAGTATGAAGACGCCGATCCGATTCGTCTCAAATACGGTGAGCGGGTCCGTTTCAAGTTTGTGAATGAAACCATGATGACACACCCCATGCACCTGCACGGCATGTGGTCGATTCTGGACGTTGGCGCCGGCCAGTGGAACCCGATCAAACATACAATCAACGTGAACCCGGGTACCACGGTGTACATGGAAACGGAGGTCGATGAACCGGGCCAGTGGGCATTCCACTGCCATCTGTCCTATCACGCGGCCGCTGGTATGTTCCGTAAGGTAATTATTGAAGGTGGGCCAGATTCAACGCAGGCCAAAACAGACGTGATTGCTGAAGATGGAGGTGAGGCATGAGTTGTATTCGATCACTTGTCGCCGTCAGTTTTCTTGCCTCAGTTGGTTTCTCAACGGCGGTGACAGCTCAGGAAATGATTTCCGACACCACGGCTCGTAAACAGCCGCTCACAACCTGGGGTGTGCAATTTGAGGAGTTTGAATACCGCTATAGCGACGATGACGAGGA
>NZ_FOHZ01000047.1 GCF_900111555.1 Marinobacter segnicrescens
GGCGGTCTCCAACTCCAAGTGCAACACCCGGGTTAATGAACGCCTGACGGCGCATCCTGGGTTTGCTTGATCAGATCCATAAAGACCTCCAGCGGCGGCTTGAAGCCCAGTCGCTTTCGAGGCCGGGTATTGAGCTGGAAGGCGATGGCATCCAGCTCGTCCTGACTGAACACCGACAGGTCCGTGCCCTTGGGCATGTACTGCCGCAAGAGGCCATTGGTGTTCTCATTGATGGCCCGCTGCCAGGGACTGTGTGGATCGGCGAAGTAGATCGCCGTCCCGGTCTTCTGGGTGATCTCGGCGTGGCGCACCAGCTCGCGGCCCTGGTCGTAGGTGAACGTCTGGCGCATTTCCAATGGCACCCGGTTGAGGGCCGCGCTGAAGCCCTGAACGGCGGCGGTTGCGGTAGCGCCGTCCATCTTGGCCAGGAATACCAGGCCACTCACTCGCTCAACCAGAGTGCCTACAGCGGAGCGGTTGAACGCACCTTTGATCAGGTCGCCTTCCCAGTGCCCCGGCAAGAGCCGTTCATCGACTTCCGGCGGGCGAAGGTGAATGCTGACCAGATCCGGGATCTGCTGACGGCGGTCCACACCGCCCGCGCGGGGCCGGCGCTTGGTCTTGCCCTGGCGCAGGCATGCAATCAGCTCCTTGCGCAGCTCACCGTGAGGCTGGGCGTAGATGGCTTTGTACACCGTCTCATGAGAGACCTGATAGTCGGGCTGGTTTGGAAACATGGCCTTCAGTGTGCCGCTGATTTGTTGGGGAGACCACCAGTTTCGTAGCATGTCGAGGACGATCGCATAGAGATTCGTTCCTTCGACTAACTTGCACTTGGGCCGACAACGAACACGCGCTGAACATGCTGTTACCCTTGCTGCCTCGGCATCATAGGGCTGGTCGTTAACCGCGTGTCGTCGTAACTCCCGGCTCAAAGTACTGGGAGAGCGCTTCAACTCACGGGCGACGGCACGGAGGCTGGCTCCCTGGCGCATCATCAACATGAGTGTGACGCGGTCTGTGGTGCTGAGGTGGTGATAGTGATTTTTCATGGCAACACGATACTCGATCAGGGAGTGTTGCACTTAGTTATTGAGCGCGCGACCTGTACATTCGTTACATGGGATTTGGCTCAGCTGCAACCGTGACTATCGGTAAACAGAAAGAGCCATTCGGCCTGGAAGAATTAACGAGCTCAAAAGACATCTCAGCGCTTGAGCGATCTGCCATGACCGAGCGTTATGCCCCCGGTCGCAGCGGCGGCATCCAGCTCAGCGGCAAAGGCAGCAACTGGACCTACGGTATCGGCTACTTCGAGGCAGGCGGCAATGGCAGCGACGATTTCAATAACACGGCAGTAACCGCACGGGGCACGGTTGCACCGATTCAAACGAACAATATGGTTGTTCATCTTGGTGCGGGTTATACCACGCGTGATGCCGACACTCAGGCCGATGAGGTCGATACGTTTAATCTGGAGCTCGCCGGCGCTTCCGGGCCCTTCCATGCCCAGGCCGAATATTTCGATTCCGAGGAAGGCCAGGTGGATGTTGATGGTTATTACGTACAGCTTGGCTGGATCATCACCGGCGAAAGCCGTCCTTACAAAGCCGGAGCATTCAAGCGGGTAAAACCGGCATCACCCAAAGGGGCCTGGGAAGTTGTTGCCCGCTTTGAGGATGGTGACGGAAAATACAGTGATGTGGGGCTGGCCACGACCGACGGTGAGCAAACAACACTGGGCGTTAACTATTACGCCAACAAGAATGTTCGACTTGGAATGAGCTACATGGATGGCGAAGAAGCCAATGGCGCTAGCGGAGATGAAGTGCGTGCGAGGTTACAATATGCGTTTTGACCGCATGGCGGGTTCTTGAATAAGCTTACCACTTGATTAGGGCACTGGTACGGGAAACATTGCGATCAAAAAACAATCGGAAAATTCAGTTAGAGTTCAGTTTAGCTTGATATAGTTCTTGCGAGTTAATGAAGTACTCAGGTTTTTAGGGCAGATATTCATCTGCCCATTTTTTTGTCTGCCCCGCTCTGAATAGAGCTCATCTGAAGTTTCTGGGTACATAGCTATCTGGCAATAATCAATTCCTGAAAAAGGGGCGCACCGACGCGCACGTGGAGTCGTCTGGCAGTCTGTCGGGATTAGGTTGTTAGGTCTCTCATAGCCAGAAAACCCCGGCTGGAAACCAGGGCTATGACAGAGAGGGAATGCAAAGGCGAACTCGCCGCCGATCAGTTGGCCTTGGGTTGTTGATCAGAAATTAACGCTGATCCCCAGCGAAGCGGTACGTGGCATGTTTGGCCTGGCGCCATCGGGCAAACGTGAAACAATTTGCTGTTCATCGAACAGGTTGTCCACTTTCAGGAAGACATCGGCACTGGCGGTCAGCGCGTAACGGCTGATGAAGTCGACCAGGAACAGGGATTCGGTCTCGTCCAGTTCGGTGGCCGTGTTGTTGCATCCCGCGCTCACACACATCTCATCGACGTAGGTAGTCACCAGATAGTTGTCCCAGCCGCTCTGGTGCTCCATGCCGACCCGCAGGCTCATCTGGTTTTCCGGAACGTCTTTGAGCTGCTCGCCTTTTTTCAGGCCAGAGGCAGCATTGTCCTTGCTGATTTCCGCCTGGGTAAAGGTGTAGGTAAGGCTGACCGGAAGGTAGAAGTCGCCCGCCTCGGTGCCGGTCTGGAGCTGGAATTCCGCACCGGCAATTTCAGCCTCGCCGGTTACGAAACTGCCAGAAGTGGCGTCATTGCTGCACGGCGAGCCCACTGAACAGTTTTCAGCCTTGTTGGAGAAATCGCTGTAGAAGCCGATCATTTCCGCGAAGAACGCATTGCCAAAGTAGCGGACGCCGGCTTCCCAGTTCTTGCTGGTTTCCGGTTCTTCGTTTGCCCTGGCACCACCTCCGAGAGGGGAGAAACCCCGGTGCACACCGCCCAGAACCTGCCAGCTTTGGGTCAGGTCGTAGGTAAAGGAAGCGCCGGGCAGGAGTTCAGCGCTGTCATTGGCGCGGGTGCTGTCGATGGTTGTGCGGCCGGGATCCGCGTATTGGGTGCGACTGGTCTGCACATCTTCGTAGCGCAGGGCCAGATTAATGCTGAGCTTGTCCGTCGCCTGCCATTTGTCGAGTGCCCAGAAGCTCAGGGCTTCGCCGGTCTCGAAGCGGTTGTTGCTGCCCGTTGGGGCCACGCTGTTCTGGAACACCAGGGAGCCATTGACCTGGTCGTACACATCCACCGGCTGGAAGCGATCCATTTCATCTTCGTGGGCGCGGGCGCCGAAGTCGAATTCGTGGTTGCCAATGTTTACATCGAAGTTTGTCTGCACGCCCTGGGAGACGTACTCTCTGGCGTTGTTCTTGTAATTCAGGCCGCTGGTGTCAACGGTACCGTCGAGAATACCCTGGGCATTGGCGTCACCGGCGTTTGCCTGGTCGATGATGTTTCCGGCGCCACTGAGCTTGTACCAATTGCGTTTGAAGTCGTTGCGATAGAGGGTTGTGGTGCTGCTTACATTGTCGCTCCACTCGAACTGATGAGTCAGGCTGACACCGGAGTGAGTATTATCCATCTGGTCGGGACTGGAAAGCCCGTAGCGCCGGTTGGGGTCCTGGTTGAAGTCCGCATCCGTCAGTCCGACATAGGTCGAGTTGGAGGTTTCCTCGGAATACTGCAGCTTGGCGGTCACGCTCTGGCGATCACCCTGCCAGCGTAGCTTGCCGACATAATCACTGATGTCGAAGCCACTGTTGCGGTTACTTCGGTCAATGTCCTTGAAGCCTTGCGCTGAGCGCTGGACCGTTTCAAACAGGTAACCCCAGTCACCGTTCGTGTCGCCATAGGTTGCATGAACGTCGGTGGAGCCGCGCTCGTTGGTGACGGCTTCGACGTAGCCCTTCTGCTCGTCGGGAATGGGTGTGGAAATCAGGTTGATCACGCCGCCGGTGGTTTGCGGACCATAGCGCAGCAGCGGGGCACCCTTGAGTACTTCCAGCGAGGACATGCGCTTGAACGTCGGGAAATAATAGGCGGCCGGATTGGAGTAGGGCGCCGGGGCGATCAGAACGCCATCTTCCATCAGTGTGACGTTGCTGCTGCGCTCGGCGGTGGCACCGCGAATGCCAATGTTAGGGCGCAGGCCCTGACCTTCCTCTTCCCGTACATACACGCCCGGGACGGTTTTCAATACCTGGTTGATGTCGGCCTCAACCTCGGTTTTCAACTGCTGATCGCCAACTACATAGCCTGACCCCGGCAGAGTTTGGGCTGCAGACGCATCGCCAATGATTTCCAGGGCTTCAAGGGTCTGGGGCTGGTCATCGCCAGCGGCAGAGCCCATGGCTGGGGCCAGGCTGATCGCCACTGCCAGTGATAGTTGGGAAGGTCTAAACATACGGTTGTTCTCCGTTATCATTGAATTTGCCGGATGCAGGTGATAATGATTAGCATTACATTTCGAAACTTTATGGTTTTGTAACTATTAAGTCAATAGCCAATTCTTATGGGTCGAAACGTGTCAACAGGCTGAAAACCGTCAACTCCCGCTTTTCCTTTATCGACCGAGAGGATTGTTCAGATAGCTTGCGGGTATGCCGATGCTAATGACGTCAACACCCTGCGCCATGGCCCGGTGTTCAAGCCGGACGCCGAGTGAAACCGCTTGAGGCAGAGTAGGGTCTGGCCAGCGCGCCGGCCTTCTCAGCCCTGGAGAATGCTGTGAGTGCCTAGGGTGTGCGGGTAATTCTATAAACTAGAGGCTGCCGGGGAGGGTCACGAGATTTACTCTAGGCTGTGTATAGGGTCAGAGCTACGGCATCCTTCAGCGTCAAATCAAGTTGATTCTGAGAGGCGTCAAATTGTTTGTCGCATTATGCTGGTTTACTAAGCAGCCTCGCCGAACTGGAGCCGAGTCTGGGTTGTTCCTGCTGGTCTACTGGAGTTCTCGTTTTTCTGTCGAGTTTTCCGCCTCTCCGATCCGCATTTGGGGTTCATTGCCTTTGGCAGGCTGACTATGGGGCAGCTGTTAAATCTGCAAATGATCATTGGTGGCTTTTTCTAGGATTTGAGGAAATAAGCGCCGCACAGTCCTTCAAGCCCAGAGGTATCTCAATGGAATGAGCCGCAAACGAGGCCCGTAGGGACGGCTCTGTGAGACGGATGAGGTGATGGCACCTTGTCCTGCTCGTTTTGTCTGTGAGCTTTTGGAGGTACCCCTTGCGAGTCAGGCTCAAGCTGACCGATATCAAGGTTGCCGCGGACATAGGCGCCCTAAACTGAATTATCGACTCATGAATGAAACATTGACTCCACTCACCCCTTATACGGCCACAGAAGGTACCACTAGGATGAAAACGATGCTAACGCCGCTCCCTGCCAGGAAAGGCCAAAGAAACCAGAAGTCGTTGCTGGCCTTGGCCATTGGTTCACTTCTGGCCTCTTCCGCGACGCCTGTCCTGTCCCAGACCCTTACCGACGCCTTGACCGGGGGAGCGGTTTCGCTTGAAGTTCGCTACCGTTACGAATTTGTGGATCAGGACAACCCTCTCGATCAAGCCCATGCTTCCACCGTTCGAACCCGACTGGGGTACCGGACTGGTGATTTCCAGGGGTTTGAGGTGTTTGCCGAGGCGGAAGATGTGACCGCTGTGGGGAATGAGAACTACAATAGCACCATTAATGATACAACCGATCACTCAGTGGTCGCTGATCCGACGGAAACCGAAGTCAACCAAATTTACGTACGTTACAAAGGCCTTCCGGATACCACACTGACCTATGGTCGTCAGCGCTTTGCTCTGGACAATCACCGGTTTATAGGCACAGTTGGCTGGCGCCAGAATGAGCAGACCTTCGATGCCTTTATCGGCGCCAACGAGTCGCTTCCAGACACGACGATTACAGCGGGCTATCTTTACAATGCTAACCGGATATTCTCGGACGCCAGCCCGAATGGCAATTTCCCCATGCAGTCGCCGATTCTTAATGTTCAGTATCAGGGGTTGGCCGCCGGAACCCTTACCGCCTACGGATATCTGTTCGACTTTACCACCGCAGACGTCAACTCAACCCAGAATTTTGGCTTGCGATTCACTGGTGGCACCGATGTAACGGAAGACGCCAAAGTCCTGTACACTCTGGAGTACGCAATCCAGAAGGACTATGCAGACAACCCGCAAAGCTTTGAGGCCGCCTATTGGCTGGCGGAAGCGGGCCTCGCCGCGTATGGCGTTACGGTCAAGGTGGGCATGGAAACCCTGGAGTCGGACGACGGCCGATCATTTCAGACTCCTCTGGCTACGCTTCACGCAATGAACGGTTGGGCCGACCAGTTCTTGGTCACCCCGGACGATGGCCTGCAGGATCTTTACGTATCGGCGGGTGCCGCAGTAAAGGGAGTCAAGTTGCTGGCCATATTTCATGACTACAGCAGTGACATCAATAGCTTGAGCTATGGCTCTGAGCTGGGGCTGCTGGCTGCCTACCCAGTCAACAAACATTACACGGTGGGTGCCAAGTTCGCCAGCTATGCCGAGGATGGTCGCGGTGTGGATACGGACAAGGCCTGGTTGTGGGGACAGGTCAAGTTCTGACTTTCTCACTGTTGCGTTAATCAGACATCCGCCTGAAAGAAAGCGGAGTCACCCCGACCGAGGGGAAGATAATCCGAATGGCAAGGGCCACTGGCTAACGGTGCGGTCGAGGAGGCCTCAGGAAGTTTTCCGCACACAACACGAATCGCGGTCAGCTCTGTTACGCAGGCGTGTGGCTGGCCGGCGATCATCCGCGACTTACGGGTCTTAAGCCCTCCGCGAATGGTTTCAAGGACGGCGCTCGGTCCGTGGCAATGTCATAAATTTACAGAAATTGATGTGTTATCTATGCTTTATGCAGAAGCTAAACAACAAGGAGAAACAAGATGGGTAAAGCTATTAATGGTAAGTTCGAGAACATGGATCAGGCACACAATACGCGAGACGACCTTATTGGCAGCGAAATTCCACAGGATCTGATCTATATTGATAAGGATGAGCAGACGATCCGGGTGATGTTGCCGGCGGAGGAAGCAAGAGAAGTCTATGAAATATTTGACCGACACGGTGTCACTTATAAGTGAACGCTCGTTAACATAGATCCCTGATCTTCAAGCCGCCTTCTTTCGCCTTAGCTCCACTCGCATGACGTTAATACCGCCTGTGCGACCCAGCCGATCAACGTGGCGAGAGGCCCATAGGAGATGACGCCTTTATAATCCACGTCATAGGGAGCAAGCTCTTCCGCCAGATCGATATAGACCCTCGGGGTGACAAAATTGTTTTTGCTTTCAAAAGGTTCCTTTAAGCTGTCGCGAGTGGTTTACCCACCAACCATCAGATCTTTTAACCAACCCTGCTTCAGGCAGCGTTTGAACTCGCTGTGGCTCAGTTCCCTGTAGATGACGGTTATGCCCAGAAGCTCTGAAACAGCAACGCCCCCCACACCGCGCCGCAAAAAGGTAGACTAAGTGTAGTTGATGCCTTTTCCCATGCTTTCTTGCTCAATGACAGTCACTGTTTTTGGTCAGGTGTGCGAGATTGTCGAGCTCACACTCCTCGCTGTAATGAATCAGCCCGCGTTTTACCTGTTCCGCCATACCTTTTGACAGCCGGGCTGCCGCCTGTTCGATGGTTTTTTCGATATCTTCCAGGGAAGCCTGCAGCTGATCGTAAGTCACATACAGCTCCTGATCCGTGAAGTCCACTGCATCAATACCCATCAGCGACTGCAGTGATGTTTTCAAATCAGCCTTGAGGTCATCGCTGATTATTTCGCGGAGTCGCATGCGGCGTTTTTTTAGAATCACTTGATTTTTCTGCTTGGGCGACAATCCGTGTTGAGGATCGCCCACAAACAGATGCGGGCGGGATTTAAATCGCTCTAGGCACTGACGCGAACAGAAATAGTGGTTTATACCCTGGTAATTCCATAGTAGCGAGCGATTGATTTTTTTCATATCACACACGGGGCAACGAATCGTGGACGCCAGCTTGTTCATCAAGCCCTCCTCAGGGGTTTTGGCCTATACCATTCAACAGTTGGTGTAGCTCGCTTTCAGTGGTTAATGCCAGCGTGGTGGAAGAGTCGATCACCCGGTTATAGGTCTCCAGGGTTTTGACAAAGTCATACAGATCACGGGATATTTCCGACTGGTTATACGCCGCTGCGTAAATTTCCGTGGCTTTCGCGTCCGCCACCCCCTGAATGGTTTGAGCTTCCCGATAGGCTTCAGACTCAATGCGCTGCAAATCCTTTTCCTTGTCGCCGATAATTAGCGGCTTCGCCGGCACCCTCGGAACGGAATCGCTCGGCAATCTGCTGGCGTTTGCTGATCATTCTGGCGAACGCTTTCATTGTAGTTGATCCGCTTAAAACGAATGTCGGGCAATTCAATGCCAAATTTAGCCATCTTTGCCGAAGCCGCGGCAGAGATGTCCGCTTCTATTAGCTGCCGCCCCCGTCGGACGGACCGCGGTTGGCCAATCACCGCTTTTGTGAGCGGCTGGTCGAAGGCGGGCTCCCTGCCTTTCTTGGTGTGTGCAAGTTCTATCAATTCGTGTTTGGCAACAGCTTTGCGGGTTTCACTACCGAGAATATCTTCCAGTCGCGACCGAACACTGTAATCGTCCCGCAACCGCAATGCCTCTATACAGAGTGATCTGACGTGGTGAAACCGGTATATCCGACAAGGAGGGGCGGAATCGATCGTTCATGGTTGTTTCCTTTTATCGATTAATGATTCCTGCAATCGACGGACACGCGTTAACCGGTTGTGGCATCGGTGCCTATCTCCAACACATTGTTATCAAGATATTGATGTGGTGGAATAATCAGGTTGGTGGGTGCCCGCAAAAAGTCGTTGCCGGAGCGATACCGCTCAAATCGCTCCTCGGCAATGGTAATGGTTTGTATCAGTGCCTTGCCGCCGGGTCTCAGATAATCGTGTACATCCTTCATGTAAGTGGGCCAATAGGTCTCGCCCACGTGTTCAAACATCCCGATTGATACCACGAAATCAAACGGACCCGACAGTTCCCGGTAGTCCTGTAAACGCACCTCGGTATTTCCCTCCAGTCCGGCGGACCGGAGTCGTTGGCGGGCACAATCCGCCTGTTCGCTGGACAAGGTTGCCCCGGTTACATGGCACCCGTGTGCAGTTGCCACTTCCATAAAACCGCCCCAGCCACAGCCTATTTCCAGGATGCGGCTTCCCCGTTCCGGTGCCAGTCGCTGAAGGATCCGCTCATATTTCGCTTGCTGTGCCTCGTAAAGCGAGAGGGACTCGTTGCCACCAAACAGGGCGCATGTCAATGGCCATTTATTTTGACCCACCTTTGGCCAATAAAATTGACCCACCCTTTATAGTCTAGCTTGTAACTTTCTGCTTCAGTCGATAGCTTTCTCCTCCCAACATAAAGATGTGTGAATGGTGGATGACCCGGTCAATGATCGGCACCGCCACGTTGTCGTCGTGGAAGAACTCGCCCCAGCTGGTGAAGTCCTTGTTGGTGGTCAGTATGATCGACCGGTATTCGTACAGGCTGTTGATCAGTTGGAACAGGTTATAGCGGGCCTGCCGAGTCATGGGCAGGTAACCCAGTTCATCAATGATCAGTAGATCGTATTTGGCCAAGGCGCTGACCCGCTTTTTCAGCTCACCCTTCATCTCGGCCAGTTCCAGTTCTTCCACCAGATCCAGGGCATTGCGGAACAACACCCGGTAGCCAGCTTCCACGGCTTTGTGGCCGATCCCGATGGCCAGGTGGGTCTTGCCCACACCCGGCGGGCCAATGAACACCAGGTTGTTCCGTTCGTCGAGGAACTGGAAGTCCAGCAAGGCATTGACCTGACGTTTGGTGATGGTGGTCTGGTGCCGGTAGTCAAAGCCCTCCAGGCGCTTCTCGACGGGGAACGCGGCCATCTTCCGGTTTCGACGGATACGCTTGTCCTGGCGCTGGATCAGTTCGTGTTCGGCAAGCCGGTCCGCGAAGCTGAGATAGGACATCTCGTTGGCTTCAGCCTCGGCCAGCAGGCTGGTCAGTTCGTCGGCGGCCGCGCTCAGGCGCAGACTGCGGTAACGGGACACGGTCTGTTCAAGCTGGCTCATGGGTCACCCCCTGGCCACTGGAGTGGCCAACACGGCGGTAAGCACTTAGGTCCAGTGCTTCCTTGGGTTCTGGCAGAGGTTCCGGCTGCCGTTCCCGGAGAACGGCGGCCTGGGCCGCTTCAAGGTAGCTTTGCAGCCGTGTGGCGGTCATGCCACGACGCTCTGCCAGCGTCGTGATCAATGCCGGATCCACGGGTGCATAGCGCTTGAGCAGGTCACGGGTAGCCACCAACTGATCCTTGTAGATCTTGGGCTCGGAACGCTTGAGTTGCTGGCACAACCGTTGCCCGACTTCGCTACCGATCATCTCATTGATCTTGCTCTCAAGGGTGGCCACCCGCTCGGCATGATCGCGGTAGTGATGGGTGTTCTTGATCACCTTGCCTTTATCGGAACACAGCGTATGGCTGGCAATGACGTCGCCTGTGTTCAGGTCGCTGATATGGAGTTGGCCGCCGGACTCCAGAACGCCCACCCGGGCCTGTTGCCAGGCCATGGGCACGGAGTACTTGTTGGCCTTCCAGGCGATCAGGCCGGTCTTGTCGGCCCGACGTGTCTCGTGGGCCACCGGCTGCACGCAAGCTGGTGACAGGTAGGCCTCCAGATGTTCTCGCTCATCCCGTTCGAAGTGTTCCCGGGGTGGTTCGCCGGTGGTCCCGTGAATACGGACATTGGCTACGCTCTCAACCCAGTCCTGCACGTGCTGGCGCACGTGCTCCTGATCCCGGAAGACCTCACCGTAAAGGCAATCCTGCTTGACGTACTTCACGCCAGCTTCCACCTTGCCCTTGCTCTCCGGGTCATAACCTTCGCAGGCATGGATCCGGAACCCGGCCGTGGTGGCATACTCGTGGAACCGTTGGTTGAGGGTCAGCTCCCGGTACTGTTCGTTGATGACCACCAGCTTGGTCTGATCGTAGACGCATTCCTCCGGCAGGCCACCGAAGTAACGCAGGGCTTCGTTATGGAGTTGGATAAAGGTCTGGGTATCCAGTGGGCGGAAGGCCAGACCCA
>NZ_FOHZ01000006.1 GCF_900111555.1 Marinobacter segnicrescens
CCGGCGTAAAGGTTGTTATCCAGGTATACAGCTCCCGGATCTGAGCGCCGCTCAGCTTTTTGGGGCGACCAGAAATTTGCTTGGCCTTAAGTGCGTCAAAGCCACCCTCTCGGTAGGCAGCCAGCCATTCGTAAATTCGTGCCCGGCTCATGCCAAGCGCTTTGATGACGACTTCCGGGCTCTCGCCATCCATGACTCGTTGAACGGCGCGAACGCGAATGGCTTCTAATGTTTTGTGATCAAGTTTACGACCGTCATCGTGGCGCATGTGTGTAGATATCCGATAAGCTTGGCAAACGACCGCTACATTATAAATGATGTTCGCTTACTTTTGTACCCATTAGTAAAACACTGAACCGAGACCAGTGTCGCGGCTTACGCTGCAATCCGCGCCGCCGCCACCACCGATAGCCAGGGCGGAACCTGACATGAACAGCCCTGACGCGAGAGCTGCGAAGACACTGGCGAACTTCGCTTTATTTGACAGTTTCATAAAAAACCTCTTGTTATATGTTTTCTCAAAGATTACGGTTTGCTTTCTTCAAATTAAGGATTCAATTTACAGCTATGAAACCTGCGGACATCTTCCTGTGCAAAGACGTTGATTAGTCTTTCCAACAGGTTCCGAAGCAGTGTAGGAGTCGGGGTTTTTGCTTACTATCACGCGAAGTTCACAAAAAGGCCGTTATTGGAAG
This sequence comes from Marinobacter segnicrescens, assembly GCF_900111555.1. Taxonomy (GTDB): domain Bacteria; phylum Pseudomonadota; class Gammaproteobacteria; order Pseudomonadales; family Oleiphilaceae; genus Marinobacter; species Marinobacter segnicrescens. Next base: position 696 of record NZ_FOHZ01000006.1, read on the forward strand.
CTCAAATAAACGGTATATGCGCAAGTTGACAAACTAGTGTGGTAGCAAATTAATAGGCGTTCTTAAAAGTTATTAAGGGCGGGGTGATATAACGAAAATGTGCCGCATGAGAGGGTGGATGCCGGTTCTGATTTGAAAGCAAGCGGGGCATATCATGGCAGGTTACCCCGCCTATCCTGATGCCGGTGAATACTTACCCGGCCCCGGCCCCGGCCACTGCCAATTGGGCCTTCGATTCGATGATCACAATGCACAAGATCAACATTGCAAGGCTCGAGGTCAGGCGCGACTGACAGTGACGTTTGAGGTCCGGGATGAAGTCATTTCGTCTTGAGCAGGTCCCGGATCTCCATCAGTAGCTGCTCCTGGGCAGACGGGGCAGGGGGCGCGGCCGGTGTTTCGGCCTCTTTCCTGCGCATGCTGTTCAGGGCCTTGACCGCCATGAATACTGCGAATGCGACGATGATGAAGTCGAACACCGTTTGCAGGAAAACCCCATAACGCAGGGTGACCGCTTCGACACCTTCCCCGGCCGCCTTGAGGGTGATTGCCAGGTTGGTGAAATCCACGCCACCGATCAACAGTCCGATGGGCGGCATCAACACGTCCGCCACGAACGACGATACGATCTTGCCAAAAGCTACCCCGATGATGATTCCCACGGCCATGTCGACGACATTGCCCTTTACCGCAAACTCCTTGAACTCTTTCATTATGCTCATCGTGCCTGACTCCTTGAACATAAATCCTTGTGGGCCCGCCTGGTGGCTGGGCACGCCCTGTCTGGCGTACTCATAGTCTAGTGCATTAACAGAAAACAGCGCGGTATACGCTTGCCCATCGCGCCGGACAGGATGACTTGAAATGGCGAAGTGGTGGACTCAGGTAAGGGTAATCAATCCCCGAATCAGGAGGTGATCCATGCGTGTTCTCATTGCCGGTGCCAATGGCAAGATTGGCCAACACCTGGTCAGGTTGATGGCAGCCAGCCCTCACACCGCCAGGGCCATGGTCCGAAAGCCGGAACAGGCCGCTGCCCTTGAAAAGCTCGGTGCGGCAGAGACGGTTGTCGGAGACCTTGAGCAGGACTGCACCCATGCCCTCAAGGATTGTGATGCCGTGGTTTTCACTGCTGGCTCCGGCCCCCATACGGGCCCTGAGAAAACCATCGATGTGGACCAGGATGGCGCCATTCGGCTGATCGACTCGGCCCGGGCTGCCGGCGTGAAACGCTTTCTGATGGTCAGCAGCATGAGGGCGGACCGGCCCGAAAACGCCCCGGAGAAGCTACACCACTATCTACGGGCCAAGCACAAGGCTGACGAGCACCTCCGGGCAAGCGGCCTGGACTTTACCCTGGTCCGCCCGGGCCCACTGACCAACGACCCGGGAACTGGCAAGGTCGAACTGGCAGCCCGCCTTGACCGTACCGGGTCGATCCCCCGGGAGGATGTGGCGGCCGTACTGCTCGCCACGCTTGATGCCGACAACAGTATCCATCAGAGCTTTGACCTGCTATCAGGGGATTACGGCATCGCCGAGTCACTGTCACGGCTGTGAGGCACTGACTGGAGCTCAGAATCTGAGAGGTGCCTGTAAGTGCCTGGAGGAAGGTCGTCAGGCAAGACGATGTCACCCACTCGTTCCCGGTGTAAACCGGTTACCCGGTTGCCGACTGCATGGAACATCCGTTTCACCTGATGGTAACGGCCTTCGAAGATGGTTAGCCGTGCTTCGCAGTGGGCCAGTTGCTCGAGTACCGCCGGCGAGGTAGTCAGTCCCTCCCAGGCGAACCAGATCCCCGCAGCAAACCGGCTTTCAGTATCCGGGCTTAGGGGATACGCCGTGGTAACCCGGTAAACCTTGGGAACCCTGGTAAGGGGATCGGTCAGGTTCCGTGACCAGTTACCATCATTGGTGAGGATCAACAGTCCGGTAGTTGCACGGTCAAGACGTCCAGCAATATGCAGGTCGTCGCACCATTCCGTCGGCAACAGATCCATCACGGTGCGGTGGACTGCATCCCGGGTGGCACTCAAATACCCTGCCGGCTTGTTCAGCATCAGATAGCGGGCCGGGGCGCCTTGCTGGATGATCTTCCCGTGAGAGGTTACCTGCTGAAAGCGCGAGACCTCTGCCGAGGCGTTGCTACAGCGCTGACCATCCACCATGACCATTCCTGTCGCAATGCTCTGGTTGGCCTGCTTGCGGCTTACGCCGTTCTCGTTGCTGAGTATTCTTGAGAGTTTCATGGTCGCATCGGGACAGGGGGAGGAGGGAAATGATAGCAAAGCAGACGGTGCTGTGAGCCTTCCCGCGGATCAATTCGCCTGCCCCTGATCATTTGATTGCTGCGAAGATGCTGCAAAAACCGGGGTAGAATAGCGCTCTTTCCCTGACCCGGAGACCGCCGCTGGTGCTATTCGTGAATCCTGTGCTAACCACTATCGTACTGCTGACGTGCAGTAACGTTTTCATGACCTTTGCCTGGTATGCCCACCTCAAGGAACTGAATAACAAGCCCTGGATTATTGCCGCACTGGCAAGCTGGGGCGTTGCCTTGCTTGAGTACCTTTTCCAGGTTCCGGCCAATCGCATCGGGTACTCGGTGATGAGCCTGGGGCAACTGAAAATCCTGCAGGAGGTCATCACCCTGAGCATTTTCGTGCCATTTGCGGTTCTTTACATGAAGGAGTCACTGAAACTGGACTACCTTTGGGCAGGGCTGTGCATCCTCGGTGCTGTCTACTTCATTTTTCGCAGTGAGATCCACTGAATTGCAGGGCTCTCCCCGGCCTATGTTGCCCGGGAGGCATCAAGGAGTAGCTCCAGGTTCGCATCCGCATCTTCCAGCGCTGACAGGTCCACAAAGCGGGCGTCGCGCTCGGCCAGGCCGGATTTCAGGCTCTGGTATACCTCCCGGGCGATGTACAGTGAGTCACTCTTGCCCCGGTTTATGAGGCGATTCCGGGTTGTCTGGTCTGGCACTTCGATGTAGGCATAGAGGTCGCTGGTTGGTAGCAGCGCGGCGACTTTCCTGGCCGTGTTCTGGGACAGGCCATTGAGGGTGAAAGTGCCGACACGGTGGGTCAGGCCTTCGTCCAGCAACAGTATGTCATCACTGTCACTGCGCTGGGCGAGGGTATGAATGACGTAGTCCCGGAAGAGCAGGTTCAGGCGCGATTGCAGCCGGTCATAGCGGGTTACTTCCTGCAGGATCAGCGCAATGGCCTCCAGCAGAGCCGGGTCTTGATCAAGACCGGCTCCGAACAGTTCACCGGTCTTGCTCGTGATGTAATCTTCCAGGTAGGGGCTTTCCAGGAAAACGTCGGGAACCCACCGGAACAGGCGGCCCCGGCTCAGCTCGCGCTTGAAGAAGGTACCCCGACTGATAACGTGGTCTGACTGCCGGTAAATCTTGCGCGCCAGGGTCGTTTTCCCGGTGCCCGGGCGGCCGACAAGTTCGATGACATCCATTGTGGTATCGCTGATTCCTGGTCTGATCCGTGTTGCTCCGCGCCGGAGCGATGGGTGATGGCCATTCTATGAGGTCATGAAACAGAAAGCTGCACACCCACAAATAAGCTTTTGTAACCTCCCTGAAAGGATCCGGACGGCGTGCAGTTTCTTCCCTTTTCTGCTGAATGCTCTTTGCCACAAATTGCCCTGGGTGGAAAGGGCGAGCCTTGTCACTTGATCTATAACAATATCCCTCGTATAACCACCCTCTACTATTCCCCGCCGATCTTCATGTCTAACTCCCTGGTATTCCGGCCACGAGGTATTCAGTGACCCTTTACACTGTCGTCAGATCCATGAGGTTACCCTTCCTGGTGCTGACCCCCGCCTGCGTGCTGGTGGGGGTAGCAACAGCCCTTGCAACCAGCGGCGCGGTGGCCTGGCTGGATGTGTGCCTGGCCCTGACCGGCGCGCTGGCGGCGCATATCGGGGTGAATACGCTGAATGAGTACCAGGACTTTGCCAGTGGCCTTGATGCCCTTACCGTCCGAACGCCGTTCAGCGGGGGCAGCGGGGCGCTGGTCACTGACCCAGGGGCCGCTACGGCGGTGCGTTGGGTTGCGATACTTTCCCTTGCGGTGACGGTGCTTGTTGGTAGCTATTTTATGGCGCGGTACGGAAGTGCCCTTCTGCCGGTGGGGGTGTTGGGCCTGGCAACCATTGTTCTTTACACCGGCTGGCTGAACCGCCGACCCTGGCTTTGCCTGGTCGCTCCTGGACTGGCCTTTGGACCGCTGATGGTTATGGGTACTCACTTTGTGCTCACCGGCGAATACAGTCTGTTGGCGGCCTTCGCTTCATTGATACCGTTTTTCCTCGTGAATAACCTGTTATTGCTGAATCAGTACCCGGACATCAAAGCCGATAACCAGGTTGGGCGCCGCCATTTGCCAATCGTTTACGGTCGCCGGTTCAGCACACAGGTTTATGGAATTCAGCTGGGTTTTGCGGCTCTCTTGGTGCTGGCCGGTGTGGCAGCGATGGGGCTGCCCGCCCTATCTCTACTGGTCCTGCTGCCACTCGGCGCCGGCGCCTTGGCCTGGATGGGGGCGCGCCGTCGTGGGGAACAGCCTGCGGCCTTCCAGAAAACCATGGGCTGGAACGTTGTCGCCGCTGTGTCAACCCCAGTGGTGCTGGCGGTTACGCTGGTAGCGGGTAGCTAGCCTGAACATCGCAGCGGCCATGCGCGATGGGCTTGACTACTGGTCACTCCGGGACGCCACGGGGCCAGTTTTTAGACCTTCTTCTTCCATCGTTTCCGTGCTCTCCTCAAACTCCGTGTTGCGCGGATCCAGTTCGGCCACGCCCAGCGCAGCTTCAGGCATGGTTGGGTAGTAGTGCTCCTGCTGCTCCACTGTGGGGTGACGATGCTGAGGTCCGACCAGCATGAACAGGATCAGCGCGGCCAGAACCAGGGTGTTGCTCACGAACAGCCCCTGGGGCCCAAGCACATCCATGAACAGGGCACTGAGCAGCGGACCAATAATGCTGCCCAGCCCATAGCTCAGCAACAGCGCCGTGCTCGCGGCCGTGATCTGGTGGCTCTCCATCAGGTCGTTGGTGATGGCTACGGCGATGGGATAAATGGCCGCGCTGATACCCATGTAGAGTCCCACGAAAAACACCAGCGCAATCATACTGGCGTTACCAACCAGGGCGGCAGCCAGGCTGCACGCGCCCGCCACGGCTGCCGCCACCAGCATGACACGGTAACGGTCAAACTGGTCGCACAGCCGTCCGATGGGCCAGGCCAGTATCATCGCTGAGACAATGGCGGCCGCCATGAAGTTTGAAAGCTGGTTGAGGTCCAGGCCAACACGGTCAGCATACACAGGACCCATCGCATAGAACGCGCTGATCAGCAGCCCGGCGACCAGCGCCCCAAGTGTGCCCGACGGCGACTTCCGGTAGAGCCGGGTGAGGGACAGCCGGTCTTCGCGGGTAATCGTAGGCGATGTACGCCTGGTCATCGAGAGAGGCGTGAGCGCAAGTACCACCAGGATCGTCGCCAATGAGAAAGGAATAAAGCTGGCCGGGTCGGCTACCCGGATCAGCACCTGACCGCCGGCGGTCGAGAGAAAGAAGATGACCTGGTAGATCGCGAACAGGCTGGCCCGGTTCCGGTTATCCGCCTTGCTGCTGAACCAGCTCTCCATAACGATCATCAGGCCGGCCATCACAAAGCCGCCAATAGCCCGCAGAAATCCCCACAGCCAGGTGTCGATCGCCATTGGATAGATCAGGGTGGACGCTGCCAGCACCGCGGCAAACACCGCGAACGCGCGGATATGGCCAACTTTCTCGATGATGCGCCCCGCGTACAGGGTGCCGGCGACAAAGCCAATGGAATAGAACGCCAGTATCCAGCCAATGATGCCGGGGTCAAAGTCTTCCATACTCAGCCTGAGGCCAAGCAGGGTCATCAGATACGCATTACCGACAATGAGCAGGATGATACTGAGAATCAGAGAAGACAGGCTGGTGATGGTTCGCCGCATCGATCTTACCCCGGCTGGTCAGGTGGTCCGTTGGAAAATCGGGTCAGGCTCTCAATGGTCCTTGCACTGGTCTCTGGGGACAGCATAGTGGAATAAAAGGGGGTGAGCAGGGTGATCGGGCCGGGGCTTACTGGACGTATGCCCGTTCAGCATCAAAGCTTGATACCTGTACCCAGACGTCAAAGGAGATATGTCATGGCAGATTCCAACAACCCTGTACTGTTGATTACCGGTGCGTCCTCCGGTATCGGCGCCGAAACAGCCCGGGCCGCCTCGGCAGATGGTTACCGGCTGATGTTGGCAGCCCGCTCGGAAGACAAGCTCAGGACCCTGCAGCAGGAGCTGGGCGGGGAAGACCGGGTGGCCATCACGGCCTGCGACGTGCAGTCTGTCAGCGACCAGAAGGCCATGGTCAACAAGGCCCTGGCGGCCTTCGGACGAATCGATGCGGTGTTTGCCAATGCCGGCCGGGGCGGGGAGCCCGGAGGCTTCAGCGGCGCGGACCCGGATGTATGGAAGGATATGATCCTGACCAATGTTCTCGGTGTAGGCATTACCCTGCAGGTGTGCATGCCGGCACTGAAAGAATCCCGTGGTCATATCCTGATCACCGGCTCTGCGGCGGGCCGCGTTACCATCCCTGGCTCTATGTACAGCGCCACGAAGTGGGCCGTCTCGGCAATTGGTTACGGTGTGCGCGAGGAAATCCGTGGGAGTGGCGTCCGTGTGACCCTGATCGAGCCGGGAATGGTGGATACGCCATTCTTCGATGAACGCCCGGACAACGCTCTGGAACCCGTTGATGTTGCCCGCGCAGTCACCTACGCACTGGCACAACCGGCCCACGTGGATGTGAACGAAATTCTTGTGCGTCCGACGCCGGCATTGAAATAAGCCGGGCTCGCGGGCGGCCTGAAGCCGCTCGCGGAAGTTGCCCCCGGTTCAGCCATCGTCTTTTTGATCAATCGGGCTTATTGCGTCCGATAAGCCCGATTCAGTTCCCATCATGTCGTTTGCCTCGTAGTATCGAACCCTTACCTATGTTTCCGGAGTTCAAGACAATGACAACAAGGTTTTCCGACAAGGTAGTTCTGGTTACAGGCGGCGCGGCCGGTATTGGTGAGGCGACAGCCCGGGCTTTTGCGGCAGAGGGAGCGAGGGTCGTGGTCAGTGATGTGGCAGAGCCAGAGGGTCAGGCGGTCGCAGCGGATATCGCAGAACAGGGTGGTGACGCCATGTTCATACCCTGTGACGTGAGCAGGGCGGGGGAAGTGCGGGGGCTGATCCAGCGCATTATCGACACCCATGGCCGCCTGGACTGCGCCTTCAACAACGCCGGGATCGATGTGGAAGACTCCAAGCTGGCGGATGGCAGCGAGGAGACCTTCGACCGACTGATGGACGTGAACGTCAAGGGTGTCTGGCTATGCATGAAGCACGAGATCGAGGCCATGCTGAATCAGCCTGGCGGCGGTGTGATCGTCAATACAGCCTCGGTCGCAGGCCTTGGCGCCGCCCCGAAAATGGCGGTGTACAGCGCCAGTAAACATGCCGTCATCGGGCTGACAAAGTCTGCAGCGGTGGAGTATGCCCGCAAGGGTATCCGGGTGAATGCGGTGTGCCCGGCGGTGATTGATACCGATATGTTCCGTCGGGCCGCCGAGGCGGATCCCCGAAAGCGGGAGGGCGCGATGAATATGCACCCGGTCGGCCGGCTGGGCCAGGCGGATGAGATCGCCCAGGCGGTGCTCTACCTGTGTTCCGAGGGCGCGGGTTTCAGCACCGGTGTTGCTCTTCCGGTGGATGGTGGCTACACCGCGATCTGAACGGTGTCCCTGTGATTCATTACCCGGGTGGCTATAATGCCCGAAAAACCTTCCTGGCCGGTCGCGATACCCGGCCAGGTGCGCCTGGCATGGAGAGCTGAATGCCCGTTCGACAACGTTTCCGCCATTTCCTGGTGTCCCTGCGCAGGGGGCTCCATGTGCTGGCGGCACCGGTCAAGGGCGACAATGGCCGGGGCGGGCTGTTCATCCAGGCCTATCGTGGCTACGGCTCGAGTGATCGGGTCTTCCTGATGGGCCGGGTGTTCCGGCAGCCGGGGTTTGGTGCGACGTTGCGGGAAGAGTGGCTACGTCGCGACCTGCTGGACCTGCTCAGGCGCCTGCTGCGTAAACCCATCGCCGGGGCCCGGGTACGTGTCCGGTACAAGGGCACGACAGCCGTGGTAGAGACCGACCGTCATGGCTTTTTCCGGGTCGATATGAACCTGGGCGAGATGCCTTCCGATGTGACCTGGCATGCCGTGGAGCTTTCCCTCGATTACCCGACGGATGAGCGGGCCACCACAACTGGCGAGTTTTTTACCCCAACCCGTGGAGCCAGTTACGGTGTGATCAGTGATATCGACGACACCGTGGTCTACACCGGTGTGGCCAATACCCTCAAGATGATGTGGCGGCTGTTTGCCCAGGGAGCAGACAGCCGGGTGATCTTTCCTGGCGTGCCGGCCCTGTACCAGGGCTTCCATGACGGCCCCGGCGGCAATGCGGGAAACCCCCTGGTCTACGTGTCCCGTGGGCCATGGAGTATCTATCAGGTGCTGGTGGAGATGTTCAGAATGCACCGCATCCCCAATGGCCCCATCCTGATTCTGAGGGAGTGGGGTATGAAGCGGGGAAGCCTGCTTCCCCGGCGCGCCCGGGACCATAAGCTGGACGCCATTCGCCACGTGATGGGCCTTTACCAGGACCTGAAATTTGTCCTGGTTGGCGACTCAGGCCAACACGACCCGGAAATCTATACCCGGATTCTGCGGGCACATCCTGACCGCATCCTGGCGATCTATATCCGGGATGTCAGTGCTGACCCCCAGCGTTCCGAGGCTATCGCCAGACTGGCAGAGGAAGCCCGTGAGGCGGGCTGCGAGCTTGTGCTCAGCGATGACAACCAGGTACTGGCTAAACATGCCGTGGCGCAGGGGCTGATTGCACCAGGGGTAGTAGACGCCGTGCGTCGTAGCGAGGCCGACAGTCGCTCATGATCACCAGTTATCCTTTTCCTTTTCTTTTTTCTCCTGTGCCTCCACTTCTTCCTTGCGCTTCTTGATACGTGCCATTTTCTCTTTCGAGATGGGCATGTTGGCAGAATCCTTGAGCATCAGCAGGCTGCCCACTACCAGGGCGATAGCCAGCAGGAGGAATACCCACCCAATCATAGGCATAGCGTGACTTCCTGATCCGTGACTGTGTTTCTATAGTGAACCAGGTTGCGGCTGTGCGCCAGTTCGTCGTCAGTTGCCATCCGCACTCCGGGGTTAATCCTGTGCTACATTTCTCGTTCTGCTGATGAGGAACCTATGGAACAAGACGTGCGCGAGACTGGCAAGGGGATAACCTTTGGATTGTCGGCCTATTGCCTGTGGGGGAGCTTTCCCCTCTACTTCGCCCTTTTTGAGGGCATACCCGCCTTTGAAGTGCTGATCCACCGGGTAATCTGGTCCTGTGTATTCCTGGTGTTCGTGATTTCACTGTTGCGACGCTGGCCGCCGGTCAAGGCTGCCCTGGTGCGCCCGAAAGAACTGGGCTATGTGCTGGCTTGTGCGATCTTTATCGCTATCAACTGGGGCGTATACATCTACGCGGTGGAAACCCGCCATGTGCTTCAGGCCAGCCTGGGTTATTTCCTCACGCCCCTGGTGAACGTGGCCATGGGGCTGATCGTGCTGCGGGAGACTATTACGCGAATGCAGGCAGTGGCGGTGGTGATCGCAACCATGGCCATCCTGTTCCAGCTGTTCCTGCTTGGCTTTGTGCCCTGGATTACCCTGGTACTGGCTTTCAGCTTCGGCAGTTACGGGTTGTTCCGCAAAAAGGTGGTACTGGATGGCCTGTCCGGGCTGTTCGTGGAAACCCTGTTGTTGCTTCCGCTGGGGCTGCTGGCGTTGGCGTTCCTGGCGCAGAGCGGGGCGTCTCATTTCACCGACAGCCCTGGTACCGCGTTATTATTACTTTCCAGCGGAGCGGTAACGGCCATTCCCCTGCTGTTCTTTGCCGGAGCCACGCGCCGTCTGCGGCTGGCGACGGTAGGCCTGCTGATGTACATCACACCGTCCATCCAGTTCCTGCTGGCACTGTTCGTGTTTGATGAACCCCTGAGCCCGGGCAAGCTGTTCAGCTTCGTGATGATCTGGGTGGCACTGGCAATCTATTCGGGCTCTGCCTGGTTTGGCCGGGAGCGGGCGGCGACCACCTGAGCGGTGGAGTTTCCCGCTCGGTGATCACGTCATGGCCAGGTGACCGGCTGGGGCCGGTTGTCGCCGTTACGGAACAGGTGACCGATTTCCGGTGAGACGAAGCAGCGGTCTCCCCGCTGCGGTTGCCAGCGGCTAAACTCACTGTGGGAGACGCCTACCTCCCAGATATCGTCGCAGTCCCAGCCGTCCGGTCTCAGTTCGACCCGCACTTCTGCACCAATCAGGTTGATCGCTTCGATGGTAAAGGGCAGGCAGGCGCGACTGTCCGGTTCGACGGACAGGTGCACCTCATGGGGGCGAAGATAGAGTTGGGCGTCACCAGAGGTCGACACGCCCGGTAGTGACACGCGGGCATTTCCTTGCTGCAGCCAGCCATCGCTCACCGTGCCCGAGATGATGTTGACGTGACCCAGGAAGTCGAAAACAAAGCGACTGGTGGGGTTGGCGTAGAGCCGGGTAGGGCTGTCCACCTGTTCTACCTGGCCCTGGCTCATGACCACTACCTGGTCCGATAACTCCAGGGCCTCTTCCTGGTCGTGGGTGACGAACACGCTGGTAAAGTGGAATTCGTCATGGAGTCCCCGTAACCAGCGGCGCAAGTCCTTTCGCACCCGGGCATCGAGTGCGCCAAACGGCTCATCCAGTAACAGTATATCCGGGCGGGTGGCCAGGGCGCGGGCCAGGGCTACCCGTTGTTTCTGGCCCCCGGAGAGCTGGGCCGGGTAGCGGTTGGCCAGTTCCGGCAGCTGGATCATCTCCAGCAGCCGGTTAACGGTTTTGCGAATTTCCGTTTTCGGAGGACGCTGATTCCTTGGCAGAGACTCCAGGCCGAAGGCGACGTTCTGGGCTACCGTCATGTGGCGGAACAGGGCGTAGTGCTGGAATACAAAGCCGACGTTGCGTTGCTTCACCGGCAGGCGGCTGATGTCCCGGTCACCAAAGAGGATGCGGCCGTCAGAGGCGTTTTCCAGCCCCGCAATAATACGCAGCAAGGTGGTTTTGCCGGAACCGGATGGGCCCAGCAGAGCGGTCAGCTTGCCATCCGGGATGTCCAGGGAAATATCCCGCAGGGCCTGGAAACTGCCAAAGGTCTTGTTCAGGTGCTCGATCTTGATACTCATTGGGGGTTCCTGTCTGCGGGTTCACGGGCCAGCAGCCGGGCCTGGCGCCATTCGGCCACGCCCTTGATCGCCAGGGTCAGAATGGCGATAGCAGCGAGCAGGGAGGCGGCAGCGAACGCGCCCGCAATGTTGTAGTCCTGATAAAGCAGTTCAACATGAAGCGGTAAGGTGTTGGTTTGGCCTCGAATATTGCCGCTCACTACTGAAACAGCGCCAAACTCACCAACGGCCCTGGCGTTGGTCAGAACCACACCGTAGATCAGCGCCCATTTGATGTTGGGCAGGGTTACCCGGCGGAACAGGCGCCAGCCCGATGCTCCCAACGTTACGGCGGCTTCTTCTTCCTCGGTACCCTGTTGCTGCATCAGCGGTATCAGTTCCCGGGCGACAAAGGGGCATGTCACGAAAATGGTGACCATGACAATGCCGGGCCAGGAAAACATCAGCTGCACGTCATAGTCGGCCAGCCAGCTACCGAGCCACCCATTGCGCCCATAAAGCAGCAGGTAGAGCAGGCCGGCAACCACCGGCGAAACAGCAAAGGGTACGTCAATCAGGGTGACCAGCAGTTTCCGGCCTGGGAACCGGAAGCGGGTCACCAGCCATGCCAGTGCGGTACCGAACACCAGGTTGAGCGGCACCGTCAGCAGGGCGACGAACAGCGTCAGCCCGATCGCATGCAGGGTATACCGGTCGCCAATATTACTCACTAATGCACCCCAGCCGGCGCTGAAAGCCTGGGTGAAAATCAGCACCAGCGGAATGGCCAGCAGCAGCGCGGACAGAGCCACGGCAGCAAGGATCAGCGTGCGTCTGAGCCAGGGCTGGTCGCCGACCCGGTGATGGGACTGGTATTTCATGGCCTTACTTCCCATGCAGGCGGCGCAGGTAGCGCCCCTGCCAAAGGTTGATGGCAAACAGCAACACCAGTGACACCAGCAAGACTACCGATGCGATCGCGCTGGCGGCGGCATGGTCGAATTCCTGCAGGCGCACGAACAGCATCAGGCTGGTGACCTCGGTTTCATAGGGGGTGTTGCCCGCAATAAAGATGACCGCCCCGAACTCACCAAGACTGCGGGTGAAAGACAAGGCGATACCGGTCAACAAGGCCGGCCACAGCGACGGAAAGATCACCTTGCGGAACACCCGCCCGTCGCTGGCTCCCAGCGTAATGGCCGCCTCCTCGTCTTCCGGCGGCAGCTCTTCCAGTACCGGCTGCACGGTGCGGACCACGAAGGGGATGCTAGTGAAGGCCATGGCAATGATGATCCCCACGGGGGTATAGGCAACGCTGATGCCAATGGTTTCCAGCCACTGGCCATACCAGCCTGAAGTGGAGAACAGGGTGGCCAGGGTAATACCGGCCACGGCAGTCGGCAGGGCGAACGGGAGGTCGACCATAGCGTCGATCAGGCGTTTACCCGGGAACTCATAGCGGACCAGTACCCAAGCCAGCAACAAGCCGAAGGCGCCGTTGAACAGCGAAGCGAGGAAGGCCGTCCACAGGGTGACCTTATAGGATTCCACTACCCGCGGATCGCTGACGACGAACCAGAACTGGCTCCAGGTCATGCCGGCGGTCTCGGCTACCAGGCCGGTCAGGGGCAGCAGCAGAACCAGGCTGATAAACAGCAAGGAAACCCCCAGGCTCAATCCAAAGCCCGGGAGTACCCGCTTCGAGCGGGGTTTTAATGGTGAAGCGTGGGCCACCAGTTGTTCCTAGCGGCGACGCTGCAGTTGGTCGAGTTTGCCGCCGCTGGCGAAGTGGGTCTGCATGGCGTCTTCCCAACTGCCGGCGATTTGATCGATGGGCAGCAATTTGACGTCCGGGAAGCGATCGGAGAACTCGGCTTTCACCGCGTCGTGGTGGACCCGGTAATTGAAGCCGGCCAGCAACCGTTGCGCTTCTTCGCTGTACAGGTGCTCCAGGTAGGCCTTGGCGAGCTCCTCGGTATCGTTCTGTTCGATGTATTCATCGATCCAGGTGACCGGAAACTCGGCCAGGAAACTCACCTTCGGGGTAACAACCTGGTATTCGCCGGGATAACGGTCAGCAATGTTCAGCACTTCCGACTCGAAAGTGAGCAGGGCATCCCCGATACCACGTTCGATAAAGGTAGTGGTGGCACCCCGGCCGCCGCTGTCGAAGACCTTCACCTGGCCCAGCAAGTCGGCCACGAACTGATCGATCCGTTCCTGGTCATCGCCGAAGGTTTCCTGGGCATAGCCGAGAGCCGCCAGGTAGGTGTAGCGGGCGTTGCCTGACGTTTTCGGATTCGGCATCACCAGTTCGACGCCATCCTTCACCAGGTCATCCCAATTCTGGATGTTCTTCGGGTTATCCTTGCGAACCAGGAAGGCCATGGTGGAGTAGTAGGGGGAGCTGTTGTTGGGCAAGCGGTCAGCCCAGTTCTCAGGAACCAGGTTGCCCCGCTCATGGAGGATGTTGATGTCGGTCACCTGGTTAAAGGTGGCCACGTCCGCCTTCAGACCCTGGATAATGGCCTGCGCCTGCTTGGAGGAGCCGGCGTGGGACTGGTCAATGGTGACGGTGTTGCCGGTTTTTTCCTGCCAGTATTCCTGGAACTGCTCGTTGTAGGCGGCGAACAGCTCCCGGGCGATGTCGTAGGAGGTATTGAGTAGTTGCTGTTCGGCGGCAACCGCTCCCTGTGTGCTGGCAAGGCTGGCGCCAATAACAAGACCCTTCAGCCAGTTTTTCATGGTGTTCCTCCCGGATCAGGTGATGAAGTCCGGGGAATGTAACAAATGGTGTTAAAAACCTAAAAGTCTAAAAAATAATAGTTATATCGCTTTAAGGAATATATTGTCGTCAGCCTGGATCGTGCAGGAGTGCCATTGTACAAAGCCGCTCCATCTCTGCCGCCCAGGCCTGGCGGGATTCGTCGTCCAGCTCGACCTGCAGGGCATAGCGGCGGCCCCCCCAGACAGACAGGTGCAGGGCTTCAAGGGTAGCGTCCGAGGGCCGGGGGGAGAGGTCAGGGCACGCGTCGACCACCCGGTGCCAGACGGCAAGCAGTTCGTTGTAGGCCCGCTGCTGAAGCCGGGTGTCTGCCACTTTGGGTTCGAGCTGCATCATTTCTGGTGAGAACCAGGTACTTTTGTCACCCGCCAGTCCGGCCAGGTGCTGAACCAACAGCTGGATGCGCTGTTGCCAGTCCAGGTCTGCAGGAGCAACGATCTGTTCATCGATCCGCCGGATCATCTGTTCGATGCAGTGGCGAACGTAGCCGGAATGCAGTGCTTCCTTATTGGGGAAATAGTCGTAAAGGGTGCCGATGGCAATGCCGGTTTCCAGGGCAACCTTGCGGGTAGTCAACTGCTCCCAGCCCTCCTGTTGCCAAATCCGAACATAGGCATCGTAGATGGCCTGTACAGTGAACCGGGCACGGGCCTGTCGGGGCCGCTTGAGGGGCCTGGTGCGCGGGTTTTCAGTGGAGCTGGGTCTGCTCATCCGGTTTCCGAACCACGGTGTATCTGGTGCTCGTTAGAATGGTGTTACGGGCAGTATCCCATATTCCGGAGTTTCCGTCCGGAACCTGGCACCCTGCCGAGACGTGCTCCATGAGGAAACAGAGGAACTGAATGATGACCGAGATCACCCGACTGCTGACGAATCAGGACAAGCTTGCCGAGTCCCGGCTGGAAACCACCGATTCGGGCCCCCTGGCTGACGGTCAGGCACGCATGCGCATCCACCGTGTGGCCCTCACCGCCAACAATATTACCTACGCTGCCTTCGGTCACACGCCCCACCTTCGTTACTGGGACTTTTTTCCGGTGGCCGACCAGGGCTGGGGCCAGATGCCGGCCTGGGGATTTGCGGAGGTAGAAGAAACCACGGTGGAGGGCATTGAGCCCGGCGAGCGCTTCTATGGCTTCTGGCCGTTGGCGACTCACCTGATCGTGGAACCGGTTCGGATCAGCGAGCGGGGCTTTTATGACGGTGCCAGTCACCGGCTCGAACTGGTATCCGCCTACAATCAGTACCAACGTATCAGCACCGATGCCGCCTACCGCCCGGAGAGCGAAAATTACCAGATGTTGCTGCGCCCGCTGTTCATTACCTCGTTCATGCTGGCGGACTTCCTGGAAGATAACGCCTTCTTCGGGGCGAAGCGGATTCTGGTTTCGAGCGCGTCCAGCAAGACCGCCTATGGCACGGTTTTCTGTCTGCAAGACCGTAACGACCTGGAGGTTATCGGCCTGACCTCCTCAGCCAATACCGGTTTCGTCGAGGGGCTTGGCTGCTACGATCGAGTCGTCAATTACAACGACATCAAAGCCCTGGATCCGGGCGTGCCGACGCTTTACGTGGACTTTTCCGGTAACGATGCAGTGCGTGAGACGATTTACCGGCACATGGCCGACCGCCTGGTGCATAACTGCTATGCCGGCTCTGCCCATAACCACGAGCATATCAGTGAGACAGAGTGGACCCTGCCGGGGCCAGCACCGAAGCGTTACTTTGCACCAGACCAGATTCGCAAGCGCAACGCTGATTGGGGTCCTGCGGAGGTAACCCGTCGGTTCAACCAGGCCCAGCTGGCCTTTATCGAGCGGGTGCAACAGCCGGACTCACCCTGGATTCACGTGCAGGAGCACAATGGACTCACGTCGGCCCAGTCCCTGATCCGCTCATTGGTGAACGGCGACGTTGACCCGGCCGACGGTCATGTGGTGAAACTCTGAGCTCGGGCCCCCTCTGGCGGGTTTGCGGCAGCAAACCCGCCAGAGGGGGCACTTGCCTAGCTGTAGATGTTCTGGTGGATGGTGCTTTCGTCCTCCGCTACCAGGTTCTTGTCCACGCTCTGGATCACGGCCTTCTCCAGGGGGCCGTTGAGCTTCTGGCGGATCATGCCCAGGAAGCGGGGCGGCGCCACCAGAATCAGGCTTTCAAACTTGCCTTCCTGTCTGGCCCTGTCAAGGGTCTGGACAATTTCGCCGGCAAACAGCATTTCCTCATGCTCGGTGGCGCTCGCTTCCTGCATGGCGTGGCCCTGGCCGCGACTCTCCCGGGAGCGACCCGGCTGGTCCGTCACCAGTTCGCTTTCCTTTAGCCGGCCCTCCGGGTGCTCCAGGCGCTTCACTTCGGTTGGCATGGCGGTGCGTGCGGTGGTGGCCAGAATCCGGGCATTGGCACTGTCGGCGACCAGAATCCAGATCTTTTCCATGGTGTCCTCCAGATCATAGGGGGTGGCAATCACTGAACCTTTCCATCCTGAGTATGGATGATCCCAGCGATTTTTGTGGGGCTACATACGAACATTAATGCCGTTTTCCGATTTTCAAGGACAGGGCAGGTTAGCTGGACGTAATGAAGGCTGGCAGAAGGCCGGTTTCGGTGACCAGGTAGATTCCTTCGCGAAAGGGAACAGATTCGAACAGATCGCTGGTCCAGCTTAGCCGGTCCACCCTTTTGCGGGAGTCACCAAGCACGAACACTGGCTTTCCGGCAGTCAGCATGGCATCAGCCAGTACACCGGTACCACTTTTGTTAACCAGCGCCTGGTCGTTGTACTGATCCACTCCGAATAGCGCGGCGTCCATGTCAGGTGCCCTGGCCAGCGCCTGCTCATCTGTCACCAGATGACTCTGTATACCCTCCCTCTGTAATGCCTGGTACTGGAGCCGACCTTCGCCACCCGGCGCTGATATCGTCTGCCACACCTCGATCGACGGTGAAAATTCGTGGAGTCGACAGATCACCGACAGCAAAACGCCACTATGGCTGTGGGTGAGAATCCGGCTGCTGTCCCAGTTGCGCTGCCGGAGGAGATGGCTCGCAAGCTTCTGGTCGATATCGCGCCACTGCTGATCGTAATGCTCGAGCGTCTCGGGCACGGCTTTATAGCCCCGGGCCTCCAGCTCATCCAGCAGGTGGTGGACTACTACCATGGACTTATCCACCTGCCGTAATGACTTCAAGGCCCATTTCAGCTGCTGCCGGTCCGGCTGCTCACCACCATAGCCGCTGAGCGCCTGCACAATCTTCGATGCCAGGGTGGATGAGCCATGGGCCTGGTCATTGATAATCTCCTGAATGCGTTTCTCAAAGGTGGTCATAGGCCACTCCACAGGGACACAGCCTGTTCATGTGAGCGTTGATGACAGTGTCGCTTGGGTCAAGCCCGAAGGGCAACGGGGCGTCAGCGGATACTGTTACCCATATAATCACAGTGAATGGCTGGTCGTGGGAATATAGTCTGCGGGTTCGAAATGTTGCCGGGTTCCGGTTTGGGTGGGATGATTTTGCTATCATTCGCGTAATGCCCTGGCCATGTTGCCCGATTCCCGGCGTACCGGGCCGTTGTTCTGCGAATGTCATGAGGTGTGAATGGGTCGTCCTGTCCATTTACTGGTTACAACCCTGCTTTGCCTTTTGCCTGCCATGGTGTCTGTCATGCCTGCTACTGCAGACACAGTGCGCCGGGTTGTCCACCCTGATGGTCGGGTGGAGTACACCAATGCCCCCGCAGGCCGCAAGGCCCTTGCCAGCACTGGCCGGGAAACGGTCTATAAGTACAAGGACGAGAACGGGGTAGTGACGTTCAGCGAGGCGAGGCCTTCCCGGGCAGCCTTTGATGTCATTCGTTTCGAATGCTACGCATGCAGGCCAGACTCGAAGGTGAACTGGCAACGCACCCCGCTGTTTACGGGTCGTTATGACGACGAAATCAAAACCACTGCGCAGGAGTTCAATATCGACCCGGCGCTGGTTCGCGCTGTGATCCACGCCGAGAGTGCGTTCAACCCACAGGCGGTTTCCTCCAAGGGGGCGCAGGGCTTGATGCAGCTGATGCCCGGAACGGCACGGGAAGTCGGCGTCACCAACGCCCTGGACGCTGGCCAGAACATTCGCGGTGGGGTTAACTACCTTGCCCGCATGATCGAGCTCCACAATGGTGATGTCCGACTGGCGACCGCTGCCTATAACGCTGGTCCGGGTGCCGTCCGGCGGCACAATGGTATTCCACCCTATGCGGAGACCCGGGCCTATGTGGAGCGGGTCGGCATTCTCCACGAACGTTATCGCCTGGCCAGCAACTGACCCCATTCATGGCCCTGGCGTACAGGGTCTGCTATGTCCTCCATATCCCTCCGTCGGTTGATCAGGTGGCCCTCCCATAGTCTAGACTGATCGGCATCGGGCCATGTTCCATGATCATGGCTGTTATCCGACATTGAGGAGGTCCTATGAACGCCAACGCCAACGCCGACCAGAATGTCCGCCCGGACTATGACGAGGTGATCAAGTCTATTGCAGACTATGTGCTGGACACCCCAATCGATAGTGAGGAAGCCTGGACCACAGCCCGCTATTGCCTGATGGATACCCTGGGGTGTGGACTGCTGGCACTGCGTTTCCCGGAATGCACCAAACACCTCGGGCCGCTGGTTCAGGGTACGTTGGTGCCCCATGGTGCCAGGGTCCCTGGTACGTCGTTCGAGCTGGACCCGGTAAAGGCGGCCTGGGATATCGGGTGTATCGTGCGCTGGCTGGACTACAACGACACCTGGCTGGCGGCGGAATGGGGGCACCCTTCGGATAACCTGGGCGGGATCCTGGCCGTGGCGGATCACCTTTCCCGCCGGCGAGTGGCCAACGGTGAAGCACCTTTGACCATGAAAACCGTGCTGGAGGCCATGATCAAGGCCCACGAAATTCAGGGCGTGCTGGCGCTGGAGAACTCCTTCAACCGGGTCGGGTTGGACCATGTGGTGCTGGTCAAGGTGGCGTCCACGGCAGTGACGGCGTGGCTGATGGGGGCAAGCCGGGACCAGTTGCTGTCGGCGCTGTCCCATGCCTGGGTGGATGGGCAGTCATTGCGCACCTATCGCCATGCCCCCAATGCCGGCTCGCGGAAGTCCTGGGCAGCCGGGGACGCCACCTCCCGCGCTGTACGGCTGGCGGATATCGCCCTGAGAGGGGAAATGGGTATCCCCGGTGTGCTCACGGCGCCACAGTGGGGTTTCTACGACGTTCTCTTCAGCAAGACCAACCGTGACCAGGCGATCAAGCCGGAAGGACAACGCCAGTTCTCGCTACCGCAACCGTTCGGCAGCTATGTGATGGAAAATATCCTGTTCAAGATCTCTTTCCCGGCTGAGTTCCATGCCCAGACGGCAGCGGAGGCGGCGGTGAAGCTTCATCCCCAGGTCCGTGACCGCCTGGGTGAGATTGACCGGATTGAGCTGGTGACCCACGAGTCCGCTATCCGCATCATCTCCAAGCAGGGCAAGCTGGCCAACGCCGCAGACCGGGATCATTGCCTGCAGTATATGGCCGCGGTGCCACTGATCTTCGGGGAACTGAACGCTGAGCACTATGAAGACACGTTCCACGAAGCCCATCCCATCATCGATGAGATCCGCGACAAGATGGAAGTGATTGAAGACGAGCGTTACACCCGCGAATACCTGGAGCCGGACAAGCGGTCCATTGCCAATGCCATACAGGTGTTCTTCAAGGATGGCAGCAGCACCGAGCGGGTAGCCGTGGAATACCCCATAGGTCACCGCCGCCGTCGGGAGGAGGGGTTGCCGCTACTGGTGGAGAAGTTCCGCACAAACCTGGCAACGCGGTTTCCGCAGCCGACCTGTGACCAGATCCTGGGTATCTGCGACCATCATCAGACCCTCGAAGACACTCCGGTACACCGTTTCATGGATCGGTTTGTCATCTGACGACGTGCCGGCAGGGGCCCGCCCGGGCCCTCAGGCCTGGGCGGCTTCGGCAGAGGTGTCGATACGGTATTTGTTCGTCAGGTTATAGAGTGTGGGTCGGGTAATCCCCAGCAGTCGTGAGGCCTGGGCCATGTTGAATCCGGTGGTTTTAAGCGCCTGCAAAATGGCATTGCGCTCGGCGGTTTCCCGAACCTGGCGCAGGTTGAGCTGATTATCCGCCTGCTCGCTGTCGTCGCTGAGTTCCAGGTCAGTGGCGGTAACCCGCTTGCCCTCTGCCATGATGGTGGCCCGCTTGACCTTGTTGATCATCTCGCGAACGTTGCCCGGCCAGCCATAGCTGTTGATGGCCCGCACGGCATCATCGCTGAAGGAGAGATTCGGCCGGTCAAGCTGGCGCGACAGGTTTTGCAACAGGGAGCGAGCAATCACCAGGGGGTCGCCCTGGCGGTCCCGGAGCGCAGGTACGTCCAGGGTGATCTCACTGATGCGGTAGTAAAGGTCTTCCCGGAATTCGCCGCTATCGATGAGTTGACGAACATCCCGGTGGGTGGCGCAAACCACCCGTACATCCACTGCCACGGGCTTTACGCTGCCGACCCGGTCTACTGAGCGCTCCTGCAGGAAGCGCAACAGCTTGGCCTGCAGCGACATGGGCATATCCCCGATTTCATCCAGGAACAGTGTGCCACCGTTGGCACTCTCGATCTTGCCTTTCTTGCTCTGGGTGGCCCCGGTGAATGCGCCTTTTTCGTAACCGAACAGTTCGCTTTCCAGCAGGTTCTCCGGAATGGCAGCGCAATTGATGGCGGCAAAGGACTTGTCAGCCCGGTGGCTGAGGTCGTGAAGTGCACGGGCCAGCAGTTCCTTGCCGGTGCCCGTCTCACCCGTGATGAGGGTCGTAACATCTGTGGGGGCGACTTTTTCGAGCGTGCGGCAGACGGAGAGCATCTGCGGACTGGCAGCAACAATACCCTTGATGTTGGTACCGTTGTGTCGACTGGCCAACTCACGGTTTTCCGTTTCGAGTTCAGCCAGCCGGAATGCCCGGTTGACCACGAATGTCAGGATGTCCGGGTCCAGCGGCTTCTGGTAGAAATCCGACGCGCCCATGCCAATGGCCCTGACGGCGTTTTCCTTGTCTTCGCGCCCGGTCACCACAATGACCTTGACCATGGGGGAGAGGCGGAGGATGTCATCGAGCAGGGCAAAACCCTCGGAAGCACCACCGGGGTCCGGTGGCAGGCCCAGGTCAAGGGTCACCACCTGGGGTTCGTTCCTGCGCAGGCTGGCCAGGGCGCTGGCCCGATCGGCTGCAACTTCCACCTCCAGGTCAGTGCTGAAACACCAGCGCATCTGACTCTGCAGGCCCGGATCGTCTTCAACTATCAGCAGTCGCTTGGTCACAACAAGACAAGTCCTTTCGTTGTTGGCGTAACTCGTTTTTATTCAACCGGGGTCTGTCGTAAGTGTCGACTGAATTCACGGGGAATGCAATCCTCTGGCCCGCTCTGGTAACGCTTCCGGGGCTGGCTCTTCTACCGTGTCGGGTTCAGGATCGGCCGGTTCAGTCCGGCTAGCCAGGCGTACGGTTGGCAGCAACACTGAAAAGCAGGACCCCATGCCGGGCTCACTGGTGACGTCAATATTGCCCCCAAGCTGTCGGACGTACTCCCGGGCCTGATAGGCACCGATACCCATACCCGTAAGGCCCTTGGTGCTCTCGAACGGCTTGAACAACTGCATGCGAATAAACTCCTCGCTCATGCCGGTACCAGTATCCTGGATAAACAGGACGACATGGTCAGAGGATGCCTTCAGGGTGAGTGTCACTTCTCCGTCTGGTGGTGTGGCGTCCTGCGCGTTCTGGATGAGGTGGCCCAGCACGCTCCACAACTGGTCCCGGTCAGCCCTCACCATCACCGGATCTGAAGGACCGAGAACCCTTGGCCGAGGCTGGTTACGGCAATAATGAGTAGCCAGTTCCCCGATCATCTGGTGCAGGTTCAGCGGACTCTGCTCCCCCTGAACGGGAGCCGGCTTGCGAATGTGGTCCACCAGGTTGGACATCTTCTGCACCGCATGGTCGGTGGTGCTGATCATGTCATCGATAAACGCCGGGTTGTCCCGGTGATGGGCGGAATTGCGTACCAGCAGCGAGAGCTGGGCAATGAGGGTTTTCAGGTCATGCACCATGAAGGCGGACGCCTTGCTGACCGCCTCGAATTGCATGGCCCGTGAGAGTCGGTTCTGGGCGTCCGCCTGCGCCAACAGGTTACAGGTCTGCCGGGCCACGACACGTACCAGGTCGAAGTTTTCCCAGTTCAGTTCCACCCGGGCATTGGCCCGTCCCACCAGCGTAATGCCGTAGAGTTCATTGCCCAGATACATGGGTATCAGGAGCCAGCCATGACTGAACTTCAGAATCGGGTCCGGTATTTCCAGCAGGTTGTAGCGCACGGGGTCACTGCGGTATTCGTCCAGGTCTATGATCCATTCCCGCTCGCTGAAGAAGCGGGCCAGTTCGCAGGTGCCGTCGATACTGGTGAAGCGGGGCTGCTCCATATTAACGGTGTTCTGGAGCATGAAATTACCATCTTCGTCCCTTACCCAGAGCGCACCGGAGCTGCTTTCCAGCAACCCTGCCAGAATCCGGATGATTCGCTCCGGAAGCGGTGGTTGGTCGCTCAGGTTGGCCAGCTCCCTGGTCATCTTGAGCCACTCTTCCCGGTAGTCATACTTGTAGTCGAAGAAGTTCTGGCTGATAAACACCATCAGGCGGGCGCGGAACCTGCGTGAGGTAAGCAGCAGGCCCAGAAATGCCAGGGCGCCGGTGATAAACAGCATTTGCAGGGCGTCGCCCCAGTCGCCGCCGAGAACCCGGACGTAGTAACCCCCGGCAGCGGCAAACAGAAGGTAGATACCGGCAAATACCAGGGCACTGACGTGGAACATGGCGTTGCGGGAAAGCTGGAATTCCACCGGCTGCTTGCGGGTGTTTATCATGGTGATGCCCAGCAATGGAACGATCAACGCGTTCACCATGCCCCGGGCGTCCCAGAAGCCGCTGGAGATTTGGCCGAACAGCAAGGCATCCGTGTACATGAAGAAGTCATAGGCAAACAGGGTCAGTATGCCAATACACAGATACCGGATACTGGAGCGGCTGGACTGAAGGGAATTACGCCAGATCTGCTCCACCAGGCAGATACCCAGGAGCGAAAGGGCGATCTGGCCGACGAGCTTCAGCTTGCCGCTCACCAGGGGAAACGATAACAGGGATTCCAGGGCTGCGAGGGTGAACAGCACGAAGATGATGGCAAAGGTGGAGAAGCCCAGCAGGCGGCGGGTGCGCCCCGCGGCCAGGATTTGCCGGTCAGCGGAGCGCAGCAGGGCCAGCAGGACCATGACCCAGCCCGAGTCGCGCAGCAGTTCCAGCAGATAGCGCACGATGAAGGACGGTTCACCCCAGAGTTGCTGGCTGACCAGCGACCCTGCCCACAGGGTGGACAGCAACGCCGAGAACAGCAGCATCCGGTCCGAGGTCCGGCGCAGGTAGCGAGTCAGGATCAGTCCACCCAGCAGCATGAATGCCAGGGTGGCGGCGGCATGGCTGATCAGTCCGAATTCATTGAACATCAACTGCACATCCTGTGATCCGTTCCCCGTCCGACCCTCACGAGGCTAAACCGGGTGCTTATTCTCACGATAATAGTGAAATATATCATCCAGGGACCGTTGGGGGTAAAAACCAAAGTCCCTTTTAAAGGCTCTTCCGTCGATGATGACAGGGTACTTGTAAAAGTCCATCAGATACGGTGGGAAGCGCTTCAGGCTGAGTACCCTGAGCAGCGTGCGGGGCAGTAACGGCGGTATCGACGGAATCGGCACCTGTCGGCAGCCGCAAAGTTCCAGCGCCCGCTGGTAGGCCACCCAGTCGTCTGGCGCCACGTTATAGATGCCTTTTTGCTTGTGGCGCCAGGTGGCCACCAGGGCATCCGCCATGTCGTCGATATGGATGAACTGCATCATCGGCGAGAAGCCTGCCAGCACCGGCGCCCGCTCACCGGATAGCAAGGTGCTGATCGTATTACGCACACCGGGTCCGACGATGTTGCAAGGGCGAAGTACGGTGATGTTCAGGTGGGGGTAGCGCCACAGATAGATGTTTGCGAGGTTCTCCAGCTCTACGGAGTCCACCAGGTCCATGGTCAGCCCGGCTGCCTTCAGTGGCGCTTCCTCGTCAATCAGTGCCGGATTGAAGGGCACTGCGCCGTAAACATGGAAGGTGGACAGGATAATGACCCGTCTGACATTGTATTTATGGCTCAGGTCGAGCAGCTTCTGGGTACCCAGTACATTGGCGTTGTAGCGGCGCAGCCTGTTTTCCTGGCTGGACATTATGCGGCCCAGGTGAATGACACCATCAAAGTGGAAGCGGCGGAACAGGTCCTCGAACACACGTTTGTTGAAGTCGATGCAATAGCTGGGAATATCATCTCCGAGCCACACCTGTTCGCGGAAGTCCACCGCCACCAGGTCACAGGTTTCCCGCAGCTGGGCGATGACCTTCTGTGCGAGCGTGCCGGCGGCGCCGGTTACCAGTATCTGCGGTCGTTTGGGTGCCGTCATCAGAACAGCCTCTTGCGCTGGTTGAGTCCCTTCTTGATCATTTCCCCGACCGCAGCCTTCACTGAATCCACCCGGGCGGTCACCTGCTCTTCGGGAATATCGTCATTGTCGAAGAACATCGGGTCACCCACGCAGAGATGCACCTTGGCCGGCAGGATCACCGGGGCCGCGACGGGAAGGTAGGGCAGGCCAAGCAACCGGGCAAGGGGTTTGATATTGGCCAGGGCCGGAATGGTTTCCTCGCAGCCCACCACGCCAACAGGAACCACCGTGGCCTTGTGCTCCATTGCGAGGTGCATGAACCCGTTACCGAAACGCTTGAGCTGGTAGCGGTCCCGGTAGAGCTTGCCGGAGCCCCTGATGCCCTCGGGAAAGACAATGACCGCCTCGTTATTGGCCAGCATCCTCGCGCAGTTCACCGGGTCCCCGAGCACAGCCCCAAACTGGTTCAGCAGGTTACCCAGATACGGCACTGTCGGGAAGAAACGCTCTATCATGGCCCGTGGAATCCGCGGCTTGTCCTTCCGGGAAGCCAGGGCAAAGCCGATCAGTAAACCGTCAATGGGCAGCTGGCCGCTGTGGTTGGCAATGATGAGTACCGGGCCTTCCGCCGGTATCTTGTCGATGCCGTCCACCTCGACCCTGAAATATTTTTCGTAGATCTGCCGGGTGATGGCATAGCCGATTTTGAGGGTTTCGTTGTTGTAGCCCCAGGGATCGTACCCAAGTGAGCCGATGGGCTTGCCGATGCTGTCGATCTGCTGGTCCAGTTCCGGGGAAACCAGACGTCGTTTGAGGAACTCTGCCAGACTCATGGGTAATCCTTTCTCCTGTCTAAACGGAGTATAGGCGATCCTGTAAAGGTATCGTCGTTCGGGCGCCGGGCGATGAAAGGTGGTCAGCTCGCACGACGCTCACGGCTCAGGGTCATTGCAAGGGTATGTTTCTGCCCTGCAGACAGTTCGCGGTAATCGTCAGCTGCATTGGCGGTTTCAACGCACAGCATGCTGGTCCAGGCATTGTCCGGGAAATCGGACAGGCGCCGGGCCTTATCAGGCCCCGGGTTCCAGACTACCGTGGAGGCACTACCCCGGGCCGTTAACCGATAAATTCGTTCTCCGGTCTCGATGGTCATGTCAGGCGCCGCCTGGTAAATGCGGTCTGTCTCTCCCCTGAACCACACAGGACCGTCCTGGTTGCGTGGCTGCCAGCGATCCAGGGTGTCCAGGTAGGTGACGCCCTCGAGGCCTGAAATGGTGGTTTGTTCGATACCCGAAGCAGGCAGGTAGGTATGAAGCGCCTGGGTAATTGCCAGGGCGCCGCTACCATTGTTCTCGGTGGTCAGTTCCAGTGTCAGGGCCGAGGGGCTGAAGCGGAAGGTGATCTGCGCCCTTGCCGTGGCTGCCCAATGTTCCCGATGATTGACTGATGGCTCGAGCACGAGGGCGAGGGTCAGGTCTTCCGCTGTTTCCTGGAAACCTGCGAGGCTCCAGGGTGCGGTGCGCGCAAACCCGTGGGCGGGAATGTCGCTGCCACGGAGCTGGGAGCGCACTGGCCCTGGGTTGCGTGCCGGGTCGCCGAACCACGGCCAGCAGATCGGAATGCCCCCGCGAATGGACCGACCCAGCTCAAAGCGGGCAGATGGACTGAGCCAGAGCCAGTTCTGGTCGCCGGCCGGCGCGAACCTGTAGAGGTGGGCCCCCTGCAAAGCCAGGGAAGCGTGGAACCGTGGGTGGCTGATTTCCAGAACATCCAGTTCACCGACGCGGGTGAGTCGGGCATGGCGGGCGTTGGCGAGGTGGTTCATGAAGATCCCTGCATTTTGCAACCAGGTAACGGTAACTGCCTATCAGAAACCGCGAACAGGGGGCTTCCTGCGCCCCCGGAAAGGTCTAGAATGCCGTTTTTTACCCGCCGGGAAAACCATTGATGACCATTGCCTTCGCCGATCTGCCCACTTCACACAATGACGCGCCGGACGGCGCGGTTGTCGAGGAAACCTGGCTGGATACTATCGCTGCTGACCTGAGCGAACGGGGCTGGCTGAACCTGGATGTCCGTGACTATTTGGGGCGGGCGTTGCTGGCGGAGTTGCGCCAGGAGGTCGAAATCCTCGAGAAAACCGCTGCCATGGAGCGTGCGGGTGTTGGTCGGGGCAGCGACTTCACCCGGGACCGTTCGGTCCGCCGGGACAGGATTGCCTGGCTAAACGGCCAGACGCCGGCCCAGCAGCAATTGTTCGGTTTCCTGGAGCAGGTCCGGGTGGGGCTGAACCGCCGCTTGTTCCTTGGGTTGCAACGTTTTGAAGCGCACTACGCGAGCTATCAGCCGGGAGACTTCTATCGCCGCCACGTAGACAGTTTCCGTGGCCGTGCCTCTCGGGTGGTTAGCCTGGTGCTTTATCTCAATGAAGGCTGGCGTCCGGAAGATGGCGGCGAACTGCAGGTCTTCAACCGGGAAAGTCCGGAGGAAATCTGTGGCCGGGTTCAACCGGATGAGGGCAGGGTGGCTCTGTTCATGAGTGAAGAGGTGCCCCATGAGGTTTTGCCGGCGGCCCGCACCCGCCATAGCATCGCCTGTTGGTTCCGCCAGGACGTGGTGCCGGTTCCGCTGACCGGGGTGTGACCACTGCCCCTTTTTTTCTCCGGTAGCCCGAACAGGGATTGATACCACCCCCGGCTGTTGCTACTATGCGCCGCGTTCGGGCAATCCGGACTACCGTTATGGTGGTCCTGCCGGTGCCCCCGCAACGATAAACCGTGAACCCGGTCAGGCCCGGAAGGGAGCAGCCGCAGCGGTGGACTCGTGTGCCGGGGTGTCGCTGGTGGGGCCACCCCCAGTTTTCTCCCTCATGCCCCCCCGATGTTCCATTACTTCCTGATCTGGAACGTGCCGCGTGTCTGCTTCTTCGGGGTGCCGGTCCGTGATAAGCTTTTCTCCTAATTTCTTCTTTGTGCAGTGACGGCCCTATGAGTTATCAGGTACTTGCCCGTAAGTGGCGTCCCAGAACATTCCAGGACATGGTAGGGCAGGAGCATGTGCTGCAGGCACTGGTGCATGCCCTGGAGCATAACCGTCTTCACCATGCCTACCTGTTTACCGGCACCCGGGGGGTGGGCAAGACCACCATCGGGCGTCTGTTGGCCCGCTGCCTGAACTGTGAAACCGGGGTCACGGCAACCCCCTGTGGGGAATGTTCCAGTTGCCGGGAAATCCTCGATGGCCGGTTTGTTGACCTGATCGAGATCGACGCCGCCTCCCGCACGGGGGTGGACGACATGCGTGAGCTTACAGACAACGTCCAGTACGCGCCTACCCGTGGACGTTTCAAGGTGTACCTGATTGACGAGGTGCACATGCTCACCAACCAGTCCTTCAACGCTTTCCTCAAAACGCTGGAAGAGCCGCCAGAGCACGTCAAGTTCCTGTTGGCTACAACAGATCCCCAGAAGCTTCCTGTTACGGTGCTGTCCCGCTGTCTGCAGTTCAACCTCAAGCGCATGACCCCGGAGCATATTGTGGGCCATCTGCGTTACATCCTGGGTGAAGAATCGATTCCGTTCGAGGAGCCGGCCCTGTGGCAGCTTGCCAGGGCCGCGGACGGCAGTATGCGGGATGCCCTGAGCCTGACCGACCAGGCCATTGCTTTCGGCAACCAGAAACTGGCAGCCAGCGATGTCAGCAGCATGCTCGGTACCATCGATCAGCGAGACATTGAAAAACTGGTTGAGGCGCTGGTAACTGACAACGGCCCGGAGCTGCTTGCGGAAATTGACCGCATTTCTGACTTTGCCCCGGACTTCAGCGCGATTCTGGCGGACCTGCTTTCGTTGTTCCACCGGGTCACCATGGAACAGGTGGTGCCGGGCAGCGCAGATAATGCCATGGGCGATGCCCACCGGGTCCAGGAGCTGGCGCGTCAGCTGAGCGCAGAAGACGCACAATTGTTTTACCAGGCGGCCCTGGTGGGTCGGAAAGACCTGGAAATCACCCCTGATGCCCGAATGGGGTTCGAGATGACCCTCCTGCGCATGCTGGCATTCCGCCCTGGTGCCGAGCGCCGTGAACCGCCTGCTGTGAGCGTCGGCACACCTGACCGAACGGAAGGTCGTGAGAGCAGCCCGGGTGGCAGTCGCAGCGGTGGCGACCGGGAGACTGGTGAGGAGCCCGCCCCCGCAGGCCTTGAAACGGTCGCTGCAGGACCCATTCTGGACACTGGCGCTCAGCCGTCACCGACAGATAGCGCTCGCCAGTCGACTATCCCCGACGTTTCGCCACCCGTTCCGGTAGAAGCTTCGTCAGTGCCGGCCCCGGAGCAGTCTCCCGGGCCATCAGCAGTCCGCGGCCCGGAAGATGACAGCCTGATGGCGATGGCGGACCAGTTGGCGGGAGGTGCCGATGATGATGACGTGCCCTGGGATACGGGGCCTGAACCGGCGGATGCGGAAGCGATCAGTGGATCAGTATCACCGGCACCGGAACCGCCTGCACCCTTGATATCGGAGCCTGTCGAATCTTCGGCGCAGGCTGCGAGCGTGCCGCAGGCACAAGGCGGGACCGCTGCAGAACGGACTGCGGCGATGCCAGTACCGGCTGAACCCCGCGAGTTGCTGGATGCTGAGGGTTTCGTCTGGCCGCGGGATTTTCGCGAGTTGGGGATTGTCGGCATGCCAGGAAACCTGGCGAGCCAGGCCTCCTGTGAGCGTGAAGGAAACCACTTCCGGCTGACGCTTGATGAGGGGCACTTCCGGTTGCTGACCGATCGCCACCAGCAAAGGATCCTGGAGGGGCTGCGGCAGGCATTTGGCGGGGAGGCGACCCTTGAAGTCACGCCCGGCAACGCCGGAGACCAGACTCCTATCGCCTGGGAAGCGCGTGAAAAAGCTCGCCGTCAGCAACAGGCTGAGCAGTTTATTGAGCAAGATCCGCTGGTCAAGGCCATCGTGGAACGGTTTGAAGGTCGGGTCGTCAAAGATAGTATCCGGCCGCTTGAAAATTCCGCCGGATAACGTCGAAACAGAATCGAGAGGTACTCAAGATGATGAATGGTATGGGCGATCTGATGAAAAAGGCCCAGCAGATGCAGGAAGAAATGCAGAAGGCGCAGGAAGAGGCGGCCAAGGCAGAGGTGACCGGGGAGTCCGGTGCTGGCCTGATCAAGGTGGTGATGAACGGACGCCATGATGTTCGCAAGGTCTCCATTGATGACTCACTGATGTCGGAAGACAAGGAAGTGCTGGAAGACCTGCTTGCTGCCGCCATCAACGATGCGGTACGTCGGGTGGAGTCAGAGCAGAAGGAGCGCATGTCCGGAATGATGTCCGGTATGGGGCTGCCCTCCAACTTCAAGATGCCGTTCTGACGGCCGATAAACCGGATCGTGGCCATTTCCGGAAAGGGACATGGTTGCTGATGACCGCAGACAGTCGTAATTGCAGGAGTACGGATGGCTTTTAGCCCGCTGGTGGATGAACTGGTTGAATCCCTGAGGTGTTTGCCTGGTGTTGGCCAGAAAACGGCCCAGCGAATGGCGTTTCACCTGCTGGAGAAGGGGCGCGGTGGTGGTGAAAGGCTGGCCGGGGCGTTATCCGCTGCCATGACCGGTGTCCGGCGCTGCGATAGTTGTCAGAACTTCTCGGATACACCGATCTGTCCGATCTGCGAGAAGCCTGAAAGGCACACCGGCACCCTCTGTGTCGTTGAGAGCCCATCAGACCTGTTAGCGATTGAACAGGCGGGCGACTACAGGGGCGGCTATTTCGTGCTCATGGGGCACCTTTCACCCATTGACGGTATTGGCCCCGAAGACATTGGAATCGAGTTGCTGCTTCGCCGTGTCCGGGATGAGTCCGTCAGTGAACTGATCCTTGCTACCAACCCTACGGTGGAAGGGGAGGCAACGGCCCACTACATCGCTGACCGCCTTGATGGCACCGGCGTGCTGACCACGCGGCTTGCCCACGGCATCCCCGTCGGGGGTGAGCTTGGTTACGTCGACGGATTTACCCTGACCCACGCCTTCCGGGGTCGCAAGCCCCTGACCGACTGATTCCATGGCCTACCAGGAGATTTCATGAACCAGGCTTTACCCCCGGTGCCGCCGGTACAGACCCCCCAGTGGCTGGAGACGGTTGCCGACCTGGATGCCTGGCTGGAAGTCCATCAGCAGCATCCGCTGGCACTGGATACCGAATTCGAGCGGGTTTCAACCTTTTATCCCATCCCCGGGCTGGTGCAGCTTGGCGCCGGTGACTCCCTTCGGTTGGCAGAGCCCGCCGTCGTCGAACAGTCTACCCGGTTCCGTGAACTGCTGGCTGATCCGGGCAGGCCCAAGTTGCTGTATGCGATGGGCGAAGACCTGGAGCTCTTCCGGCACTGGTTGTCGCTGGAGCCGCGAGGCCTGCTTGACTTGCAACTGGGCGCAGCCCTGGCCGGTGCCGGCTTTTCGTTAGGCTATGCCCGGTTAGTGGAAACGCTCTTCGGGGAAACCCTCGACAAGTCTGCCACCCGGTCCGACTGGCTGGCCCGACCCCTCAGTGCCGACCAGTTGCGATATGCACTGGATGATGTGCGTTTCCTGCTGCCGCTTTATGAATGGGTTGCCGGCCGCCTGGACGCTCGCGGCCTGTCCGGTGCCATGGCGGAAGAATCAAACCGTTTTGCCGAGGACCTGCTGGCGCTTTCCGACCCGGCTAACTGGTACCTCAAGCTTCGTGGTGGCTGGCACCTGGCCCCGGCCAGCCAAGGGATTCTCAAGGCCCTGGTGGCCTGGCGCGAAGAGGAATGCCGTCGCCGCGACCGCCCCCGCAACCGGGTACTGTCGGACGCAGCCCTGATCAACCTTGCGGACCGGCTTCCCGAGAGTGCCGGCGCTCTGGCGGCGGTGGAGGATGTACCGCCGGTGGTCGTTCGTCGTTATGGCGACCAGCTACTGACGCTCATTCAGGCGTCCCGGGCAGCCGGGAATGTGCCAGATCCCCTGATCGACCGGCCCCTGACCCGGCCGCAGCAGGATCAGTACCGCAAAGTGAAAAAGCACATGGCCAGGGCCGCGGAACAGGCGGATGTCCCGATAGAGTTACTGGCACCCAGGAAACGACTGGAAGCAATATTGCGTGTCGGCACCCCTGGAGCAATGGATGACTTTGCGACCGGCTGGCGGCG
This sequence comes from Marinobacter segnicrescens, assembly GCF_900111555.1. GTDB lineage: Bacteria > Pseudomonadota > Gammaproteobacteria > Pseudomonadales > Oleiphilaceae > Marinobacter > Marinobacter segnicrescens. The sequence continues at coordinate 32,591 of NZ_FOHZ01000006.1, forward strand.
ACAGGTACTTGCCCCGGTACTCGACGATATCAAGGTACTACTGGAAACCAGGAATGACTGAAAAGGCCTTTATTTCCGTATTTCGCAGCAGCAAAAGAGGCGAGACGTACCTGTACGTTCGCCGTGGCCATGACTGGCAGGCCTTGCCTGAATCCTTGCGGGAGCTTTTTGGCAAGCCGGTGCACGCCATGGACCTGGTGCTGACACCCCAGCGCAAACTGGCCCGGACCACCGGCAAGGAAGTGCTGGAGGCCATCGACGAGAAAGATTACTATCTGCAGCTCCCTGAACAGGCCGACAGCTATATCGTTGCCTTCAAGGAAAAGCTCAGGGACTTCGGTGCCTGATGGCGGATATTCCGTTCTGGCAGCGCAAGCGCCTTACCGAAATGACTGCCACAGAGTGGGAATCCCTCTGTGACGGTTGTGGCAAATGCTGCCTGACCAAGCTGCAGGATGCGGACACCGGTGAGGTCTACTACACCGACCTTGCCTGCCGGCAAATGGATACAGCCAGCTGCCGCTGCCTGGACTATGAGCGACGTCAGCAGATCGTGCCGGAGTGTACCGTGCTTACGCCGGAAAACATCGGAGAGTTCCACTGGCTGCCCCTGACCTGTGCCTATCGTACCCTGGCCGAGGGGCGCCCCTTGCCGGACTGGCACCCGTTACGTTCCGGCTCACCGGACACGGTCCATGACGCCGGTGTGTCCGTTGCCCACCGGACGATCCCGGCGAACCAGGTGCCGGAAGAAGAGTGGCAGGAACACATAATTTACTGGGTATTGTGAAGGAATCATTGCGACCTATGACTGACTCACTGGCCATCGCCACCATGGACGCCGACTCCCAGACCGCCTACGCCCTGTTCTGGGGTATCTACGTGGTAGGCTTCGTCCTGTTCTACTGGGCCATGTCCCGGGTATTCCGCTTGTTACCGCTGTATGGCCTGCGCAGCTTGCTCAGGGCGGCGTTGATTGCGCTGATTGCTACCCCGGTACAATCCTCGGTCGTGGATGGTTGGTGGGTACCGGCCTGGCTGTTTGGTGGTTACGAAACCTTTCTGGGGGAGCCCGCCGAGGCCGCCCGGGCGTTTTTCAATATTGGCGTAGCGTGTCTGATCATGGCACTGGTCTGGATACTGGACCTGGTGAGGTACCGCTTCACCCGGTGCTGACAACCGGCACTCATGTCCCGCTGGCGCACTGACGCGGCAGCCAACCTGGCAGGGATGCCGCCCCAAAACCGGGAACCCCGAAAGATAACAAGAGGACCCGTACATGCTGTTGCGAAAGCTGCTTTTCACGCTGACTGTGGTGGTCGCGTTGATGCTTTCACCTGCCTACGCCCAGCAGGGCCAGGATGACTCCGTGCGGGATATCCGGGTGGTGGTGGATATCTCCGGAAGCATGAAACTCAACGATCCGGATAACCTCCGGCGCCCGGCAGTCAGGCTGCTGGCAGGGCTGCTGCCAGATGGTACTGGTGTTGGCTTGTGGACCTTCGGTCGTGAAGTCAACATGCTGGTCCCGCATGGTTCCCTCGATGATCCCCTGAGGAACTCGCTGAACGAAGGTTCAGAGAAGATCAATTCAGTCGCCCAACGAACCAATATCGGCGGAGCCATCGAAACCGCCAGCGACAACTGGTTCGCTCCCGGGCGGTCCCTTCGCAATACCCACCTGATCCTCCTCAGTGACGGCAAGGTCGATATTGCCCCCAGCGCCGCCCGCAACAACACTGAACGGGAACGCATCCTCGAGCAACTGGTGCCACAGCTGGCCTCGGAAGGGCTGACCATCCATACCATTGCCCTGTCCGCAGAAGCAGACCTTGACCTGCTCGGTGCGATTGCCGATCACACTGGCGGAGTTGCCCGCGTCGCCGGGACCGCCGATGAGTTAAGCCGCATTTTCGCTGACACATTGGGCCAGGCGGTCGCTGCCAATGAGGTTCCGCTGAATAATAACCGCTTTAGCGTGGATCAGGGGGTGGAGGAATTTACTGCGCTGATTTTCAGCAGTACGGCCCCTGCAGAACGGCAGCTGACCCTGGTAACTCCGGACGGCAGCGCCATTGCATCTGACGAGTCTGTCGACGGTGTCCGCTGGGTACGGGAGGTCGGGTACGACCTGATCACCATCGACCAGCCAGTGGCCGGTGAATGGCAACTCGAAGGCACGTTGGGTGAGGGCAGCCGCGTAACCGTGGTCAGTGACCTGAAGCTGGAAGTGGAGCCGCTGCCGGCGCGTTTCGAGCCTGGGGATACTCTCGAGGTGAGGGCATTTTTTACTGAGGACGGGGAGCGAATTACTGATGGTGATTTCCTCCGGGTGATTGAGGTTCGGCTCACCATGACCACGGAGGACGGGCGTCAGGGTACTCGAAAGCTGAGTGAGGGTGAGCCACCCGTGGACGGTGTTTACCGGGATACCATTGCCCAGTTGCAGGAGCCAGGCCAATACCAGATGGAGCTCGAAGCTGATGGTGGTACTTTCTCCCGCAAGTATCGTCAGGCGTTGACACTAACGGCCCCGGAAGGCGCCGCGCAGGAGACGGGGCGTGATGTGGCCGAGGAAACCGTACAGCAGGAAGCCGTGCAGTCAGAGCCTGCCGGAGCCACTGTCCCGGAACCCGCCGTTGACGGCCCGATTGACCTCAGTCAGGTGGAGGAAAGCACACCGGTGACGGAAGGCGAAACCGCCGAGCCGAAACCAGTGGTTAATTCCGATGCCGCCCGGGAAGGGTTTTCGCTGACCGGCTTGTGGCCATGGATCGCCGGAGGCGCAAGCCTGTTCGTCGCGTTGGCGGTCATCGCGGTTTTCTTGCTGCGCCGCAGGCGTCAGGCCGCTTCCGCAGCGCTTGCCGACGCCGATCCTCAACCGGCCGCCGGGGCAGACGCCTCAGCGCCTGAACCGGAAACCTCCGCTGACGTAGATACCAGAGCGGCCATGGAAGACGAGGACGAGCCAATGAACGAGGCTCCCCCGATGCTTGATGACGATACGGATCCGGTGCCGGAAGAGGCGCTTCAGAGCGAGCCTGTGGGTGACGCAGAAATCAGCGATGCAGCTGATGACCAGGCCGCTGCCATGGAAGAGCCGCCGGTGGCAGAAGAGATTGAGCCAGCGGAAGATCGGGAGGTGTCCGGGCCGGAGCCGGAAACTCTGCCGGAAGATGGTCAGGAGGGAGCCCAGGACGAACCGGACCTGCAGGAATTTGCAGAGCCTGATATGGACTCCGCAAAAGAAGCCAGCCGGGCGGATGATCCGGGGCTCGATGAGTTTGACGATTCACTGCTCGAGGATGAAGACGGCGATGAATTTGGCCTGGAAGACTTCGATCTTTCTGATATCGATGACCTTCCGGACCTGGACGCCGAGGAGGACGAAATCACCAGGCGGCAGAAGCCCTCCCAAGAAGAGGGCAAGAAGGACGATTAATCGTCTTCACCACTGACCGCCGCCCGCGCTCCTTATCAGCGACGGGTAAAAAACCTATACTCGTCCTCCATTAACCAATGGCAGGCAATGCGCGTTTCCGGAGATGACGCTCCGGGCCATCGCCAGCCTCAACTTTTAACGGTCAATTCAGAACACAGGATTTATTACCATGAAATTTACCGGTACCGATAAATACGTAGCCACCGAAGACTTGCAGATGGCGGTCAACGCCGCCGTAGCCCTTGAGCGTCCATTGTTGATCAAGGGTGAGCCGGGTACCGGTAAGACGCTGCTGGCGGAAGAGATGGCTGCAGGCCTCGGGCTGCGACTGATTCCCTGGCACATCAAGTCCACCACCAAGGCCCAGCAGGGCCTGTATGAGTATGATGCGGTTTCCCGTCTGCGGGACTCGCAGCTCGGCGATGAAAAGGTTAAGGACATCCGCAATTACATCGTCAAGGGCAAGCTCTGGGAGGCGTTCGAGGCCGACGAGCAGGTCGTTCTGCTGATTGACGAGATCGACAAGGCGGATATCGAGTTTCCCAACGACCTGCTGTTGGAACTGGATCGCATGGAGTTCTTTGTCTACGAGACCCAGGAGTTCGTCAAAGCGAAGAAGCGTCCCATCGTCGTGATCACCAGTAACAACGAGAAAGAGCTGCCCGATGCTTTCCTGCGCCGCTGCTTTTTCCACTACATCGCCTTCCCGGACCACGACACCATGAAGACCATCGTCGACGTGCATTTCCCCGGTATCCAGCAGGAAGTGGTGCGAGATGCCCTGGAGGTGTTTTTTGATGTGCGTAAGGTCCCGGGCCTCAAGAAAAAGCCGTCCACTTCGGAACTGATCGACTGGCTCAAGCTGCTGATGGCGGATGACCTGTCCCGCAAGATGCTTCAGGAAAGCGATTCCAGCAGTGCATTGCCGCCGCTCTACGGCGCCCTGGTCAAGAACGAGCAGGACGTGCATCTGCTGCAGAAGCTGGCATTCATGGCTCGTCGCAAGAAGTGAGGTTCCCCGGGCAGGCTGCTGCCCGGTGGATAAATGACCTAACGGCCTCTTTTGGGAGGACGCCATGCTGATAGATTTTTTCATGGAAGTTCGCGCAGCCAAGGTTCCGGCCAGCCTGCGTGAGTTTCTCGACCTGCTGGAGGCGATGCAAAAGCGGCTCGCCTTTGGCGATATGGAGGAGTTCTATTACCTGGCACGGCTGTGTCTGGTGAAGGACGAGCGCCATTTTGACAAGTTTGACCGGGCCTTCGAAGCTTATTTCAAGGGCATTGAAAACCTTGACGAGCTGATGGAGGCGCTGATTCCCGATGACTGGCTGCGGGCCGAGTTCGAGAAGCAGCTGACCGACGAGGAAAAGGCAAAGATCGAATCCCTTGGTGGCCTGGAAGAGCTGATCGACACCTTCAAGAAGCGCATGGAAGAGCAGAAGGAGCGGCACCAGGGTGGCAATAAATGGATCGGTACCGGTGGCACTTCACCTTTTGGTGCCAACGGCTACAACCCTGAAGGGTTCCGTATCGGCCAGAACGAAGGTCGCCACGGCCGTGCGGTGAAGGTCTGGGAAAAGCGGGAGTTCCGTGACCTGGATGACTCCATCACCCTGGGTATACGTAACATCAAGGTGGCTCTGCGCCGGCTGCGCAAGTTCGCCCGTCAGGGTGCGGCGGACCAGCTCGACCTGGACGATACCATCCGTTCCACCGCCCGCAATGCCGGTTACCTGGACCTGAAAATGGTGCCGGAACGCCACAATGCGGTGAAGGTGTTGCTGTTCTTTGATGTGGGTGGCTCCATGGACCCTCATGTCCGGGTTTGTGAAGAGCTTTTCTCCGCCGCGCGGATGGAGTTCAAGCACATGGAGTATTTCTACTTCCATAACTTCATCTACGAGGCGGTGTGGACGAAGAATGTGCGTCGCCTGCACGAGACCACGCCGGTCTGGGACATCCTTCACAAGTACAGCCCGGACTACAAGGTGATCTTCATCGGGGACGCTACTATGGCGCCCTACGAAATCACCCATCCCGGCGGCTCCATTGAGCACTGGAACGAGGAAGCCGGTGCCACCTGGTTCCAGCGGGTTACCGACCACTTCCGCAAGGTGGTCTGGCTCAACCCGCTGCCGGAGAGTTACTGGGGCAGGGGAGGCTCACTGGGTATCACCCGGCAGTTGGTAGGGGATCACATGTATCCACTGACCATTGAAGGGCTGGAGTCGGCCATGCGCCACCTCAGCAAGTAATGAAAGCGGCTTGATCCCGCTCACAGACCGGAGTCAGACCGGTCACCCCAGATGCAGCCCGGGCCGGTTCCCGGGCTGTTCTGTATCTGCTAAAGAATAAGACATTTTCAGTTAATGTCTCACTATGTTTCAATCACTTCCCGGAGTGACCGACGGCTTGCTGTGAAGGCTTGCCCGTCAAACTCCAAGGTTATGCCCTGGTTTGCGAGACGGAACCTCGCGCGGTATTCCGGGGCTCCCCACTTCAAGAACCTGCCAGGAAGGAACCTGTTTATGAACAAGAAACTGTTGCTTGCCAGCGTCGTTTTTGCCGGTATGGGCCTTGCCACTGTTGCCCAGGCAAACCCTGTGTGTGAAGCCCAGAAAGCCGCTGCCCCGGACCTTGTGGGCGCACGTGACAACGACACCGCAATCGAGGAGGTCTATTCGGCCATCGATGAGAATGCGAGCAGCGAGGCATCTGCCAATGTACTGAAGGAATCCGTAGGTCAGATCTACGCCGATAAGTCCATGGACGTTGAAGCCGCCACCAGGCTGATCGGTGAAAACTGCGAAGCGAAACTGGGCGCCTGATCCGGCTTCCCGGTGTCGGAGATAGCCGTACCGGCACCAAAACGGACATTAATGCCGCTTTTCCCCTTCGCCAGGTAAAGGGCCAAAAAAAGCCGATACACGGTTGAGTGTGTATCGGCCAAGCTCGGCATTTAACGCAAACACCTCCAGTAAGCGCCTGCGTCATCCACCTATCTAGCAGGATCGCTGCCACCTCCTGAAATTACCCTTCTAATCAATTTGGTACCCCTCCTGAAACGCGTTATAAACCGCGGAGCCTCGCAGATCTGTAAAAATAACTGACGGATTAACGCGAAAGCGATCACAGAGATCGTCAGCAAACGTGGTCGAACCGGGCAGGATCTACCTGAATAAGGACAAAACTGGTATTCTCGCCTTTCTTTTAAGGCTGATACTTTTGTCTGCTTGTTTTTTCGCTGGAACCGGTTCCGGTGGAATAACTGGTCGGGCGTCTGCGCAGAAAAAAAACCTCGCAGACTCCTTGACGGTATCCCGACAAGCTAAAGCAGTTCTTGGCTGGTCACGGCAGGGAATCCGGGGGTGGCGAGGCTGCGACACTATAATCATAAGTAACTACAGGAGATGGTGCGATGGACTTCGAACAGTTCTATCAGGACAAGTATCCACCCGGTGTTCCGCGCGAGATTGATCTGAACAAATACCAGAGCATGGTTGATGTCTTCAACCAGTCGGTAAAAAAGTACGCTGATAAGCCGGCGTTCAGTGCGGTAGGCGTCACCATGACCTATGGTGAGCTCGACGCCCAGGCCCGCAACTTCGCTGCCTGGCTGCAGAACAAGACCAACCTGAAGCCGGGTGACCGCATCGCCGTGCAGATGCCGAATCTCACCCAGTACCCAGTGGTTGTCTACGGTGCCATGCGCGCCGGGCTGGTGGTGGTCAATACCAACCCGCTGTACACCACACGGGAGATGGAGCACCAGTTCAATGACTCCGGCGCCAAGGCGCTGGTGGTGCTGGCTAATATGGCGTCGAACGCCGAGAAAGTGCTGCCCCATACCGGTATCGAGCACGTCATCGTGACCGAACTGGCGGACATGCACTCGCCACTCAAGCGCACCCTGATGAACGCCGCGGTCAAACACCTCAAGAAGATGGTGCCTGCCTACAACCTGCCCCAGGCCCACAAGTTGCCTGCAGTACTTGCCGCCGGTGCGAAGGAAAAACTGGACGAAGCCCGGCCCACCCAGGACGACCTGGCGGTGCTGCAATACACTGGCGGAACCACAGGCGTAGCCAAGGGTGCCATGCTGACCCACGGCAACCTGGTCGCCAACTTGCTGCAGACACGCCCGTTGCTGGAAGACAAAATCGAAGAAGGCAAGGAGGTGATGATTGCGCCCCTGCCGCTGTACCACATTTATTCGTTTACCCTGAACTGCGGCATCATGCTCGAAGCAGGCGCCCATAATGTGCTCATCCCGAACCCGCGTGACATTCCGGCGTTCGTGAAGGAAATGAAGAACTACAAGTTCACGTCGTTTGTCGGGTTGAACACGCTGTTCAACGGCCTTATGGCCAACGAGGATTTCCGGAACCTGGACTTCAGCCAGATGAAGATGACCTCTTCCGGCGGCATGGCCCTTACCAGCGCCACCGCCAAGCGCTGGCAGGAAGTGACCGGTGTGGAGATCGCCGAGGGTTATGGCATGACCGAAACCTCACCGGTAGTAACCTTCAACCCGCCCAGCGCTATCCAGCTCGGCACCATTGGCCTGCCCATCTGTAATACCGTGTGCAAGACCGTGGATGAAGATGGCAACGACCTGCCGCTGGGTGAGCCTGGCGAGCTGTGCGTCAAGGGCCCCCAGGTCATGCGTGGCTACTGGCAGCGCCCGGAAGAAACCGAAAAGTCGTTCACCGCAGATGGCTTCCTGCGCACCGGCGATGTGGCGGTCATCCAGGAAGACGGCTATATCCGCATTGTCGATCGCAAGAAGGACATGATCATTGTCTCCGGGTTTAACGTGTACCCGAATGAGGTGGAAGACGTAGTAAGCAGCCACCCGAAGGTGCTGGAATGCGCTGCTGTGGGTATTCCTGACGAGAAGAGTGGCGAGGCCGTCAAGGTATTCCTGGTGCCGTCAGACCCGAGCTTGGAGGAAGACGAACTGCGGGAATTCTGCCGTGAGCGACTGACCGCGTACAAGGTTCCGAAATCGTTCGAAATCCGTGAGGAACTGCCAAAGACCAACGTTGGCAAGATCCTTCGTCGCGAACTGCGTGACGAAGAGATCGCCAAAAACTCGTAACCTGCGGTTTGACTGATGAAAAACCCCGCCCCGGCGGGGTTTTTCGTTTGTGGTCCGGGTTCCGTTACAATATCGCCCTCATTTACCAACCGGGCTATCCATGAGTAACACCCCCTCCGGCAAATCGTCTTCAACCCTTCCTGGTGAAAAGCCTTCAGTCGAGCGTCCGCTGTTGACTGTTGACCACGTCAGGCAGCAACTGGGTGAATGCAACCAGCGTGAAACCGCCCGTATTCTGCGACTGCTGGCGAAAACCCGGAACAACCCTGATCAGCAACAGTTGGCCCGGGTAAACCGCTGGCTGGAGCAGGGGCTGGCCAGGGTGGAGTCCCGCCGTCGGTCCCATCAGCCCGCCCGCTATCCGGAAGGGCTGCCGGTGTCCGAACGGGTTGACGACATCACCCGGGCCCTGGAGGAAAACCAGGTCATCATCGTGGCCGGCGAAACCGGTTCGGGCAAAACCACTCAACTACCCAAGATCTGCCTGAATGCAGGACGTGGAACCCGGGGCCTGGTGGGGCACACCCAGCCACGGCGAATCGCAGCCCGCACCGTGGCTGGCCGTATCGCAGAAGAGCTGGGCCCGGAGCAAGGCCGCCAGGTTGGATACCAGGTTCGCTTTACGGATACCAGTAACGAGGATACCCGGCTGAAGGTGATGACCGACGGGATCCTGTTGGCTGAAATCCAGCACGATCGCTTCCTGGATGCCTACGATACGATCATTATCGATGAGGCCCACGAACGCAGCCTCAACATCGACTTCCTGCTGGGCTACCTCAAGCAATTGCTGCCCAGGCGGCCCGACCTGAAGGTCATCATCACCTCGGCCACCATCGAGGTGGAGCGGTTCAGCGAGTATTTCCACCAGGCGCCGGTGATCGAGGTTTCCGGCCGCACCTACCCGGTAGAGATGCGCTACCGACCCATGGCTGGAGACGCCGATGAGCGGGACCAGGGCTGGGGCGATGCAGTGGTGTCGGCGCTGAATGAAATCGAAGACCATGAGCGGGCCGAGAAAAAGCCACCAGGGGATATCCTTGTGTTCCTGCCCGGGGAAGGGGAAATCCGCGCCCTCAGTAAGCAGTTACGCCATGCAGACCTGCGTCATACCGAGGTACTGCCGCTCTATTCGCGGCTGAGCACGAAGGAACAAAACCGGGTATTTCAGTCCCACCGGGGCCGGCGCATTGTGCTGGCTACCAACGTGGCAGAGACGTCGTTGACGGTACCGGGTATCCGTTATGTCATTGACACCGGTGTGGCCCGGATCAGCCGTTACTCGGTACGTTCCAAAATCCAGCGCTTGCCGGTTGAGGCTATCTCCCAGGCCAGTGCGAACCAGCGGGCAGGGCGCTGCGGGCGGGTAGCACCGGGGATCTGCTTCCGGCTGTTTGATGAACAGGACTTCGTCAGCCGCGACGAGTTTACCGATCCGGAGATCCTGCGCACCAACCTGGCGTCGGTCATCCTGCAGATGGTGACCCTCGGGTTGGGGGATATTCGCCACTTCCCCTTCCTGGAGGCGCCGGACAACCGTCAGATCAATGATGGCTATAAATTGCTGGAAGAGCTTGGCGCTGTTTCCGGCAAACGCCGCATTACCAGCCTCGGGCGCACCATGGCCCGTTTGCCACTTGATCCACGGCTGGCCCGGATGCTGGTGGCCGCCAGCGAACTGGGCAGCCTGGCCGAGCTACTGGTCATTATTGCCGGGCTCAGTGTCCAGGACCCCAGGGAGCGACCGCAGGACAAGCAACAGGCAGCGGACCAGGCACACAGTCAGTGGAATGACAAAGAGTCCGACTTCATTACCCTGCTCAATCTCTGGAATGACTTCGAGGAGCAGCGTCAGGAACTGTCCGGTAACCAGCTCAGCAAGCACTGCAAGAAACAGTTCCTCTCCTACATGCGAATGCGGGAGTGGCGGGATATCCATCGTCAGCTCACCCTGTTGTGCCGGGAGCAGAGGTTCACCATGAATCGGGATACGGCCGGTTATGATGCCATACACAAGGCTGTACTGGCCGGTCTGTTGGGGCAGGTGGCGACCAAGCTGGAGAAAAGGGAGTACCTGGCTACCCGTAACCGCAAAGTGTTTATCTTCCCTGGCTCAAAAGTGGCGAAGTCTGCGCCCAAGTGGATCGTGGCCGCGGAGATTGTTGAAACCAGCCGGGTGTTTGCACGGATGGTTGCCAAAATCGACCCGGACTGGGTGGAGCCACTGGGTGAACACGTGGTCAAACGCCATTACTCGGAACCGCACTGGGAACAAAAACGGGCCCAGGTTATGGCCTTCGAGCGGGTCAGCCTCTACGGCCTGGACGTGGTCAGCCAGCGACGGGTGCCCTATGCAAAGATTGACCCGGTTACCTGTCGCGAACTGTTTATTCGTCGTGCCCTGGTGGAAGGCGACTACCGTACCAAGGCACCTTTCATTGCCCGTAACCGGGAACTGCTGGATACCGTCGAGAGTCTGGAGAACAAGACCCGGCGCCGGGATCTGCTGGTGGATGACGAGCAGCTTGTCGCTTTCTATAACGAGCGCCTCCCGGCGGAGATCGTCAGTGGCCGTCATTTCGAAAGCTGGTGGAAATCCCTGTCCGCGGCAGACCTGAAGTCCATGGAACTCACCGAGAAGGATATCCTGCAACGGGACCTGGACTACAGCGAACTGGAGCAATACCCGGACGAGCTGGAATGGGAGGGAGCGAAATACCCCCTGAGCTACGAATTCGAACCCACGGCTGAGGATGACGGTGTCACCATCCAGGTGCCGGTCATGGCGCTCAAGCAGTTGCCGGGGCATCGGCTGGACTGGTTGGTTCCTGGCCTGGTGAGGGAAAAGTGCATTGCCCTCGTCAAGGGGCTGCCAAAGGCCGTTCGCCGTAACTTTGTGCCGGTACCCGATTTTGTCGACGCGGCGTTGCAGAACATGGCGCCATCAAACCAGCCGTTGACCGAGGTGCTCGCTGACCAGCTGCGCCGCATGACCGGCGTCCGGATCGCGCCGGAAGACTGGCCAACCGATGAACTGCCCAGGCACCTGCGCATGAACCTGAAGGTGCTGGGTGAGGGCGGCAAGGTACTGGCACGGGGGCGGGACCCTGAAGTACTCCAGAAGAAACTGGAAAAGCAGGCGGAAGAAGCCCTCAGTCGGGTGGATGAGGCCGAGGGCAAGGCGGAACGGGTCCAGGCGTCTGACTGGCAGTTCGGCACCTTGCAGGAATCGGTTCATACCGACAGGGGTGGTATGCAGGTTACGGTCTATCCGGCGCTCGAAGACCTGGGCGGTGAGGTGCGGGAAACCCGTTTCCTGGATCCGCTGACGGCTTATGAAAGCCACCGTAAAGCAGTCGCGCGGCTGTTGCTGAACCGGCTCGGCAATTCCCTGGATCGCATAGATAGCCGGCTGCCCCGGTTTCGCCAGTCCGCGCTCATGTTTGCGCCGATGGGCCAGGCCCGGGCGCTGCTTGATGACTTTCTGCTGGCCAGTGCGGCCAATCACTTCCTGGGCGAGCCGGAACAGGCATCTGGAGCACTTCCGCGCAGCGGTACAGACTTTGACCTGGTTTATAACAATGGACGGGGAGATTTTCTGCCAGCGCTTGAGCAGGCTGACGAACAGCTCCACCAGGTGATGCAGGGCTATCACCGGGTGATGAAACAACTGAAAGGCAAGATCAACCTTGCCCTGGCCAATAGCATGGCGGATCTCAAGTTCCAGATGGAGCACCTGGTGTACCCCGGGTTCCTGGTGGCAACGCCCCCGCAGTGGCTGGCCTGCTTTCCCCGTTATTTCGAGGCTGCGGACATCCGGCTGGAGAAGATGCCCAGGGAAATGGGGCGGGAGAGGGAATTTCTGCACACGATTGCTCCCCTCTGGAGCCGCTACCAGCAAAAGCACGAGCAGCAGCGTCGTCAGGGCGCTATGGACCCACAGCTTACCCTCTACCGCTGGATGCTGGAGGAGTTCCGCGTATCCTGGTTTGCACAACAGCTGGGAACAGCCATGCCGGTCTCGGTGAAACGGCTGGACCGCCAGTGGGCGGAAGTTCGTCAGTAGTCAGTAACTGGAGCGGCTGCAACCCGCTGGTAGCCGGTCTTTCGGGCCGGTCGCCTTTCTCGTTTTCGGGTGGGGACCGGACTCCGGGGTTTGTGATAACATCCCCGCTAATTATCGGACAGGGATGTTTCACGCGTCCTGTTTAGCCTGCAGGATAGCTGTCCACAATAATTTCCAGAACAGTCGGGGTCCTACGTGAGCATCACCGCCATTATCACCGGTACCGGGTTGTATACACCGCCTGCCTCCATCAGCAATGAAGAACTGGTGGCTTCCTTCAATCGTTATGTCGAGCTCCACAATGAGCGCAATGCGGATGCCATTGCACGGGGAGAGATCGACCCCCTGCAGCCTTCAGCTGTGGAGTTCATCGAGAAGGCCTCAGGAATCAAGAGCCGTCACGTCATGGACAAGGACGGCATACTGGACCCGGAGCGGATGTGCCCGCGCCTGCCGGAGCGCAGTAACGACGAGCCTTCCATCCAGTGTGACATGTCGATGGCTGCCGCCCGTGAAGCGTTGGCCCAGGCTGGCCGCACGCCGGAGGATGTGGATGCCGTCATTGTGGCTTGCTCAAACCTGCAGCGGGCCTATCCTGCGGTTGCCATCGAGGTTCAGGAAGCCCTGGGTATCGACGGTTTTGCCTACGATATGAACGTGGCGTGCAGCTCGGCCACATTTGGCATCCAGGCGGCTGCCAATGCGGTTGAAAACGGCACTGCCCGGGCCGTGCTGGTGATCAGCCCGGAAATCTGCTCCGGACATCTCAACTTCCGGGATCGCGACAGCCACTTCATTTTCGGCGATGCGTGCACCGCCGTGCTCGTGGAGCGTGACGACCAGGTAGCGGCAGGTCACGGCTTCGAGGTGCTGGGCACCCGCCTGAAAACCCGTTTTTCCAACAACATCCGCAACAACTTCGGCTTCCTGAACCGGGGTGATGAAAGCGGCATTGGCAAGCCGGACAAGCTGTTCGTGCAGCAGGGCCGCAAGGTATTCAAGGAGGTTTCACCCATGGTGGCAGAGCTGATTGTCAGCCACCTGGAGAGCCTGTCCCTGAAAGCGGAAGACCTGAGGCGTATGTGGTTGCACCAGGCCAACCTGAACATGAACCAGCTGATTTCCAGGCGCGTCCTTGGCCGTGACGCCACTACCGATGAAGCGCCGGTCATCCTGGACGAATACGCGAACACCAGTTCCGCCGGCTCTATCATCGCCTATCACCAGCACAAGGATGACTTTACCCCCGGTGATCTGGGAGTGATCTGTTCCTTTGGCGCCGGCTATTCCATTGGCAGCGTGGTGGTGCGCAAGCGCTGATCCGATACCCGTTCAAGGCCGAACTTCTGGATGATGACTGCCAATCAGGAATGACCATGTTTCATGAAATGCCCAAAGCGGCTGCAACACTGACCCTGGCGGCGCTGCTGCTTGCCGGGTGTGCATCTTCCCCGGACCAGGTAGCTGATGAAACGGTCCAGCCCGATGAGAGGGTTTCCACCGAGACCGGACAAACGGGCAGTCGCGATCCCTGGGAGCCCTGGAATCGCCAGGTCTTCGCTTTCAACGAGACGGTAGACGACTGGGTGCTGCGGCCAGTGGCTGAGGGATATCAGTTCGTGATGCCCTCGTTCGCGGACCGGGCAGTGACCAATTTCTTCAATAACCTCACCGAAGTCCGCAACTTCGTTAACAGTGTCCTCCAGCTCAAGGGGGAACACGCCGTGGTGGCTGCAGGGCGGTTTACCTACAATACTGTCTTTGGTCTTGGCGGGTTGTTTGATGTGGCAACCGCCTTTGACCTGCCCGAGCGCCCGGAAGATTTCGGGCAGACCCTGGGGTACTGGGGCGTAGGGCCGGGCCCGTACCTGATGTTGCCGTTCCTGGGGCCATCCTCGCCGCGTGATTTCACCGGTTTCGCCACTGAAACCCTGACCTTCCCGTCACTGTGGGTTTACGCAGAGAGTCCTGATCGTTACTACGCCCTGGCCCTCGATGTTGTCGACACGCGGGCCGACCTGATTTCAGCAGAGCGCTTCATATCTGGTGACCGATATGTGTTCGTGCGTAATGCCTATCTGCAACGGCGGGAATACCTGATCAACGACGGCAAGGCTACTTCCGACCCCTTTACCAGCGGTGAAGAGGAAGACCTGATGCTGGACAACTTCTGAGCTCGTCCAACCGGCGATATTCTACGCGGGAAAGTGAACCGGTCGGTGTGTCATGGTGACAGTCAGCGACCGCCGACGGTATCATGGGAGCATCATAATGCGGGCCTTCGACTGAAAGGGACGGGCCCGGTAATTCCGGCCGCCAGCTGACTGGATCTTCATGTACTACGACTTCTTCGGGTTTCGGGAGCCGCCGTTCTCAATTGCGCCGGACCCTCGATATCTGTACCTCAGCGAACGCCACAAGGAAGCCCTGGCTCACCTGATGTATGGCGTCCAGGGGCAGGGTGGCTTCGTGGTGATCACCGGTGAGGTAGGTACCGGCAAGACCACCATCAGCCGCTGTTTCATCGAGAATGTTCCCGATCACGTCGACATCGCGCTGATCCTTAACCCACGCTTGTCTGCCCGTGAGTTACTGGCGTCCTTCTGCGATGAGCTGGGCATCCCCTACGCCGAAAATGCCACCATCAAGCAGCTGATTGACCGGATCAACCAGCACCTGCTGGAAGCCCATGCCCGCGGGCGCCACCAGGTACTGATGATCGACGAGGCCCAGAACCTGTCCGCGGAAGTGCTGGAGCAACTGCGCCTGCTCACCAACCTTGAGACGGCGGAAAAGAAACTGCTGCAGATTGTCCTGCTGGGACAGCCGGAACTGAAAGAAATGCTAGACCGGCCGGAACTGCGGCAACTCAACCAGCGGGTCACCGCGCGTTACCATCTGGATGCCCTGGAGCGGGAGGAATTGCCGGCTTACCTGCATTACCGACTGGGAGTGGCCGGGGTCAAGGTGGAACTGTTCAGTCCGGCGACAACCCGCCTGCTGTTCCGCAAGAGCCATGGTATTCCCCGGTTGATCAACCTGCTCAGCGACCGGGCCCTGCTGGGGGCCTACAGCGAGGGTGTCCAGCATATTGAGCCCCGTCACATCCGCGCCGCCGCAAAGGAAGTCGGTGGCCTGGCGTCGCGCCCGTCGCCCAATGCTGTGCCCCCTGTGCTTCGCCTGGTAACCGTGGCCGCTGTCGTTGTCGCATTGGCGGTTGCTGCATGGGCGGTGGTTGACCAGCGCCAGGGGGCTGCCATTCCCGAGCAGCTGGCGGCTGCCGGAGGCGCGCAGGGAGGAGACGCTGTTGAAACATTGCCAGGGCCGGGCAGTGAGGAAGGTGACCCGAATGATCCGGTGTCCACCGCCGGCGGCGACGATTCCGCCGAGGCGCAGGTCGCGTCGGGCACCGTCGAGCGTCAACAGGATGCGGTCAATGAGGCCCCTGAGCTACCTGCCTTTGACCTCGAGGAGCATGGCCTGTCAACGGCGGATGCCTATGCCGGCCTGTTCCGCCTGTGGGGCTTTGACTGGGATCGAAGTGCCTATCCCTTCGCCTGTGACTATGCCGATGCTGCGGGATTGCGTTGCATGCATCGCCAGGGGAGTCGGCGCAGCATGGAGGCTATCAACCGACCTGCGGTTCTGGATCTCCGTGGGCCCGGAGGAGAACGAACATACGTCACCCTGCTTCGCCTGAAGGGCGATGTGGCCACAATTGCTACCAGGGAGGGGACGCTGGATGTATCGTTCAGCGACTTGGAAGACTACTGGTACGGTCAGTTTTCAGTGCTCTGGCAACTACCGCCCTATATGGCATGGGGGGGTGACCCGTCGGAGTTGCCCCGCAATAACCGCGAGGGTGTATGGCTCAGCGCCAGGATGATGCAGTTGGTCGGGATGCATGCCTCGGACCGTGAAGAAGTCGACCGGGTAAGTCGTATGATCCGCAACGAGCAGGTCCGCTGGTACCAGAAAGTCAAAGGCCTTAAGCAGGACGGGGTGGTCGGTGCCATGACCCTGATCCAGATGAGTAACGACCTGGACGCCGGCGTGCCTCGCCTTGTGCCCAGTGATGCTGCCATGGTCGCCCCCGTTGAAACCGGTCAGGCGACCCGGCCAAGGTCAGGGTAGTTCGAAGTATGTCCTACATTCTGGAAGCACTGAAGAAGTCCGAGTCCGAGCGCAACCAGGGCAGGGTGCCAGACCTTGGCCAGCAGGTTCGCATGATTCACCGGCGTCATCGTCGGGGTATCCCCGCCCTCGGCTGGCTGGCGATCGCCCTGACCCTGAATGCACTGGTGCTCGGGGTGCTGTTCTGGCCGGACAGCGGCCTTTTGCGGACCACGGTCGTCCCGGACCCGGCCCCAGCGCAGCACCAGGCGAACATGTCTTCAGTATCATCGACACCCAGCCCGGCGGCGGACTCCGCCACTGCGACAGAAGCGGTTCCCCAGGGCGGCACCGGGGCAGGCGCGCAGCCCGTGACCGAAGCGCCGGGGGAAATTGCTGAGGCTACCGGTGACCTTGATGGGGCCGGGGTAGTGGTACTGGATACGCTGGACGAAGCGCCTACGGTTATTGTCCCGACCGTTCGCCCTGCCAACCCAGATGGCAGTGACGACGCCTATTCACCGGCACCCTGGGAAGGTCGGGTTCCCCATCTGGTGGAATTGCCCATGGCCTTCCAGCGGCAGGTACCTGACCTGGTGTTCAACAGCCATGTCTACTCCTCACGCCCATCGGCTCGCAGTGTGATGATCAATAATCGCTACCTGCGGATGGGGGATACCCTGGGGCCGTTAAGGATCGAGAATATAACCGAGGATGGCGTGGAGCTCAGTATGGATGGCCAGCGCTTCCGGGTGGGTGTGGTCCGTGACTGGAGCAGCCCCCGCTAATGCCCCTGAGTGACGACGTAAAGGCGGAAATCCAGCAGGGTTATCGCGATGTACTGGCAGGCAAGGGTATCCGGGCCCGCTATGGCCAGCGGCTGATGATTGCCGAGATAGCCCGCTATATGGGAGATATCACCGAGGATGACGGCAAGCGCACTTCCGCGCCGGCAGCCTGCGTGGTGGAGGCTGGTACCGGTACCGGCAAGACCCTGGGCTACCTGATTGCAGCTATTCCGGTCGCTCGGGCGCTGGGCAAGACCCTGGTGATTTCCACGGCGACGGTGGCCCTCCAGGACCAGATCATCAGCAAGGACCTGCCGGACCTGGAGAAGCACACCAGGCTCAGGTTCGAATGGACCCTGGCAAAGGGGCGGGGCCGCTATCTCTGCCTGTCTCGCCTGGAAACCCGCCTGCAGGATGAAGGCCATGGTGACAGCGATACCATGCCGCTGTTCCTGTTGGATGAGGGCAGGGAACAGGAACCGGGTACCCGGGAGTTCTTCGAGGAACTGCTGGGGCAGTACGGTTCCAGGCAATGGGATGGCGACCGGGATCACTGGCCCAGCACCATCCCGGATGATATCTGGCGCCAGGTCACCACTGACCATCGTCAATGCACCAATCGTCACTGTGCCTATTTTGACAACTGCGCCTTCTTCGACGCTCGCAAGGGCCTGGAAACCGCTGACGTGGTGGTGGCCAACCATGACCTGGTGCTGGCTGACCTGGCCCTCGGCGGCGGTGCTATCCTGCCAGAGCCGGAGAACGCCCTCTACATCTTTGACGAGGCCCACCACCTGCCGGACAAGGCCCTGAACCACTTCGCCGCTTCGGTGCCGCTCAACAGTACTCGCCAGTGGCTCAAACAGCTGGGCCAGGCCCTGGTGAAGATCCAGCCCTGGTTACCGCCATCCACTGTGGCCAGTCGCGCCGTGGAAAAGGTGTCTGAAGCCTCCCGTCAGCTGGAAGACTGCCTCAACCGGGTCCAGGAACACCTGCTGAACAGTATCCAGTGGGAGTTTTCCGATGAGCGCCGCACGGCCCAGTGGCGTTATCCGGAAGGAGAGTTGCCTGAGCAGTTGCTGGCCCTGGCCACGGAAACCCGCGCCGCGACGGCAGGACTGGTTCGTCACCTGGGCACAATGGCGGACGAGCTCCAGAAAGGGTTTGACGAACGCAAGGACCATGAACTGGACCGGGACACGGCGGAAGCCTGGTATCCGGTGATCGGCAGTTTCCATGCCCGCGCAGAGGACCAGTCCCGGCTTTGGGCCGCCTGGTGCGAGTCCCCGGCGCCCGCTTCGGATGACGACAAGCCGGCGCACCGGCCGCCACCTCCGGCCCGTTGGGCGGTGCGGCAACGCTGGGACCATGCCGAGGAGGTCACCCTGTACAGCAGCCCTGTACTGGCGGATAACCTGCTCTATTCGAGACTCTGGTCCCGGGCCCATGGCGCGGTGTTAACCAGCGCCACGCTGACTGCACTGGGGCGGTTCGACCGCCTGCGTTCCCGCGCGGGCCTGCCTGCCGACAGCCGCTACCTGGTGGTTCCCAGCTCTTTCCGCTATGGCGAAATGGCGACCGTGGAAGTGCCCCCCATGGACGCCTTGCCAACGGATACGGAAGGCTTTACGGCCGCCCTTGTGAAGCGGCTGCCGGAATTGTGGGCGGCGGAAAAGGCAACGCTGGTGCTGTTTACCTCACGCCGGCAAATGAACGCGGTGCGTGACCGGCTGGCCCCGGACCACCCGGGACTGATTACCACCCAGGACGATATGGCCAAGGGTGAGGTGCTGCGGCATCACTGCGAGAGGGTAGACGCGGGCAAGCCCTCGGTTCTGTTCGGTGTCGCCAGTTTCGCCGAGGGCATAGACCTGCCAGGGCGTTACCTGGACCACGTGGTAATCACTCGCCTGCCGTTTTCTGTGCCGGACGACCCTATCGAGGCCAGCCTGGCAGAGTGGGTCACCAGCCGTGGCGGTAATCCGTTCATGGAAATTACCGTACCTGACGCTTCCGTCAAGCTGGTACAGGCGGTGGGCCGACTGTTACGTACCGAGTCGGACACCGGTCGGGTATCCATCCTGGACCGGCGCATTGTCAGCCGCCGATACGGACAGCTGTTGCTCGATGCCTTACCACCATTCCGAAGAATCATTCAGTAACGGTTCTGTGGTCCGGGCAACAGTTGCATTTGAGGAATATGGACTACACTGAGTATTCGGAGACTCTCTATTCTCAAAAAGAATGAAAACAAACATCTTTATGCGTATTCTGGTAATAACACTGACAAAACCGTGACGCATAGCCGGTGGCAGGGCGCAAAGTCCTGAATCCGCTTAGGGAGCGAAAGGATCAATGAAATTACAGCAGCTGCGTTATATCTGGGAAGTCGCCCATCACGACCTCAATGTTTCCGCTACGGCCCAAAGTCTGTTCACCTCCCAGCCTGGTATCTCCAAGCAGATCCGGCTACTGGAAGATGAGCTGGGTATCGAGGTGTTTGCCCGCAGCGGCAAGCATCTGACCCGGATTACACCCGGTGGCGAGACCATCATCCGCGAGGCTGGCGAAATCCTGCGACGGGTCGAAGGCATCAAGAAAATCGCCCAGGAGTTCTCGAACCAGCGCAAGGGCGACCTCAGTATTGCCACTACCCACACCCAGGCCCGGTATGCGCTGCCGCCGGTCATCCAGGGCTTTATCGAAGCCTACCCGGATGTATCCCTGCATATGCATCAGGGTACACCCATGCAGATTTCGGAGATGGCTGCCAACGGTGCAGTGGACTTCGCGATTGCCACCGAGGCCATGGAGCTGTTCAACGACCTGATCATGATGCCCTGCTACCGCTGGAATCGGTGCGTCATTGTGCCCCGGGACCATCCGCTCACCCAGCTGTCTGAACTGACCTTGCCGGAGCTGGCCCAGCACCCGCTGGTCACCTATGTGTTCGGGTTCACCGGCCGTTCCAAGCTGGATGAGGCGTTTCAGGCCGAAGGACTGGAACCGAAGGTGGTATTCACAGCTGCCGATGCCGACGTCATCAAGACCTATGTGAGACTGGGGCTCGGAGTAGGGATTATCGCGTCCATGGCCTATGACCCGGAAGCCGATTCGGATCTGGTGGCCCTGGATGCCAGCAAGCTGTTCCGTCCCAGCGTTACCCGGCTTGGCTTCCGCAAAGGGACCTTCCTGCGTGGTTACATGTACGATTTCATGGAGAGATTTGCCCCACACCTGAGCAGGGACATGGTAAATGAGGCCGTTGCCCACCAGGGTAGCCGGCAGGAAATCGAAGACCTTTTCCGTGATGTGGAGCTGCCGGTCTACTGACCGGTCAGCTTCCGGGTGTCAACGTCAGGCGCTGCCAATGTCGCTGGCAATCAGGTTGCCAGCGTGCAGTCCGCATTCCTTCTGGGTGGCTTCTTCCCACCACCAGCGGCCCTCCCGTTCGTGCTGTCCGGGGAGCACCGGGCGTGTGCAGGGCTGGCAACCGATGCTGACAAAGCCCCGCTCATGGAGCTTGTTGTAGGGCGCCTCTGAAATACGGATATAGTCCCAGACCTCCTTTGACGTCCAGTTGGCAAGGGGGTTGAACTTCACCAGTTCTCCGCTTCGACCTTCAAAGGCATCGTCGAGCTGTACCACCGGCACCTCATTGCGGGTGCCCGGGCTCTGGTCCCGGCGCTGGCCGGTAATCCAGGCATCCAGGGTTTGCAGCTTCCGGCGCAGGGGTTCGACCTTGCGGATACCACAGCACTCCCCGTGGCCGTCCTCGTAGAAACTGAACAGGCCTTTTTCGGTTACCAGCGATTGCACCGCTTCCGCATCCGGAAACTGGAACTCAATCTCGATACCATAGTGCTTGCGGACCTGTTCGAAGAATTCATAGGTCTCCGGATGCAGGCGGCCGGTGTCCAGGGAAAACACCCGCAACCGGTCTGTGAGCTTGTGAGCCATTTCGATCAGGGCAACATCTTCGGCTCCACTGAAGGAAATGGCGATTTCATCGTAACGGGCCAGCGCGGCCTTGAGGATGGCCCGGGGGCTTTGTCCATCAAGCTCTTTCTGAAGTTGTTCAATCTCGCTCATCGGAAGTCTGGTCCCATTGCAGGTCGTCGCCCGGACCGACCGGGTCCGGAGGATGCTGGTTATTGGATGGTGGCGCCAATCTATCACCGGAACGCAGGTTGCTGAAGGAATCTGCAATCATAAGGTTATATCAACGGTCGGGGCACAGCCCGGTCGAACGTGATGGACGGTGCATTCCCCGCGCGTTTTTTCTATCATAGCCGCGCGATTTGCCATTAACCCCATTGCCGCTAGCCGGCGACTGACAGGAGACCACCGTGGAACTTGCGTGCCTTGACCTTGAGGGAGTACTGATCCCGGAAATCTGGATTGCCTTTGCGGAAAAAACCGGTATTGAGGAGCTCAAGGCCACCACCCGGGATATTCCTGACTACGATGTGCTGATGAAGCAGCGCCTGCGTCTGCTGGACGAACACGGCTATGGCCTGCCAGCAATCCAGGAGGTTATTGGTGAACTGGATCCGTTGCCCGGTGCCCGGGAATTCCTCGACTGGTTGCGTGACCGCTTCCAGGTGGTGATCCTGTCGGATACCTTCTACGAGTTCGCCATGCCGCTGATGAAAAAGCTGGGGCATCCCACATTGCTGTGTCACAAGCTGGAAGTTGACGAAAATGGCCGCATCATTGACTACCTGCTGCGCCAACGTGACCCCAAGCGCCAGTCGGTCCGGGCCTTCCAGTTGCTCAACTACCGTGTAATCGCCGCAGGCGATTCCTATAACGACACTACCATGCTGACCCAGGCGGAAGGTGGCATTCTGTTCCATGCGCCCCAGAATGTGATTGACGAATTCCCTCAGTTCCCTGCAGTGCACGACTTCGAGGAGCTCAAGAAGACCTTCCTGTCACTCAGTCACCGCCACTGACGGGAGGTTCACGCAGGCGCGCCTGGAGGCGAGGCTGGTTCAGGCCTGCACTCAGGCGCTGCCTTCACTGCGTTGCAGGCCTCCCATGGCCTCCAGGGTGTCGAGCAGACGTTGTATCTTGCTGAGAGACTCCTGGTACTCATCCTCCGGATCGGAATCCGCCACAATACCGCAGCCCGCCCAGGCCCGGATGGTCCCGTCTGGCCAGGTCTGAAGGCTGCGTATGGCAATATTGCTCACCAGGTGATTGTTCGCATCCCACCAGAACAGGGTGCCGCAATAGGGGCCCCGGACGTGGGATTCCAGTTCGTCGATGATTTCCATCGCCCGCCGTTTTGGTGCGCCGGTAATGGAGCCTCCCGGGAAGGCGCTCAGCATGGCCTCGAAAGGAGTAATTCCACGCTTGAGCAGACCGGTAACGGTGCTGACCAACTGGTGGACATTGCGATAACTCTCCACCTCGAACAACTGCGGTACCTTTACTGAGAATGGCTTGCAGAAGTGAGAAAGGTCGTTGCGGATCAGGTCCACGATCATCAGGTTCTCGGCCCGGTCCTTGGCGTTGTTTACCAGGTCTTCTGCCAGCGTCCTGTCCCTGTGCGTGTCTTCGCTTCGAGGCCTGGTACCCTTGATGGGTTTGCTGGTAACCCGGCCGTTGTCGATTTCCAGGAACAGTTCCGGTGACACGCTCAGCAGTTGCCACGACCCTGCGTCCAGGTAGCCTCCATGGGGCACGGGTATCGCATCCGCCAGGGCCTGCCACGCCTGCCAGGGCGAGCCCTCGAAGGTGCCTTCAAACTGTTGTGACAGGTTGGCCTGGTAGCAGTCGCCGGCCTGGATGTACTCGAGCACCTGTCCGACCCCCTTCCGGTACTGCCCGGGCGTGCAGCACGCCTGGAAGTGACGGGTCATCCGGAAGGTATCAGCGGGCTCTGTGGGGGAGGGGGCCGCCAGCAGGGCCAGCACCTGCTTACGAGTGGCAGGGGGGCAGGCCGGATCGAAAACCAGTGTGGCGGTTGTCGAAATCTCCTGCCGGGTAACTTCCAGTTGCCAGAAGTAGAGCGCTGCCCAGCCAACCGAGCCCGGCGTTGTTTTTTTGCTACAAAACCCGGGAACTGTATGGCCGCCGGCATCGTAAAACAGGCTGCCAGCGATAAAACCGCAGCGATCCGTACCGGCAATAACCCGGTGGCTTGCCAGGATATCGTCCACGGCCTGGTCGAACGTTTCCCTCTCGGTGGAGAACTGCCATTGCCGTTCAGGCATTGCGCTGTAACGGCGACTGCTGCCGCGCTGTGTCCCCAGGCACAGGAATCCGTCAAGCCCCGACAGGGCAGTGACGAAGTCGGCAATTTGGGCAGGCGGCACAGAGAAGCGATTAGACATCCGGTAACCTGACAGGAAAATGGGCCGTGCATGATACCCTATATCCACCTCGAGCCTGTAACCCGGAAACTGCGGGAAACCCGTTTCGTTCCAGTCTGCTGTCCACGGTGAAGCGTCCATTGTTGTCCACTATCCGATCAAACATCCGCAAGCGTTGGCAGGCTTGGATCAACCGTCGAATTCCGGTGGACGACCGGCGACGCTTTGATCGTCACTCCATTTTCATCCTTCCCACCGCTGCCGGGCTGGTGTTTGGCCTGCTACTGGTGGTTATGCTGCTTACCGGAATCAATTACCAGAACAGCCTGATCTACCTTTTGACGTTCCTGCTGGGGGCGCTGTTTGTCGCGGCCATGCACCAGACCCATAATAATCTCAACGGCCTCGAACTGACCTTGTTGCAGCCAGGGGAAGGCTTTGCCGGGGAGCCGATCCCGTTCCGGTTTGTCCTGCAGGCACCCCATGACGCTACCGCCATCGAGTTGGGAGAAGAGACCGGGGGTGCCGTTACCCTGTCGGTATCCGGCCACGACCGGGTCGAGGGCACACTGCAGGTGGCCAGCCGGGAGCGAGGTTATCTGCGTCCGCAACGGTTGCGGGTGGAAACCCGGTTTCCCTTTGGTTTGCTCATGGCCTGGTCCTGGTTATGTCCGGTTACCCCGGCCCTGGTCTACCCGAAACCTGTGGTGCCACCACGCGCGCCGGAAGGCAGCGTGGAAGCTGGCGACACTGAAGCCGTATCCGTCAGCCAGGGCCAGGACCAGGTGGAGCTCCGCCCCTGGCGGGAAGGTGACCTTAGCGCCCGCATCGACTGGAAGCGATACTCGCGGAACGGGGAGATGGCTGTCGCCGACTGGCAGGGGGAGCAGGGCAGTCCGCAATGGCTGGATTTTGATGGCTTTCCGGGAGTCGACCACGAGCTTCGCCTGAGCTACCTGGCTGCCCTGGTACTGGATCGGGAGCGGACCGGTGAGCCCTGGGGGCTGCGGCTGCCGGGTATCACCATTGAGCCCGACCTCGGCAACCTCCACACTCGGCAGTGCCTGAGAACCCTGGCTACCTGGCAGAGGTCAGCACCCGGCGAGGGGGTCCAATGAGCCTAAAACCGTCGCTACTGCCCACCCGTGCCCTGCTGTGGCTGCTTTGTGGCTTCCTGTTGTTGCTGTTACCCCAGTGGGACCGGCTTCCGGTCTGGCTCGCCGCAGCCTGTATTGCACTGGCCGGCTGGCGGTGGCTGGCGCAGACCGGCCGGGCCCGTCTGCCGGGCAGATGGCTGAGGCTGGCCATTATGGGCACCCTGATTGCGGTCTACATCGCCACAGTCAGCGGTCGGTTCAGTGTCGATACGGCGGCCTCATTCTTTGTGCTGGCGGTCGGCCTCAAGTGGCTGGAAACGGCCAACCGGCGGGATTTCTTTGTTCTGTTCTTCATCCTGGTATACCTGGCCACAGTGAATTTCCTGTTTCGTCAGGACATTGGCTGGTCATTAGTGACCCTGGCCGGGGTGGTAGTGACCCTGGTGGCACTGCAACTGTTGCATACGCCTGCGGACAGCCGACACAGCTCATTCCATGGTCTCCGGCGCCTGGGCGGCATGCTCTTGAAAACCCTGCCGGTGGTGATCGCGCTGTTTGTGTTCTTCCCCCGTATGGCGCCGTTATGGAGTGTGCCCCTGGTTTCGGACCAGGCTCGAACGGGGCTGTCGGACTCCATGACGCCCGGGGATATTTCGAGCCTTGCGCAAAGCAGCGAGCGGGCGTTCCGTGTGACGTTCGCTGGCGAAACGCCCGAGCACAGAGACCGGTACTGGCGCGGCCTGATCCTTGACCGTTTCGATGGCCGTACCTGGAGTCAGTGGCAGCAGGAGCCCTATCGTCCCCTTGGCCGGGTCAACCGGGACGCAGGCCTCGAAGCGCTGGCTGACAATGAATACGATGTGCTGATGGAAGCCTCCGGCCAGCGATGGGTCTATGCGCTGGATAACTCCCGGCCGGTATCTGCCAATATTACGGAAGTTTCCGGGAGGGTATTCCGGCTGGAGCGGCCTGCGGATACCTCGGTGCGTTACCGTATGGAGCTGGAGCGGGAAACAGGCACGGCTGGCGAGCTCTCGCCTGCCGAGCGCCGCCAATACCTGCAACTGCCCCCGCAAGGCAACCAGCGTAGCCGGCAGTTGGCCCGGGACCTGGCCATGGGTGCAGGCACGGACCTGGCCTTTGCCAACGCGGTGCTCAACCGGTTCCGGGAGCAACCCTACTATTACACCCTGCGCCCACCGGCCATGCCAGACGACCCCGTGGACACGCTGTTGTTCGATGCCCAGCGAGGATTCTGCGCCCATTACGCCAGTGCCATGACCTTCCTGTTGCGGGCCGCTGACATACCTGCGCGGGTCGTGGCTGGCTACCAGGGAGGCTCCCCAGGCCCCGACGAGGCCTACCTGATTATCCGCCAATACGATGCCCACGCCTGGGTGGAAGCCTGGATCGAGGAGCGGGGCTGGGTGCGCTTCGATCCGACGGCGGCGATCGCACCACAGCGGATCGAGTCTGGCCTGCGGGATGCTGTCGCCGAGGAGGGCTCGTTCCTGGAGGATAGCTGGGCATCCCCACAGCGTTATGGCGATCTTCCCCTGGTGCAGTGGGCGAGCCTGCAACTGGACCGGATCAACTATAATTGGCAGCGCTGGGTTATTGGCTATCAGGGGCAGTCACAAATGGACCTGATGAGCCGTCTTCCAGGGAATATCGGACTCAGGGAGCTGGGCTACCTGACGGCCGGCCTGATGGGTGTTGCTTTGCTGGTGGCAGCGCTGGTCGCGGCGATTCGCCATGGCGGGGCAGCACGAACGGACCCGGCCGGGGTGCTGGTTTCACGGTGGACCCGGCTGTTGCAGAAGCGGGGGAGCACCGTACCGGCCGGGGCAACGCCGTTGGAGCTGGCCAGGATGACCGAGCAACAGGCGCCGGCAGCCGCTGCGGTCGCACGCGCCTTTGCCCGTGACCTTAACAATCATTACTATGGCTCCGGTTCCCGGTCGCGTCCCGGGCGCGGCAGCCACCGGTCAACCGAGCTGCGCCTGATGCGCCGGCGCCTGGCTCGCATCCGCCGGGAACTGAGAAAACGATCCACCGTACACGGGCCTGCGCAGCACCCGTCCTGATTCGGAAGTCACTGTGAACGACATGCCCTGGCTGACGCCGGTACTTGAACATTTCGGACAGGCCCTGGATCAGGGACGTTTGCCCCATGCCAGCCTGGTTACCGGTGAACGCGGCGTGGGCAAGCGTCAGCTGGCTGAGCGAATTGCCGCATTGCTGGTTTGCGACCGTCGAGCGCCAGGTATGCGCGCCCCGTGTGGGGAGTGCCGGCAGTGTCAGTTACGGGCGGGTGAATCCCATCCGGATATCCGGCTTTACCAGCCCGAGAAATCCCGCATGATCCGCATCGACCAGGTGCGGTCATTGTCGCAGTTTGCGGTGGCATCACCCCAGGTGGCTGGGGTGAAGGTTGCCATTGTCCACCGGGCGGATCAGCTGAACATCAATGCCGCCAACGCCTTGCTGAAAACCCTGGAGGAACCCGCGTCAGATGTGGTGCTGTTGCTCCTCCAGGAGAGCGGACGGCCAGTGCTTCCGACCATCCGGTCCCGCTGTCGTATCCTGCCAGTGGCAACCCCGCCGGCCGAAGAGGCGACCGCGTGGCTTGCTACAGAACTTAACGCCAGTGAAGGGGCGCCTGATCCGGAGCGCCAGGCCCTTGCGCTGTACCTGGCCGGCGGTGCTCCGAGACTGGCAATGGAGTTACTGGAGAGTGGCTTCCTCGACCAGCGGGACGCCGCCCTCGACGCTTTTCGCCAGTTTATGAAAGGCGCAATAACGGTTGCGATGACTGCCAGGGCGTTCCGGGACCTCGGTCACGAGGCCACCCTGAACCTGATGGAAGGGTGGGCCAATGACCTGGCTCGCGTTATGGCGGGAGGCCTCGCCCGCGATCCGGGGATCGCAGAGGTGGTACGATACCTGGCCCAGTCGAATCCGCCTTGGCGCGCGCAGCAACTTGTCGACGCGATCCGGGACTCCCGGCGCGCGCTGGTGAATAATGTGAACCCGGAACTGGAGACTGATCGTCTGCTGATTCAGTGGCGGAGCCTGATGCCTGGCCGGAGACGTTCGGCGGGCTAAGGGGCCAGTGTCACTCCGGCGGGAGGTTCAGGCCGGCCAATAATTATGAAGGGAGTGTGGCATCCTGTGACACTACCGGTAACCTGAAAGAACGATAACAGCTGGAGGAACAATATGGGTCCTGGATTTGGCGCGCGCAGCGGTATTCTGACCCTGACCATCAAGGATAAGGCGGTGCTTTATGCAGCATATATGCCCTACATTCGCCAGGGGGGGCTGTTCATTCCGACCCAGAAGCAGTACCAGCTGGGGGATGAGGTTTTCCTGCTGCTTAACCTGATGGATGAGCCCGAGAAGATACCTGTCGCCGGCAAGGTGGTGTGGATTACACCCAGGGGTGCCCAGGGAAACCGGGCGGCAGGTATTGGCGTACAGTTCAATGGTGAGGACGAAACCGCCCGCACCAAGATCGAAGCCTACCTGGCAGGGTCACTGAGTTCGGATCGGCCGACCCACACCATGTAGGATGGGCTGAACTCGCCCGTAGCAACCCTGTGGCAACACCGGGCGTCAATGCCCGCAGTTCCTTTAGGAGGATGAACCGCGTCCATGAACCTTTCCCTGTCTCCGGGCCCCCTGGCCGAAACCGAAGCAAGCTTCACCGAAATGCGCTGGCCGCTCAGGCACATTACCCTGGCAGGCCTGCACTGGCCCGCTTCCGGCGAGCCCCGGGACGGCCGCCCGGTCATCATGCTCCATGGCTGGCTTGATAACAGTCTCAGCTTCTGCCGGCTTGCACCGGGGCTTCGGCAGTTGGGTCCGCTCTGGGCCATTGACCACGCCGGGCACGGCCATTCTGACCACCGGCCGGAAGGTCAGGGCTACATGCTGGCAGACTATGTGTCTGACGTGGCGGAGTTGCTGGAAACCCATTTCAGCGACCATGAAACCGTCGATCTGGTAGGACACTCCCTCGGTGGCATCGTTGCCCTGCTGTTTGCAGCGGCGTTTCCGGAAAAAGTTCGCCGGCTGGTGATGATTGACAGCCTGGGGCCTATTTCCAAGGCGCCGGAGGAGGCGGTGAGCCAGCTTCGCCGCGGCATCCGCAAGCGTCTGGCTGGCTCCGGCACCAGCAACACATACCGTAGTCTGGAAGAGGCTGCCCGGCTGCGAACCGGGGGCCGCAACCCCCTGTCAGAAGACATAGCCCAGGTGTTGCTGTCCCGTAACCTTACTGAGGGTGCGGATGGGCTTCGCTGGCGTACGGATCCGCGGCTGAGACATCCCTCGGTAATGATGTTCACTGAAGAGCAGGTAATGGCATTTGTCGCTGCTGTGGAGGCGCCGACCCTGCTGGTTCGTGCCGAACATGGGCTGCTGGCCAGTTTCGATCGTTGGCAGGAACGTTTCGACACCCTGGCCGACGTGCGCTGCCTGGATATTGATGGCGGCCATCATTGCCACCTGGATGGTGACACGACTCCCGTTGAAGACGGCATACGTTCGTTCCTGTCCGAGAAGTGAGAATTGCAATGTCTGTCTGTAGTAGCCGTCATTCGCTGTCCAGCCGCCTTGCGCTGACCCTGTTTGCCTCGCTGTTGCCCTGGCTGCAGGCGGAAGCCAGTGTCCTGCTGGCGTTTCCCCAGGCGGAACTCGAGGAGGAACGGGTCCGGTCCTCGTCGTCATATCGCGTGATGCTGAGCCCCATCCGTGAGGTTGGTTCCGAGCTGCGTGCGGAGAATTCCGTACGCCTGGCTGTGGAAGGTAGCGGCCAGCTCTTCAGGATGGCTCCTGGTATCACCCGCCAGGATGCACGACGCTGGTACCTGGAACAGCTGCAGAATCGAGGTGCGTCCATCCTGTTCCAGTGTAGCGGGCGGGAATGCGGGCGCAGTAACGTCTGGGCAAACCAGGTATTCGACCTGTCGACGCTTTATGGCCGTGACGCACAGCAGGAGTACCTGGTGGCGGGTTTTGAGGACGGCGAAGGTGGCCGGTGGCTGGTGGTGCTCTATACCGTCACCCGCGGCAACCAGCGGGAGTACCTGTGGCTCGAGCAATTGCAGCTGGCGGACGATGCCGTTTTACCTGGCCTGGATGGTGAAGGCGGTCGACTGGCCGGCCCGGTCATCGTGCCCTGGGAAGGGAGTGTTAGCGTAAGTTTCGAGTGGGGTGCTGAAAGCCAGCGTATACTGGACAGTATGGCTTCGGACCCGAATGCCCGCATCGTGATTGCCGGTTTTTCCGGACTCGAACCGGGGGAGACCCTGGAAGCGGCAACCGATCGGGCCGAGCGGGCAGCCAACACCATGTCGGACCTGCTAGACAGGTCCGGACTGTCCAGCTCACGGCATATCGTCCGGGCTATCGGTCCACTGGTACGGTTCTCGACACCGGAACGCCCCGAGAACCGGATCGAAATCCTCGTAATCAGGCCCCCGGAAGGAAGTAGTGGTAATGAGTGACACCCCAAAGCCCAGCCCCCCTGCAAAATCCGGGGGGGCGGAGCAGGTCGGAGCGGTCAGCGTCGGGCAGGGTTCATTACCCCAGGAGACCGGTCGTAAAACCGTTGCCCTGGCACTTGGCTCCGGAGGTGCCCGCGGCTATGCCCATATCGGTGCCATCGAGGTGCTCAGTGAGCGCGGTTACGACATTGTCGCTATTTCCGGCTGTTCCATGGGGGCACTGATTGGCGGCGTCCATGCTGCGGGCAAACTACAGGCCTACAAGGACTGGGTGACCGGTCTTGGACAGTTTGATGTGTTGAAACTGCTCGACCTTACCCTCAACTCCGTGGGGGCTATCCGCGGAGAGAAAGTATTCTCGGTAGTCAGGGAAATGCTCGGGGATACCCGCATTGAAGACTTGCCCCTTGCCTATACGGCCGTTGCGACGGACCTGCTGAGCCACAAGGAGATCTGGTTCCAGGAAGGTCCATTGGACCAGGCGATTCGTGCGTCTATTGCCATACCCGGCCTGATTACCCCGGTCGTGATGAACGGGCGGGTGCTGGTGGACGGTGCACTGCTTAATCCGCTGCCAATCATGCCGACCATCTCGGCCCATGCAGACCTGGTGTTTGCGGTCAATCTCAGTGGTGAGGATGACGCAGGCCGGCGTATACCTGATGCGGCCTTTCATCCGGTAACAGACGACAGTGAGCTGGATGAATGGGTCGGCAAGGTCCGGGACAAGGCATCGCGCTGGTTTGACTGGGATGTCCTGAAGAGTTTTGGCGGCTGGCGCGATAATGGCGTACCGGACAAGGCCGGCACTCCGGAAGAAAAGCTGGAGGAGGAGATGAGGGACCAGGCCGAACAGAAACCCGCGGCACGCCAGGACCCCTGGGCTGAGACCGGCACCATCAATTGGGAAAAACTGGGTATTGGCAAGTTCGATATCATGAACCTGACAATCGAAACGATGCAGAGCGCCCTGGTGCAATACAAACTGGCCGGGTACCCGCCAGACCTGCTGGTGAACGTGCCCAAGAACTCTTGCCGCACCTACGACTACCATAAGGCGCCGGAGTTGATCCAGATCGGTCGCGAACGCATGCATGCCGCCCTGGACCGGTTTGAGAAGAATCGCAGCAGTTCCGGCCCCCTGTCCCTCTGAGGACGCTGAGCCTTCGGGGCTGCCCGGGGGCAGGGAATCCGCGTATAATCCGCCACAACCATTCATGGTCCGCCCCGTGGCGGCCCGGACAGAAGGACCCGGCAGTGACCCGTCCCATTGACGACCTGATCACCGTAAGAGACTACCTCAGGTACGCCGCTTCCCGCTTCAGCGAGGCTGGCCTGTATTACGGCCACGGTACCGACAACCTGTGGGATGAAGCGGTATTGCTTGTCATGCGAAGCCTGCATCTGCCGCTGGAAAACAACAATCTGTTCCTGGAAGCTCGCCTGACCCGGGATGAACGCCAATTGATACTCGAGCGGATTGAACGACGCATCAATGAACGGCGCCCGGTAGCCTATCTTATCGGCGAAGCCTGGTTCATGGGGTTGCCCTTCCACGTAGATGAGCGGGTCCTGGTGCCCCGATCCCCCATTTCTGAGCTGCTCGAAGCCCGGTTACAGCCCTGGCTGGCGGACCACCCGGTGGAGCGCATCCTGGACCTCTGCACGGGCAGTGGCTGTATCGGTATTGCAGCAGCCACGGTTTTCCCGGAAGCAGAGGTGGAACTTTCCGATATCTCGGAAGATGCCCTCGCTGTCGCGGAATCCAATATCGAGCTGCATGAGGTCGGTGATCGTGTAATGACCGTTCGTTCGGATGTATTCGACCAGGTAACCGGACGTTATGATGTGATCGTCAGCAATCCACCCTATGTGGACGCCGAAGACATGGCCGACATGCCAGCCGAATACCACCACGAGCCCCGTCTGGGCCTGGAAGCGGGTGATGATGGCCTCTCTATTGCCCATCGCATACTGGCTGATGCTGCCGACCACCTGAATCCCGGTGGCCTCCTGGTGGTGGAGGTGGGCAACAGCTGGCACGCGCTGGATGCTGCCTATCCGCAGCTACCCTTCACATGGCTGGATTTTGAGAATGGTGGTGACGGTGTCTTCCTGCTGACCCGTGAGCAACTGGTGTCAGGGCTGGCAAATTCCTGAGAATCTTTCTGAATACTTTATTACAAGATACTGAATCATGTCCGGAAATACGTTTGGAAAACTGTTTACCGTCACCTCCTTTGGCGAAAGTCACGGGTTAGCTCTGGGGTGTATTATCGACGGCTGTCCGCCTGGGCTGGAGCTCACTGAAGCCGATCTCCAGAAGGACCTTGACCGGCGCAAGCCTGGCACCTCCCGCCACACCACCCAGCGCCGGGAAGCAGACGAGGTGCGTATCCTGTCCGGGGTGTTCGAAGGAAAGACAACCGGCACGCCTATTGGCCTGCTGATCGAGAACACAGATCAACGGTCCAAGGACTATTCGAAGATCGCGCAACAGTTTCGACCGGCCCATGCCGACTACACCTACATGCACAAGTACGGCGTGCGGGACTATCGTGGCGGGGGCCGGTCCTCAGCCCGGGAAACCGCCATGCGTGTTGCGGCAGGCGCGGTGGCCCGGAAATACCTGGAGCAGAGACTGGGAATCCGTATCCGTGGCTACCTGTCCCAGCTGGGCCCGATCAAGGCAGAGTCCTTCGACTGGGACGAGGTTCATCAGAACCCGTTCTTCTGCCCGGATGCAGGCAAGGTGGCGGAAATGGAAGCCTACATGGACGCCCTGCGCAAGGAGGGTAATTCCATCGGTGCCCGTATCAACGTCGTGGCCGACGGGGTGCCACCGGGGCTGGGCGAACCCATCTTTGACCGGCTGGATGCTGACCTGGCCCATGCGCTGATGAGTATCAACGCGGTCAAGGGCGTGGAGATCGGCGCCGGTTTTGAATCGGTGACACAGAAGGGCACCGAACACCGGGACGAACTGACCCCCGAAGGCTTCCTTAGCAACCATGCCGGTGGTGTTCTGGGCGGCATTTCGTCGGGGCAGCCCATCGTTGCGAGCATTGCACTCAAGCCGACGTCCAGCCTGCGCCTGCCGGGGCAGAGCATCGACGTGGACGGCAACCCGGTGGAAGTGATCACCACGGGCCGCCATGACCCCTGTGTTGGCATACGGGCAACACCCATCGCCGAGGCAATGATGGCCATTGTGCTGATGGATCACTACCTGCGCCACCGGGGTCAGAACGGCGATGTCGAGGTGACGACACCCAATATCGGACAGCGTTGACAGCGGGGGCGAAAGCCCCCGTAACGGGTTTTACCGGACGATCTGAATCTTAAGGAAAACCGTTATTTACTGGCGACTCTCAAACCTTTACTTCTGGTTCTTCGCCCTGCTGGGCTCACTCTTGCCTTACTGGTCCCTGTACCTGGAAGGGCGTGGCTTCTCCTACCTGCAGATCGCCACCCTGATGGCGACCATCCAGCTCACCAAGATCTTCGCTCCCAGCCTGTGGGGATGGCTGGGAGACCGCACCGGCCTGCGGGTTCGGCTGGTGCGCTTCGGCGCTGTCATCGGCTCACTTTGCTTTGCCGGTGTATTCCTGGAGCCGGGCTTTTACGGTCTGCTGCTGGTGATGCTGCTGTTCACCTTCTTCTGGAACGCCATCCTGCCGCTGTACGAAGTGATTACCCTGCGTGTGCTGGGCCGCCAGAAGGAACGTTATGGCCGGATCCGTCTGTGGGGGTCTGTAGGTTTCATCGGTGGCGTAGCCATTATCGGAGGGGTGCTGGAACGGGTACCCATTACATCGCTGCCCTGGCTATTGCTGCCGGTGTTTGCTGGTATCGCCATCTCGGCGTTCCTGGTCCCTTCAGAGCGGGGCGAGAAAAAAGCCCCCGCGCCCCGGGGCAGCCTCAAGGCCATCGTCAGCCATCCCGCCGTGGTGGCCTTCTTTGCCATGAACTTTCTGTTGCAGGTATCCCACGGAGCCTACTACACGTTCTTCAGCATCCATCTGGAGCAGTTCGGCTACAGCAAGCTCAGTATCGGATTGCTCTGGTCCCTGGGTGTCCTGGCGGAAATTGGCCTGTTCCTGGTCATGCACCGGATTACCCGGCATTTCTCCGTACGCCAGATTGCCATCGGCGCGCTCATGCTGACCATGGTTCGCTGGATCCTTATTGCTGAAGTCACCGACGTAGTCTCTGTCCTTATCTTCGCGCAATTACTCCACGCTGCCTCGTACGGCGCGTTGCACGTTATCTCCGTGCAGTACGTCCAGGGCTTCTTCGGCCAGCACCACCACGGGCAGGGGCAGGCGCTCTATAGTGGCTTGACCTTTGGCGCTGGTGGCGCAGTGGGGGCCTGGCTCTCCGGCTTCCTGGTGGAGGGCTTCAACACCTCGATCGCCTTCTGGGGCGGCGCCATCGCCATGGTCTTCGCCGTCGGCATTACCTGGCGCTGGCTGCGGCCACCACCGGAGAGCACCGTTACCTGATCTCACCGGCAATCCCCAGCAGTGCCCTTGCCTGGGGACTCAGCGTTCGCCCTCTCAGCCCGATAGCGCCGAGGAAACGGCTTACCCGGTGCGGCACGGGTACCACCTTCAGGGATTCATCCACCATATTGACCGGTAGCACGCTCCACCCGAGACCAACGCCGGCCATAACCTTCAGCGTTTCCATATAATTGGTTGGCATGGGCAGGTTCAGGGGCAAATCTGCGTCCAGGAACAACCGGCTCACTGTCCGATAGGTCGCGGTACCTGCCTCCGGCAGCAGGGCATCGTAGCGGGATAGCTCAGCCAATCCGGGGCTGTCCAGCTGCGCCAGAGGATGGTCCGGCGACACCACGAACGCCATGCGGTCCTCCCAGCGCACATGCACTTCAAACGACTGGTCCATACTCTCACTCAGCGTCACAAACGCCAATTCCGCCGTCCGCTTGCGCATCTGGTCATAGGCACCCTCCGAGTCCATAAACTGCAGCCCCAGCGACACCTCCGGATACTCACGACTCAGCCGCTGCAACCAGGCTGGCAGGTGGTGTAATCCGATATGGTGGCTGGCAATCAACGCCAGGTGCCCCGACACCTCACCGGCCCCGTCCTGCAGCGCCAGCCGGGCATTATGCACCTCATCGAGAATCCGCCGGGCATGGGGCAGCAACCGGGCGCCGGCATCGGTTAGCCGGATCTGCCGGTGGCGACGTTCCAGCAGCGGAGTCCCCAGCTGATTCTCCAGGGCCGCCAGTCGCTTACTGATGGCCGGCTGGGTCAGGTGGAGGGTTTCGCCAGCCTCAGAGAACGATCCCTGGTCCACGATGGTTACAAAGGCTTTTAAGGCGTTGGAGTCCAAGGTGCTTTTCCTGAGAGGCGTGCAGTTAGTATGCGGGACGGGGTGGGGGATGACTTTCCAGGACCGTCGAGCGCCATGGACGGCGCTCGTCGAGCCCTACATGGACGTACTTGCGGGGCGTGTCCTGGAAAGTCATACCGCATTCCGGCCCAGGCACCACTCTATCATGCCTATATGGAATGCATAAGATAAAAAACATGAATTGCGGTTATTCGATACGCGGGAGTAAAATCCACCCAGAGCAATCAAAACCAGACCCGAACAACCGAGAGAGACACCACCATGGCGGGCAAGACCTTATACGACAAATTGTGGGACGACCACCTGGTCAAACAGCGGGATGACGGCTCGGCCCTGATCTACATCGACCGGCAACTGCTCCACGAAGTCACCTCACCGCAGGCCTTCGAAGGACTGCGCCTGGCCGGTCGCAAACCATGGCGCATCGACGCCAACATCGCCACGCCGGACCATAACGTCCCCACCACCGACCGCGAGCGGGGCGTAGAGGGCATCGTCGACCCGGTCTCCCGGATCCAGGTAGAAACCCTCGACAAGAACTGCGACGAGTTTGGCATCCTCGAATTCAAGATCAAGGACCAGCGCCAGGGCATCGTCCACGTCATAGGGCCAGAGCAGGGCGCCACCCTGCCGGGTATGAGCATCGTCTGTGGTGACTCCCACACCTCCACCCACGGCGCCTTCGGCTGCCTTGCCCACGGCATCGGCACCTCCGAAGTGGAACACGTGCTGGCCACCCAATGCCTGGTCCAGCAGAAGATGAAAAACATGCTGGTCAAGGTCAATGGCAAGCTTGGTCCCGGCGTGACCGGCAAGGATGTGGTACTGGCCATTATCGGCAGGATCGGCACCGCCGGCGGCACTGGCTACGCCATCGAGTTTGGCGGCGAGGCCATCCATGACCTGAGCATGGAAGCCCGCATGACCATCTGCAACATGTCCATCGAAGCTGGCGCCCGTGTTGGTATGGTCAGCGTTGATGACACCACCATCGACTATGTTAAAGGCCGTCCGTTTTCCCCGAAAGGCGAACAATGGGACAGGGCCGTAGACTACTGGCGCACATTGCATAGCGATGACGACGCCGTGTTTGACAAGGTGGTGGAGCTGGAAGCTTCCGAAATCCAGCCCCAGGTAAGCTGGGGGACCAGTCCGGAAATGGTCACCGGTGTTGATGGTTCGGTACCGGATCCGGACCGGGAAGACGATCCCATCAAACGCGAAGGCATCGTCCGGGCGCTGAAGTATATGGGCCTTCAGCCCAACCAGAAGATCACTGACATCAAACTGGATCGTGTTTTCATTGGCTCCTGCACCAACAGCCGCATCGAAGACCTGCGGGAAGCGGCCAAGGTTGTAAAAGGCCACAAGGTGTCTCCGACCCTGAAGCAGGCCATGGTGGTGCCGGGCTCCGGCCTGGTGAAGGCCCAGGCCGAGAAGGAAGGCCTCGACAAGGTCTTTATCGAAGCCGGCCTGGAATGGCGGGACCCGGGCTGCTCCATGTGCCTGGCCATGAACGCCGACAAGCTGGGGCAGGGGGAGCATTGCGCGTCCACCTCCAACCGTAACTTCGAGGGGCGCCAGGGCTTTGGTGGCCGGACTCACCTGGTCAGCCCCGCCATGGCGGCGGCGGCAGCCATAAAGGGTCATTTCGTCGACGTCCGCGAAATGATGAACTGATTGATCCACAGGAGACAAAGCCATGCGCGCA
Source organism: Marinobacter segnicrescens (assembly GCF_900111555.1). Taxonomy (GTDB): domain Bacteria; phylum Pseudomonadota; class Gammaproteobacteria; order Pseudomonadales; family Oleiphilaceae; genus Marinobacter; species Marinobacter segnicrescens. Next base: position 70,130 of record NZ_FOHZ01000006.1, read on the forward strand.
TTCAAGCAACATCAGGGCGTCGTCGCCCCCATGGACCGGTCCAATGTGGATACGGACATGATCATCCCCAAGCAATTCCTGAAATCCATCAAGCGGACCGGCTTTGGCCCCAACCTGTTTGATGAACTGCGTTACCTGGATGAGGGCAAGCCTGACCAGGACTGTTCCAACCGGCCCCTGAACCCGGCTTTCGTACTCAACCAGGATCGCTACAGGAACGCCAGTGTGCTGCTGGCCCGCCGCAACTTCGGTTGCGGCTCAAGCCGCGAACATGCCCCCTGGGCCCTGGATGACTTTGGATTCCGCGTGATCATTGCCCCGAGCTTTGCAGATATCTTCTACAACAACTGCTTCAAGAATGGCCTGTTACCCATTGTTCTTGACGAAGAAGTGGTTGAGAAGCTTTTCCAGGAGACCTATGAGAATGAGGGCTATCAGCTGTCCATAGACCTGGAAGCAAAGACGGTTACAACACCGTCCGGCGAATCCTTCAGCTTTGACGTGGACGATTTCCGCCGGCACTGCCTGCTGAACGGACTGGACGATATCGGCGTGACCCTTGAGGACGCAGACCTTATCCGCGACTACGAAAACAAGCGGCGCGAAACGGCCCCATGGCTGTTCAACACGGCGAACTGATCATCCAAGCAGACAACGGAAAAAATATTATGTCCAGAAGCGTACTGATGCTGCCCGGTGACGGGATTGGCCCGGAAATCGTGGCCGAGGCCGAGAAAGTCCTGAACAAGGTTAACGACCAATTCGATCTGGGACTGCAGTTCGAAACCGGCCTGGTCGGTGGTGCTGCCATCGACGAAACCGGCGAACCACTGCCCAGTGACACCCTGGAGCGGGCGAAGAAGGCCGACGCCATTCTGCTGGGTGCCGTTGGCGGTCCCAAGTGGGACAAACTGGAAATGGCAAAGCGGCCGGAAAAGGGGCTGCTGGGCCTGCGCTCCAATCTTGAGCTGTTTGCGAACCTGCGGCCAGCCATCCTGTACCCGCAGCTGGCGTCGGCATCTTCCCTTAAACCTGAGGTGGTGTCCGGCCTGGACATCATGATTGTCCGTGAACTGACCGGTGGTATCTATTTCGGCCAGCCCCGAGGCGTTCGTGAGCTTGAGGGCGGCGAGCGGCAGGGTTTTAATACCTATGTCTACAGTGAGTCCGAGATCCGTCGCATTGGCCGGGTTGCCTTCGAGGCGGCACAGCAACGCAATGGCAAGCTCTGTTCCGTGGACAAGGCCAATGTCCTGGAAGTTACTGTACTCTGGCGGGAAATCATGAATGACCTGGCAAAGGAGTATCCGGACGTGGAACTGTCTCATATGTACGTGGACAACGCCGCCATGCAGCTGGTCCGCGCACCCAAGCAGTTCGACGTGATTGTGACCGGCAACATGTTTGGTGATATCCTCTCGGATGAAGCGGCCATGCTCACCGGCTCTATCGGCATGCTGCCGTCCGCCTCGCTGAACTCCGAAAAACAGGGCATGTATGAGCCCTGCCACGGGTCAGCGCCGGACATTGCCGGGCAGGGCATTGCCAACCCGCTGGCCACTATCCTTAGTGGTGCCATGATGTTGCGCTACAGCCTGGGCGAGGAAAAAGCCGCCGAGGCCATTGAGGCAGCGGTCAGCAAGGTACTGGACCAGGGGCTGCGCACTGCGGACATCATGTCCGAGGGTGCAAAACAGGTTTCTACCCGTGAAATGGGTGAAGCTGTGCTGGCGGCCCTGTAAGCTTCAGGTACCATTTGTTTCATCGAAACCCGACGGCAGCACAACGCCGCTGCCGCGGGGTCATCCATCCTGTCCCTGCCAGCGATAACGGTAGCGGGCGGGCATAGAGTCAAAGGTCGCACATGAAGCGAGTTGGACTTGTAGGTTGGCGTGGCATGGTGGGCTCGGTCCTCATGCAGCGCATGCGTGAAGAAAACGACTTTGCTGACATCGATCCGGTGTTTTTCTCCACCTCCCAGACCGGTAAACCGGCCCCGGATGTTGGCAAGGATGGCGTTCCGCCACTCCAGGACGCCTTTGATATCGACACCCTGAAAACCCTGGATGTCATCGTTACCTGCCAGGGCGGTGATTACACCAATGCGGTCTATCAAAAGCTCCGTGATGCGGGCTGGGACGGCTACTGGATTGATGCTGCTTCCACACTGCGCATGGTGGATCACTCCGTCATTGTTCTCGATCCGGTCAATCGTAATGTCATCGATGCGGCATTGGACAAGGGCGTCAAGGATTACATCGGCGGTAACTGCACCGTCAGCCTGATGATGCTGGCCCTGGGCGGCCTGCTGGAGCAGGACCTGATCGAGTGGGTGTCCCCCATGACCTATCAGGCGGCCTCCGGTTCCGGCGCCCAGAATATGCGTGAGCTTCTTAATCAGATGGGTGAGCTCAACGGCGCGGTGAAGTCCGAGCTGGAAGATCCGTCCTCGGCCATCCTGGAGATTGACCGCAAGGTTACCGAGACCATGCGTGCCGGCAGTTTCCCCACCGAGCACTTCCAGGTACCGCTGGCAGGCAGCCTGATTCCGTTTATCGACAAGCAGCTCGATAACGGCATGAGTAAGGAAGAGTGGAAAGCGGGCGTCGAGACCAACAAGATTCTTGGTCGCAGTGATAACCCGATCCCCATTGACGGTATCTGTGTCCGGATCGGTGCCATGCGTTCCCACAGCCAGGCGCTGACCATCAAGCTGAAGAAGGACCTGCCGGTTTCAGAGATCGAATCGATCCTGGCAAAGGCCAATGACTGGGTGAAGGTCATCCCCAATGAGAAGGAGGCCACCATCGAGGAGCTGACGCCGGCGAAGGTTACCGGCACCCTCAGTATCCCGATCGGCCGTATCCGCAAACTGACCATGGGCCCGGAATACATCTCCGCGTTCACCGTGGGTGACCAGTTGCTGTGGGGGGCGGCGGAACCCCTGCGGCGGATGTTGCGGATCCTGCAGGAGCGTTAAAAATCTGTCGCGGACAAGTGCGTGTAATGCCAACTGTGTACCGTTTCAGGTAACAGGCCAGGGGCGGCGGCTGAAATCAGTCGCCGCCCCTGTTATTTTCTGAGATCTTCTCCTTGGCTATCCCGGGATAGCCAAGGCAGTTCTAATCTTGGTTTCACAACTGGTTCCGTGAAATACATCAGGAAGTGGTACAAAGTTGATGCGTGATTGATTGATAAAGAAGGCATTATCAACAATACTTTCGAAACCCTGATTTTAATAACACGAAAGTCATCCAACCTCGTCCGAATCTGTATTCAATATGCGGTAACGAATAACGGAGACTGGTAAGGAAAAAGCATGAAGGTACGCAAGCTTGCGGTTGCTCTGGCTCTGGCGGGAGGGCTTGGTTCCGGTGTCGCACAGGCATTGGGGCTCGGGGAAATAGAACTACAGTCCTATCTCAACCAGCCATTGGATGCAGAGATCGACGTAAACAGGGCGGGAGGCGTCAGCCCGGGCGATATTATCGTCAACCTGGCATCGGAACGTGACTACGAACGTGTCGGTCTCCGCCGTGACTACTTCCTTACCCAGCTGGATTTCAACGTAACCACTGCACCTAACGGTGAGCTGGTTATCTCTGTCACTTCCCGGGACCCCGTCCGCGAGCCGTACCTCAACTTCCTGGTGGAAGTAACCTGGCCCAGCGGCCGCGTCATGCGTGAATATTCGGTACTTGTAGACCCGCCGGTTTATGCGGAAGAATCCGGCGATACCCAGCCGGTTCAGCAAGCCCGGACTACGGCTGTTACCAGTGAGTCCCCATCCCGGCCTCGCGCCGAGTCCGGCTCCACCTCGACCGGTCGGAGTGCAGCAGCAACATCCTCCGGTCCGCGTACCCTGGGTCCTGTCCAGGCATCGGATACGCTGTGGGAGATTGCCCAGTCCATAAGGCCCGACAACAGTGTCTCCATGCAGCAGGTCATGCTGGCCATCCAGGACCTGAACCCGGACGCATTTATTAATGGCAATATCAACCGACTCAAGCGTGGCGCCGTTCTGCGGGTGCCGGATATGGATGATATCCGATCCCGGAGCCAGGCCCAGGCCAACCGTGAGGTCGCCGCGCAGAACCAGGCGATCGCCCAGCCGGAGCCTTCCGTCGATGCGACCGCCGGGGATGTAGCTGATGCCTCGGGTGGCACAAGTGAAGCAGGTCAGCAGGGTGCCGATGAGCTCAGGTTGGTGGTTCCCGGAGAGGGTGAAGACGCCCGTAGTGAAGGTTCTGCCAGCGGTGACGGTACCCAGGGTGGCACTGCGGATGCTGGCTCCGCGATAGCCCTCGAAGAACTGGACAGCGTACGCCGGGAAAACGAAGAGCTGAACAGTCGCCTCCAGGATTTGCAGGATCAGGTGGAGACACTTGAGCGGCTGATCGAACTGAAAGACAGCCAGCTTGCGGAAATTCAGGGAAGTGTTGGCCAGGGCGACGCTGAAGTTGTGCCTGGCGCCGGCGATGAAGCCACTGCCGATGCCGCCGACGAGAACCGCTCTGTCGCAGAAGGAGCCACTTCTGGTACCGGTGACGACAACCTTGCTGGCGTGGATCAAAGTGGGACTGGAGTAGCTGAAGACGCTTTCGGAGCAGAGGTTTCTGCGGACGCAGCGGCTGGCGAAGACGGACAGCCACCCGAGTCTGAATCAGCGGAAACGCCCGCCGCGGGCGCCGGAGAGAGCGACTCAACAGAAACAGCCCAGACTACTGACCTGGACCAGGGTTTAAGTGCCGAAGAGGACGCCGAAAGCACGGCAGAACCGATCCAGGCAGACGAGCCCGTGGCCGCCACCGGCGAACAGCCTGAGCAGCAGCCTGCTACCACCATCGCTGAGGAACGTACTGCACCGGAGAAAGGGTTCCTGGCAACCGCTATCGACCTGATCGCCGGAAACTTCATGTACCAGATTGCGCTTGGCGGTTTCCTTGTGCTGCTGTTGTTGCTGGTGCTGCTTGTTTCCCGGCGCCGTGCCAGTAAGGACGAAGAATTTTACCAGCAACTTGATGACGAGTCCGATGACGATGGTTTCGAGCTGACCCTGGGTGAAGAAGAGGCAGCAGCTTCCGGGAATGCCCTGGAGGAAGCCGACCGGTACATCTCTTACGGCCAGCATGATTCTGCTGCGGAAGTACTGGAGAACGCCATCTCTCGTGAACCCAGCCGTTCCGATCTGCGGCTGAAGTTGCTGGCTGTCTATGCGGATACCGGTAACCGGGCCGCGTTCGACAAGCAGTATGCCGAACTGGAAGCCATGGAGCACGATGATGTCCAGCCGGAAGCTGAGGCCTTGAGGGCGCGTCTGGAAGAAGTCGAATCCACACCGAGCATTGATGAACTCGAATCCCAGCTACGGGGCGGCGACAGCCTTGGTACCCCCGCGGCAGACGAAACAGCTTTTGCTGAGGGTAACGTTGCTTCATCTGAAGCACCGGCCGACCCGGAAACCAGCGAGCTGATGTCTGCCTTCGAAGAGCTGGATCTGCCGGAAGAGGAATCCCGGGCTGGCGACGAGCCGGAAGAGGACGGCGATATCGAATACGACTTTACCGGTTTCGATACTACCGGCGCTGATGAGCCTGCGGGTAAGGCGGCAGCGGCTGAGGGCGACACGGTCGAGGAGCCCTTGGCCGAGGACGACTTCGCGAGCATCGATTTCGAGTTGCCGGCAGAAGACAGCGCCACCGCGGAAGCCGCGGACGAGCCCTCTGAGCAGCCACTCGACCTGGAAGACGACTTCAGTTCCCTGGAGTTGGACGATGCCGGTATCGACAGCGAGCCCCGTGCGGAAGACGTTGAGGGCGCGGCCGACCTCAGCGAAGAGGATAACCTGGACTTCGGCGACCTCGACCTGGAGGACGCTGCCGCCGAGCAAGGGCCTGTCGACCAGTCTGCCAATCCGGAAGAAGAAGCCGACCTCGACGAGTCTTTCCTCGACGAACTGGATGCGGAGCTGGACAAGGTTTCCTCGGAGGAAGATGAAACGACTGACGGTCTGGACGACCTTGAGCTGGATGTGTCTGATGAAGACCTGGCGCTGATGGATCAGGCCTCAGATAGTGAGCCGGAGGATGAAAGCCAGTTGGATCTGGGTGACCTTGACCTGGATGAGCAGGCGCTTTCCGAAGCGCAAGGTACCGAGGAAGACGATCTGTCTGACTTCGATATCCCAGAGCTGGAAAGCGACGAAGCCCTGGAGGAGGAACTTGGCGAATCCGGAGTTGATGCGGTTACCCCCGCGACCGGAGTCTCCGGTATCGATGAGATCAGTGAGGCATCCCTTGGCGATGACGATGATTTCGATTTCCTGTCCGGTACCGACGAGGTGGCTACGAAGCTGGACCTGGCCCGCGCCTACGTGGACATGGGAGACAGCGAAGGTGCACGGGAGATTCTTGAAGAGGTAATCCTCGAAGGCACGGACGAGCAAAAGGAAGATGCCCAGTCATTGCTCAAAAAGCTGCCCTGATACGTTATAATCCTGCCCCTGAACTGAACGCCGGCCCAGAGCCGGCGTTCTTTTATGTCCGTAATCCCATTATTTTCAGGTAGACACTTGTTTCAGACCCCGGTAGCACTGACCACCGACAACGCCATCGGACAGGGCAGGGTTGCACTTGCCCTGGAGTACGATGGTGCCGCGTACCATGGCTGGCAAAAGCAGAAGAGCGGTGTCCCTTCGGTCGAGGAAGAACTGGTTCGCGCAGTCAGCAAGGTGGCCAACGAACCTGTCGAACTGGTCTGTGCCGGGCGTACAGACGCCGGTGTCCATGGCAGTTACCAGTTGGTGCACTTTGATACCAATGCAGTCAGGGACCTGCGGTCCTGGGTCATGGGCATCAATACCGCACTACCGCCTTCCATTGTGGTTCATTGGGCCGGAAACACCCCGGAACCCTTCCACGCGCGCTTTTCAGCCGTGTACCGGCGCTATCGTTATGTTATCTTCAACGGTCCGGTCCGCCCGGCGTTGCTGGCACGCCAGCTGAGCTGGACGTTTCGCCCGCTGGACGAGAAGGCGATGCAGGAAGGGGCCCGGCAACTCGAAGGTGAGCACGATTTCAGTTCTTTCCGGGCCGCGGGGTGTCAGTCCCGGTCTCCCTGGCGTTTCGTGGAGTTTGTCCGGGTCTGCCGCCGGGGTGATTTTGTGGTCATTGATGTCCAGGCCAATGCCTTCCTTCACCATATGGTGCGGAATTTTGCCGGTGCGTTGATGGCGGTCGGGCAGGGAAAGTACCCGCCGCAGTGGGTGGCTGAGGTTCTGGCCGGAAAGGACCGGCGTATGGCCGGGATCACCGCACCGGCGGCCGGTCTGTACCTGGTGGATGTGGGGTACCCTGCAGAGTTTGGTATTCCCCGGGCCAGCTGTGGGCCGGCTTTTGTCAGACCCTGGTTCGAAGATGATCAGAATGCGCCCATTGCCCCGAGCTGGGTCCACCGTAAGACGCCACTAAGTAGCTGAGCAGGATACGCCGCGAGGAGCAAGAGTGCAGCCCACCCGTATTCGTACCAAGATTTGTGGTATCACCCGGCCGGAAGACGCCCTTGCAGCGGCGGAAGCCGGTGCGGATGCTATCGGGCTGGTGTTTTACGAGCCCAGCCCCCGGAGTGTGTCCATCGAGCAGGCCCGGGCCATTGTCAGCAGTGTACCGGCGTTTGTCACCGTTACCGGTTTGTTCGTAAACCCCGACAGGATGGCGGTGGAACAGGTCCTGTCCAGGGTACCGCTCGACCTGCTGCAGTTTCATGGTGATGAACCGCAGGATTTCTGCCAGCAATTTCATCGTCGCTGGATAAAGGCGGTCCGGGTACAGCTGAGGAGCGACATTGAACAGGCGTTTGATAGCTGGAGCCAGGCATCGGGTTTGCTGGTGGATGCGTATGACCCTCAACGCTATGGCGGTACCGGACAACGTTTCGACTGGTCTGTCATACCTGAAAAACGACCCATGCCGCTGATTCTTGCCGGAGGCCTGGAGGCCGGCAACGTGGCCCGCGCTATCCGTCAGGTTCGTCCCTGGGGCGTGGACGTCAGCGGTGGGGTGGAAGCTTTCGACATAGAACGCGGAACAGCCCTGAAGGGCATCAAGGACGCCGCCAAAATTACCGAGTTTCTGAGCGAGGTTAATAGTGTCAATCAAACTGACTGAAGAAATGCTGAGCCATCTGCCGGACGCCAGGGGGCACTTCGGCGCCTATGGTGGCCGCTTTGTATCCGAAACCCTGATGGACTCCCTGATGACCCTGGAACGGGAGTACCTGCGCCTCAAGAAGGACCCCGACTTCCAGGCAGCCTTTGACAAGGACCTGGCCCATTACGTAGGCCGACCAAGCCCGCTGTACTTTGCCGAGCGTCTGACTCGTGAGACCGGTGGCGCCCAGATCTGGCTCAAACGTGAAGATCTTAACCACACCGGCGCCCACAAGGTGAACAACACTATTGGGCAGGCCCTGCTGGCAGCGTTTCTGGGCAAGAAACGCATCATTGCAGAAACCGGTGCGGGTCAGCACGGGGTGGCTACGGCCACTGTATGCGCCCGTCTCGGCCTTGAATGTCATGTGTTCATGGGGGCCGAGGACGTGCGCCGTCAGTCCCTGAACGTCTATCGCATGAAGCTGCTTGGCGCCCAGGTCCACGCCGTCCAGAGCGGTACCCGTACCCTCAAGGATGCCATGAACGAGGCCATGCGGGATTGGGTAGCCAATGTCGACGATACCTTCTATATCATCGGTACCGTTGCAGGCCCCCATCCTTATCCGTTGCTGGTCCGTGATTTCCAGTCGGTTATCGGTCGCGAGACCCGGGCTCAGGCCCTTGAGCAGGCCGGCAAACTGCCGGATGCCCTGGTGGCCTGTGTGGGAGGGGGATCCAATGCTATCGGTATGTTCTATCCGTTCCTCACTGACGAATCAGTACAACTTTATGGTGTCGAGGCAGGTGGTCTTGGCGTTGAAACCGGCCAGCACGCGGCACCCCTGGCAGCGGGGCGCCCAGGTGTCCTCCATGGTAACCGAACCTACCTGATGGAAGATGAGAACGGCCAGATTGCCGCTACTCACTCCGTCTCTGCCGGCCTCGACTACCCCGGTGTTGGACCGGAGCACAGCTGGTTGAAGGATATCGGTCGGGCCAACTACGTGTCGGTAACCGATCAGGAGGCGCTGGACGCATTCCGCAAACTGACCCGTGTCGAAGGTATCATGCCGGCCCTGGAAACCGCCCATGCAGTGGCCTACACCATCAAGCTGGCAGCCACCATGGATCCGGAACAGATGGTGGTGATCAATATTTCCGGCCGGGGCGACAAGGACATCCATACCATCGCCGAACTGGACGGTATTGAGGTCTGATAACCGTTCCGGTGAACCGGGTCTATTTCTTACAGGAGCAGGCATGAGTCGAATTACAGGGGTACTCGAGACCCTCAAGGAACAGGGCCGCAAGGCATTGATCCCATACATTACCGCCGGGGATCCCCATCCGGACCAGACCGTTGACCTGATGCATGCGCTGGCGTCGGCCGGAGCCGATATCATTGAGTTGGGAGTACCCTTCTCCGACCCGATGGCCGACGGCCCGGTCATTCAGCTGGCCTGTGAGCGGGCGCTGAAACATGGCACCTCCCTGCGGCAGGTGATTGGCATGGTAAAAACTTTCCGTGAACAGGATCAGGACACCCCTGTGGTGTTGATGGGATACCTCAACCCGATGGAAGCCATGGGCTACGAAGTCTTTGCCGATGCGGCGGCCGAGGCTGGTGTCGACGGCATCCTCACGGTGGACCTGCCTCCCGAGGAAGCGGAGGACGTGGCTCCACTGTTTTCCCGCCGCAATATGGACCCGATTTTCCTGCTCGCCCCCACCACCACTGATGACCGGATACGTGCAATCAGTGAACACTCTTCCGGCTATGTGTACTATGTTTCAGTCAAAGGGGTAACTGGCTCTGCAGCCATTGATGTGGAGGAGGTTGGTCGCAAGGTGGCCAATGTTCACCGGATAACTGCCTTGCCGGTTGGGGTTGGTTTCGGAATCCGTGACGCAGACACCGCAGCTGCGGTGGGTAAGGTATCCGATGGTGTAATAGTCGGCTCCGTGCTGGTGGATACAATAGCCCACCACCAGACAGATCCCGCCGCTCTCAGACAGGCCCTGACGGATCTGTTGCACCCGATGCGCGAAGCACTGGACGCGCTGGCCTGAGGCCGCCCGTACAGTGAATGGAATGACAGGATGACAACATGAGTAACTGGCTAGACAAGATCATGCCGAGCAAGATTCGCTCGGAATCCAAGCAGCGGACCGGTGTGCCGGAAGGGCTGTGGAAGAAATGCCCGAAATGTGGGGCGTTCCTGTACAAGCCTGAACTGGACAAGAACCTGGATGTTTGCCCCAAATGTAACCACCACCTGCGGGTAACTGCACGGCGGCGGTTGGAAATCTTCCTCGACGAGGATGGTCGTGAAGAGGTCGCAGCGGACCTGGAACCCTGGGATCGGCTCAAGTTCAAGGACACCCGCCGCTACAAGGAACGCCTGGCGCAGAACCAGAAAGCCACCGGCGAGAAAGACGCACTGGTGGTCATGAAGGGTCGTACCCTGGGCATTCCACTGGTAGCTTGTGCGTTCGAATTCAACTTCCTCGGCGGCTCCATGGGGCAGGTCGTTGGTGAAAAGTTTGTCCAGGCCGCGAATATCTGCCTGGAAGAGCGCATTCCGCTGGTGTGTTTCTCGGCGTCCGGTGGTGCACGCATGCAGGAGGCGATCCTGTCCCTGATGCAGATGTCCAAGACGGCAGCCGTGCTGGAACGGATGAAGCAGGAAGGCATCCCCTATATCTCGGTGATGACGGACCCGGTGTTCGGCGGTGTGTCTGCCAGCCTTGCCATGCTGGGTGACCTCAATATTGCCGAGCCCTACGCACTGATCGGGTTTGCCGGCCCCCGTGTTATCGAGCAGACCGTCCGGGAAAAGCTGCCGGAAGGCTTCCAGCGCAGCGAATTCCTGCTGGAGCACGGCGCCATCGACATGATTCTCCACCGTCACAAGATGCGGGAGCGGATTGCGGCCATCCTGGCCAAGTTCACGGGCCAGGAAAAACCGGCCCCCGATGAACCCATCGAGTTCGATGTGAGTGAAAGGCCGGACAGTCCCGACGTAGCCGATGCCAGGGAATGAAACCATCCCGGCCCCCGGGCCGGGCGCATCCCTTGATCAGTGGCTGACCTACCTGGAGTCCATTCACCCGGTGGAAATGGACCTGGGACTGGACAGGGTGCTGCTGGTCCTGCGGCGACTGATGCCGGCCCGGCCAAGGGCCCGGGTGATTACCATTGGCGGCACCAACGGAAAGGGCAGTACCGTCGCTGCCCTGGAAGCCCTGTTGCTAGCAAGTGGTGAATCGGTCGGCAGCTATACGTCTCCCCACCTGATTGATTACAACGAAAGGGTTCGTGTTAATGGCAGTAACGCCAGTGATGAGGCCTTTATCCGGGCCTTCGAACAGGTGGAAGTTGCCAGGCGCGACACCACCCTGACGTATTTCGAGTTCGGCACCCTGGCGGCCTTTCTGATCATGGCCGAGGCCGGTGTCAGTAACATGGTGCTTGAGGTGGGCCTGGGGGGGCGGTTGGATGCTGTCAACACCCTCGATGCGGATCTTGCAATTATAACGTCCGTGGACCTGGATCACACCGCCTGGCTGGGTGATGACCGCAATACGATCGGCTTCGAGAAGGCCGGAATTCTCCGTCCAGGACAAACGGCGATCTACGCAGACCTGGATCCACCCCCTTCGGTGTTGCAGCAAGCCAATGCACAGCGTGTGAACCTTCTCCGGCCCGGTAATGGCTATGTCGTCCTGCAGGAAGGCGGGCATGTGGCTGTCATGACGGACTCCGGGCACCAGGTCGTCCTTCCCGGCGACCGCCTGCCGGTTCATAGCCTTGCTGCCGCTGCCGTCGCAGCAACCGAGCTTGGTCTGTCGTTGTCTGACCAGCGTATCGGTGAAGTACTGGCCGGGGTATCGCTGGCGGGAAGGTTTGAGCAGGTCAGTCATCACCCGGATGTGTTCCTGGACGTGGGCCATAACCCCCACGCCGCCCAATGGTTGTCCCGCCGGTTGTCATTCCTTCGTCGTACCGGGGGTTATACCCGCATCGTTGCCGTGTATGGGGGGCTTGCCGATAAAGACTCCGCTGGCGTAGCACGGGCGCTTCTACCTGTCGTGGATCACTGGCTCCTCGGCCGACTGGATGTCCCTCGCGGCTTGTCGGCGACAGCCCTTCAGGATCGCCTGGGTTCCGTGATCCCCATGGGCCGACTTACGGTCTGCGACAGCATAAGGGAGGCAATTTCGGAGGCAATGGCAAGCGCGGGCGCTGAAGGGCTGGTGCTGGTCTTTGGGTCGTTCTTCACAGTGGCTGAAGGGCGTCGCTACTTTTCCGCAAGCCCTTAAATATTGGTCATAGACCCGCTGCCACTTTGAGTTGGGGTTTTACGACAGTTATATTCAATGGTGTCGATGCCTCGAAAGGGGCTGGTCGTTAACCGGTTACAATGCCGGGGGCTGCAACAGGGAGCCGAAGTAACGTGAGTGGATTGAAACAGCGGATTATAGGCGCACTGGTGCTGATTTCACTGGCGGTGATTTTCGTACCAATGATGTTTGACGAGCCCCATAACGAGCGGGCTGTGCGTTCCCTGGATATTCCGGAAGAGCCTCCATTCCCGGAGGTGAACGCCCCCGGGGATGCAGACCGACTTGAGGGTGTGCCGAGCTACCGGGTTGAGGAACTTGACCCTGCTCCAGTCCCCGACGTCATTGAAGCCCCGGCCATGGGCCAGGAGCCTTCGGTAGCCGGGGACGACTCGGCGTCGGCTGAAGCAGGGGACCCGGTGCCGCTGGTTGGGGAGCAGGACCCCGAAAGCCCGCCTTCGGTCCGGCAGGAAACCCGGCCCGCAGAAGTTACCGACACCGAGGTTCCTGCCGAAGTTGCTGACAGCGATGCCGGACCCGCGTCCGGCGACGAAGCTTCTGAAGCGGACGCCGACGCCGATTTCCAGCGCACACTGGAGGGCGCGTGGATCCTCCAGTTGGGCAGCTTTGGTAATGCGGATAACGCGCGCCGCCTGCGTGATAACGTGAGGGAGCGGGGTTACGGTGCCCACTTGCAGGAGGTCACTCGGGGTGACCAGCGTCTGGTAAGGGTGTTTTCCGGTCCGTTCGCCGAAAAGGCAGAAGCCGAAAAGGCCAAGTCCGTTCTGGACGAGGCATTCGGCATCAAGTCCCTCGTCACCAAGGGCGAAGGCTGAGACTGTCCGCAGACTGAGCGATGGGGCAGGGCGGCCAGCACGCCTTCCCGGTTGTGGCTTGCGATGGGGTAATTGGTTTGGGTTGCCGGTGATTCCTGATAGAATTCGCGGTTCCTGTTCATCACCGGGTAATTCATGAACGCGCTGATCTGGATCGACTGGGTCATCATCGCCCTGCTGACAATCTCCACCCTGATCAGCCTGAAAAGGGGCTTTGTCAGGGAAGCCCTGTCGCTCATTACCTGGGTGGCAGCGTTCATTGTCGCCCGCACGTTTCATCCGCAAATGCAGTCCCTTCTGGCTGGCACGGTGGAAACTCCCCTGGTTCGCCTGATTGCCGCCTTTGCTATCCTTTTCGTGGCCACTTTGATTGTCGGCGCCATTATCAACAACCTGATTGGCCACCTGGTCCGGGTAACCGGCCTGAGTGCCACCGACCGTGTGCTGGGGATGGTTTTCGGGTTGCTGAGGGGCGTGGTCGTTGTTGTGGTCGCCATTGCCTTTACCCGTTACACCCCGCTGGCTGAGGACACCTGGTGGCGCACCTCCGTAATGATTGAACGGCTTGGTGTGGTCGAGGACTGGTCCCGGCGAACCTTTGGTGATGAATTCGAACGTTTCCTTGGGCCCGCGCCAGACGGTGACGTGGTCCGGGAGCAGGTGTCCGACGCCGTCAAGGCTCAGGCGCTGTAAGTAACGCAGTCGTTTCAATGTTCTGGAGAACGCAGCACCCATGTGTGGAATTGTAGGAATTGTCAGTACGCAGTATGTCAATCAGGCGTTGTATGACGCTCTGACGGTACTCCAGCACCGGGGTCAGGACGCGGCCGGTATCGTAACCTTCCAGGATGACCGGTTTTATCTGCGTAAGGACAATGGCCTGGTGCGTGATGTGTTCCGCACCTCCCACATGCGCAGGCTGGTGGGTAACGTTGGCATCGGTCATGTACGGTATCCCACCGCCGGAAGTTCCAGTTCGGCCGAGGCGCAGCCGTTCTACGTGAACAGTCCCTACGGGATCACACTGGCCCATAACGGCAACCTGACTAACGCCGATGACCTGTCCCGGGACCTGTTCCGCACCGACCTGCGCCATATCAACACCAATTCCGACTCGGAAGTGCTGCTCAACGTATTTGCCCATGAACTGCAGAAACTGGGCAAGCTCGACCCCAGCAAGGACGAAATCTTTGCTGCAGTGCGTGCCGTACACCAGCGCTGCCGGGGAGCCTATGCGGTGATTGCCATGATTACCGGCTACGGCATCGTCGGCTTCCGTGACCCTAACGGTATCCGTCCGGCCTGTTACGGTGTGCGGGAGACCGCGGAGGGCAAGGAATACATGATTGCCTCTGAAAGCGTGGCCCTGAGCGCAGCCGGGTTCAAACTGGTGCGGGACATAGCGCCGGGTGAAGCGGTGTATATCGAAACTGATGGCACGCTCTATACCCAGCAGTGCGCAGAGGCTCCGAGCCTGAATCCCTGTATCTTCGAGCATGTCTACTTCGCGCGGCCCGACTCCATCATGGACCAGGTGTCGGTCTACAAGGCCCGGCTGCGCATGGGTGAAACCCTGGCTGACAAGGTGCTTCGCGAGCGCCCTGACCACGATATTGATGTAGTGGTGCCCATCCCGGATACCAGCCGGACCTCTGCGCTTCAGATGGCCCACCGGCTCGGCGTGAAGTTCCGGGAAGGCTTCATCAAGAATCGCTATATCGGCCGAACCTTCATCATGCCGGGTCAGAAGATGCGCAAGAAGTCGGTGCGCCAGAAGCTCAATCCCATTGACCTGGAATTCCGTGGCAAGAATGTAATGCTGGTTGACGACTCCATCGTGCGAGGGACCACCTGCCATGAAATTATCCAGATGGCCCGTGACGCCGGGGCCCGCAAGGTCTACTTCGCCTCGGCCGCTCCCCCGGTACGTTTTCCCAATGTTTACGGCATCGATATGCCATCCCCCGGGGAACTGATTGCCCACGACCGCACCGTGGAAGAGATCCAGACCCTGATTGGGGCTGACTGGCTGGTCTACCAGGACCTTGAAGACCTGATCTCCTGCGTTAACGATGTGAACCCGGACATAGAGGGCTGGGAGTGTTCCGTATTCAATGGAAAGTACATTACCGGCGACGTTGACGACGCCTACCTGGCCAGGCTGGATGCGCAGCGCCGGGATGAGGCCCGTGAAGCGGCCCAGGCCGGGCTCCCCGAAGACAACGGTATTATCGACCTGCACAACGACGAAGACTGAGGCTAGCACCACCATGACGCAAAGCCGCGAAGAGCACATCATGATTCCGGAAGCAGACCTGGACGGGGTCTCAGTGGACACCCTCGCGGTACGGGCCGGCCAGCACCGGACCGGAGAGCTGGAACACAGTGACGCTATCTTTCCCACGTCCAGCTTTGTCTATGGGAGTGCCGCCCAGGCGGCGGCACGGTTCGGCGGTGAGGAGCCTGGCAATATCTACTCCCGTTTCACCAATCCGACCGTAAAGGCATTCGAGGAGCGCATTGCCGCCATGGAAGGAGGGGAGCGAGCCGTTGCCACTGCCTCCGGTATGGCGGCTATCCTGGCAACCTGCATGTCGATGCTGCAGAGTGGGGATCACGTGGTCTGCTCCCGGGGGGTCTTCGGGACCACCAACGTGCTTTTCCAGAAGTACCTGGCCCGCTTTGGCGTGAGCACAACCTTTGTCGGACTCACTGACATGGATGGCTGGCGTGATGCGGTAACCGGGAACACCCGCATGCTATTTATCGAGACCCCGTCGAATCCGCTGTGCGAGGTGGCCGATATGTCCGCACTGGCGGAGCTGGCCCATGCCCATGGTGCACTGTTTGTGGTGGACAACTGTTTCTGCACACCGGTACTGCAGCGCCCGCTGGAATTCGGAGCCGACATCGTGATCCACTCCGCCACCAAGTACCTGGATGGACAGGGACGGTGTGTTGGCGGTGTGGTGGTTGGCAGTGCTTCGCTGATGGAAGAGGTATACGGATTCCTGCGCTCGGCGGGGCCCACCATGAGTCCGTTTAATGCCTGGGTGTTCCATAAGGGTCTGGAAACCTTACCAATCCGTATGCGTGCGCATTGTGAGAATGCGCTACAGTTGGCCCGTTGGCTGGAGCAGCAGTCAGCGGTGGAGAAGGTCTATTACGCCGGGCTGGAAAGCCACCCCCAACATCAGCTGGCATGTCGCCAGCAGAGCGGCTTCGGCGGTGTGTTGTCGTTCACCGTGAGAGGCGGCCAGGCTGAAGCCTGGGCCTTTATTGATGCCACTCGCATGGTGTCCATTACTGCCAACCTGGGTGATGTGAAAACCACCATCACCCATCCCGGCACCACCACTCATGGCCGCCTGTCGCCGGACGACAAGGCACTGGCGGGGATCACTGACAACCTGATCCGCCTGTCGGTGGGCATCGAGGCCCTCGAAGACCTGAAAAACGACATGAAGCGGGGGCTGCAGGCCCTCCAGAATTGATGCCGGCGGTATCGACGCTTTCGCCATTTCATCAGCAAAGGATCATGTCCCGACTTCATGGCTAAAACCGGCAAGCAAGAGCAAGCCCCAGCGGCTCTCACCGAAAAACAGCAAAGGTTCCGTCGCCTGGTCGCCCAAGGCGCCAGGGAAGGCTTGGTTATTGCGCTGATTGCCATGGCCATTTTCCTGGCCATGGCGCTGGCGACCTACAGTGCAGCGGACCCCGGGTGGGCGTCGATCGGCCATGATGTTCGGGTCGATAACTCAGCTGGCCGTTTCGGGGCCTGGCTGGCCAGCCTGATGATGGATGTATTCGGCCAGGTTTCCTATCTGTTTCCGCTGATGGTCGCAGGTTATGCACTGTTGTTGATACGTCTGCGCCATGACCCACTGGAGATGCACTGGCCGCTGTTGCTGGTGCGCGCCGGTGGTTTCCTGCTTATCCTTCTGTCCGCGTGCAGCTTGCTGGCACTCTATTCCCTGTTTGGCCTCGGAGCTGCCTCCGGAGGCGTTCTGGGGCAGGCGGTGTCTTCCGCGATGGTTCGTTTCTTTAACTTGCCCGCTACCACCCTGATCCTGGTGGCAATCTTCCTGTTTGCATTGACGGTGACCACGGGACTGTCCTGGTTCAGCCTGATGGACAGGGTAGGGGGCTATACCCTGGAAGGCATGCTCTGGCTTCGCGGACTCTTCGCCTCGGGAGATGGGCCGGATGCCTCCCCGAAAAAGGAGCCGCCCCGGAAGGAACCGGAGCCTCCGCTACTGACCTCTGACAATGAGGTCTCTGACAAGCCGTCCTGGTGGCGACGCTTGTGGCCGTTTGGTGGCACCGAAAGACCGGTTCAGGACCACGGCTCATCCGATCATGGCAAGCAGCAAACCGGTTCTGCGCGTCGTCGTCCTGATGACGACGAACCTGTCTTGCTTGAGAGTTTCAGCTCCCGCGATGACGCAGAACCCGAACCAGAGTCCGTCAGGCCGGCAAAGGCCGCCGGTGTCGCCAGCAAAGTGAAGATCTCGCCGTTCAAGCGGGACGACAACACGGACTCCGAGAAGGAAAAGACCCGTAAGCAGGCTTCGCTGTTCGAGGACCTGGAAAGTCCGATTCCGCCACTGACATTGCTCGACCCCCCCGACGAGCACCAGGAAAAAGGCTATTCCGAGGAATCCCTGGAACATATGTCCCGCATGCTTGAAGAAAAGCTGGCGGACTTCGGCGTAACGGTCGAAGTGGTGGAGGTAAACCCGGGGCCTGTCATTACCCGTTTTGAGATTAAGCCGGCGCCGGGCGTCAAGGTCAGCAAAATCTCGAACCTCGCGAAAGACCTGGCCCGCTCACTTGCGGTACTGAGCGTTCGTGTGGTCGAGGTTATCCCGGGAAAATCGGTGGTGGGCATCGAAATCCCCAACGAAAAGCGCCAGATGGTTCGCCTCAGCGAGGTTCTTGGCGCCCGGGTATTCACCGAGTCCTCTTCGCCGCTGACCCTCGCCCTGGGGAACGACATTGGGGGTAACCCCATGGTAGCCAACCTGGCGAAGATGCCTCACTTGCTGGTGGCCGGTACCACCGGCTCGGGCAAGTCGGTGGGGGTTAACGCCATGCTGCTAAGCATGTTGCTGAAAGCCACGCCGGATGAGGTTCGCTTCATCATGGTGGACCCCAAGATGCTGGAGTTGAGCATCTATGAGGGTATCCCTCATCTGCTCTCACCTGTGGTGACGGACATGAAGGAGGCCGCCAACGCCTTGCGGTGGTGTGTGGCCGAGATGGAGCGCCGCTACAAGCTCATGGCAAACCTGGGTGTCCGGAATATCGCAGGCTACAACCGCAAGGTGAAGGATGCCCGTACCGCGGGGGAACCCCTGCTTGACCCTCTCTGGAAGCCGGACGAATACCTGGAAAACGACGAGCAGCAGCGCCCCGAACTGGACACACTGCCGTTTATCGTGGTTGTGATCGACGAGTTCGCCGACATGATGATGATTGTCGGCAAGAAGGTGGAGGAGCTCATTGCCCGTATTGCCCAGAAGGCCCGGGCGGCTGGAATCCACCTCATTCTGGCGACCCAGCGTCCGTCGGTAGATGTCATTACTGGCCTGATCAAGGCGAACATTCCCACCCGGATTTCCTTCCAGGTGTCGTCGAAGATCGACTCCCGTACCGTGCTGGACCAGGGGGGGGCAGAGCAGTTGCTTGGTCATGGCGATATGCTCTACCTGCCGCCTGGCTCCGGGCTGCCGGTCCGCGTCCACGGGGCCTTTGTGGATGATGATGAGGTGCACCGGATTGTGAATGCCTGGAAGGCCCGTGGGGAACCCGAGTACGTCGATGATGTCCTTAATGGGGCCGAGGGCGAGAGTTTGCCCGGTGTGCCCACCCTGAGCGAGGGGGGTGACGATAGTGAAGGTGACGCCCTGTTCGATGAGGCTGTTGCCTTTGTGACGGAGGGTCGTCGGGTCTCCATTTCTTCCGTTCAACGCAAGTTCAAGATTGGCTATAACCGTGCCGCCAACCTGGTGGACGCCATGGAAGCCGCCGGTGTTGTGAGCCCGGCCGGCCATAACGGTGCCCGGGAAGTTCTGGCACCGCCACCCCCGAAAGCCTGATCCATCAGGAGGTTCCAGATGATCAAAACCGGTCGTGTAATATTGGCCTCATTCGCGCTCCTGCTCTTTGCGACCGGCACAGTCCGGGCAGAGCAACAAGCTGCCGATCGACTGGCGGATGTCCTTGGCGGCTATTCCACCTTTCAGGCAGCTTTTACCCAGGTCGTTGCGGACGAACAGGGCAGGGTTATGCAGCAAACCACCGGTAATCTGAAGGCCAAGCGTCCGGGCCTGTTCTACTGGGAAACCGATCCCCCTGCCAACCAGTTTATCGTTAGTGATGGCGAGACCGTTGAACTCTACGATCCAGACCTGGAGCAGGTCACCGTCCAGGAACTGGACGAGCAGGTGAGTACAACCCCGGCTTTGTTGCTCAGTGGCGAAACCGAAGGCCTGGCCGAGACCTACGAGATCACGGAAGAGCGCTATGGTGACAGCACCCGTGAATATACCCTCTTGCCCCGCAGTGAGGATTCGCTGTTCGTCTCGCTGACCCTTACCTTCTATAACGGAGAGCTTCAGGCCATGCGCCTGGATGACTCCCTGGCCCAGCGCACGGAGCTGGAATTCGGCAATATCCGCATCAACGAGCCCGTGCCGGATGGGGCGTTCGAGCTGGATTACCCTGACTCGGTAGATGTGATTCAGGGCATTCAGTAATGCAGGACAGCCTGTTCGACAACCAGCCGGGATTTGAACCCCTGGCCGCCCGCATGCGACCGCGTAACCTTGATGAATACGTTGGCCAGGCCCACCTGGTCGGGCCTGGAAAGCCCCTTCGCATGGCGGTCGAGCAGGGTCAGTTGCATTCAATGATCCTCTGGGGGCCGCCAGGCGTTGGCAAGACCACCTTCGCCCGGTTGCTGGCCAGTGTCGGGGATATGGGCTACGAAACGCTCTCAGCGGTACTGGCGGGCGTGAAAGATATCCGTGCCGCGGTGGACCGGGCGCGAAGTCGCAAGCAGGCAGAGGGAAGGGATACCTTACTGTTTGTTGACGAGGTCCACCGCTTCAACAAGAGTCAGCAGGATGCGTTCCTGCCCCATATCGAGGATGGTACCTTCATATTTGTGGGGGCGACCACTGAAAATCCCTCCTTTGAGTTGAACAGCGCACTGCTGTCCCGAACCCGGGTCTATGTCCTGAAAAACCTTGAAGAACCTGACCTGATCGCGCTTCTGCAGCGGGCATTGACCTCCGCAGAGGGGTTGGCAGGGAAGGTCAGAGTGAGTGAAGACGTGCTCGCAATGATCGCCAGTGCCGGCGGGGGTGACGCGCGGCGGGCGTTGAACGTGCTGGAGGTGGCGTCGGATCTCGCTGAGCCCGGGGTGGAAGGTATTCCCGAGATCACCGAAACGGTTCTCGAGCTGGTGCTGCAAAGCAGCCTGAGGCGCTTCGACAAGGGCGGCGATGTTTTCTACGATCAGATATCTGCTCTGCATAAAGCTGTGCGCGGCTCTGACCCTGATGCTTCCCTGTACTGGATGTGTCGCATGCTCGATGGAGGCGCTGAGCCGGTGTACGTGGCCCGGCGGCTGGTCCGGATCGCCTCCGAAGACATCGGCAATGCTGATCCCCGGGCCCTGAGACTTTGCCTGGACGCGTGGGACGTTCAGGAGCGGCTCGGATCGCCGGAAGGTGAGCTGGCCATGGCCCAGGCGGTCATCTACCTGGCACTGGCACCGAAGAGCAATGCTGTCTATAACGCCTACAACCGTTGCATGGCGGACATCCGACAAGATCCGGACTATCAGGTGCCGGTGCATATCCGGAATGCCCCGACGGCCTTGATGAAGGACCTCGGCTACGGTGAGGAGTACCGCTACGCCCACGATGAACCCGATGCCTTTGCCGCCGGGGAGGCTTATCTTCCGGAAGATATTCACCAACGCCGATATTACATGCCGGTGCCACGGGGGCTTGAAATCCGGCTGGGCGAGAAACGTGAGCGGCTGGACGCCATGAACCGGGCCAGTGATCGTCAGCGCTATCCTTCCGGCTCGCGCTGAGCCCCACACATTCGGTGGTTTTATCCCCCCCCGGCTGACCATAACCGGCGAATTGGCAGCCACGCCTTAACGGCACGCAGGCCCCAAGGTTATAATGCGACGCTGTCCAAACCGATTTCATCCAGTTAACCACAGGGATTGCCATGCTCGACCCCAAACGCGTCCGCGCTGAAACCGACGAGATTGCCCGCCGCCTGGCTATCAAGCACTTCACCTTCGACCGGGATGTATTCAACGAGCTCGAAGAGAAACGTCGTGCCATCCAGGTGCGGACCGAGACGTTACAGGGCGAGCAAAACCGCCGTTCCAAGTCTATTGGCAAGGCCAAGGCAGCCGGAGAGGACATCCAGCCGCTACTGCAGGAAGTGGAAGAGCTCAAGCGTCAGAAGGCGGAAGCCGAGGATGAGCTTCGTTCAGTTCAGGAGGCCCTCAACGCATTTTTCTCCGGTATCCCCAATGTGCCGGACGAGACCGTACCGGAAGGTGAGAGTGAGGCGGATAACGTTGAAATTCGCCGCTGGGGCGAGCCCCGTGCCTTTGACTTCGAGGTCAAGGACCATGTGAGCCTTGGTGAAGAACTCGGTGGTATGGATTTCGAGGCAGGAACTCGCCTGGCCCACAGTCGGTTCGTTGCCATGCGCGGCGCCATTGCCCGCCTGCACCGGGCCCTCACCCAATTCATGCTTGATCAGCACACGCTTGAGCATGGTTATGAAGAAACCTATGTGCCTTACATGGTTAACGCCAACACACTTTATGGCACCGGTCAGTTGCCGAAGTTCGAGGCAGACCTGTTCCGCACCGTGGGCGAACACCCCCTTTACCTGATTCCCACAGCGGAAGTGCCGGTCACCAACCTGGTGGCCGACAGCATTATCGATGATGCCAGCCTGCCGTTGAAGTTTGTCGCCCATACGCCATGCTTCCGCAGCGAAGCCGGTTCCTACGGACGTGACACCCGTGGCATGATCCGTCAGCACCAGTTCGACAAGGTGGAGCTGATCCACGTGGTGAGACCGGAG
Organism: Marinobacter segnicrescens; assembly: GCF_900111555.1. Lineage (GTDB taxonomy): Bacteria > Pseudomonadota > Gammaproteobacteria > Pseudomonadales > Oleiphilaceae > Marinobacter > Marinobacter segnicrescens. Next base: position 92,591 of record NZ_FOHZ01000006.1, read on the forward strand.
CAATCCGATGCGGCGCTGGAGGAGCTCACCGGCCATGCAGAAAAAATCCTGCAGTTGCTGAACCTGCCCTACCGGGTGGTCGAGTTGTGTGGCGGCGATATCGGCTTCTCGGCTGCCCGTACCTATGACCTTGAGGTCTGGCTGCCGGGGCAGGATCAGTACCGGGAAATTTCGTCCTGTTCCAATACACGGGATTTCCAGGCACGGCGCATGCAAGCGCGTTGGCGTAACCCGGAAACCGGCAAGCCCGAACCTGTACACACCCTGAACGGTTCAGGCCTGGCGGTAGGCCGAACCTTGATTGCAGTTATGGAAAACTATCAGCAGGCTGATGGCACCATTGAGGTGCCGGAAGTACTGAGACCCTATATGCGAGGCCTCGACAGGATTCAATGACACGACCGGACCGGAGCGATATCAACAGGCTACAACAAAGGGCAGGGCGGCCCGAAGATGCACCACTCAGAGGCAAGGACGGCGTTCGCCTGCCGCCCCGGTACCGGGCCAATCCCGTTACCCGGAACCCTAACTCGTCCGCAGGGGAGGTTTTCCTGGTGGGGGCCGGTCCGGGCGATCCCGAACTGCTCACCCTGAAAGCCTGGCGCATCCTGCAGTCAGCAGAGGTCGTACTGTATGACCGACTGGTTTCCCAGCCCATACTGGATATGATTCCTGACGGTGCCCATATGGTGCATGTGGGCAAGCAGCGTTCCAATCACAGTGTTCCCCAGGACGAGATCAACCAGCGCCTGGTGACCCTGGCCCGTGAAGGCCGGCAAGTGGTACGCCTGAAGGGCGGAGATCCGTTCATATTCGGTCGTGGCGGTGAAGAGATTGAAACCCTGGCAGAGGCGGGTGTTCGCTTCCAGGTTGTGCCCGGGATCACTGCGGCCTCTGGTTGCGCTGCCTACGCAGGCATACCATTGACCCACCGGGATCACGCCCAGTCAGTCCGGTTCGTAACAGGCCATCTCAAGAACGATACCTGCGACCTGCCATGGAATGACTTTGTACAGACTCACCAGACCCTGGTGTTCTATATGGGGCTGGTAGGCCTGCCCATTATCGTCCGGGAGCTGACAGCCCACGGCATGCGGCCAACCATGCCAGTGGCGCTGGTGTCCCGGGGCACCACGCCGGAACAGGAAGTCGTGTGTGGCACCCTTGAGAATATTGTCGAGCGTGTACAGCAACGGGAGGTGCCAGCACCGACCCTGGTGATTATCGGTGAAGTAGTGAGTCTGCGGAATCGACTGGACTGGATGGCTGCGGTTCAGACTATGGACGGCCGGGAAACACCGTAAATTCCAGCCAGGGAAGGGGAGCAAGGGCGGACCGTATTACCGGACCGCCTCAGTATCGATGCAGATCAGCCCAGACGGCGTGGCAGTACGTCTTTCAGTTTATCCCGCATTTCGCGCAGGGCTTTTTCGGTGGTTTCCCAGTCGATACAGGCATCGGTTACCGATACGCCGTACTTCAGGTCGGCCAGGTTTTCCGGAATGGGCTGGTTGCCCCAGTTCAGGTTGCTTTCAATCATCAGGCTCTGGATAGAGCGATTGCCTTCCAGTATCTGGTGGGTGACATCCTGCATCACCAACGGCTGGATAGCCGGATCCTTGTTGGAGTTTGCGTGACTGCAATCCACCATGATGGACTTGCGTACCCCTGCCTTCTCCAGGGCTTGTTCACACAAGGTTACGCTCACAGAGTCGTAATTTGGCTTTCCGCCGCCTCCGCGAAGTACCACGTGGCCATACTTGTTACCTCGCGTACGGATGATGGCGCCTTTGCCCTGCTGATCGATGCCCAGGAAAGAATGGGGGTGGGATACTGACTTCAGGGCGTTGACGGCCACATCGAGGCTGCCATCGGTGCCGTTCTTGAAGCCAATGGCCATGGACAGGCCGCTGCTCATCTCCCGGTGAGTCTGGGACTCAGTGGTACGGGCGCCAATGGCGGACCATGAAATACTGTCCTGCAAATACTGGGGTAAGGTTGGATCCAGGGCCTCGGTAGCCGTCGGCAACCCAATCTCGGCGATATCCAGCAGCAGGCGGCGGCCAATATGCAGCCCCTGTTCGATGTCAAAGGAGTCGTCCAGGTGCGGGTCGTTGATCAAACCCTTCCAGCCCACGGTCGTACGTGGTTTCTCGAAATACACCCGCATGACGATGTACAGGGTATCACTGACTTCATCCGCCAGGGCCTTGAGACGGCGGGCGTATTCAAGGGCTGCCTCTACGTCATGTACCGAGCAGGGGCCAACCACAACAAACAGGCGGTGGTCCTTGCCGTCAAGAATGTCATAGATGGTTTGCCGACCTTCTGTCACGGTGGCGGCGGCCTTGTCAGTGAGGGGCAGTTCCCGTTTCAGGGCTTCCGGGGTGATCAGCGGCTCTTGACTGGCCACGTTCAGATTCTCTAGTTGCTTGCCGGACATACTGTTGTGTTCCTGGTGCTCTCTCTTGGAAGCCTTGCGGTCTGTGCCTTGCAGGGCTTTCAGTGGTTATTTTGATGGATGGATATACTGCGCCATTTGACAGGTCAATGCAACGAGCCAAGGGGGACAGCGCCGGCGTTTTGGCTGGACCTGGGGAACTTGCCGTGATGCAATGTGATCCTGTACCTCTATGTTCGAAACACAGACTGTGTCACTGAATAACCCCATGCCGGTAAGCAGCCCCTATGCCTGAAACCCCACCCCCCCTGGCGATGTCTGCCAGGATTGACGGTGTCCTCCGGGAAATCCGGGTTCCGGACCTGCCTTATCCCGTAGGCCAGCCAGTCCAGGCAGCGGACTGGAACGGGCTGTTGCGGTCGCGGTGGGCTGACCAGGTCGACCAGCGGGTCTCGGATCTGCTCCGGCACCTGGACGGACCCTGGTCGGTGATACAGGTGAATGCGGCCTATGTGGCCGATCGCATTATGGATGTCTTCCTGCGCTCGTCAGGATTACACCCGGTGCTGGTAGCCCGGCTGGCACGGCTTCGATACCCTCTGGCATGGCAGCTGGCAGGGGATCAGAGGGAGGCCTTTCTCGACACCCTTGTAACCTGGCTGGACAGTTTTGTTGACTGGCGGGGCTGGAGCGACTCCGGTGGCCGCTCTTCCCGGGCGCTGCTGGACCGCCTGGACGTCCTGGTTGGTGACATCGATCAGTGCTTCGAAAACAGGGATATTTCCCCGTTCATGGCATATTGCGAAAAGTGGCAAACCGACGCCCAGAGACGTCGTGAGCATTCAAGCCGGCTGCACCAGCGATTACTGGAAACCGAAGCGGGGGCGGCACGCCAGCGCCGGGCTGACCAGGTTTCCCGGGCGATTACTGGCCGTGCACTCGAAGGTCGCCAGTTGCCGGCGGCTACCCAGGACTTCCTGGTAGATCACTGGGTGCCCCTGCTTCGCCAGATTGCCTGGCGTGAAGGACTGGAAGGTGAGAACTGGCGGCATGGACAGCGGTTGCTGGAGTGGATGGTCTGGGTTGGTGATCCGGCGTTGGCTGGACAGAACCTCGAGCGCCTCTACCAGGTGGGTGAGCAGTTAACTGACCGGATTACCGAAGTCTGGCAACGAATCTGTCATCAACCCCCACCCCGGGACGAGCTGGCGGCGATGGAACAGGTGCTGGTAGCGCGGCTTCGCGGTGACGAGCCCGAAGTTGTGTCCACCAGGAAGCGACTCGCCACCCTGGATTACCACAGCCACTGGCTGGACCTTCCGGATGTTCCCACCGAAGAACTCAGTCGCTACCGGGACAACTGGTTTGTGGAAGGCGAGGGAGAAGATGAGCAGCGCCGTTATTTCCTGGCCTGCTTTCCGGAGACGAGCGAAATCCTCTGGAGCAATGGTTTTGGCGTCAGGCTCGCGACGACTGACTGGCAATCGTTCCAGCAATCCCTTGCCAACGGCGCTGTACGGCCTTTACCGGAACTGACACGCTTTGGGCAGGTGCTTGATGACACGGTTAACGCCCTGAGCCGGGTGCTTGAGTCACAGAGACAACAACGACAGGAGGCAGCCCGTCGTGCGCGGGCCAAGGCTGAACAGTTGCGCTTGCAGCAAGAGGCGCAGGAACTCGAGCAGCGCCAGGCAACAGCACGGAGACAGGCCGAAGAGGAACACCAGCAACAGCAAGCCCGGGCGCGAGCCCTTGAGGAGGAGGCAGCCCGCATTGAGGCGGTCCGTGCTGCTGCCCGGAACCAGGCCCAGACGGAGGTTGACCGCCTCGGGCCGGGTAGCTGGATTGCCTTGAGGGTGCCGGTTGAGGGGCAGCAAGGGCAGGAGCAGCGATTGAAACTGGCGGTCCGGATTAATGCCCGCCGTAAACTGGTTTTCGTAGACCGGCTTGGACTCAATCGTACCGAGTTGACGGTAGATGGCCTGGTCGATCACTTGCTGGCAGGAACGGCCCGTATACTCGGGGCCTCTGCGGAGTTCGACGAAACCCTGAGTCGGGTGGTGGGTCGCATCCGGGTGGGCCGTTAGCAAGGGACGAACGCAGACGGCTGGAAAGCATCTGCCAGAAACTACGGGGAAACACCGACACCATGACAACACAGGATCCATACTCGTTCGGTAATCCGGAGTCGGAACCCGAGCAGGACAAGCGAGCGGAATATCGCCTGACCGGGCGGGCCGGCGTTACGCTGGAACTGGTGGCGGCAGAGCCGGGTAGCGGCACTGAGGCCAATATCATCCAGGCGACAAGCTCAGATGTGTCCGCCGGTGGCATGCGCCTGGTGACCGAAGAACCGTTGCCTCCGGGCGCCTTGTTGCCGGCACGGGTGCTACTGCCCGGAGAAGAGCAAGGGTTTGAACTGACAGTGGAAGTGGTCTGGTGCCGCCCAATGGCAACGGATGGCCAATGGCAGTCAGGGCTTTGCGTACTGGAGTCGGGGGAAGCAAACTACCTGGCCTGGATAGAGGCGATGGCCCGGGTAATGGAGGCGGGCTAGCCCGGGCCAGGCCCGGGCTAACTAACCCCTGGCGCCCCCCTTAGAACAGGTGCACCTGGCGTGGTATCAATCTTCCAGGGTACCCATGCCGGTGATGTTGAAGCCGCAGTCCACGTACATGACTTCACCAGTCACGCCGCTGGCCAGGTCAGAGCCAAGGAATGCGGCCGCATTACCAACTTCCTTCTGGGTGACGTTACGCTTCAGTGGTGCCCGGCCGGCGTTCTCATTCAGCATCCGGCGGAAGGCCTTGATACCAGAGGCGGCGAGGGTCTTTATGGGGCCCGCAGAAATCGCGTTGACCCGAACACCGTCACCACCCAGGGCGACGGCCATGTAACGTACACTGGCTTCCAGCGAGGCCTTTGCCAGCCCCATGACATTATAGTTCGGAAGAACTTTTTCGGAGCCCAGGTATGAAAGGGTCATCAGGGAGCTGTTCTGGTTCAGCAGCCCCTGCTGGCGGGCGCCCTTGGCCAGCGCAACAAAGCTGTAGGAACTGATGTCGTGGGCAATGCGGAAGCCTTCCCGGGTTGTGACATCCACGTAGTTGCCGTCCAGTTCATGAGCGGGCGCGAAGCCGACTGCGTGAACGATGATGTCAACCGAATCCCAGTGCTGCTTCAGGTCAGCAAATACCTGATCAATTTCTTCGTCGGAAGCGACATCGCAGGGAAAGGTCAGGGTGCTTCCCCAGCCTTCGGCAAATCCCTGTACCCGGGACTTGAGCTTGTCGTTCTGATAGGTGAACGCCAGCTCGGCGCCTTGCTCGTGAAATGCCTCGGCAATACCGTAGGCAATGGAGTGCTTGCTCGCGACACCTACGATAAGTGCGCGTTTTCCGCTGAGGATTCCCATGGTTTTTCTCCCTATGATGAATGTTGCGGGCATTATCCCTGATGGAGGTGGTGCTGCCTAACGGTCCATTGGTCGTAGGTCTGCCACCGGTTCGGTCACTGGTGGCCGATAGAACAGGGCGGCCGTCAGGAGTTCCCGGGTATAGTCAGTTCCGGGGTTCCGGAAGATGGTTTCTGCCGGACCACTTTCAACGATCTGGCCACCGCGCAAAACCAGCAACTGGTGACTCAGGGCCCTTACCACCGCCAGATCATGACTGATAAAAATGTAGCTCAGGCGGTAACGGGCCTGCAATTGCTGCAATAGTTCAATAACCTGCTTTTGTACCGTACGGTCCAGGGCCGACGTGGGCTCGTCCAGCACAATGATATCCGGTTGCAGAACCAGCGCCCGGGCGATGGCAATTCGCTGTCGCTGGCCACCAGAGAACTCGTGAGGATAGCGGTGGCGAACGGTAGGGTCCAGCCCTACATCCTGCAGGGCACGGATAACCTGCTGTTCCTGGACGTCCCGGCTATCTGTGCCGTGTACTTCCAGGCCCTCCCGAACAATGTCACCTACCGACATGCGCGGGCTCAGGCTGCCAAAGGGGTCCTGGAAAACCAGCTGCATACGCCGGCGCCAGGGCCGGAACTCCCTCTGGTTCAGATGATCAATTCGCTCACCGAGAAAATGTACGCGGCCCTGGCTCTCGGTGAGCTTGAGCAAGGCATGGCCGATAGTGGTCTTGCCACTGCCGCTTTCGCCGACAATGCCCAGGGTTTCGCCCCTGTGCAGCCGGAAGCTGACGTTCCGGACGGCATGGAACCACTCGCGGGTACGACCGAAAAGGGATTGCCGGACCGGGAAACGAACACCCAGGTCCTCCACGTGAAGGAGTTCTTCACTGTTGCTATCCAGTGCGCCCGGATGTTCGGGCGGTTCGGAGTCCAGCAACTTTCGGGTATAGGGATGTTCAGGCTTGCTGAATACAGTCCCTGTTTCCCCGTCCTCAACCTTGGTGCCCCTTTCCATGACCACTACACGGCGGGCGTAGTGGCGCACGATGGAGAGGTCATGGGTGATCAGCAGTATGGCCATGCCAAATCGCTGCTGCAGGGACTTGAGCAGCTCCAGGACCTGCTTCTGTACGGTCACATCCAGCGCCGTCGTGGGCTCGTCAGCGATAAGGAGGTCGGGTTCGTTTGCCAGTGCCATGGCAATCATTACCCGCTGTTTCTGGCCGCCCGAAAGCTGGTGTGGGTAGCTCTTCAGACGATCCCGTGGCTCGGGGATGCCGACCAGTTCCAGCAGCTCCACAACCCGCTCCCGGGCTTTTGGCCCACGCAGCCCCTTGTGTACGGCGAGGATCTCGCTGATCTGCTTCTCCACCGTATGGAGAGGATTGAGCGACGTCATTGGCTCCTGGAAAATCATACTGATGGACCGGCCACGTACCTGCCGCAGGCGTTTTTCGTCGGCATGCAGCAGATCCTCGCCCCGGTAGAAAATCGAGCCGCCCGGGTAGCTTACCAGTCGATGATCAAGCAGGCGTAACACGGACAGTGCGGAGACGGACTTGCCTGAGCCGCTCTCGCCAACCAGGGCAACGGTTTCTCCTTCGTAAATCTCGAATGACAGGTCCCTGACCGCGGGTTCGTCGTGGCCAAAGCTCAGGGTCAGCCTGTCGAAGCGCAGCACACTGCCCATATCAGTTCTTCCTCGGGTCGAATGCGTCACGAACTGCCTCGCCGACGAACACCAGCAGGGTAAGCATGAGCGCCAGGCTGAAGAATGCGGAAATGCCCAGCCAGGGCGCGTGCAGGTTTTCCTTTCCCTGATAGATCAGTTCACCAAGGGAAGGTGATCCCGGAGGCAACCCAAAGCCCAGGAAATCCAGCGACGTCAGCGCGGTTATTGCGCCGGTCAGGATGAACGGCAGAAAAGTCAGGGTAGCCACCATCGCATTGGGCAGGATGTGCCGGAACATTATCTTGCGGTTGCCCATCCCCAGGGCGCGGGCGGCCTTTACGTACTCGAGGTTACGGGCGCGAAGGAACTCGGCACGAACGACGTCCACCAGTCCCATCCAGCTGAACAGCAGCATGATGCCCAGCAGCCACCAGAAATTCGGCTGCAGTATGGCTGACAGGATAATCAGCAGGTACAGCACCGGCAGCCCGGACCAGATTTCGATAAAGCGCTGGCCGAACAGGTCGATCTTGCCGCCGTAATACCCCTGGAGGGCACCCACGGCCACGCCAACGAGACAGCTAAGTGCCGTCAGGATCAGCCCGAACAGCACGGAGATACGGAAACCGTAGATTACCCGGGCAGCCACGTCCCTGGCCTGGTCATCAGTACCCAGCCAGTTCTCGGTTGAGGGTGGTGCCGGTGAGGGCTGGTCCAGCTCATAGTGCACTGTGTCATAACTGAAGCGGATAGGCGGCCAAAGCATCCAGCCGTGACTGTTGATTTCGTCGGCGATGACGCTTTCCCGGTAGTCGGCTTCCGAGGGCAGAAAACCGCCGAAGGTTTCCTCCGGAATGGACTGTACTACCGGAAAATAGAGGTCTCCCTGGTAGGACACCAGCAGCGGCCGGTCATTGGCGATGAGTTCCGCGCACAGGGACAGGCCGAACAGCGCGAGGAATATCCAGAGCGACCAGTACCCACGGCGGTTACGGCGAAAATTGGCCAGGCGGCGTTGCTGAATGGGAGACAAACCTAGCCCTCCCTGCTTTCAAAATCGATGCGTGGATCCACCGCCACGTAGGTGAGGTCACTCACCAGCTTCAGCAATAGTCCCATCAGCGTAAAAATGTACAGGGTGCCGAAAATGACCGGGTAGTCCCGGTTGAGTGCCGCCTCGAATCCCAATAATCCGAGGCCGTCGAGGGAGAAGATGACCTCGATCAGTAGTGAGCCGGTGAAGAACAGGCTGACCAGGACCCCGGGCATGCTCGCAATCACAATCAGCATGGCATTTCGGAACACATGCCCGTAGAGCACCTGGCGCTGGCTGAGACCCTTGGCCCGGGCTGTCACCACGTAGTGTTTGCCGATCTCGTCCAGGAAGGAATTCTTGGTGAGCAGAGTGAGGGTGGCAAAGCCGCCGATGACGTTGGCAGTAACAGGCAATACCAGGTGCATGAAGTAGTCCTTCACCTGTTCAGGCCAGGACAGTTCGTGGAAATTGCTGGAAGTCAGCCCGCTGTTCGGGAAAATATCGAAATAACTGCCGCCAGCGAACAGGACGATCAGCAGTATCGCAAACAGGAACCCGGGTATGGCGTAACCGATGACGATCAGCGAGCTGGTCCATACGTCGAACCGGGAGCCATCCGACACTGCCTTGCGGATGCCCAGGGGAATGGATATCAGATAGATGACGAGGGTAGACCAGAGGCCTAGGGAGATGGATACCGGCATCTTGTCGATGATCAGCTCCACCACGCTGCGGTCCCGGTAGAAGGAATCACCAAAGTCGAAGCGGGCATAGTCGCCCACCAACTGGAAAAAACGTTCATGGGCCGGTTTGTCAAAGCCGTACATGGCTTCGATTTCGGCCAGGAGTTCCGGGTGTATCCCCCGGGATGCCCGAGAATCCCCCCCACCGCTGGAGACCTCCGCTCCGCCACCGCCGCCGGCACGGCTGAGCGCGCTGCCACCATGGCCCTGCATTTCAGCCAGCATTTGCTCGACAGGTCCACCGGGTGCCGCCTGGATGATGACAAAGTTGAGCAGCATGATCCCGAACAGGGTCGGAATGATCAACGCAAGTCGCCGGAGTATATAGCCGCCCATGGTTGCTATCAGCTCCGGTGGAGGGGGTGGATAGTGGTCATCAGCATGAAATCAGTTGCCATACCACCAGTTGTTGATGTCGACGCCATTTTTGGGAGTGGTTTCCGGCCTTTCCAGGAAGGACCAGTAAGCGATCCGGTCCATGGACAGGTGCCACTGAGGCACCACATAGTGGCCGTGAAGCAGAACCCGGTCCAGGGCACGGGTTCGATACACCAGCTCTTTCCGGTCAGGCGCCTGGATAACCTGCTCCACCAGGGCGTCCACCACCGGATCACGGACGCCGGCGTAGTTGCGGGAGCCTTTGATATCGGCAACGGAGGAGTGCCAGAAATCCCGTTGTTCATTACCGGGGGAGTCCGACTGGGCAATCACCTGCGTAATGATGTCGAAGTCGAAATTCTGTACCCGCTCAACGTACTGGTTGGTGTCCACCAGCCGGACCTCCACTTTCATACCCAGCCGCTCAAGATTGTTCTTGAAGGGCAGCACAATACGTTCGAAGTTTTTCTGGTGCAGCAGAAACTCGAAGGAAAGGGGCTGGCCGGTCTCGCTGTGCACCATGATGCCATCCTGGATACGGTACCCGGCTTCCTTAAGCAGTGTCAGCGCCTTGCGGAGATTATCACGGAGCGTCTGGTCACCTTCCGTAGATGGAGGCGAGTAGGGTTTGTTGAATACTGCGTCCGGGATTTGTTCCCGGTGTCCTTCGAGTATCTCCAGTTCACGGCCTTCAGGGAGTCCGGAGGAGGCCAGCTCGCTGTTCTCGAAATAGCTTTGCGTCCGGGTGTACTGATCGTGGAAAAGGTTGCGATTGGCCCAATCAAAATCAAAGGCGTGGGCGATGGCCTCACGGACCTTCGGGTCAGCGAACTGGCCGCGGCGGGTGTTGAAAATGAAGGCCTGCATCCCTGCGGGGCGTTGGTGTTCGATGGCCTCGGTAACAATCTGTCCGGTACTGAAACGGTCCCCGGTATAGGCCGTAGCCCAGTTCTTCGCGGAGCTTTCGACGCGGAAGTCGTAGTCACCCGCCTTGAAGGACTCCAGTGACACGGTCTCGTCCGAATAATAGTCGTAGCGCAGCCGGTCGAAGTTGTAACGTCCCTTGCGGACTGGCAGGTCCTTGGCCCAGTAGTTCTCTACACGCTCATAGGTAATATAGCGGCCCGCCTCGAATTCCTTGATGCGGTAGGGGCCGCTACCCAGGGGTGGCGTCAGGCCATTGTCGCCAAAACTGCGCTCTTCCCAGTAGTGGGCTGGCAGCACCGGCATCTGTCCCAGGATCAACGGTAGCTCCCGGTTGTTTGTTTCGCCGAAGTCAAAGCGTACCCGGCGCTCGGACTCCACCGTGACGCTTTCAACTCCGCCATAATAGCTGCGGTAGAACGGATGTCCTTCCTTCATCAGCGTATTGAAGGTAAAGGCGACATCTTCTGCCGTGATGGGGTGGCCGTCATGGAAGCGTGCGTCCGGGCGAAGGTTGTACACAACATAGCTACGATCTTCCGGAGTCTCGATGCTTTCGGCAATCAACCCATAAGCGCTGAACGGCTCATCGTCAGAGGACACCAGGAGGGTTTCGTACAGATAGCTGTTGATGCCGGCGGCAGCAACGCCGCGGACAACGAACGGGTTGAAGCTGTCATAACCGTTAGCACGAACCGCCAGTCGCAGGCGTCCGCCCTTGGGCGCGTCCGGGTTGACGTAGTCAAAGTGCTCAAAGCCCGCAGGGTAGGCCGGCTCTCCGTGCATGGCGAGTCCGTGCACCGGCTCCGGAGCCGGGTTCGATGACGCGCGTTCTGGGGACTGAGCCGCGCTGAAACCAGCGGGCAGAATCAGGGCACCAATGAGAAGGAGAGAGCGCGATAATCGGGAAGTCCTTGGACTGCTGGCCATAGCTGTTGTTATACCCGTTGTCGGTGGCCGGGCTGCCAGTCAGACAGCCCGTGGAAACTTTCGAAAGCGTTTGACCGGAAAACTCAGGGGCTGTTCCGTACGTCCACGTAAAGTACCAGACTCTGTCCTGGCTGCAGGTAACGGGATGTATTCAGGTCATTCCAGGCCGCGATATCACGGACGTTAACTGCGAACCGGTTGGCGATAGCGGACAGCGAGTCTCCACGGCGGACCCGGTAACCCACCTTGCGCACCATGCCGGCGCGGTTGTTGGTGGCAACACGGGCGCCGGAGGCTGCCTCAGCGTTCTTCGACCATATCACCAGCTTGCGGCCGGGGACCAGTGGGTCTCCGGGTGCCATGCCGTTCCAGGCGGCCACCTGGCGGACACTGACACCGTGCTCACGGGCAATATCCCAGAACGTATCACCCCGGGTCACGCGGTGTTCAACACGTTCACCCCCGTTATTACGCCCGGCGCTTTCCTGTTTGCGGGCGAGTCGCTGGTTCTGGCTGAGGCTGTAGCTGTCCTGACCGGCTCGGGCCGAGGGAATCAGCAGTTGCTGGCCAACCCGGATAAGGTCATTGCTGAGTTTGTTGACTTCTTTCAGAACTGAAGGCGTAGTGCCATAGCGCCGGGCTATGGCGCCAAGGTTATCGCCGGAGCGGACCTGGTAGTTCTCCCATGAGACACGACTGTTCGGGTCCAGCGACGCGATACCCTCACGAAAACGGTTTGCGCTGGCCACCGGGACCAGCAAGCGGTGAGGCCCATCGGGGCGAGTTGCCCAGCGGTTGAAGGACGGGTTGAGAAGGTAGATTTCATCCACGTCTACCTCTGCCAGTTCCGCCGCATGGGCAAGGTCGATCTGACCGCCGGTTTCGACCACCTCGAAATAGGGCTTGTCTTCAAGAGGCGGTAGCTTGACACCATAGGCCTCCGGATCATCGAAGATCCGTGCCAGGGCGATCAGCTTGGGCACATAGTGACGGGTTTCCTTGGGCAGCTGCAGTGACCAGTAATCTGTGGGTTTGCCCTGGCGGCTGTTGCGGCGGATGGCACTGTTTACCGTCCCGCCCCCACTGTTGTATGCAGCCAGCGCCAGTGTCGGGTCGCCATCAAACCGTTTCGCAAGCTGATCCAGATAGGTAAGCGCTGCATTGGTGGAAGCGATCACGTCACGCCGGTCATCGTGCCACCAACTCTGGTCCAGCCCGAAGTGGCGTCCGGTTCCGGGGATGAACTGCCACAGACCGGAGGCGCGGCCATGGGAGTAGGCGAAGGGGTCAAAGGCACTTTCGACCACCGGTAGCAGGGCGTACTCCATTGGCAGCCCACGGCGCTCGGTTTCGTCGATAATATAGTGCAGGTAGCGCCGACCACGCTCAACAACCCGCTCTATATAGGCAGGATGACGGGCGTACCAGTTCAGTTGCTGCTGGACCCGCTCGTCTCCCTGCTCGTGGTCCATGTCGAAGCCATTACGAAGCCGGGTCCAGAGGTCACGCTCTTTCGGGGGTGCTTGGTCCCCGGCTACCTGACCGGAATCCAGCCGGTTGCGGGCCTGCTCTGCGGTCTGCTTGAGAGAGGGCTCTATGGAGTCATCCAGCCGGGTGGTGTCTTGCTTGTTGCCTCCCTCCACGGAGTCCTTGAGGGCTTCATCGCCAGCTGCAACCGTTTGCTGGTGGGTACCCAGAACGGCGTCATCATTGTTACCTAGCCATGCAGGTGTGGAAGAGCAACCAGTCAGCAATACGGTAAGGAGGGTCAGCGTGGTCGTACGTCTTGCCATCATAATCGACATTCCAGGGCTCGGAAGGGGCCTGGAAGTCTGCAAGGCAGGAAAGTCGGGCAGACTCCCGCGATGTTCCCGGGCTTCCGAGCGGGTTATCGGGTTCTATGAAACGTTCGCGATTCTATGTGTGCCGGCAATCCGGGTCAATGAAACCTGCGTTACGGGATCGAAACGACTCGCCTGGCAGCCGCTGGTTGCCGGGCGAGCAATCATTTTACTGGATCAGAAATGATCCTTGCCGTGACGCACTGCCGCAAACACGCCACTGTCACTGTCGGTAACGAGCCCGTGCCCTCGTCCATAGTCTGTTGCCACCCGGATAACGGCCGGGTCATCCCAGCGCAGGAACGGGTTGCGCTGTTTTTCGTCACCGAGCATCACTGGCACCGTGGGCTTGCCTTCGTCTCGCAGGTTCTGGCAATGAGCTTCAAATGAGGATAGTGCAGGGTCGTCCGGGAGCCAGTCGCGGGCGAAACGAAGGTTTGCAAGGGTATACTCATGGGCGCAGTACACCATGGTTTCGTCGGGCAGGGCCCTCAGGCCGGCAAGGGATTCCACCATTTGTCCCGGTGTGCCCTCGAACAGCCTGCCGCACCCGCAGGCAAAGAGCGTGTCACCGCAGAACAGAACCGGGTGTCCGGCTACCTGTGTGTCCGAGAAGTAGGCAATATGGTCAAGGGTGTGACCGGGTGTGGCGAGCACTTCGAACGTCAGGCCCAGCCAGACCACTTCGTCGCCGGCATGAACGGCATCGGTTCCACCGGTATAGGGGGAGTCGGCGGGCGCCACGATCCGTTCCGGATTATAGCGTTCAAACAATTCGGCGATTCCGCCGGTGTGGTCCGGGTGGTGATGGGTTACCAGGATAGTATCCAGGGTAAGCCCCTGGCGCTCAAGAAAGTCAGCGACCGGGGCCGCCTGGCCCGGGTCGACCACGAGTGCCTTGCCGGACTCCGAATCGGACAGGCACCAGATATAGTTGTCGGAGAATGCCGAAATCGGTGTAATGCTCAGCATAGGGCCCTCATGTTCAGGTGGCAGATGGTGACTGCTATCATAGTGCATCAGGCAGTCCCTGCCCAAGGGAACCACTGCAGGGCTTCCATACCGGGTTGGGGGAAGGATGATGCAAAGCAATCGCGGTCAATGGCAGAAACCGTTCAGGTCAAGTGGCAGGCGACGGCCTGATTACCGGGTCTCTCACCGCAACCTGGAGCACTGGTTCCGTTCGCCTCTGGGCCAGGCATTGCTGGAAGATCAGCGGGCCTGTGTCAATACCCACGTGCAGGACCTGGGAGGTGCACGGCAGTTACACATCGCCCTGAGTCATCGCCTTCCGCTGGCTGCTGATACCGACTATACCCAGCATATTGTTGCGACACCCTACTGGCACGCTGAACTCCCCGATGGTGTGGTGGTCTGTGATCCTGACGAGTTGCCACTTCCCTCGGCCTCCATTGACCTGGTCATCCTCCATCACAGCGCGGATTTCTCTGCCTGGCCCCACCAGGTGTTGAGGGAGTCTGCCCGGGTGTTACGGGGCGGGGGACAGTTGCTGGTGCTGGGTTTCAACCCTCTCAGCAGCTGGGGTATACGCCGGTTGCTGAGCCGCAGGCGGCGAGGCCCCTGGGGCGGTCGTTTTCTCCTGCGATCACGAATGGAAGACTGGCTTAACCTGCTTGATTTTACGGTGGAAAGCTCCGGCAGCTATTTTTTCCGTTTGCCGCTGCAAAATGAGCGACTGCTGGAGCGTCGCAGTGCCCTGGAGTATCTCGGTACCCAGGGCATGCTCCCGGTAGGCGCCTATTACTGCATCCTGGCGAGCAAACGGGTTTGTGCGCCCATTGCCCGCCGGCGCCTGTGGCGCCCCGGTAAGGTGATTCCATTGCCTACACCCGGTACACTCGGCGCCTCAAGACAGGCCCGGCGTCAGGAAGGACCGGGGCGGAACGCCGAAGGATGCTGACTGCGGATATATCATGAGCAAACGAGTAACGCTGTATACCGATGGCGCCTGTAAGGGGAATCCCGGGCCCGGCGGCTGGGGTGTCCTGTTGCGGTACGGGGATAAATCCAGGGAGCTTTGTGGGGGTGAAGCCGACACCACCAACAACCGGATGGAGTTGATGGCCGCCATCGAGGGTCTGAAGGCCTTGAGACGGAGTTGCCCAGTAGATCTCTATACCGACTCCCAGTACGTGCGTAAAGGCATCACCGAGTGGATGACCGGCTGGAAAAGGAACGGTTGGAAAACCGCCGCAAGGAAACCGGTCAAGAACGAAGACCTCTGGCGCACCCTGGACGAGGAAGTGGCGAGGCACGAGGTGAAGTGGCACTGGGTGAAAGGGCATTCCGGCGTGCCGGACAACGAGCGTGCGGACGCACTGGCTAACCTGGGCATTGAAAAGGCCGCGGCCAAGAGAAAAGGGTAGTGAACCAATGAGACAGATTGTTCTGGATACGGAAACCACCGGTATTGATCCCAATGAAGGTCATCGCATTATCGAGATCGGATGCGTTGAACTAATGGAGCGTCAGCTCACCGGGCGCCACTACCACGTCTACATCAACCCGGATCGTGAAGTGGAAGAGGAGGCCATCTCGGTTCACGGTATTACCAATGAGTTTCTGGAGGACAAGCCACGGTTCAGGGAGATTGCCCGGGAATTCCTGGACTTTATTGACGGTGCCGAGCTGGTCATTCACAACGCGGCCTTTGACGTGGGTTTTATCGACGCAGAGTTTGCCCGCATCAAACCGGTGCGTAAGGTCGCGGACCATTGTTCTGTACTGGATTCGCTGGCGGTTGCCCGTCGCAAGCACCCGGGCCAGAAGAACAGCCTGGATGCCCTCTGCAAACGCTACGGCGTGGACAACAGTAACCGTGAGCTGCACGGCGCCTTGCTGGATGCCGAGATCCTCGCCGATGTATTCCTGCTGCTCACGGGTGGACAGACAGCGTTATCCCTGGACGCAGGCAGCGATGGTGACCAGGGTGGACAGGTTATCCGGCGGTTGTCGGCGGACCGTCCGGCGCTGTCTGTCCTCCGTGCATCTAATGAAGAGGTGGAAGCCCATGAAACCTTCCTGGATACGGTAGAGAAAGCCGGCGGCGAAGCGGTCTGGCGTAACGCCTGAAATGCAAGCTCCCGGGGCGGTGTGCGATGGCCAGCGTGCAGAACTGAGAACTGCTTAGGATATCGCGAAAGTGGTTGCAGCAGGCCCTTGAGCGGCCAGCCTTTTGTGTTATAAGTAATGGACAGTCCTTGAATTACGGCAGTTCGTCAGGGCGTTCATTGGTGCGACTTTGTCGTGCCGGCTGGGGCGCCCGACCAGGCAGTACCCGTTGTAGCCGGGGGTCGGATTTCCGACGCCCCCGGGGAAACCCCTGTTCAGGTCAGCCCTGTGCAGGAGGTGCCCGGATAATGTTGTGACCAGGGTACCTGCGCAGGCAAAGCTGAGACAGGAAGCGCCAGTATATGATCCAGTCGTCACTCGCGACGAAGTCACAGTCGTTCGATCTGGTAAAAAGTGAGATCGAACAGACCATCCGTAATGCGGAAACCAGCCTGGAACGCTTCCAGGAAAACCGTGAAAGCGGAGAAGACCTCCAGAACTGTGTCGATTACCTGAACCAGCTCCGGGGCATTTTTGTGCTGGTGGAGCTCAGGGGCGGCACACTCCTGTGCAAAGAGGCAGTGACCGTTGCCAATGACGTTCCTGTAGGCGCCAGTGACGACAAGAATATTCTGCTAACCACGCTCAATAGCGCGTTGTTTATCCTCCGTCGTTACGTTGAGTACTATCACCAGCAACGGGAAGATCACCCGGAGCTACTGCTGCCCATTATCAACGAACTGAAAGTAGCCCGGGGCGAGGCGCCCCTTCCGGAGTCCCATTTTTTTGAGCTGGACACGGAACAGCGACCGGATTTCTGCACAGGGGTTGCGGCAGAGCCGGTGCAACTCTCCGACACCGAATTTGAAGCTTACGCCCGTCGTATGCGTCTCATGCTTCAGGTGGCGCTGGTAGGTGTCATCCGGGAGCGCAACGAAGAGGTTAGCAAAAAGCTGATAGCCCGTTCGTCCCGGGGGTTTGCGCGTCTTTGCGGAGAAGGTCAACTAAAGCAGTTATGGTGCCTGCTGGTCGTTGTGGCGGAGACCATGACTGACCGCGCCATGGGATTCAACCAGGCCCGCAAGCGCCTGCTGATGCGAATCGAGAAGTATAGCCGGGACATTGTCTATGTAGGTCGCACCGCTGCCCGCCGCACTCTGGACGAGTCCGTCATTCGGGACCTGGTCTACCTGTTGTATCGCAGTGGCTCTGCCAACCAGGAAGTACAGCGCATTCTGTCGGCCTGGAAGTTGGCCCCTTCAGACTACCCGGAATCCATGATGGAGGCGCATCGCAAGCGCCTGTACGGGCCTGGGGCAGACGTGCTCAAGTCGCTGTCCAGTGCGCTGCAGGATGAGCTCAACCAGCTCAAGGACCGCCTGGATATCATTGAGCGGGGCATTGAACCGGACCTCAGTGAACTTTCCACCATTGCAGATTCGCTGAAGCGGCTGGCCAACACCCTGAACATGCTGGATCTGAACCGCCTTTCGGATATTGCCCGCAACGAGGCAGACCGCCTGCTTACCTGGGAACAGGCCGGTGAGCTGCCTGCGGAAGATGAATTGTACGCATTGGCGGACGCTGTGCTTGGCATCGAGAGCGCTGTCCAGCAGATGGTAAGCCGTGGCATTACCTCCGAAACCGACGCCCTGGCGATTGCCCGCCCTGACACCCGGGAAGGCACCCTGTACCTGCGAGAAGCAGCGATTGTAGTCGGTGACGAGGCAAAAAGTGCCCTGACCCTGGCAAAGCGGGCCATCACGGCCTTTGTCGAGTCGGACTACGACAAGTTGCACCTGGCAAACCTGCCCAATACGCTCCACAGCATCTGGGGGGGGCTGATGATGATCGGCGATCCCGACGCCGCGGACGTCATGGACAGGGTTGCCCGATCAATCCAGACCCGCCTGCTGGATGTCAAAGAGCCTCCTGGCAATGCGGTACTGGAGTCACTGGCGGATGCCCTGACATCACTCGAGTATTACATCGAGAACATTGGTACCCGTGATAGCCGCAATCCGGACCTGTTGCGCCTGGCGGAAACGTCACTACAGGACGGCGGGCTTTGAAAAGGCTCCTGCCATAAACGACAAAAGGCACCTCGAAAGGTGCCTTTTTTGTCCACGAAGCGCTTGATCGCTTAGCCCATGGAAAAGAGCTGGCCCAGCTTGGTTGCCAGCATCATGTCGCCTTCGGCCCGCAGCTGACCGGACATGAATGCTTGCATGCCATCGGTCTCTCCGGAAGCGATGCCCTTAAGGGTGGCGGCATCCATGATCAGGGTAACGGAAGGGTCTTCGTGTTCGCCTTCAACCACCTTGCAGGTGCCATCCTTCACGATGACATGGTGGTTCTGGTCGTCTTCGATATTGAACTGGAAGACCAGATCCATGCCTTCGGCGGCTTCCGGATTGAAGTTCTGCTCGAATTTCTCGAATACCTGGGCTACGGACATTATTTTTCCCTTTAAATAAAACGGAGTCTGCGGGGCGGGTGAGGTTGTCGCTCCCTGCCAATCGGCCGGCTGGTACGTCTATTGGTTTAATGGGGCTGTCGGGCCTCCCTGCCAGCCGGCTCATTCCGACTTTAGGGGCCGCACCCAGGCGTGTCAAGGAAAAATCAAACGATCGTTTGATAACTTTTCCGGGTGGGAGGTTGTACACACCATGGCCTCGGTTACAATCGGGTTTCCGTCGTTTGCCGTGTGGTGCATTTTGGCACCAGGACAGTGGCAGGGCACGGTTTCAGACCGTGTACCACGAACATCATGGAGTGTGCATTGGAATTTCTATCTGAGTACGGGCTGTTTCTCGCCAAGGCGGCGACCGTTGTCGTTGCTGTCGTGATCATTATCGCACTCGGTGCAGCTGCCGTTCAGCGTAACCGGGGCGAGGGCGACGATGAGGGTGAGCTCACCGTTCGCCGCCTCAATGAAAAGTACCGCAAACTGCGTGAAGCCATTGAAGGCCGCATGCTTGCGCCGGATCAGCGAAAGGCGTGGACGAAAGCGAAGCATAAGGCTGAAAAGGCTGCCCGAAAGGCGCGTAAGGGCAAGGCAGGGGAGGAGGAGACTCCCAGTCGGACCTTTGTCATCGAATTTGACGGAGACATCAAGGCCTCGGATACGGAAACCCTCCGCAAGTCTGTCTCAGCGGTACTTGCCGTGGCCGATCCGGAAAGGGATGAAGTAGTGATCCGGCTTGAAAGCGGCGGCGGCCTTGTCCACGCTTACGGACTGGCTGCAGCCCAGCTGGACCGTATTCGTAGCAAGGGCGTCAAGCTGACTGCCTGTGTCGACAAGGTGGCCGCCAGTGGCGGCTACATGATGGCGTGTGTGGCGGATCGCATTGTTGCATCACCCTTTGCGATACTTGGCTCCATCGGCGTTGTTGCCCAGCTTCCCAATTTCCACCGGGTCCTGAAAAAGCACGAGGTTGACTACGAGATTCTCACCGCCGGGGAACACAAGCGAACATTGACCATTTTTGGTGAGAACACCGAGAAAGGCCGGCGTAAGTTCCTGGAAGACCTGGAAGATACCCATCACCTTTTCAAGGACTATGTCAGTGAACGACGCCCGGAGCTGGATATCGACAAGGTCTCCAATGGTGATATCTGGTTTGGTACCCGTGCCCTTGAGGTAAAACTGATCGATGAGGTCAAGACCTCTGACGAATACCTGATTGACGCCTGTGAGCGATCCGAAGTGGTCTCAGTCGGATTCCAGCGCAAACGAACCCTGCCCGAAAAGCTCGGGCTGGCCACCAGTGCAGCCTTTGAACACACCGTGTGGCGGTTGCTGAGTACCTTTCGTAACCAGAATCTCCAATAACAATTCCCAACCCCCAGGAGGACGAATATGAGTAATGACATCGAATACAAGGCGTGGCGCGTTCATGAAAAGGACGGCGAGTACGTTGGTGCAGAAGAAACCTGCCGCGTGGCTGACCTTCCTGCCAATGAGGTGCTGATCCGGGTCACGCACTCGTCCCTGAACTACAAGGATGCACTGTCGGCGTCCGGTAACAAGGGGGTAACCCGGAACTTCCCGCACACCCCGGGTATTGATGCAGCCGGGGAAGTCGTGGAATCCAGTGGCACTCCGGGTAAGGGTAGCCAGGTGATTGTCACCGGCTATGACCTTGGCATGAACACCCCGGGTGGCTTCGGTGAATATATCCGTGTACCGGCGCAGTGGTGCGTGGAAATGCCGGCCGGATGGGACGCCCGCAAGGCGATGATCTATGGGACCGCTGGACTGACGGCAGGACTTTGTGTCAATAAACTGCTGAGAATGGGCGCCGCTCCCGAACAGGGACCGGTGGTAGTGACCGGCGCCAGTGGTGCGGTCGGAACAGTCGCCGTGGAAATCCTGGCGGGCCTTGGCTTTGAGGTTACCGCGGTTTCCGGCAAGGAGGATCAGGTGGACGCCCTCAAGGGTTTGGGCGCAACCGCGGTGGTTGGCCGCGAGACTCTGGAGGCCTCACCCAAGCCAATGCTGAAGCCGGTCTTTGCCAATGCCGTGGACACGGTCGGTGGTGCGCCGCTGGCTGAGTTGCTCAAACAGGTCCTGCCGGGCGGCTCAGTGTCCTGTTGTGGCCTGGTTGCTGGCCCGAAGGTGGAAACCACGGTAATGCCCTTTATCCTCCGGGGTGTGAACCTGCTGGGTGTTGACTCGGTGGAGATTCCGCTGGATCAGAAGCGGCAGGTCTGGCACAAGCTTTCTTCGGACTGGGCATGTCCGAAAACCGAGGCGGCTGCGCGGGACATTGGCCGTGGTGACCTGGACGGGGCGCTGAGGGCCTTCCTGAAGGGCGAGTCCATAGGCAAGATCGTGCTCGACCACGCCCGCTGACGGTAAGCCCGGCCGGTCTTCATCCGACGATGGACCGGCTTGCAGGTGTAAAAACGCTGACCTGTTCCAGGTCAGCGTTTTTTTTGCCGTGCTCAGGGATTATGCCGTTGCCGCGACCGGAAATTCGCCCCGGCGACGGAACAGTGGTTCATCATTGTCTGTAGCGGCCTGGTAGGCGTTGCTGAAGAAGTTCAGGCAACGAGGGGCCTTGCTGATGTCCTTGTCTGGCCGCAAGGCGTAGCTATCAAAGCCGCAGCGCTTCATGAACTGGAGCTGATCCAACAGAACATCGCCGATTGCCCGGAGTTCACCCCGGTAGCCAAAGCGCTCCCGGAGCAGGCGAGCGGAGGAATATCCCCGGCCATCACTGAACTTGGGAAAGTTCACTGCAATCAGGGGAAGCTGATGAATATGGTCCGCAATCAGCTCGGGCTCTTCATGACTGTCCAGCCACAGGCCGACCTGCTCATTACCGACGAAATGCTCCCGGCCTGCGAGCCAGAGCTCCGCAGGAACGAGGCATGGCCCCTCCGGCAGGGCCAATGAATCGCCCTCGGCCGGATGCTCAAGTACCTGCCAGGCATCGACAACAATCGTGCCGTCGTGTTTGACAATATTACGCATATACACGCTCCTTGAAGGGGGCGATTCCGATACGGCGGTAGGTATCGAGGAATTCTTCTTCCTCGGTCCGGTTGTCCACGTAGACGTTGATAATCTTCTCGATCACCTGGGGCATGTCATCCCTGGCGAAGGAGGGCCCCAGGATCTTGCCGATAGCAGCGTCGTGCTGCGACGCGCCTCCGAGGCTGATCTGGTAGTACTCTTCGCCTTTCTTGTCCACGCCCAGCACGCCGATGTGACCGACATGGTGATGACCACAGGCGTTCATGCAGCCTGAAATGTTCAGATCGATATTGCCGAGGTCGTAGAGAAAATCCAGGTCATCAAAGCGACGCTGTATCGACTCTGCCACCGGAATCGACTTGGCATTGGCGAGGGCGCAGTAATCGCCTCCCGGGCAGCAGATAATGTCGGTCAGGGTGTTCAGGTTGGCGGTGGCAAAGCCCATGGGCCGGATGGCCTGCCACAGCTCGAACAACTGGTCCTGCCGAACGTCGGCCAATACCACGTTCTGTTCGTGGGTCACCCGCACTTCACCGAAACTGTATTGGTCTGCCACGTCGGCAATCTGCTCAAGCTGGCGGTCAGTCACATTGCCTGGCGGTGTACCGGTTTTCTTCATGGTCAGGGTGACGATGGCATAGCCCGGCTGCTTGTGGCTGTTTACATTGCGGCGGATCCAGTTGTCGAACGCCTTGCTTTCGCTACGGGGCGTTGCCAGCGCCGGCGGGTTATCCTGCAGCGCCTTATAGGCGGGTTCGGTGAAGAACCCCTTCATCCGGTCAATGGCGTCACGGGTGAGGT
Source organism: Marinobacter segnicrescens (assembly GCF_900111555.1). Lineage (GTDB taxonomy): Bacteria > Pseudomonadota > Gammaproteobacteria > Pseudomonadales > Oleiphilaceae > Marinobacter > Marinobacter segnicrescens. The sequence goes on from NZ_FOHZ01000006.1 coordinate 115,288, forward strand.
GAGTGGGGGAGTCCTTGATGTGGGCCCACTCTGCTTCAACCCTCTCGGCGAACCCTTCCGGGGTCAGTGCCTTTACCAGGATCTTGATCCGCGCCTTATATTTGTTGTCACGGCGACCATAGCGGTTATAGACGCGCAGAATGGCTTCAAGATAGGTCAACAGGTCATGCTCGGGAATAAAGTCACGAATCACCGGGCCAACCATGGGAGTACGACCAAGCCCGCCACCTACATGCACCCGAAAGCCCAGTTCACCCGCCTCATTACGGACCATCTGAAGGCCGATGTCGTGGATCTGGATAGCCGCACGGTCGCTATGCTCGGAGGCATTGACCGCCACCTTGAACTTGCGGGGCAAGAAAGCAAACTCAGGGTGATAGGTGGACCATTGCCGGATAATCTCGCAATAGGGTCGCGGGTCGGTAATCTCGTCCGCCTGTACGCCGGCAAACTGATCCGTTGTGGTGTTGCGAATGCAGTTGCCACTGGTCTGGTTAGCGTGCATTTCCACCTCGGCCAGTTCCGCAAGGATGTCAGGCACGTCCTCAAGCGCCGGCCAGTTCAGCTGTACGTTCTGGCGGGTGGTGAAGTGGGCATAGCCCTTGTCGTAGTCACGGGTAATTCGCGCCAGGCGGCGAAGCTGCCCGGAGCGCATCATGCCGTAGGGTACGCAGATGCGTAGCATGGGGGCCAGCCGCTGCACGTACAGGCCGTTCTGCAAACGCAGGGGGAGAAACTCGTCTTCACTCAGCTCGCCAGCGAGGGCACGATCGGTCTGGTCCCGGAACTGGGCAACGCGCTCTGCCAGAAGCTGCCGGTCGTGTTCATCGTAAACGTACATAATCGGGTGGTCCTGAATAAGTCTGGGCACTGTTCCTGAAAGGGATGACATCGGTCAATCAGTGCAGATGCGGGGCAGGATAGCACCACGCCCTTATTCTTAAAATGATTATTTCAAAATATAGTAATCGATTTAAGTGATAAGCAGCGGCTGACTTTCCGGTGGTTTTAATCCGGGTTGCCGGTTAACAAAAACAGGAAATAGGGGGCACAGCCGGGTGGACTTGCCCGATAAGGTAACCTAAATTAGGGGGGCCGATCGCGGTAACCGGAATTCGAGGAAAAACAAGACCAACAACAGTAATCACGGAGAACCGTCTATGAAGAAAAGTACCCTGAAAGACAGTCAGGTCGATGCCATCGCATTCACCATGCTGGCTCTGCTGGTGGTGGCTTTCGCTGTTACCTGGGTGTCCGGCCAGTAACCCGGTCGAAATGCCCCACGGCAGGTGGTACTTACGGGTATGCCTGCCGTTGTTTTCCCTCCTGCCAGTGCTTTGTATAGCTCACTGCCATTTTCTTAATGTGACGCCAGTACCCACTGGACAATCAGCGCCAGCGCGCCGACAAAGCCAACGGTGAAGATCAGGCCCGCGACGATATAGGGCCAGGGGCTGTGGCTGCTGAAATCCTCTTCGTGGCGTTTACCGGACTGAACACCAAAGGCTCCAGCCATTACGCTCTGGAGAACCTTCAATACGCCCGGACCCTTGCGGCGAGGGGGATGATCCCCGTTTCGTGACTGCCCTGATACCTGGTCTGACATGGATATTCTCCGTCCCGGATTGTTCTTGTTCTATTGAGAATGCCGGGTGGCCGGAAAGAACTCAAGGGCTCTGCCGACCACCTGTGCTTCATTGCTATTCCGCGGGATCATAGGCCAGGCTTGGGGCGAGCCAGCGCTCAGCCTCGGCCTTGCTCAGTTCCTTGCGCTCCGCGTAATCTGCTACCTGGTCCTTGCCGATCTTGCCCACGGCGAAGTACTTTGATTCCGGGTGGGCAAAATACCAGCCGGAAACCGCCGCGGTCGGGAACATGGCAAAGTGTTCGGTCAGCTCGATACCCGCATTTTCCGGCGCCTGCAGCAGTTCAAACAGCGTCGCCTTCTCGGTGTGGTCCGGGCAGGCCGGATAGCCAGGGGCGGGGCGGATGCCCTGGTATTTTTCCCGGATAAGGTCTTCGTTCTCCAGCGACTCTTCCGGTTGATAGCCCCAGAACTCCTTGCGCACACGCTCATGCATACGCTCGGCGAAGGCTTCCGCCAGGCGGTCTGCCAGCGCTTTCACCATAATGGCGTTGTAGTCATCATTGGCCTCCTTGAACTCCAGGGAGAATTCTTCAGCGCCGATGCCGGTAGTCACCGCAAAGCCACCGACGTAGTCGCAGCCATTGGATTCTGGCGCGATGAAGTCCGACAAGGCCCGCATGGGTTGCCCCGGGGCTTTCTCGTCCTGTTGACGCAGGTGGTGGAGCACAGTCAGTTCGTCACTGCAGGACTCGTCCTTGTAGACCACAATGTCATCGCCACGTCGGCGAGCAGGCCAGAAACCGATAACCGCCCGGGCCCGGACGCGTTTTTCCGCGATCATCCGCTTCAGGATCGCCTGGCCGTCGTTGAACAGGCTGCGGGCCGCCTCTCCACGCTTGGGATCGTCCAGTACCGCCGGGTATTTGCCTGCAATGTCCCAGGAGATGAAGAACGGCGTCCAGTCGATATAGTCCACCAGCTCTTCCAGGTCGTAGTCCTCGAAGCTGCGTACACCCAGGAACGAGGGGCGTACTGGCTGGTAGGTCTCGAAGTCGATCTCTGGCGCGCGCGCCCGGGCTTCGCTCAGGGAGACCAGTTTGGTGCGGTCGCCACGGTTCTTGCGGCGTTCGCGAATTTCATCGTATTCCTTGCGAATGCCTGCGACGTACTCCGGCTTGCCATTGCGACTGAGCAGGGTGGAGGCCACGTTGACGCAACGGGAAGCATCGGACACGTACAGGGCAACGTCGTTCTTGTACTGGGGCTCAATCTTGACTGCGGTGTGAGCCTTGGACGTGGTAGCGCCACCAATCATCAGGGGAATGTTGAAGTCGAGCCGCTGCATCTCACGGGCCACGTGGACCATCTCGTCCAGGGACGGCGTGATCAGACCGGACAGACCGATAATGTCGACGTTTTCCTTGCGGGCGGTATCCAGGATCTTTTCGCAGGGAACCATAACCCCCAGGTCGATGACTTCATAGTTGTTACACTGCAGGACCACTCCAACGATGTTCTTGCCGATATCGTGGACGTCACCCTTCACGGTAGCCATGAGGATCTTGCCCTTGGCTTTCTGGTCCTCGGTCTTCTCCGCCTCGATATAGGGAATCAGGTGGGCAACTGCCTGCTTCATGACGCGAGCGCTCTTTACCACCTGGGGCAGGAACATCTTGCCGTCACCAAAGAGGTCGCCCACCACGTTCATGCCGTCCATCAGGGGGCCTTCGATAACCTCGATGGGGTGTTCGGCCCGCTGACGGCATTCTTCAGCGTCTTCCAGGATATAGGTGGTGATCCCTTTCACCAGGGCATGCTCGATCCGCTTTTCAACGGGCCATTCGCGCCATGCCAGGTCTTCTTCCCTGGTCTTGCCGCCCTGGCCCTTGTAGCGCTCGGCGATCTCCAGCAGCCGGTCGGTGGCATCTTCACGGCGGTTAAGCACCACGTCTTCGACCAGCTCCTTCAGTTCCGGGTCAATCTCGTCATAGACCACGAGCTGGCCGGGGTTGACGATACCCATGTTCATGCCAGCCTTGATGGCGTGGTACAGGAACACCGAGTGAATGGCTTCGCGCACGACATCGTTGCCCCGGAATGAGAAGGAGACGTTACTTACGCCCCCTGAGATCGAGGTGTAGGGCAGGTTTTCGCGGATCCAGCGGGTCGCGTTGATGAAATCCACCGCGTAGTTGTTGTGTTCTTCAATCCCGGTGGCGATGGCAAAGATATTGGGGTCGAAGATGATATCCCCGGGGTTGAAGCCTATGCCGACCAGCAGATCGTAGGAGCGTTTACAGATCTCGGTCTTGCGTTCAAACGTATCCGCCTGGCCCTGTTCATCAAAGGCCATGACCACAACCGCAGCGCCGTACCGCATGCAGTCCCGGGCCCGCTTGAGAAACTCTTCCTCACCTTCCTTTAGGGAGATGGAGTTGACGACGGACTTGCCCTGAACGCAGCGCAGGCCAGCTTCAATGACCTCCCACTTGGAGGAGTCCAGCATAATGGGCACACGGGAGATATCCGGCTCGGAGGCCACCAGCTTCAGGAAGGTAACCATCACCTCCTTTGACTCCAGCATGCCCTCGTCCATGTTGATATCGATGATCTGGGCTCCATTCTCCACCTGGTCCCGGGCCACACTGAGGGCCTCTTCGTACTGCTCTTCCTTGATAAGCCGCAGAAAACGTTTTGAGCCGGTGACGTTGGTGCGCTCACCCACATTGATAAACAGGGTGTTTTCATCACCAGTGAACGGTTCCAGGCCGGAAAGGCGGAGAACCTTCGGGCGCTCGGGGATCTGGCGGGGAGGGTACTTGGCTACGGCCTCGGCAATGGCTGCGATATGATCCGGGCGAGAACCACAGCAGCCGCCGATGATGTTGAGGAAGCCATCCCGGGCAAAGCCCTCGATGATGGATGCCATTTCCTCGGGGGTCTGATCGTATTCGCCGAACTCGTTGGGCAAGCCCGCGTTGGGGTGGGCGCTGATATAGGTATCCGCCTTTGCCGACAATTCTTCCACGTAGGGTCGAAGGGCATCCGCCCCCAGGGCACAGTTCAGCCCCACGGTGAGCGGCCGGGCGTGGGCAACGGAGTTCCAGAAAGCCTCAGTAGTCTGGCCAGACAGGGTACGACCGGAAGCATCGGTAATGGTGCCGGAAATCATCAGCGGCAGTTCGACACCGGAATCCTCAAAGTACTGTTGTACCGCGTAGATGGCAGCCTTGGCGTTGAGGGTGTCAAAGATGGTCTCAATCAATATCAGGTCACAGCCGCCTTCGGTGAGATACCTGGCAGCTTCGTAATAGTTATCGACGAGGGTCTGGAAATCCACATTGCGGTAACCGGGGTTATTTACATCCGGAGAGATAGACGCTGTGCGGGAGGTCGGCCCGATGGCGCCGGCCACGAAGCGGGGCTTGTCGGGGTTGCGGGCGGTAAAGTCGTCCGCGACGGCCCTGGCAAGCCTTGCAGATTCCAGGTTCAGCTCCGGGACCAGCGCTTCAAGGCCGTAGTCGGCCTGGGACAGCCGGGTGGAGTTGAAGGTATTGGTTTCGATGATATCCGCCCCGGCTTCCAGGTAGTCGGCATGGATGCGGGTCAGGAGGTCAGGTTGGCTCAGGCAGAGCAAGTCGTTATTGCCCTTGATCTCTCGTTCATAGTCCCGGAATCGCTCACCGCGAAAGGCGGCCTCATCCAGCTTCTCGTTCTGGATCATGGTGCCCATTCCGCCATCGAGGACGACAATGCGTTCCTTGAGAGCCTGGTGAAGCTGGGCGAGTCGTGTTGCGCGATCGGTCATGGTCAGGTCTTTCCGGGAGTAATGAGTGTGCGATTCGGAGCGGCGCATAATACCAAAGTTGTCCCATGGCGTCCTGCAGGCCCTGATATGGGTCAAGTCTCTCAACCCTTGAATCGTCGGGTCTGCGCCTATATCCAGTATAAAGTCTGACTATTTTACTTGGTCTTTCAGGATCCCGCGAACTCCGTTAAAATGAACTCACATTTTCAAACAGGTTTACGAAATGGCACTGGTTACTGTTACCGACTCTGCAAGAGACTATCTTGCCGAACTGATCAACAAGCAGGACGTAGAAGGCATGGGTGTGCGCATTTTCGTGACCCAGCCGGGCACCAAGCACGCCGAGACCTGCCTTGCCTACTGTCCACCCAACGAGGTGGTGCCCACCGATGAGCAGCTCGACCTGGGCAAGTTCACCCTGTTCCTGGACCACAACTCGGTACCTTTCCTGGAAGAAGCCTACGTGGACTATGCCAAGGATCAGATGGGTGGCCAGCTGACCATCAAGGCGCCCAATGCGAAGGTTCCCAAGATTGATGACGACGCTCCGCTGCCGGATCGGGTCAACTACATACTGGCGTCAGAAATCAATCCGGGGCTGGCGTCCCACGGCGGTGATGTTCAGTTGGTCGAAATTGTTGATGAATCCGTTGCCGTACTTCGGTTCGGCGGCGGTTGCCAGGGTTGCAGCGCTGTCAGCCTGACCCTGAAGCAGGGCGTTGAATCCACACTGAAAGAGCGTGTGCCGGAGATTACTGCAGTTCGGGATGTCACCGATCATTCCTACAAGGAAAACGCTTACTACCAGTAAGGTTTCCAGGAAGGTTTCGGTGTTCCTGGCGGTCTGCTGTCCAGCCTGAAAAGCCCCGATCTCCAGAGATCGGGGCTTTTTTATGGGAGCAAACCGGACCGTCTGTATCATTGTCTACAGGCAATTCGTGGGCCTGGGCAGGCCCGCGATTCGGCACGCGGTTTTTGCCGGTGTGCCCGGGAACAGCTGCATCAGGTAGATACTGTTACCCTTTTCCTCTCCCAGAATTTCCCTTACGGCCTTCACAAACAGGCGGTTGGATGGTGGGGAAATTTCATGTTCTTTGTAAAAGTCCCTTAATAACCATATGATCTCCCAATGCTTTTCATCCAGGTCAATATTTGACTCTGAAGCAATTTTGCTGGCGATAGCTTCATTCCATTGCCAGGCATCTTCGAGAAAGCCTTCGTTGTTGCGTTCGGGTATTGGCATCCGGACTTGTCTCCTGAAACGGCTACCAGCTGACCACTCGTGGGAACCGGTCGGTGAGCTCGACCATGCCCCGGATATCGATCAACTCCACGTCCTCCTGGGTGTCTTCGTCGAGACCCCGGGCCAGGCAGTCGTGCCTTAACGCACGGGTATTGGCCGGTAGCGCCAGGGTGGCATCAGCCAGTGCGATAACCGCACTTTCCATCAGCAATAGACTATCCTCGTTTGCTACAGCGCCCAGACAGTCCCGAAACCGTGGGTGTGAGGGGGGCTTGTTGAGCAGGTGCAATGTGGGCAGTGTCTTGCCATTGACGGCTGAGCTGGTCATGGCTGGATCACCTCCTGAAAGCGAGTATAGAAAGCGGCGTCAGCAACGACCGGCTCAACCTCGGGCTGGGGCCTTTCTACCCCGAAGCGAGCCAGGGAGGCTGTATCGGCAAAGAGTTCACTGACACCGAACATCCTTGCCGCGCCCAGGTTCCGGCTCACGGTTTTCTGGTTTATCGATGCGCCATCCTGGCCAGGTCTGAGCCAATTGACGCCTTCACCACGGAACAGCAAGGCGACAGGCTGGTCAAATGCTGCCAGCGAAAAGGCCATATCCAGGGCTTCCCGGCCCCGCCAGTCACCGTATGGTGGGCTGTCAATGACGATAAGAAGGGTCTTGGTGGTGGCATCGCTCATCTCACGCACCTCCATGGAAATAGACCACCCGATCCGAACTGGTCACCGCTTGTACCCACTCTCCGAGCCCTGCGATGGCGAATCCATTGGCCAGATTGGCCGCAGGCTTCTCATAGCGGCGTGCTTCCTCGTCGTTCAGCAGCCCCCGGCGCAGGGCGGAGGCGATGCAGACCACCGGGGTAATCTGGTGTTCGCCAGCGAGGGCCTGCCAGCGAGATGTCCAGTCAGTTTCATCGGAAGGCGGTGTATTGAGGGCAGAGGCCAGGTGGACTCCGTCACCATACAGGAACACCAGGTCAATCTTGTGGCCGGTCTCCAGTAACGTCTGGCAGAAGGCATGGGCGGTGGCGGGTGCCTGGCTGACATAGGGTGCCCCGGTGATCACCAGGCTGTAGCCGGGTTTGCTGGTTGTAGAAATGTCAGGCATTGCCAATATCCCGGAATCAGATCAGTTGTCCGTAATGGATGGTAGCAAGAAAAAAGCCCCGCAGGGCGGGGCTTTTCCGTTGGGCGTCAGGTCGCCTGACGCGCTATTCGTTGCTCAGCGCACCAATGATGTGCAGCAGGGAAACGAACAGGTTGTAGATGCTGAGGTAGAGGCCAACAGTCGCCATGACGTAGTTGGTTTCGCCACCGTTCACGATTCGACTGGTGTCGAACAGGATAAAGCCAGACATCAGCAGCACAATCGCACCGCTCAAGGCCAGGCTCAGCATGCTGACATCAACGCCGAACATGGAAGCAACCATAGCGCCCAGCATGGTTACCAGAACCACCACCAGACCGGCGACCAGGAAGCTGCGCATGAAGGAGAAGTCCTTCTTTGTGGTCAGCACGTAGCCGGACAGGGCGAAGAACACGATCGCCGTGCCGCCCAGCGCCTGCATAACAACGGCGCCACCGTTCGAAAGTGCCAGGTAATGGGACAGAAGCGGCCCCAGGGAAAGGCCAAGCAGGCCGGTAAATGCGAATACCACACCGATACCTGCCGGGCTGTTGGCAGTGCGGGGTAGTACAAACCAGATCAGACCCAGTGCAACGAGGGAGCAGACCATGCCAATCCCGTGGCCGAGTCCCATTGCCATGGAGACACCCGCCATAACAGCGCTGAAGACAAGTGTCATGGCCAGCAGCATGTAGGTATTTTTCAGCACCTTCGTGGCATCGGCGCTGATGCCGGTGCCTGCACCGGCTCGCGGAGCCGCATAGGTACCCTGGTTCTGGTTGACGTTGAAACGCCTGTTATCCATGTGTGTCTCCGTAGGATGATTGCTCGTGGGTTAGCGGTTCCCGGTTCGGAACCCTTGCGCCATACCGCCCATCATAATGGACGGCCATCAAGTTTCAATCGTTAAGGTTCAGGAATTCAGACAATTTTCAGTTGTCAGGGTTCCGCATTACTTCAAATTAATGTTTGTCGGATGCTGACTGGCCATGACCGGAGTCTTCGGGCTGCCGTTTTCTGCCGGTAGTGCCGGGCTCCCAGTCGAGTTCAGGATTGGCCTGGCAAAATGTGCATTCTTCGATATCAACAGATGCGCCACCAGCCTCGACATATCTTATCCGATGACGGGCCGAGCCACGGTTTGCTGAAACCGAGAATCGCCGATCCCGTTCCCGTTCCGGCTGATCAGATTGAGGGGTTTTGTCAGTGGTCATAGAGTCTCACCGTTGGCTTGGAATCGGAGCGGTAGCATCCGGTATCACTGACCTTCAATTTGGGGGCACCCGGGCAGGAATCAATGGTTACACCACCAGGGTAGGGCACTTGGCCATACTGGCGACGCGTTGGGAGACACTGCCAAGGACCATGCCGTCCTTGTCGCTGTGAGTGCCCCGGGAGCCCAGCACGATCAGGTCTACATCATGCTGTTTTGCGAACTTTACGATGGCTTTCGACGGTCGGCCGCCCTTGACGAAGCCACGCACACTGGGCGCACCCAGTTCCAGTGCGTGCTGCTTGGCATGCTCCACCACTTCCCGTGCGTACTCGGTCAGCGCCTGGTCGGGAATCTGCAACTCCTGGGGGCGGACCATGGACAGAGACGCCTCGAACAGGCTGTGATGCTTGAACACGCAGATGATATAGAGCTCAGCACCGGTCAGTTTCTGGAATTCCACCGCTTTTTCCAGTGCATACAGTGCCGGCTTGGAGCCATCGACGGCTGCCAGGATTCGTCGGAACATGATCACCTCCTCAACGCGCGTTCGCGCTTTCTGGTCAACGGAATGCCACGTCCCGCAGGAACAGGGCTATTTGCGGGAAGGCGATCAGCAGCGCAGCCGCCAGAATCAGGATAAAGATAAACGGCGGTGTACCCCGGATAACCTCCCAGTAGGGTCGTTTGAAGATTGCGATTGCGGTGAAGATGTCGCAGCCAAACGGCGGGGTTGCCGAACCGATAGCAACCTGCAGCGTGATCAACACACCCACCAGCACAGGATCGAGGCCGGTAGCCTGGATTGCCGGGGCAAAGATCGGGGTGAGTACCAGGATCACCACGATGGGGTCAACGAACATGCAGGCGATAAAGAAGGCCACACAGATGGCAACCAGAACACCCACCGGCCCGGCTTCGTTCACACCGACAGCTGCCAGGATGGTCTGGGGAATCTGTGCAAACGAGATGATATAGGAAAAGCCGTTGCCCGCCGCGACCAGGATAAACACCACTGCAGTAATCAGGCCAGTGGACTTGGCAATCCTATAGATATCGATTGTCTTCAGGGAGCGGAAAATCACAAACTCCAGGAGCAATGCATAGAGCACACAGACGGCAGCTGCCTCAGTGGGGCTGAATATGCCGCCATAGATCCCGCCCACGATAATAACCGGGAAAAACAGCGGCCAGACCGCCTGGCGGACTGAGCGCAGCCGCTCTCCCCAGCTTGCCTTGTCTTCGGTAGGTACCTTGTTGCGATAGGCATAGAACAGGCAGTAAAGGGAGAACATCAACAGGATCATGATGCCGGGGCCGATGCCGGCAATAAACAGTTCGGCGATGGACGTTTCAGAGATTACCCCATAGATAATCATGCCGATGCTGGGAGGAATCAGGAAAGCGATATCGCTGGCATTGATGATCAGCGCCAGGGTAAAGGAGTCAGAGTAACCGGCTTTGAGCATCTTTGGCCGCAGTGGCGAACCAATGGCCACTACCGTCGCCTGGGTGGAACCGGAAACTGCGCCGAACAGGGTACAAGAGGTGGCGGTACTGATCGCCAGGCCACCCTTGATATGGCCGATAAACGACATAACCATCGCAATCAGGCGGTCGGCAGACTGGCCCCGGGTCATGATATCGGCCGCCAGGATAAACATGGGTACCGCAATCAACGAGGCAGGGCGAATGCCCCCCATCATCTGCTGGATCAGGGTGGTCATCTGTCCGAAGCCGTTGAACATCTCGTAGAAGCCGACCAGGGCTGCGGTCAGCAGCGGGATCATCATCGGGAAGCCCAGCAGGAGCAGCACGATCATGATCACCAGTAGTAAAGTCGCCATGAATGTTTCCTTTTTTCTTGCTCTTGCGGGGCGTCAGACTTCGGATTCGGTGTCGGCGTAGCCGTCCAGCACGGAAGTCGACAGATACACGTCCCTGGCCATGAGGTTCTTGATGGCGGTGAGAACGTACTGAATACCCGTGATGGCGAAGCCGATGGGTACCCAGAGGTAAATAATCCAGATCGGCAGGCCCAGGGCTGGCAATACCCGTCCACGGCTGTAGAGGTTCTGTATGTATTCCACCGAGTAGTAGCACAGGAAGAACATGACCGCTGCCGTAAACAGGGCAATCACCACCATCAGGACCTTGCGGGCCGTCGTTGGCAATGTGTCGTAGATGGCAGACATCCGGATGTGCCGCCCATGGCGTGCGGCGTAGCCGAGGCCTGCAAAGGTGATCAGGATAATCAGTATGCGGTTGATCTCGCCCGAGAAGAAAAGGCCCTCTCCGAACACAAAGCGGGCGATGACGTTAATGCAGGTGTTCAGGGCCATTAGCAACACACCGGCCGCAAGCATCACAGCTTCTATTTTTGCGATTGCCAGGTCGACAAAGCCCAGTGGGCCAGGTAGTCCCGATTTGTAGCCTTCGGCTTCATCCGGTTCGGTGGCTGAATTGGTCATGACGGGCGAACTCCGTTCTGAAACAGGTCTGTAAAGCAATCAGGCCCCGGGGTGATCCCCGGGGCCTGCCGGCTCAGTTGCTTTGTACTTCTTTGAGGTCTTCCTTGAACTGATTGAGCAGCTCCTCACCACGTTCGCCGGTCATTTCGATGAAACGCTCCTCAACCTGAGGGGCGCGCTCACGGAATGCCTGGATCTGCTCTTCATTGAGCTTGGTCACGGTAACCTCGTCAGACGCTTCCGTGATCTTCTCAAGGGACTCCTCGGCGAGACCGTCGATATGGCCGATGATCTTGTCAAAGGCGTAGTCTGCGGCTTCCTGCACCAGCTTCTGGTCTTCCTCGGACAGACCGTTATAGAAGTCCTGGTTCGCCATGATGGCGGTGGTGAACCAGCCGTGGCCGGTGAACAGCAGATTCGGTGACACCTCGTACAGACCCCCTGACTCGATCCAGAAGATCGGGTTTTCCTGGCCGTCGATCATATTGGTCTGCAGGGCACCATAGACCTCACCCCAGGGCAGTGGTGTTGGCGTGGCGCCGAAGGCCTCGTAGGTGGCAGACAACAGTGGGTTGGTCATGACCCGGATCTTCTTGTTCTGAAGGTCTTCCGGTGAGGAGGCCTTCTCATCGAGGGTGATGACCATTTCACCCTCGGGATACATTTTCAGGAGCTCCAGGCCTTTTTCTGCGTACAGCTCCGGGAACATCTCGTTGATGGCGTCACTTTCCCGGAAGAACTCCACTACCGTGTCCATGTCGGTGGGCATGAGGTAGGGGATGAAAAAGATCTGGGCTTCCGGGATAAGCGCGCCGGTAAAGCCGGGAGACTGGTTCACAAACTGCAGAATACCGTTCTGGGTCTGCTCCATGATGTCATCGGATTCGCCCAGCTGGCCGAACTCGAAGATCTGGATCTGGTGGTCAGAGTTCTCCTCAACGTATTCCTTGAAGAACTCGGCATAGACGTCCTGGACGTCGCCGTCATACTCCTCGTGGGCGTAGCGCCAGGTCGCAGCGTTGGCAACACTGGTCGCACCGATGGCCGCAGCCAGGGTGAGCGTGGTTGCACCGGTGATTTTCCGTAACATTGTGCTCTTGTTCATGCCTTTCTTCTCCATCGTCCTCAAGAGGCACGGCTGGGGTCTGACCGGCTTTATTATTCTGTAGGTAGGCCGAGGGATCGGGCGCGAGAAACCCGAACCCAGCCGTGGCATTTTTTGATTAACGCCTTTTTAGACTGGCAAAACATTGATAATAAGGCAAGAAAACCGTTGGCAAAGGTTTCCAACTGGCCCGGGTAATAATCTCGAAAACGCCCCGGAGTTCTGGTTTCTCAAAGGACTGTGAGGTGGTAGAGCCGCATAATGGGTCGCCAGGAAGGTTTTTCCCTGGGGGTGTTAACGCAACGCTGTATCGTCGCTCGGTCTGGGACGGCTTTCAGGGAAGATGTCGAGGGGGAGGGACTATAAAGCAAGGAAAATGGCGGTGGGCCAGGGATTCGAACCCCGGGACGGCTATTAACCGTCGGCGGTTTTCAAGACCGCTGCATTCAGCCACTCTGCCAGCCCACCGTTGATCCAAATTGTTGCTGCCATTGCGACAGCGACGTGCATGATACCGGAATGTTCTGGGCTGTCAACGCCTTCCCTGCGCTAAGCTGAACCCGGGCCTGGTGGCCAGGTCGGTTGCCTGCGTGATTGGACAGCGGCCATCAGCCCCTGCGCCGTACCAGACGGCCCTCTTGATCCCAGCTCATTGAGTTCATCTGTTCCTCGAACACCATGCGCTCAGCCTGGCATTCCGCGACATCCGCCCAGGTAAAACGTATGACGTCACCGGGGCGGCACTGGGCCAGCCGGCTGCAGTCCAGTCGTGGCACAGTACCCGGTACCGTGTAGCCGCCAATGGTCTGGCGATCGTTGAGCATAACCATCGGTTTGCCATCTCCGGGAATCTGCACGGTGCCGCAGTTGACCGCCCTGGAAGTCACGCCACCTGGAGAGCACAGTGCCGGTCCTTCAAGCCGGTAACCCATTCTGTCCGATAACCCGGACACCCGGTAGTCGCTCAGTACAAGGCGGGCCAGGTCGGTCGGTTTGAACTGTGACCGGTCCGGGCCGGGAATGAGCTTCAGGGGTTTGTCCGGTTGCGCTGGCTGTGACCGCCATTGTTCAGGTACCTGCCGGCGCCTGATGGTGTCGCTTGCTGCTTCATGGCGAATCGGCTGGGCAGGCAACAGGTCACCACAGCGCAGGGCACGAAGTTCCCGGAGCCCCTCCCGTGCGACCGTTGACCGGCTGCCGAGAAAGGAGCGGGTGCGCCAGCCGCCCGCGACCGCCAGGTAGGTCAGCAGCCCATGCCCTGGCGCTCCGAGCTGCAAACGGTCGCCTGGCAGCATGCTGAACACACCCCATTCGGGTACCGGCTTGCCATTGACATGGACGGCACCGCTTGCCCCGGTTACGGCGAGCAGAAGGTCACCCTCGGCCTCTGCCGCGAAGCCCCCGAGGGTAATTTCCACACAGGCCGCGTCCGGGGGATTGCCGAGCAGGTGGTTGGCCCATCGCCATGCACGAAGATCGGCCGCTCCCCCCGGGGAAAGGCCCTGATGCTGGAAACCGGTGCGACCGCCGTCCTGTACGGTGCTGCGGGGGCCGGGGTTTTCAATCCGAAGGCCGGTCACCGGGGGCTCTCCGTGTCTTCAAAGGGTGTTTCGTCACCTCCAAGCTCCACGAAACGATGCCTGTTAACGGCGATAAACCTCACCCGATCGCCGACGGTGAGTAAGGCAAGGTTGTCCTCGTCGAAGAGCGGCGTCGGGCATCGACCGATCAATTGCCAGCCACCAGGTGATAGCGAAGGGTAAACCGCGGTCTGGCGATTCGCGATGCCTACGCTGCCGGCTGGTACGAGGGTACGCGGCCGCTCAAGGCGCGGGGTTGCGACAGCAGGGTCTACCAGGCCCATAAAGCCGAAACCCGGGCTAAAACCCAGGGCGTAGACCTGGTATGTGGTTGCGCTATGGATGTCGGCGACCTGGTCGGGGCTAAGCCCACGGGCGTGGGCAAGGGACTCCAGGTCCGGCCCCACCGAGGGGTGATACCAGACGGGTAACTCAACCAGGCGCCCGGGGCGTTGAGCTGGTTGTCGGGAAAGCTTCTCAGGAATAGTCTTTAATAGACTGATAATTAGCCGGAAATCAGCTGAGGTCAGATCATAGTAAACGGTGATAGAACCGTAGGACGGCACCAAGTCTGTCAGTCGTTGGCCAAGCTGTTGGCGAATGGCTGCAGCCCAGGCTGAAATAACAGGTGCCAGTTGCGGATCGATCTGCTGGCTGAATTCAAGCAGCACGGCATCTTCAGCCACAGGAATGATGCGAGGAAGGGGGGCTGTCACCGTCATTATCAGGCGCTGGCCTGCTGTTCTCTGATGGCCTTACGGATCAGGCGGGTGGCTTCAAGGGCATGGGCGTTGTCGCCATGAACGCAGAGGGTGTCGGCAGCCAGGGACAGCCACTGTCCAGACCGGCTACACAGGCCCTGGCGGCTAACCAGCGAGAGCGCCTGCTGCACAATCACCTCGGGATCCTCATGCACAGCACCGGCCTCCCGCCTGGCTACCAGGTGGCCCTGGTCATCATAGGCCCGGTCAGCGAAGGCTTCGAAAATCAGGGGAAGGCCGATTTGCCCGGCCAGCTCCCGATGCTGGTCGGCCTGCAGGGTGACCGGAAGCATCAGCGGCAGTCCGTCACGGAAGCTGGCAACAGCCTCCATGACCGCCCTCAGGACGGTCCTGTCCTTCATCATGTCATTGTTGAGGGCGCCATGGGGTTTCACGTACGTCACACGGGTGCCGTGCGCCCGGCAGATGCCATCAAGGGCGCCCGCCTGGTACCAGATCAGCCCCCGTATTTCCTCCGGGGTGTGGGATATTGAGCGCCGTCCAAAGCCCACCAGGTCCTGGTAGGAGGGGTGCGCTCCGATCTCGACACGGTGTTGCAACGCCAGGGCTACCGTTGTCGCCATAATGGACGGATCGGAAGCATGAAAACCGCAAGCAACATTGGCCATGTCAATATAGGGCATGACCGCCTCATCCTGGCCCATGGTCCAGGCGCCGAAACTTTCCCCGAGATCGCAGTTGAGCTTCATGGCTGTTGACCCTCTGATCGAAAGACTACCGGGTCAGTTTACCACCCAAGCTGTTCTTTCACCGATTCTGCCCGCTGCTCGCGATTGCGTAACGTTTCCGGGTCATTGGATGGAGCGGCCCAGCCTTCAAGGTTTTGCTCGATCAGTGCAACCAACGCCTCGATGTGCTCCTCACTGGCGTTGAGCGCAGGAATGTAGGCAAAGCCCTTGCCGCCTGACTCAGTGAAATATTCCCGGTTTTCCTCGTTAATCTCCTCGATGGTCTCAAGGCAGTCGGATGAAAAGCCGGGACAGAACACGTCCACTGACTCAACGCCCTTGCCCGGGAGGGACTTCATGGTTTCGTCTGTGTAGGGCTGCAACCATTCCTCGCGGCCAAACCTGGACTGGAACGTGGTCATGAACTCGTCTGCGCTGAGCCCCAGACGCTCCGCCAGCAGCCTTGAGGTCTTGTGACATTCGCAGTGATAGGGGTCCCCTCTCAACAGGTACTTCTTCGGGACCCCGTGATAGGAAAGTACCAGCTTCTGGTTACGGCCATTGGCTGCCCAGTGGCGTTCAATCCGGGTGGCCATGGCTTCGATGTAGGGGGAGAAGTCATGGTAATGGCTGATAAACCGGAAGTCCGGCAGCCAGCGGCGACGAGTGAAGTCCTTCGCGATAGCATCGAAGGTGGACCCCGAGGTCGACGCGGAATACTGCGGGTACAGGGGAAGCACCAGAAGCTGGCGCACGCCCTGTTGCTGCATCTGGTCAAGCACACTGGCGATTGACGGGTTGCCGTAACGCATGGCAAACCCGACCACCAGGTTGTCGCCGTACTTCTTCTGCAACGCGGCGCGGATGCCCTCACACTGGTCGGCGGTATGAATCAGCAGGGGCGAACCTCCCGGTTGCCACACCGAGCGGTAAGCCTCGGCGGAGCGGGAAGGCCGAATCCGCAGGATAACGCCGTGCAGAATCAGCCACCACAGCGGGCGAGGTACCTCGACGACTCTTGGATCCCACAGGAATTCGGCGAGATACCTGCGCAACGCACTGGTGGTGGGGGCATCGGGGGTGCCCAGATTGGTAACCAGGATACCCAGGCGTGATGGCTGGCCGTGGCGAAAAGTTTCCTCACCCTTGTAGGTCATGGGGGCGGTGATCCTCAGAGTAGTTGGTTCGGAGCAATACAGCGAAGCCGGTCATACGAACCCGGCTTGTTCCGGGATCAGTCCTGGTGGCTGGATGCCTGCTGCTGAAGACGCGGTACCAGCCCACGGATATCGTAGCCGGCCTGTCCGGCGCGCTGGATGATGGGTTCCAGGGGCATGTGGCGGGCTGAGCTCAGGGCCCACAGCACAGTGCACCGGGTGCCAGAGCGACAAAATGCCAGCATGGGCTTTTCAGCCTCTTCGAACATGGGGGCAAAGGCATCTACGTCAGAATCCTGGATATTACCGGACTCCACGGGCAGGAAAACCCAATTCAGACCGTTCTCCTCGGCGGCACGCTGAATATCAGCCATGGCCGGTTGTCCGGGCTCTTCCCGATCGGGGCGATTGGCGACCAGGGTGCGGAACCCGAGGCGGGCAAGCTCCGCTACATCTTCCGGGGTTATCTGGGGGGCAACAGAAATGCTGTCGTCGATCTTGCGAATATCCATGTCTGGGATCTCTTTGATGGCATGGTCACCGGCCTGGCCTGCCTGTGGAGCGCTGGACAGGCCGGAAACGCGTCAGTAACAAACCTGAATGGATTCTACAGAAAAGCGCCCGCCAGGACAGCCTGGAACCAAGCCTGTCAGGCTGATTGACGGCGCCGTTCTATCAGCTGGAACAGGGCCATGCCTGCGACCATTGCTGCCACAAACGTTACCGCTTTTGGCTCGCCGGCACCCAGGGCTACCAGGCCCGGGCCAGGACAGAAGCCAGCCAGGCCCCAGCCTACACCGAACATGACACTGCCGATGACAAGCCGCCTGGATATCTGGTCACCGGAGGGCAGGCGCATGTCGAAGCCCAGAAAGGAAACATGCCGCTGCCTGGCAATGGCAAAGGCAATAACGCCAACTATGATAGCGCCCGCCATGACGAGGGCCAGGGACGGGTCCCAGTTGCCTGCCAGGTCAAGGAATCCGAGAACCTTTTCCGGATTGGCCATACCCGAGAGCAGGAGACCGAGGCCAAACACCAGGCCAGCCACAAAAGACGAAAGTGTGTACTTCATACTGGAATCTCCTGTGGAAATGTCAGGCGCCGAAGGCGTGGCGCACAAGGTAAACGGTGACAAAGCCGGTCAGCATAAAGCTCAAGGTGGCAACGAGGGATCTCAGGGAGAAGCGCGACAGTCCGCATACCCCGTGACCACTGGTGCAGCCAGAGCCATAGCTGGTACCGATACCAACCAGCAGGCCGGCCACGATAACCACCGGGTAGCTGGCTTCTACGCGGATATCGGGCAGGGCAGCCAGGGCCATCCAGCCCAGCGGCGCAAGGACCATTCCGGCCAGGAAGGCTACACGCCAGGCAATATGGCCTTTCTCAGGGGCAAGCAGGCCGCCAAGTATGCCGCTGATGCCTGCAATCCGGCCGTTAAGCAGAACGAACAGGGCGGCTGCGAGGCCGATAACCAGTCCGCCGGCAAGGGCGGACCAGGGGGTGAAACTCTCCCAGGCGATAGTGGGCATGGATACCTCCGGTTGAACGCTGGACCTCCGCCGTCAGGCGGAGTGGTGAACTGCCGATATAATAAATGAAACTAAGCTTATATCAAAATGAGGTTGTTCTCAGGAGATATACGGATCCGGCAAAAAAAGGCCCGGCACTGATGGCCGGGCAGAGGCGTGCGAGTAGTATCCATGAAAGACTTCCAGACAAACTGACATCAGCAAGGATGCCAGTCAGTTTCAGTATTGACCATATTTTGAACACTTCAAGGATACAATGTGTGATCTCTAAAACTGTTTTTGAATATGAATAGCACTCTTATAGTTAAACTGCATGGCTGTATGGTCAGGGACCATCATGAATTGTGCCGATTCTTGTAATAGACTAGGGACAGTAACCTTCGCTCATTGCTCTCCCGCAAGCTGGAAAAGAAGCCTTGTCTATGCCCAACAAAAAGCCTGACCGCAACGCTGATACACCGCCGTCCAAGTTGGAGGACGATCCCCAGCTTGCAGGGAAGATCCGCGATTCTGCCCGCCAGATCTGGTTGGCAGGTCTTGGTGCCTACACCAAGGCGGAAGAAGACGCCGGCCGGTTTTTCGAACGTCTGGTGCACGAAGGAGAAGAGCTTGAGGGCAAGACTCGGGGGCTGGTAGAGCGCCAGGTCAAGGCGGTTGAGCACCGGGTGGAAGATGTTCGTGACCGTGCCACTGGCACCTGGGATCGCCTTGAAACCCTGTTTGATGACCGCGTCGCTGGCGCCCTGCGGCGACTTGGCATTCCACGCCGCGAAGATCTCAGGCGGCTGGAGGATCGGGTAGAGGCATTGGAGCAGGAACTCGCCGAACTCCGTTCAGCCGGCACCAAGATGACTGGCACTCGTGTGCCCGGGTCTGACGAGGAAGAATAGGGAGTCAGTCGGGTTGGTAGTCCTGCGCCAGAAGATACAGCTCCCTTGAAGCAGATGCCCCAAGGTGGGGTATCAGCAAGTGGAAGACCTGGTAGACGCCCCGGCGAGGGTCAAGGTTGTTCCGATTTCCCGCATCTCTCAAAGAATCAAAACTCTCCCAGTAACATACAGTTAAAGTTAGTTGTTCGCATAGTGCTTTAATTATCGTTGGCTCAGTTGCCATCAGCCCCTGGTTTGCCAGGCTGTCGCACAGGATTTGAAACCCTTTCTGTTTGCTATCCAGAATGCGGCGAAACCCTGGCCGAAGTTCCTGGTAACGGGAGAGGATATTCACCAGGTCGTGGTAGAGAAACCGGTAACGCTCAATGGTTTCGAACAGCAGGTGCAGAAAGAACCCGAGCTGGTCGAGGCTCACTTCCACATCCTTCGGAATGGCCAGCAGGTCGTTGATCTCATGACTGTATTGACCGAACAGTTCACCGACGATGTCGGATTTGCTGCGAAAATGGTAATACAGGTTTCCAGGGCTGATATTCAGCTCGTCGGAGATAAGCAGTGTGGTGACGTTCGGTTCACCAAGCTCGTTGAACAGCGCCAGGCTGGTGGTGAGTATCCTGTCCCGGGTTTTTACCTTCGCCACCGCCGTCTCCCTGGCTGAGGTTTGCTCAGAGATCGAACTCAGCCCAGACCGGGCAGTGGTCCGATGGTTTTTCCATGGCTCGGATGTCATAACTGACACCGGCGGCCCTGGCTTTGGGCAGGAGGCTGTTGCTGGCCATAATCAGGTCAATGCGCAGGCCTCGCTTCGGATCCCGTTCGAATCCCCGGCTTCGGTAATCAAACCAGCTGAAGGTATCGGCTTCTTCCGGGTGGAGATGCCGGAACACGTCCGTCAGGCCACGACGCTCCACCTCGGCCAGCCAGCCCCGCTCCTCAGGCAGGAAACTGCATTTTCCGGTACGAAGCCAGCGCTTGGCGTTGTCCGCTCCGATACCGATATCCCGATCAGTGGGGGAGATGTTCATGTCACCCATCACCACCAGGTGACCACCTTCGGCCTGAAGGTCATCTATGAGGCGCATCAGATCCTGGTAAAACTTTTCCTTGGCGGGGAATTTTACCGGGTGGTCGCGACTCTCTCCCTGTGGGAAATAGCCGTTGATAACGGTCAGGGGAGTACCATTCACCTTAAAACGACCGCGGATAAGCCGCCTTTGCGCCTCTTCACCGTCCCAGGGAAAACCCCGGTAAACGTCCTCAGGTGCCTGCCGCGACAGCAGTGCTACGCCATAATGGGTCTTCTGTCCGTGGAAGTGAACGTGGTAACCCATGGCTTCCACTTCGGCAACCGGGAACTGGTCGTCATTCACCTTGGTTTCCTGCAGGCCGATAATGTCCGGGTTCAGCTGGTCCACCACGGCCTGCAACTGGTGAAGTCTGGTTCGTATGCTGTTGACGTTAAAGGAAACAAGTTTCATCAGGTCTGGCCCGCCGTTCACTATGAATGCCCCGGCAAGTCTATCACAGCCCCCGGCAGGGCCAAGTCACCGGCGTCTGCGGGGAAAGAACGTCAACGGGACTGGCTGGAGGGCAGCAATGAGCAGCCGGGCGCCTCGATCACCTGGTAGCGAATAGAGACGACATGGTTCTCGTCCTGGTTACGGCGGATATTGCCCAGCCCGGCATAGTGGGTGAGAAAGCCATCGTCTCGATAACCAAGCCGGATGGGGTCCACCAGGACTCGTAAGAACATGCCTGCCGGCCGGATACGAAAGCTGTGGTCGGCGCCTGCAAGTTTGTCTGGTGCCGGTTCAGCGACAAAGTCGTAGCTCTCGCCACGTGTCGGTGCCAGTACGGAAAAGTCCACCGCATTGCCGTCAGTCAGGGCTTGCCAGTTCGCACGGACAAAATGATCGAACCCCGCGTCAACCACCAATTGGTCTTCAAATGGGACACGCCAGCGTTTCGAAGGTTGATCAGACATTGTCCATTCTACTTTGAGCGTTTCATCCCCATCATGGCGAACCAGCAGGTGCTCGCTGAAGTCTGGTTGCTTGAAGTCGACCTCCGGCCGTAACGGGGAGTCCTTATAGGTAAGTGCCTTGGCAGCAAACGGACTAGGACTGTCCTGGCGAAGGTAATCGACGTTCTGTTGTTCGGGACGCCAATGGCCCTCCACACAGGAACCGGTGACCCTGTGCTCCTCCTGATAGAGTTGGACACCGTCGGTATTGGATGCGATTCCGCTGAAAACGAAGGTTTCCGAGGCAGCTGCGGACAGGGCAAGCAATGGGTAACCGAACAGTGCCAGCCAGGATTTCATGCCAGTGTCTCCGAAAAGTAACGCCGTTGAATGCGCATTAACGCCGGGAACATCACCAGCCACCCGGCGGAAAGGGCCGCAAGCGAAACCAGGGCGTAGGGCAGGGTAATGGCGCCCAGTGCCGCTGCGGAGAAGTAGGCAAAAGGCCCCGCCAGTGGGGCAAACACGAACGGGTACCAGCGTCGGCTGTGCATCCAGGCGAGGGAGTGGGACAATGTGGTGAGGAACAGGGCCCATATTATGACCAACCAGGGCGGCGTCCAGCCGCTCATGGAAGCATCCTGAAGGACGCCGGTGCGGAACCACAGCCCATCGAGCAGGCTGCCCAGCACCACACCGACCAGGATGAACCGAGCTTCCGCCAGGGGGCGGTCACTCAGGGCCAGCAGGTGGATGGCCACCAGGACCAGGCCGATAGCGACTGCCGTCCAGTTCCCCATCAGTACACAAATTAGCCAGCCCGCCTGGAACAGGATGAAGTTGGCGGCCTTGCGCAGGGTGTCGCGATTCATGGGATCAGCTACCGGCGACGTTTGCGATCAGGTGAGCCCGTTTGTTTTCCGGCTTTGCCATCAGGATCTGGTTAACGCCAATAGCCCGTTCACTGAAGCCAGCCTCGCAATAGGCAAAGTAGAACTTCCAGAGGCGCCGGAACGACTGGTCATAGCCAAGGGCTTCCAGTTCAGGGGTACGCTCGTCGAAGCGGTTGTGCCAGTCTCGGAGGGTGCGGGCATAGTGGAACCCGAAGTCCTCGGCGTGGGTCATCACCAGGTCGGACTTGCGACCCATGGACTCGAGTATCGCGCCAAATGACGGAATGAAGCTGCCAGGGAAGATATAGCGCTGGATAAAATCAACGTTTTTCAGGGCCCGCCGGTAGCGCTGTTCCGGCATGGTAATGGCCTGCACCAGCGCCAGCCCGTCAGGTTTCAGCAAGCGGCTGATCTGGTTGAGATAGCTGTCCAGGAACTGCGGCCCCACCGCCTCGATCATTTCAATGGAGACCAGCTTGTCGAACTGGCCTTCCAGGTCCCGGTAGTCATCAAACAACAGTGTCACCCGGTTTTGCAGCCCTTCCGCCTCAACCTTTTCGCGGGCCATGGCAAGTTGCTCAGCGGAGATGGTTGTGGTGGTGACGTGGCAGCCGAAGTGTTTGGCTGCATAGATGGCAAATCCGCCCCAGCCAGTACCGATTTCAATGACCCGGTCGCCGGGTTTCAGCTCCAGCTTTCGGCAGATAAGGTCCAGCTTGTAGATGGCGGCCTCGTCCAGCGTACTGTCCTCACCAGGGTACACCGCCGATGAGTACATCATGGTCGGGTCCAGGAATAACTCGAACAGCTCGTTGCCGAGGTCATAATGGGCCGAAATGTTCTTTCGCGAGCCCGTGGGTGTATTGCGGTTAAGCCAGTGGAGACCCTTGAGCGCAGGCTTGGTGACCCAGGCAAAACGATCTTCGAAAGCGTTCATCCGGTCCACGTTGCGGGTGAAGAACCGGAGCAGGGCTGTCAGGTCCGGGGAACTCCAGTCGCCGGCTACGAAGGCCTCCGCAGCGCCGATACCGCCACCGGTCAGCAAGTCCCGCCAGGCCGAGCCATCGTGAATGTCCAGCCTTGCAACCGGCCAGCGCTGGTCACCATCGCCGAAAACCTGTTCCGGGCCGCCCGGCTCCCGAACTACCAGCTGCCCGGCCCCCAGCTGCCCAAGCTGGCCGCATACCAGGTGACGGGCAACACGGGTCATCAGCGGCAGACTCTGGTGTGCAGCCTGGTTTTCTATGTTCTCCATGAAGTAATCCTCGTAACAGTGTCGCAGGCGGAGCCATTTGAATCGGGGGAGCCCTGGTCGGGGTCGATTTTCCGGTTGTCCCGGCCCCGGTCATCCCTCCCCAGCCCCCGGCTGGGGTGATCGGCGGGAAGTTTGTCCGGGTGGGTATGGAAAGGTACCCCCTTGAGTTTCAGGCGAAGGGCATGCCAGTAAATGCCGGCCACTACCTTGAAAGACTCAACCGGAAAGCGCATCAGGCTCCTGTATACCGTTTTACGGGT
This sequence comes from Marinobacter segnicrescens, assembly GCF_900111555.1. Classification (GTDB taxonomy): domain Bacteria; phylum Pseudomonadota; class Gammaproteobacteria; order Pseudomonadales; family Oleiphilaceae; genus Marinobacter; species Marinobacter segnicrescens. Next base: position 138,828 of record NZ_FOHZ01000006.1, read on the forward strand.
AAGGGGGGTGCGCCGGACCACCAGGGTGGCATCAAAAACCCGGCTTTTTGCACGCTCCTTTCCTGATTCGGCCCCGCTCACGTTCATGTGAATCCTCAGTTCCGGGCCCCGGAAACTGAAAGTCCACTGATAGCTCTGCTCCATGGGATTGAAAGGTGATACGTGGAATCGCTTGTCGAAGCCGGCCTTAACCGACCGCCATCCGCTATTGCTGACGGGGACATCGCCCACTTCGAGGCAGTACACGTGCCGTTCATGCCAGGGGGTATTGGTGATCTGGGCGAGAATCACCCGGGGTACTGCCCCGTTAGCCGGGTCGTCACCGTGGCGATAACAGAAATAGAAACTCACCGGGTTGAACACATAGCCGAAATGCCGCGGATGGGTAATCAGTTCCAAAGGCCCGTCCGGTCGCCACCTGGTGGCAGTCTCCACCCGGTCGCGAACAGCCTGTTGGATGTCTGGTATGTGGGGGTCGAGGTAATCCCGGCGGCGTAATGACAGAACGTTGAAGCTTTCCACCGATACCAGGGGACCCAACTGATCGAACACCGACCAGTCGGCCAGGTTCAGGGCCAGCATGCCGGTGCGGTACTGGAATTCATGGCGAACCGGAGACCGGCGCCGATGCCTTACGGTACCGGTGAGCCAGCTACTGGCAAGGGCCGGAGCTGTCGTGGTCACAACCTTACCCCGAAGGCGTCTGCTACCCGCAGCGCACTGCGTACGCCATCCTCGTGGAAGCCGTTAAACCAGTAGGCTCCGCAATAGTGGGTACGGTTCTGGTTGCCAATCTCGGCGTACCGTTGCTGGGCGGCTACGCCCTCAAGGGAGAACACCGGGTGGGCATAGGTATAGCGCTCAATCACCCGATTCGGGTCAATGTCATGGCTACGGTTGAGGGTGACACAAAAGGTTTCCGGGGCGTCGTGGAAATTCTGCAGGATGTTCATGTTGTAGGTGACAGAAACCGGCTGATCCGGTTTCTGTGGAATGTAATAGTTCCATGCTGCCCAGGCGCGTCGATTTGAGGGAAGCAGCCGGCTGTCGGTGTGAAGAACCACATCGTTGTCCTGGTAGGGAATCGCTGACAGGATCGATAACTCCTGCTCCGTGGGGTCCCGGAGCATGGCGAGGGCCTGGTCGCTGTGACAGCCAAAAACAACCTGGTCAAAACGGTGATCCTTGCCCTGGGCCCGAACCGTCACACCGTCAGAATCCCGGATAACCGACTCCACTGGACTGTTCAGCCAGGTGCGATCGCCCAGGCGCTCCATCATGCGGTTAACGTAGGTCACTGAGCCACCTGAAATGACCCGCCATTGGGGACGATCATCCACCGAAAGCATGCCGTGGTTGTTGAAAAACTGCAGGAAGAACCTGACGGGGAACTGCTCCAGCACGACTTCGGGAGCTGACCAGATAGCCGAGCCCATGGGTACGATGTAGTAGTTCCGGAAGTAACGGGAAAAACCATGTCGGTCCAGGTAATCGCCAAGGGTCTGGGTGTCGTCCAGGGTGCCTGCCTCCAGGTCAGCCCGGGTCTGCCGATTGAACCGGAGGATTTCCCTGATCATCTTCAGAAAGGGGAGGTTGGCCAGGTTCCTGCGCTGGGCAAACAGGGTATTCAGGCTGGTGCCGTTGTACTGCAGACCGTTCGCTGGCGAGTCAACGCTGAAGCTCATGTCGCTGTCTTCGGAAGCGACCCCAAGCTTGTCCATCAACCGGATGAAATTCGGGTACGTCCAGTCATTAAATACTATGAAGCCTGTGTTCACCGGCCACTCCCGGCCACCGGCGCTCACCATTCGGGTGTTGGTGTGGCCGCCGGCATAGTTACCTGATTCAAACAGCGATACATCGTGTTTTTCGGAAAGCAGCCAGGCTGCCGTGAGCCCGGAGACTCCGGCGCCGATAACCGCGATACGCTGGGGGGTATTGCTCATGGTGATGGGTTTTCCTGGGTGGTGTTTCGGGCCATTTTCGCGGCCATTCGGTCGATCAGCCCCTGGGGCAGGTTACCCAACAGGCGCAGGGTCCAGGTAAAGCGTTTCGGGAATTCAATGGAATGCCGGCCCTTGCGCAGCCCGTCCACGATTCTCTCGGCGGCATCATCTGCTTCGATCAGGAAGGGCATGGGGAAGTCGTTACGGTCGGTGAGCGGCGTCCTGACGAACCCGGGAGACACCAGGAAGACCTCTATACCTTCCCGTGCCAGGTCAGCACGTAATGACTGGGCGAAGTAGGCCAGTGCAGCCTTTGACGCCCCATAACCCTCCGCGCGAGTAAACGGAAACCACCAGGCCGACGAGCCGACAATGACCAGTGCTGCAGGGCGACCAGAGGCACGCGTCCGGCGGAGGTGGGGCAAAATCCGTTCAACGGAACGCACGGTGCCCATAACGTTGGTTTCTATATTGCGCCCGACCAATCCGGCGTCGAACTGATTCACATCAAGATACTCACAGGTGCCGGCGTTCAGAATGGCCAGGTCGACAGGACCTGCTGCTGCCAGTACTGGTTCGATCTGCTCCAGGTCTGATGTCTGTGTGGTATCTGCCCGGGCACTTTTGAGACGCTCCGGAGCCAGTGCCACCAGTTCATCGAGGGCAGGTTGCCGCCGCCCTGTCAGCACCAGTGAGTGACCGTCTTTAATGAGTCGCCTGGCGAGTGCCTCACCAATACCGGAGGTAGCACCTGTGAGCCAGATGCTGGATGGCGTCTGGAGAAATTGGCTCATGACGCATAGTTCCGGATCCAGCGTATGGCGCCGCCCAGCAACGGCAGGTTGCCGTAGAGCAGTTCCGCGCCGTCAAAATAGTCCCGGTGATAGTTCACACGGCCGGCCTCGATGGTGAGGTGGGTCATTCCGTGGACAGTGATTTCGCGGCCACGTCGCAATTTCGGGTGTTCCAGGTGCATCACCCAGGCAAGGCAGGCGTGGTCGCGGCTTATGATGACCTCGGCAAAGCTGAACCGGCACGACCGGACGTTGGTGTAGACTTTTTCGAAATAGGCCTGCAGTTCCTCACGGCCAGTGACGGTTCCGAAAGGATCAGTGAACCGAATGTCGGTACTGTAGACCTCTGCCAGCCCGGTAACGTTGCCGGACGACAGGGTGTTGAACAATCTCTGAAACCGTTCGACCGTTGCCGAGGCCGTTTCGTTCTGGTGGATATCTGTGGCAGTTGCCGTTGTGCCTTGAATAGTCATGGGGTCCTCCGCTGCAGGTCAAGACGGCGGGTTTCATCGCGGATGGTCTGGGGAACCGGCTTAAGGTCGTGGATAATGCCGACCTTTGACAGCAGCCAGAGTCCGTAATAGGTCAGGTCAATTTCATACCAGCGAAAGCCCTGGCGCGCGGACTGGGGCCAACGGTGATGATTGTTGTGCCATCCCTCACCAAAGGTGATCAGTGCAAGCCAGAAATTATTACGGCTGTCGTCGGGGGTATCAAAGCGCCGGGAACCCCACACGTGTGACAGGGAGTTGATGGAGACCGTGGCGTGGAACAGAGCGACGGTAGAGATAAAGAACCCCCACACCAGTAGCTGCAGGCCGTTGGTGCCCAGGCCGGGAGCCCAGGCCGCCAGTGCCTCGCCAAGGGCGAAGATCGCCACCGCAAAGGCAGCGGGCACCAGGGCGTCGAAGCGGTTGATAAAGCGCAGCTCCGGGAATCTCATCCAGTCCTTGACCCGTCGTTCTTCGGTTCGGAAAGCGGCGTCACAGGTAAACCAGCCCACGTGGGACCACCAGAACCCGCCCTGATGGGGGGAGTGAAGGTCTTCCTTACCATCCGAATGCTGGTGATGGTGCCTGTGGTGAGCCGCCCACCACAGGGGGCCGCGCTGGGCTGCGCTGGCGCCGAGGATGGCAAACACCAGTTGCCAGCCGCGACTGGTCTTGAACGTCTTGTGTGAGAAATACCGGTGATAGAATCCGGTAATGGCGAACATTCGAATGGCGAAGAACCCCGCAGCAAACACAACTGCGAAGGTACTGACCCCGGTGTAGAACGCCAGCAGACAAGCCAGGTGAAGGACCATGAAGGGTATTACCCGGACCACACTGAAATGCCGGGAGGTTAGGTCAAGATGATCCGATCCGGCCTCGGAATCGAACCATCTCAGAATGTCCGTGAACCAGGACTGAACTCTGGTCATACAGCTAAAACCTTTTCTGACTGTTGTAACGGGCTTGGGCTACAGACGCTGTCACCAGACAGCATCGTTGGCATTGATACGTAATCGACTGCTATTTCGGATGTTTGGATAACCATGATTCATACGCAAGCGACTCAGGATGTTATACGACGACTGGCCGTCGTCGGTTCAGGGCTTGCCGGCCTCACCGCGGCCCGCAAGTTAGTGGCCGCGGGGGTAGACGTCACCCTGTTTGAAAAAAGCCGTGGCCCGGGCGGACGCATGGCCTCGAAACGACTGACTGACCCTGCAGACTCGTCGGCGGACATCGGTGCACAGTATTTCACCATCCGCAATCCTGCGTTTCTTGACTTCCTCACCGAACATGCCGGCACCGGGTGCTGGGGGCAGTGGGATGGCCGCTTCCGTTATCAGGGTGCCGATAACGGCTGGCAGAACATGCGGCCGGCGGAGCGTTACGTGGGCATACCCCGGATGTCTGCCATCACCCGGGCCCTGTCCGCAGGCCTTGATGTCAGAACGGGTGTTCGCATCGCCTGCCTTGAGCGGGACACGGATGAGCTATGGCAGTTAAGGGACACCGAGGGGGCGGTTCACCGGGGCTACGATGCTGTGCTGTTAACCCCGCCGCCGGCCCAGACTGTGGACCTCCTGAATGACAGCGGCCTGGCAAGCCTGGCGGATGATTTCAACATCCAGATCAGTCGTATGCAGGCCTGCTGGACAGTAATGGCGTATTTTCCGGATGGCGCCGGTGCGGACTTCGAGGCACTGATGCCGAACAGCCGAGTGCTCAACTGGGCGGCCAACAACTCCAGCAAGCCCGGACGCGAGGATCAGGGTGAATGGTGGGTGCTCCACGGCGACCCGGACTGGTCTGACGCACACACCGAGGCAGACCCTGACCAGGTTGCAGACCGGTTGGTAAAAGAGTTTCGTCACTTCGGTGCTATCGAGGCAATGCCCGGTACGGTAAGGGTACACCGCTGGCTCTATGCGAGGCCCAAGGCAAGGACAGGCCCCGGGCAGCTGTGGTTTGAGCGTGAGCGCATCGCCATTGCCGGTGACTGGCTGGACGGTGGACGTGTCGAAGGGGCCTTTAACAGCGCCGACAGCCTGGTGAAGCGCCTTGCGTCACTAGGTGTTCTGCCGGACAGCCCCTGACGACTGCCCGGTTCACTCGGTCTCCGTCACCTGCTGTGGCCTCAGATAGAAGTGGGTAATGGTGCCGTCACCAAACTTGCTGAAGAACGCGCTGACTTCACTGATGCGACGCAAGCTACGGCGGCGGCTCACCGGATCCCGCACCAGCACCTGGATGCCATCGAAGTTCTCACCAATGCGGGAGAACTTTGCCCGCATGGTGCAGGTCACCACATCCGCTGGCGGAAGTTGTAATTCCCGGGCCAGCCAGTGACGGTGGGCACCAATTTCGTCTTCCCCCAGGTTCTCCCTGGTGTCCAGGTGCCGCAGCTTAACCCGGTCCACGATACACCGGGAATAGCTTTCAGGTCGACGGCGGGCGATGCGCCGGAAGGCTTCCCAGAAAAAGCTGTCGGTCAGGTCGGCGAAGTACTGCATGTCACTCAGGCATGTATTGACCCACTCGAAGATTTCCGGGTCTTCCAGTGCTTCATTGATGGCCTCCCGCAACAACCAGTCAAAACCCAGCGCGGTCTTGTGGGCATAGACCTTGCGATACATCTGGTGGCGGCTGTATACGAAGTCCTCCAGTGCTCCCAGCCCCTTGTGGGTGATGGCGAGACCCAGCCAGGGTGTACGTGTATCCCAGCCGAAACGCAGGTTGCTGAGCAGGTGATCCAGGTTGAAACCGCCAATGGTCACGGAGGAGTGGAAGCCATCCCGCAGCATATAGTCTGCCCGGTCAGCGTCGATTTCCCCGGACACAATGGATGACAGCATCGTCATGACCAGCGCCGGGATATCCGCCCGCCGTAATCGACCGGCCTCAGAATCCTCGCCGGCGATAAACTCCCAGAAGGTATGGGCATGGCGTGAAAAGGCCTCACTGGGGATTACCTCGGTTGTCTCCATGATCCCCATAACGTCCTGCGCATGCAGTCCGGCCTCTTCCAGGTCAATGCTGGTGAGGATGTCGTGGGCCACCCGCACCGAATAGTGCTCGTGTTCCAGTTCTTCCGGTGGTGCCCGGAAATAGGTCCGGTAATCCGCACCTTCCCAGAGCTGTTCAAAACGACCGGGCTGGGCCATCAGGTCGTGGATGCGCCTGGCCTGGGTAAACTGGTGGGAAAAGCTGGAGTGCCCGCTGTCGTGGAGCAGGCAACCCAGGCGAATGGTCTTGGACAGGTAGTCAATCGCGTCCAGCTGGCTGAGGGTCAGGTCGACCTGCTCGCTGAGTTGTCTTTCTCGCAGGTAGGCATCGATCATAGCCCGGAACATGCGGCCGCCAACGTGCATGACTCCAACGCTGTGCAGAAAGCGGGAGTGGGTCGCTCCGGGAAAGACCAGGCTCAGGATGTCATTCTGGCAGATATTCCTTAGTCTCTGGAACAGCGGATGGTCGATAACCTGTATTTCGTGGCGATACAGGGGAATGCCCCCGTGAACCGGATCCATGATGATCTTGTCATAGGCTCCGAGAAGGTCGTTTACCGCCCTGCGCATGATGAAACCTCGCGGGAAAACAGTGTGGCACTTGTTATATCACACCACCGTGCCAGAATACCCGGTATAAGCAGTGGCTTATCCAGAACAAGACCCGAGATGACTTTGAAGGCCAACGCATGACATCGCGCACCGAGCGCATACTGATTATCGACCCGGACGAGGCTGCCCGGGCAGAACTCGACCGTTACCTGGTGTCCCGGGGATTCTATGTGCATGGCTATGGCAGTATCACCGAGGCTCGTCGACTGTTTGAGGACCGGCCACCGGATGTCATCTTTGCGGACCTGCCGCCAGCAACCATCTCCGAGCTTACTGCCTGCCTGAAGGACGAAAGCGGCTTCCTTCCGCTGATTGCCTATTCCCACGCCAGCGAGGCCAGCCAGGTCATCGAGGCCTTGCGTGCCGGCGCGGCGGACTTCATCCGCAAGCCGCTGTCGGACAGGTCCGTGGTAGAAGATGTGCTGGGCCGGCTGTTTGACCGGGTGCGGGTCCACCGACTTAACCAGCTTTACCGGCAAGAGCTTGAAGAAGCCAACTCCGACCTCAGGGAAGGCATCTCCGAGTTGCGGGCGGACCAGCGGGCCGGGCGCAAGGTGCAGATGAAAATGCTGCCGGACCGGCAGGTCATCCTTAACGGCCTTGCAATTGATCACCTGATCAAACCGTCCCTGTTCCTGAGCGGCGATTTTCTTGACTATTTCCGTATTTCCGACGACGAAACCCTGGTCTATATTGCCGATGTCTCCGGGCATGGTGCCAGTTCTGCCTTCGTGACGGTGCTGCTCAAGAACCTGACCAACCGTCTGCAGCGAAACCTGCGTCGGGGTTCCTCAGATGACATCCTTTATCCGGCGCGGTTTCTTCAGCGTATCAACTCGGAGTTGCTGGATACCGGCCTCGGCAAGCACGTCACGGTATTTGTGGGCATTATCTCCGCGTCCAGGCGAACCTTGCGCTACGCTGTCGGTGCCCACTTCCCGATGCCGGTGATTGCATTTGAAGACAGTGAGACCCGTTTCCTGGAAGGTTCCGGACTCCCGGTGGGACTGTTTGAGGACCCGGAGTGGGACGAGTATGAGATTCCCTTACCGAGGCCGTTTCACCTGATGCTGTTCTCGGACGGTATACTGGAAGTACTGGACGCGGAGAATCTGGATAAAAAGGAACGGCAACTACTTGAACTCATATCAGGAGGCCGTCACACTATCGCATCGTTGAGTGAGGCTCTGCACCTTGAAAGCACGTCAGAGCTTCCGGACGATATAGCGATCGTGTCTGTCACCGATATAAGACTGACCGATCCGGATCTGCAAGGTGTATCGGTCACTGATGCCGGGAAGCCGGCGGGTGTCAGGTAAGCCAGGCTTACCGGGCGTTTCCGTTTTGTCGAACGACTGGCAGTAGAAGACATGGCTGGCTACAAGATTCTGCAGGCTGAGAAGCAGGGGATTTACGTCCTCAAGTTTATTGGAGAAATCCGTCTCAACCTGTGCTCGACGCTGGACAACCTGGTGGAATCCATCACGTCCGATCCCGCGTTCAAGACCGTGGTAATCGATCTGACCGAAACCGAGGTGATTGACAGTACCACCCTCGGACTGCTGGCCAAGATAGCCATGGCCGCCAAGCGGCAGAGCCATTTTCTGCCAACCCTGATTTCCACCAATCCGGACATCACCCGAATCATCACGTCGATGGGGTTTGACCGGATTTTTATTATTGTGCGTGAGCCTGCCTCGCGTATCGAGGAACTCGAAGAAATTCCCGTGCTGCGTGCCAGTGAGCAGGAAGTACGGGACAAGGTACTGGATGCCCACCGTGTACTGATGGGGCTGAACAGCCGCAACCGGGAAGAGTTTCACAACCTGGTTCGTGCCCTGGAGTGTGAGGATACGGGCTGAGTTCAGCACAGGCGCCAGCTACGCCCAATGACACGACAGGGCCGATACGGAAGCACTATGTCTGAAACTACACGGCCCGGTAACGGGCACACCTCCGCAAACACTTCCCGGTCATCTGACAGTAAACACGACGTTGCCGTCCTTGGTGGCGGCAGCTTCGGCACTGCCATGGCCAAGGTGTTGTGCGAGAACGGCCACCGTGTGCATTTCTGGATGCGGGACGAGCAGCAAGTCCAGGAACTGAAGGAGAATCGCACCAACAGCCGTTACATGCCCGATGTCCGCATCGAGGGCGACCTCCTGCCCACCACTCGCTTTGCCGAGACCCTCGCGAACGCCGAGATCGTGTTTGTTGCCATTCCCAGCAAGGCCTTCCGGGATGTCATTCGCGCCCATGCCGGCGACTTCCGGCCGAACCAGATCGTCATCAGTCTGACCAAGGGGATTGAGCGGGAGGGTTTCAGGCTGATGAGTGAAATTCTCCAGGAAGAAATCCCCCGTACACGCATCGGTGTATTGAGCGGCCCCAACCTGGCCGCTGAAATCGTCAACCGGGAGTTGACTGCAACGGTTATTGCGGCGAAAGACCCGGACGTAAGGCGAACCGTCCAGGAGTTGCTGGGCTGTGATTATTTCCGGGTCTATGCGAACGTCGATATCTACGGGGTTGAGCTGTCGGGGGCGCTCAAGAATATCTATGCTATCGTGGCGGGAATGGGAGCGGCCCTGGATCTGGGAGAGAACGCCCGAGCCATGTTGCTCACCCGCAGCCTGGCCGAGATGAGCCGCTTTGCGGTGAGCCTGGGCGCGAATCCCATGACGTTCATGGGCCTGGCTGGCATAGGCGACCTGGTCGTAACCTGTACCTCCTCCAAGAGCCGTAACTTCCGGGTTGGCTATGCGGTGGGCAAGGGCGCCCGCCTGGAGGACGCCGTGGCGGAGCTTGGCCAGGTAGCCGAAGGCATCCATACACTGTTACTGGTCAAGGAAAAGGCAGAGAGCGTGGGCATCTATATGCCACTGGTACGGGGCCTCTATGACATCCTCTATGGCGGCGCCTCCATAAAGGCCGTTATCAATGGCCTGATGACCGCTGTCCAGAACTCCGATGTGGAGTTCATTCTTCCCAGAACCCTGGCAGGGCAGCGCTGAGTCGTGAAAGTACTGGTGATGCGCCATGGTGAAGCCGGCTGGCACTCCGTTGACCAGCAGCGCGAGCTCACCGAGGCAGGGCGCTATGGAACGGGCAGGGTGGTTCACCAGATTGCAGAGTCCCCCTGGCGTCCCCGGGAGATCTGGTGCAGTACCTTGATTCGTGCTCGCCAGACCGCCGCAATAGCTTCCGAGATACTCAACTGCAGGGTCACCGAGAAACCCTTCCTGGCACCGGATGACGATCCGGGCCTCTGCCTGGATGCGCTGCTGGAAGAGTCGCCGGCAACTCGGGTGTTGATTATCTCCCACATGCCCCTGGTGGGTGCCCTGGCTACGCTGCTTGTGGATGCCCATCGCCAGGGCATTCCGTTCATGACCAGTCAGGCCGTCGCCCTGGAGATGCCGGTGGTGGGCCCTGGCTGCGCCGACCTGAAAGCCCAGTTCCTCCCCTGATTCCTTGTCATGCCTTACCGCCGGACGGCTTCGTGACAGGGCCCGATGAAGGGTTGCAACTTTCCGTGTCCGGCCCCATTTTTACCCCATAAGATGACTTAGCCCGTATCGTTTCAAAAATCCTTCAGGAGAGACCCATGAGCCAGGACCCGAAACGTCTCGCAGATCAGGTGAAAGCCGCTGCAGAAGGTGCCAGCCTGCCACCTATCGAAAAATGGAACCCGGAGCTTTCCGGCGATATCGATATACGAATCGCCCGCGACGGAAACTGGTATCACGAGGGCGAACTGATCCAGCGTGAAGCGATTCCGCGCCTCTTCTCCACCATCCTTCGGCGTGAGGATGACGGCGAGTACTACCTGGTTACGCCGGTAGAGAAATGGCGCATCCAGGTGGAAGACACACCATTACTGGCCCACAGTCTGGAAGTGGCCGGAACCGGCGAAGAACAGGTTCTGGCAGTGACCACCAATTTCGGCGAACGCCTGTTACTGGGTCAGGATCATCCCCTTGACGTGGGCACCTATAACAGTGATGGCAGCCCGCGCCCGGTCGTTCAGGTGCGGCGCGGACTGGAAGCGAGGCTGGTTACTGCTGCCTATTACGAACTGGCAGATCTCCTGGTCGAGCAGCCCTCCGGTGATAGCGCTGCACTTGGGGTCTGGAGCAATGGTGAATTTTTTCCGGTAGGTAACGGTTGAAATACGCCCGCCTGGCTCCACCAATGGGTGCAACACGGTAGAAAACGCAGTCTGACCCTTGTTAGACTGTCTTTTAGATCTTGTTACCGAGCCCGGCTCTCTAACGAGGCCCGGTGGTCGTTAGTTCCTCTGTGCAGTCCGACTGTTCAAGATCATCGATCATCCGTTTTTACATTTACAGTCATTGCGACATGCAAGGAGAAACCATGGCCCAACCTCGCGTTGTTACCATTCACTACACACTGACCAATGATCAGGGAGAAGAGCTGGACTCCTCCCGCGTGGAAGGTCGTGAGCCACTGTCGTATCTCGAAGGTGCACAGAACATCATCGGCGGGCTGGAAAGCGCGCTGACCGAAAAGGACTCTGGCGACCAGGTCAAGGTATCCGTTGATCCGGCCGAAGGTTACGGCGAAAAGAACGACGAACTGATTCAGCCGGTTCCGCGTTCCGCGTTTGAGGGTGTCGACACCATTGAGCCTGGTATGCAGTTCCAGGCACAGACCCCGGGTGGCCCCCAGATTGTTCGTGTCGTGGAAGTCAACGACGAAACCGTCACCATTGATGCGAACCACCCGCTGGCCGGCGAAACCCTCCACTTTGACGTGGAAGTGGTAGAAACCCGTCCGGCAACCGACGAAGAGCAGGAGCACGGTCACGTGCACTGATGCCTTCCGTCAAGGTTGCGTAAGAAGCGGCTCCTACGGGGGCCGTTTTTTTATGTCCGCAGAAAAGCCGGCTGCCAGAGAGGGGCGGGCGTATTCTACGGGCACAAAAAAGGCCGGAGCGAACCCCGGCCTTACTGCTATCCGATACGCTTTTACATGTTCGGGTAGTTGGGACCACCGCCGCCTTCGGGCGTCACCCAGGTGATGTTCTGGGCCGGGTCCTTGATATCACAGGTCTTGCAGTGAACACAGTTCTGGGCGTTGATCTGGAATTTCTTGCCACTGCCGTCCTCCGCTTCTATTACCTCGTACACACCAGCCGGGCAGTAACGCTGCGCTGGCTCGTCGTACTTGGGCAGATTGTGCTCGATGGGAATCGACGGATCCTTCAGCCTCAGGTGAATCGGCTGATCTTCCTCATGGTTGGTGTTGGAGATAAACACCGAGGAGAGCTTGTCGAAGGTCAGGGCATTGTCCGGCTTCGGATAGTCGATCTTCTTGCACTGGTCCGCCGGCTTCATGGTGGCGTAATCCGGAACGGTATCACGGAAGGTGATCGGCAGCGGACGCCCAAGAATGTTCTGCTCAACAAATGCAATCGCGCCCCCGACAACCTGGCCGAACTTGTGAATGGCTGGGCCGAAGTTGTGCTCCTGGAACAGCTCCTTGTAGAGCCAGCTGTCCTCGAACTGCTTCTGGAAGCCGGTGATCTCTTCACCGCTCTTGCCTTCCTTCAGGGCTTCGAAAACAGCCTCAGCACCCAGCAGGCCGGATTTCATGGCAGTGTGGGAGCCTTTGATCTTGGAGAAATTGAGCGTACCAGCGTCGCAGCCCAGCAGCAGGCCGCCGGGGAAGCTCATTTTCGGCAGGGCATTCAGGCCGCCCTTGGTGATCGCCCGGGCGCCATAGGAAACACGCTTGCCGCCTTCCAGGTACTTTTTGATTTCCGGGTGCAGCTTCAGGCGCTGCATCTCATGGAACGGGCTGACATGGGGGTTGCTGTAGGACAGGTCGGTGATCAGGCCCACGTAGACCTGGCCATTTTCCAGGTGATACAGGAAAGAACCACCGGTGGTGCCTGATTCGCTCAGGGGCCAGCCGGTGCTGTGTACCACCAGGCCCGGCTCATGCTTCTCGGGATCGATGTCCCACAGTTCCTTGATGCCGATACCGTAGTGCTGGGGATCCTTGCCTTCATCCAGTTTGAAGTCGTTGATCAGGCGCTTGCCCAGGTGGCCGCGACAGCCCTCGGTAAACAGGGTGTACTTGGCGCGCAGTTCCATGCCGGGCATGTAGCCGTCTTTCTCGCTGCCGTCACGGGCAACGCCCATATCGCCAGTGATAATACCTTTCACCTGGCCATCTTCAACGATGGTCTCGGCGGCGGGGAAGCCGGGATAGACTTCAACGCCCAGCGCTTCAGCCTGTTCGGCCAGCCAGCGGCACAGGTTGCCCAGACTGATGATGTAGTTGCCTTCGTTGTGCATGTTCTTGGGAACAAAGGCATTGGGAATCTTGGTGGCCTTGTCCTGACTCTTCATCAGGAAGATGTCATCCCGGGTAACCGGAGTGTTCAGGGGAGCGCCACGCTCTTTCCAGTCCGGAAACAGTTCGTTCAGGGCAGTGGGCTCGAATACGGTGCCGGCGAGAATGTGGGCACCGATTTCGGAGCCTTTCTCAACAACACATACGGTCAGTTCCTCGCCGGCTTCCTGGGCAAGTTGCATCGTGCGACAGGCTGCCGAGAGACCCGCAGGTCCTCCGCCGACGATCAGAACATCAAATTCCATTGATTCGCGTTCCACGTTGGTCTCCTCAAACATCTCATCAGTTGAACAGAAGGAATCTGGCACGTTCGGGCGCCGACCGGATTCAGCCGGGGCAGGTGATGCGCCGGGCACACACTGCGTCTGTCCCTTCATCTATTTGGTTTATTGAACATGTCACATGTTCGTGGCCAGGGCCCGGCGTGGCGTACCCGCGCTCAGGGCAAAGGGCACATATTACCGGACAACTGGCTGATAAACGACAGTTTAACCTGCTTTTTGCTTAGTTCAAACGCTCGTTTGAATATGGTGCCGGTTTCTGGCAAGGTTTGAACGCTCCGGTTACTACCCCGATCAGGAGGAAACCAACCGGATAGCAAGCAAAGCTAATCTTACCATATTTTGCGAAACAGTGTTTCAATAACGCAATCAAAACTGGCTTTTAAGGGTCAAAATCAGAACATGCGATCCGGAAAAATACCGCAAAAAAGCCCTGAAATGCCTTGCAAAGCCGCCGCAATGCTGCATTTGCTATTGACCCACCGGGTCTTTGCCTTCAGTATTATGGCGCCCTGACAGCAGGTCCAACGGAGTTTTGCTGTTTGAATCAAGGTTCGGCCGCGGCGTCTCGAGCGGTCGGAGCGACAGGAATCATGAATGCTCTGGTGTTGCCAGCCCTGGCGGTTCGTTTCCCGGGTGGTTCCGGCGAGAGTCTTTCTGATTACGAGTCATTAAACCCATCGTAGAAGAACGAGGAATCTATGAAGGTTCTGGTCGCTGTAAAACGAGTTATCGACTACAACGTGAAGGTGCGCGTCAAGCCGGACAACTCCGGTGTTGATCTTGCCAACGTCAAGATGGCAATGAACCCCTTCTGTGAAATCGCGGTTGAAGAAGCGGTTCGCCTGAAGGAAAAGGGCGTTGCCAGCGAGATCGTCGTGGTTTCAATTGGCCCGAAGGCTGCCCAGGAGCAGATCCGCACAGCCCTGGCCCTCGGTGCTGATCGCGGTATCCACGTGGAGACTGACGAAGAAGTCCAGTCCCTGGAAGCTGCCAAGCTGCTGAAGGCGATTGTCGAGAAGGAAGAGCCGAAGCTGGTTATCCTCGGCAAGCAGTCCATCGATTCCGACAACAACCAGACTGGCCAGATGCTGGCCGCCCTGACCGGTATGGCCCAGGGTACCTTCGCGTCCGAAGTTGTTGTAGATGGTGAAAAGGTCAACGTAACCCGTGAAGTTGACGGCGGCCTGATGACCGTTTCCCTGAACCTGCCGGCTGTGGTCACCACTGACCTGCGTCTGAATGAGCCGCGCTACGCTTCACTGCCGAACATCATGAAGGCCAAGAAGAAGCCGCTGGACGCCACCACCCCGGCTGACCTGGGTGTCGATATGGCCCATCGCCTGGAAACCGTCAAGGTTGAGGCGCCTGCCGCACGCAAGGCTGGTATCAAGGTAGAAGACGTAGCCCAGCTGGTCGACAAACTGAAGAACGAAGCGAAGGTGATCTAAATGAGCATCCTGGTATTTGCTGAACACGATAACAGCAGCCTCAAGCAGGCTACCCTGAGTGTCCTGGCTGCTGCCAAGGAGATCGGTGGCGATATCGACGTTCTGGTTGCCGGCGAGAACTGTGGTGCGGTTGCCGAGCAGGCCGCGAAGGCCGAAGGCGTTAACAAGGTACTGGTTGCCGACAACGCTGCCTACGGTCACAACCTGGGTGAGAACCTTGGCGAGCTGGTCGCCGAAGTAGGCAACGGTTACAGCCATATCCTGGCCGCTGCCGGTACCACTGGCAAGGACTTCATGCCGCGTGTTGCTGCGTTGCTGGACGTTGCCCAGGTATCCGACATCATGGGCGTCGTTGACGCTGACACCTTTGTTCGTCCGATCTATGCCGGTAACGCCATCGCGACCGTCAAGTCCAAGGACAGCACCAAGGTGATCACCGTTCGCCCGACCGGGTTTGATCCGGTTGCCGGTGAAGGTGGTTCCGCTTCTGTCGAGAACCTGGACGTGGTCAAGGATGCCGGTATTTCTTCCTTTGTCAGCGAAGAACTGGCCAAGTCTGACCGTCCGGACCTGGCAAGCGCCTCCATCGTTATCTCCGGTGGCCGCGGCATGCAGAACGGCGAGAACTTCAAGATGCTCGAGCAGGTTGCTGACCTGCTGGGTGCGGCTGTTGGTGCATCTCGCGCGGCTGTTGACGCCGGCTTCGTGCCTAACGACATGCAGGTCGGCCAGACCGGCAAAATCGTTGCTCCGCAGCTATACGTTGCCGTGGGCATCTCCGGTGCTATCCAGCACCTGGCTGGTATGGGTGATTCCAAGGTGATCGTTGCGATCAACAAGGACGAAGAAGCCCCGATCTTCCAGGTTGCAGACTACGGCCTGGTAGCTGACCTTTTCGAAGCTGTTCCACAGCTTGAAGAGGAACTGAAGAAAGTCCTGTAAGGGCTTGTTTCAGATGAAAAAGGGGCGCTTCCGGGCGCCCCTTTTTTGTCCCCGGAAGAAAGAAACGTCCCGCTTACATCATGCCCGCCTTCGCTCTGCTATCCTTGCAGACTCCCGGACCATGTTGACCAACTTCCCCTCACCCCAAAGGAGCAACTGCCATGGAAACTCCGTTTGATATCGTGCTGTTCGGCGCTACCAGCTTTGTCGGAAAGATCCTCACTCGCCGGATGGCTGAACGTCATGGTTTTGGAGACGGGAAGGACTCACAGGGTAACGAAGGAAAACCGGTACGCTGGGCCATTGCCGGTCGTTCCAAGGCAAAGCTGGACAGGTTGAAAGATGAGCTGGGCCCGGCAGCCGTCAACCTGCCCATGCTCATTGCAGATGCTGGCGACGCGGATTCCCTGAACGCCATGTGCGAACAAACCCGGGTCGTTGTCTCCACTGTGGGCCCCTACGCACTTCACGGCGAGCCCCTGGTCCGGGCCTGTGTGGAAACCGGGACGGACTATTGTGACCTGACCGGTGAAGTGCAGTGGATACGCCGGATGATCCAGCTTTATGAGGAGAGGGCGAAGGTCACCGGCGCAAGGATCGTTCATTGTTGTGGTTTTGACTCCATTCCTTCCGACATGGGGGTGTGGTACCTGCAGCAGGAGGCCATCTCCCGTTTTGGTCAGCCCTGCCAACGCGTGAAAATGCGAGTAAAGGCCGCCAAGGGTGGTCTTTCCGGGGGCACCGTCGCCAGTCTGATGAACGTCATCAAGGAAGCCGCCTCCAACAAGGCACTTCGAAAGGAGCTTGCGAACCCCTTCTCCCTGTGTCCGCCAGACCATCGTTCTGTCACTCGCCAGCCCAGCGTCAAGGCGGCGGAGTTCGACCATGACCTGGAATCGTGGGTGGCGCCGTTTCTGATGGCCGCTATCAACACCCGGGTGGTGCACCGCTCCAACGCATTACTGGACGCCTGTTACGGAACCGAGTTCCAGTATGACGAGGCAATGATGACCGGGCGCGGCCTGAAAGGACGGGGAAGGGCGCTGGCAGTTGCCGGTGCCATGGGCGGTTTTGCCCTGGCAACCGCCATCAAGCCCACCCGCTGGGCCCTGGAACGATTCGTGCTGCCGGAACCCGGCGAGGGTCCGGACCAGGCAGCCCAGCAAAAAGGCTTCTACGACCTGCGATTTATTGGCACCACGGAGGGTGGCGAGAGCCTGACGGTCAAGGTGACCGGCCAGGGCGATCCGGGATATGGTTCCACCAGCCGAATGCTCGCCCAGGCGGCGGAATGTCTTGCCTTTGATGTGCCAGAGGATGCAGTGGGCGGGTTCTGGACGCCGTCGAGCCTGATGGATGGCGACCTGCTGAAGCGATTACAGGCCAACGCGAAGGTAACGTTCGAGGTTTTGACAGCCTCGACTGCCTGAAACCCACAGCACCCTGCAGCCCCTGTTCTAAAGGGGGCTGTTAACTTTCCATTCTCTCGAACAGTGCCGCCATAATGTCGTCCATCGTCACGAACCCCAGCAGGCGGTTGTCTTCCAGTACCAGCAGACGTTTCACCCGGTGGTCGCTCATCAGAGCAGCCACGTGGCGCAACCCGAGACTTTCGCCAACGCTGATTACCGGCTTCGCGCAGACGTCGTAAACGTTGAGCAGGTCGATATCACCGTCTTCTGCAATTACCGTCTTGAGAATGTTGGTGTAGGTGATCAGCCCCCAGGCATCGTGCTCGTTCTGTTGTTCTACCACCAGCGATTTCACACCATGTTGCTTCATCAGGGTTATCGCCTCCCGGATGGTGGCAAAGGGCGACACCTTGATTACTTCCCGAACCATCACGTCCCTAACTGTCAGCATCAGGTGGCTCCTATTCCTGTGAATCTTTGAGATGTTGCTCGAATTTCTCTACCTGGCTGAAATCGATCCCTCCCAGATGTTCAAGCGGAAGGGTAAACACGATGCCGCTAGAGTCCCTGTTGTCCGGCATGATCACTTTCTGGATAGCCTTGAGAATTTCCAGCGACAGGCCTTTTTCCAGCACCATCAGCAGGACGCTCTGGCTCCCATCGTAGGTAAGCCCAAAGAAGGTCTTGCGGGCGGTATTGCTGATCCCGCGGCCAGCCAGAACCGTGATACCACCAGCGCCCAATTCCCGGGCGGCATCGATGCATTCCTGCTCCAGGTCCTCAGGGACGATGGCCGCAAGCGCGGAAAATTTCATGATTCTACCTCACGTCGTCGGTTCATCCACTCGGCCAGTATGGCGTAGCCCATGACCGTCACAATAGGGAAGATCGAGGCAAAGGCAATAAGTCCAAAGCCGTCGATCAGTACATTGCGCCCCTCGATATTCGTCGCCAGGCCTATGCCGAGCGCAGTCACCAGTGGCACCGTGACTTCCGACGTGGTAACCCCGCCAAGGTCGTAGGCGAGGGCCACGATGTACCGGGGCGCCAGTAGCGTCAACAGTATGACCACGGTATACCCGCCGATAATATAAAAATGCATGGAGTCGCCGGCGATGATGCGGTGCACACCAATGGTGATACCAACCGCCACCCCGCAGGCCACCAGTATACGAATCACGTTACCGTTAATCTGGCCCGCAGCCGCCTCCTCAGCCTGCTGGCCTATAGCAATCAGGGCGGGTTCGGCCATGGTAGTGGCAAAGCCGATGGTAAATGCAAACAGGTAGACGAACAGGTAACCGTCAAGCCTGATCAGCTGCTCTGCCATACTGGTACCAATCGGGAAAAGGCCCAGCTTCAGGCCCACCACAAACGCGTAGAGACCAAGAATCACCAGTATGAAGCCGAAGGCAACACGGCGAGGGTTTGCGAGGGTCTTGCGTAACACCAGGTACTGGAAGATGAGCACTGTGGCGATGATGGGTAGCACATCCCGAACCATTCCCGCGAGTTCGCTGATTATCGTTGCAATGCCGGAAGCGGGTGAGGTTTCGCCGCCTGATGCGAGCAACGACACATCATCGGGCAGCTCTTCTTGTCCCCCATACACCACAATGCCGTACAACTGGACGGTAATCATGGGCACCATAACCGCAAGGGCCACCAGTCCGAATCCGTCAATTAACGGGTTACGACCGCGGATGGATGTAGCCAGCCCGATACCCAGCGCAGCAATCAGGGGGACCGTTACGACATTGGTGGTGACCCCACCGGAATCGTAAGCCAGACCCACGATTTCGGGCGGCGAGAACCAGGTAACAATGACAACGGTGACATAGCCGGTGATCATGAACCAGTGCAGGGGCAAGCCGAAAATCGTTCGAAACACCCCGAGTGCTGTCACAAGGCCCACGGAAACCGCGACCAGCATTCGCAGGGTGAATCCGTCAATCCGGCCGCCGCTGATCTCCTGGGCCTGCATGGCGACAGCGATCAGAGCCGGTTCGGCCACAACCGCCGAAAAGCCGAGCGCAAATCCGAAGGCCAGTAGCACCGGCACGGAACCCTTGCGGGCAAATTGGTTCGAGAGGCTTTTGCCGACCGGGAATATACTCAGGTCCAGGCCCTGGAGAAAAAGTGCCACACCGGCCGCCACGATCAAAAGGCCAACGATCATACTGGCCAGGTTATCGGGAAGCTGCTGAAGCACCAGCACCTGGAAGAAGGCCACAACCACCACGATCGGGAGGAGGTTTTTCAGTGCATGCAGGAAAGCATGGGAAAAGGCCTTCAGATAGTACACTTCATCTCCGGTGCAACTTGGTGGGGTGCGAAAGCTGAGGAGAAAAACTCTGGAATACAACGAGATATTGCCATTTTAGTTAACCCGCTTTACTGACTTCCGTCAAGGTTCAGCTGGATGTCGGTACCTGGCAAGGCGGCAGTATTGTGGCCGGCAAACACGCAGGTCCGTCCTTGTAGCCAGGGTTCCATGGACACACGGATCTGCTCGATGGTGGCGCTGTCCAAGCCTGTGAATGGTTCATCGAGCAATAGCAACCAGGAAGGTCGCAACAGGGCTCTGGCCAGGGCGAGGCGGCGACGCTCACCGCCGGATAGCCTCCGCCCCTGTTCGCCAATCATGCTGTAGAGCCCATTGGGTAACCGCTCCAGCAACGGCGTCAGTGCGACAGCGGCCAGTACCGCATTGAGTTCCTGGTCCGCGGCCTCCGGCTTTGCGATCCGCAGATTGGCGGCGACGGTATCGCTGAACAGGTGGGTACGTTGGGTCAGGTAACTGACACCGCTGCGCCAGTCCCTGGTGCTGGCCGGGTCAAGTGCTCGGCCTGCCAGTTTCAGCTCGCCGTGCCAGTTGTCGTTCAGACCCGCCAACACATCCAGCATCGTGGACTTGCCAGCGCCGGACCGGCCAATGAGGGCCAGGCGGCCGCCCTCCGGCAGTTCCAGGGAAACGGGGCGCATCAGGGCCTCTCCGTTCTGCTCCACAACCAAGTCGGCGAACTGCAGGTTACCCGGGCCAGGATGCGGGCCAGAATCGCCCGGGGAGCGGGACTCACCTTCACCGTTCAGACGGCCGGCCGCACCAAGGGTCGCCCCAAGACGGCTGAAGGCCGCCGGCAAACCGGTAAACGCTTCCCCGAGGCCCAGAACCGCCAGGGTAAACAGCAAGGCTACCGGACCGCTGAGCTCGCCAGATCGCCAGAGTGACAGCCCGGTCAGCATGGCAATCACTGACGCCAGCTGGACCGCCATCAAGGTCAAACCATTGGCCATTGCGGCCTGCCGCTCAACCAGCAAGCGCGTGTTATCCAGGGTGCGACTGTTGTGAAGCAGGGCATCGGCTTCCCTGGACCACAGGTGGGCGGCCTGGAGTTCTGCGTTACCCTCAATGACATCGACAAAGCGGCCACGCAGGGCTTCGGCCTGCTCGCCCTGGTTGCGAGACGGTGCCAGGGTGTGGCGGGCCAGCAGGTATAAAACCAGGGGTAACAGCGCCAGGGGCACCAGCGACCAGATCAGCGGAGGTGCTACCATGGCCATCACCAGGCCAGCGAGCAACAGACCGGCCAGGGCCAGTCCAGGCGGGGCGACCAGTTGCAGGTAAAGGGTGTCCAGCGCGTCAATATCAGCAATCAGTCGATTCAGCCAGTCAGCCGGGCGCTTGGCCCCAACCCGGTTGGGCCTGGTCATAGTCAGGCGGGAAAACAGGGTAACCCGCACATCGGCAAGTAACCTGAGCACGGTGTCATGGTTGTAAACCCGCTCCAGGTAGCGGGATACGGTTCGCGCCAGGGCAAAAAAACGTATACCGCCGCCCGGTGTGTAGATATCCAGTTGTGCCGCTACGCCGGCCGCCAGCAATAATCCGGTCAGGGCTGTGGCGGTGATAAACCAGCCCGACAGTGCCAGCAGGCCAATCCCTGCCAGCACCGTGGCAAACATCAGCAGGCCGCCAACCAGCAGCCTTCGCCAGCGGGCGGCAATGAGCTCAACCCAGGGCCGCAGTTCATTCATCCTGGAGTCTCCCGTCCACCAGGGTCAGACAACGGTCTGCGGCAGCCAACGCTGCCGGGTGGTGACTGGCCATAATGATGGTAGAGCCCTGATCCCGCAGTTGGCGAATGGCCTCCAGCAGGTAATGCTCGCTGCGGGTGTCCAGCCCGGCGGTAGGTTCGTCCATCAGGATCAGTGGGTAGCGTGCCAAAAACAGCCTGGCCACAGCCAGCCGGCGGGCCTGGCCACCTGACAGCCCCCCGCCACCTTCATTAACGGGTGTATCGAGTCCCCCGGGGCGCTGCCGGACCAGGTCACCCAGACCGACTTTCTCAAGGGCATCCAGCAACGTCTCGTCGGTTGCATCCGGTGCCACCATCCGCAGGTTACCGGCCCAGGTATCCTGCCGAATGAATGGTGTCTGCCCCAGCCAGCCAAAGGGCCGGGCCCCCGGTTCCTCACCGTTCACACGGACCACGCCGCTTGTGGGGGGCAGAAATCCGGCAATCAGGTGGAGCAGGGTGGACTTGCCCGAGCCGGAGGGGCCAGCCAGGGCAACCAGCTCGGCTTGACCTCCGCCTTTGCCGACCACCAGGGACAAGGGCTCAAGGCCGATGCTCCCGTCGGGAAAAACAACGGACGCATGAACCACTTCCACCACGGCAGTCCTGTTTCCGCAGGCCTGACCGGGCGAACCCGTGGTGGCGCCGGGACGCGTTGCAAGCCGTTGCTGCAACTGCGCTGCCGCGCCCAGCGCTGTCGCCCGGTCGTGGTAATGCTGTGCCAGCTGGCGCAGGGGCTGGTAGAACTCCGGTGCCAGTAGCAGTATGAACAGGCCCGAGAACAGGGTGAGCTCCGGGGACGGACCGTAGGAGATATAGCCCAGTAACCCGAAACCGATATAGATGGCAATCACTGCGATGGCAATGGAGGCGAAGAACTCCAGCACCGCCGAGGACAGAAACGCCACCCTGAGGGTCTTCATGTTTACCTGCCGGTACTGGTCGGTGGCCTCCGCAATCTCGCGGGTGGCGGCACCGGTGTATTCAAACAGCTGCAAGGTGGACAACCCCCGCAGGCGGTCCAGGAAATGACCGGACAGGCGTCCCAGGGTTTCCATGTGTTGCTGGTTCAGCTTCTCCGCTCCCATACCCACCAGGGCCATGAACAGGGGAATCAGCGGAGCCGACAATAGCAGGAACAGTGCGGCCAGCCAGTCCAGCCAGACTACAGTGACCAGTATCAACAGTGGCACCACCACCGAGAGCACCATCTGGGGAAGGTAGTGGGCGTAGTATCCGTGCAGTGCTTCTACCTGGTCCTGCCACTCTGACGCCAGGGTGCCCGCTGAGGACTGACCGACACCGATAGGGCCAAGGTGGTGAAAATGATCAAGCAGGTCCCGGCGCAGGGCCAGCCGTATCCGGTCACTGGCGCTGGCTGAAAATCGGTTCTGCAGGGCAACGGCGGCTGCCCGCACTGCAATGACGGCCAACACCATGATAACCACGGCAACCAACTGGTCTGGCGGCTGTTTGCCCACCAGTACCTGATGGGCAATCCAGGCCATTCCCCCCAGCTGGAAGAAAGATGCAACGGCGGCGAGGATGCCCGCCAGAGCGGCGGCTCGAATGACACCCAGGGCAGGGCGCTGGCGCTCCCTCAGCCAGCGCGCTGCCTCCCGGGAGGGTGTGTCGGGGGAGGGTTCAGGCACTCAGTGGTAGCCTTCCCCGGCACGGACCTTGCCGCGGAATACCCAGTAGGTCCAGGCGGTGTACCCCAGCACGACCGGGATCACGAACAACAGGCCCAGCAGCAGGAACAGCTGCGATCCATAGGCTGAAGATGCGTCCCACAGGGTGTAGTCCGGCGGCACTACGTAAGGCCATTTGCTGACGATCAGCCCAAGGTAGGTACTGATAAATAATCCCATGGTCGCAACAAACGGCATGCCGTCCTTGTGCCGGCGAGTGGCCCGGAAGATCTGCCAGGCGCAGAACAGGCCGAAGGCGGGGAACACCCAGATCAGTGTGATGTGATTAAACCAGCGGTCGCGCACGAACGGATCGACGAACGGTGTCCAGATGCTGATGATCGCAAACACCACCAGCACAGCCACCAGCAGAGGTATAACCAGTCTGCGCGCCCATTGCTGGAGTTCACCCTCGGTCTTGAGCACCAGCCAGGTGGCCCCCAACAGGCTATAACCGGCCAGCAGGCCAAGTCCGGTCAGCACGGTAAAGGGTGTCAGCCAGTCCAGCGCACCACCGACGTAGACGCCGTTTGCCGTTTCAAAACCTTCGATATAGGCACCGACCACGACGCCCTGGGCAAAGGCAGCAACGGTGGAACCACCGGCAAACGCCCAGTTCCAGAGGTAACGGGAGGTATTGGCCTTGAACCGGAATTCAAAGGCCACCCCGCGGAAAATCAGGCCGGCCAGCATCAGGAACACGCCGATGTACAACGCCGGCAGGAGAATCGAGTACACCATGGGGAAGGCTGCCAATAGCCCGGCACCGCCAAGTACCAGCCAGGTCTCGTTACCATCCCAGACCGGTGCCACGGAGTTCATCATCACATCACGGGACTCATCATCCGGCGCAAAGGGGAAGAGAATTCCCACGCCCAGATCAAAGCCATCCATCAATACATACATGATGACGCCAAAGCCGATGATGAATGCCCATATAAGGGCCAGGTCAAAAAGTTCCATAATCAGTACCCTCCCGGACGCACGATGTCTTCGTTGTATTCAAACGGCACATGGGCTGCGGAAAGCGGCCGCTTGGGGTGGTCCGACGAGTATTCCCGGTCCTTTGCCTCAAGTCCGTCGTGCAGTACTCGCATCAGGTAGTAAACGCCTGCCGAGAACACCAGGGCGTAGACAACGATATAACCGATCAGGGTAAACAGGGCCATGCCGCCAGTGAGGGAGGGTGTCAGCCCCTCCGCCTGGGTCATCATGCCGTAGACTACCCAGGGCGCGCGGCCAAACTCGGTAACGAACCAACCGGCCAGTACCGCTACAAAGGGCGTCAACGACATCAGCCGCAGCCCCTGCAGGAACCAGCGGTTCTCGGCGTAACGCCCACCCCGGCGCAATACCAGGCCGGCGATGGCGAAGCCGATCATCAGGAAGCCAAGCCCCACCATTACCCGGAAGCTCCAGAACACCAGCATTACCGGGGGCTGCTCCTCTTGCGGTACCAGGTCCAGCCCGGGCACTTCACCGTCGATATCATGGGCCAGGATCAGGCTGGCCATCCCCGGAATCCCGATTTCGAAGTGATTGGTCTGGTTTTCCTGGTCGGGCAGGGCAAACAGCAGCAGGGGCACACGGGTATCGGTTTCCCAGTTACCTTCCATCGCGGCAACCTTGACTGGCTGGTGTTCCTGGGTATTCAGACCATGGAAGTCGCCAATCACTGCCTGGGACGGGGCCATGACCAGGAGCATCCACAGGCACATGGACAGGGCCTTGCGGTTGGCCTCAACCTCGCGTCCGCGCAGAAGGTACCAGGCGCTCACACCTGCAACCACAAAGCCACCGGTGAGGAATGAGGCCATCACCATGTGAACAAAGCGCCACGTGAATGAGGGATTGAAGATGGCTTCGGACCAGGACGTGACATGGAAAATCCCTTCCCGAAACTCAACGCCGGCCGGGGTCTGCATCCAACTATTGGCGGAGAGTATCCAGAAGGATGAGATAAACGTGCCGAAAGCCACCATGATTGCCGCGAAGAGATGGACCCCTGCCGGCACCTTGTCACGGCCGAACAGCAATACGCCCAGGAATGCGGCTTCCAGGAAGAACGCCGTCACCACCTCATAGCTGAGCATGGGCCCGAGGAAGTTGGCCGTCGCCTGGGCAAAGTTTGACCAGTTGGTTCCGAACTGGAACGACATGACAATCCCGGACACCACGCCCATGCCGAAAACCACCGCAAACACCTTTATCCAGAAAGTGGACAGTCGGGTCCAGACCGGGTTTTCAGTCTTGAAGGCTAGCCCTTCCAGCACCGCGATGTAGGAGGCCAGGCCAATGGTAAAGACGGGGAAAATAGCGTGGAAGGAAACCACGAACGCGAACTGGATTCGCGATAGCAACAGGGGATCTAGCTCCATCGTAAACCTCCGGTACCTACAGTTCTTATGGAGAGTGAGGCCACTCCCACCTTGGTATACTGCCTTCCGTTTGTGCAGTTTTTGTTAGTACCGGCAGCTAACTTATATTCTGGAACACTAGCATGCTACTCTGAAGCCGCTGTTCTCCATAGGGGCAGAATGTCGCACGCACTTGCGTTAAATCAATTGTGGAGAAAACCTTGGGCTTTTACGAGGAACGCATACTTCCCCATATCATCGACAAGGCGTGTTCAGTGGGCCAGGTCATGAAGCTGCGCAGCCAGTTAGTCCCGCGGGCCACCGGTATCGTACTGGAAGTGGGCATGGGGTCGGCCATTAACCTTGAGTTCTACAACCCGGATACTGTCCAGTTGGTGTATGGTTTGGAGCCTTCACCGGGTATGCGACTGAAAGCCGCCGATAACATGGCCAAATCCCGGGTACCCGTCCAGTGGCTGGACCTTCCAGGAGAGGAAATTCCACTTCCGAATAACAGTGTAGATACGGTTCTGCTGACTTTCACACTTTGCACTATTCCGGGTCACCAGCGCGCCCTGGAGCAGATGATGCGGGTCCTCAGGCCTGGTGGGGAGTTGTTGTTCCTGGAGCACGGTGAAGCCCCCGAGAACCCTACGCGGAAGTGGCAGCACAGAATCACCCCGGTCTGGAAGAAATTCGCCGGCGGTTGCCACCTGAATCGCCCGATCGCTCGGCTGATCGAACAGGCGGGGTTCTCCATTAAGGAGTTGGAAAACTTTTACATGCCCGGAGCCCCACAGATCGCCGGCTACCTCTATCATGGTACGGCGGTCAAAATTGCCGCAACCCCAGACAGCGGTTAGCCTGCCAATTGCTTTGCGCGCCATGGCCTTATACAATTCGGCGCGTCTTTACCCTTCCGAAATGCCCGGGTGGTGAAATTGGTAGACACTGGGGACTTAAAATCCCCTGACCGTTAGGTCGTGCCGGTTCGAGTCCGGCCCCGGGCACCACTTGCTATAGAAACATTCCCCGCTTTCGACTCAGGTTGATCCGCTTCCCCTCGTCCATTCCGACGATTTTTTAACCAATCGGTTGATTGGTTAGGCATTGCACGACTATCGTGATATTTCAGGATGTGAACCATTTTGGGGAGGGAGCCCAAAACCCGTATTACAACAACAAATATCCGGAGTACTAGCATGCCTGTAACATCCCTGGTTCGTGTTTTATCAACGTCGCTGGTCGTCGGCGGTATGGCCCTTTCCTCCGTTGCGGACGCCAGAACCCTCTCCTATGCGATCGGTTACCCGCCCGGAAGTGATTCTGCCAAGGCCGCGCAAAACTACGCGGACCGTGTAGAAAAGTTCTCCGATGGGGAGCTCTCTGTGAAAGTGTACCCACTGTCGCTGCTT
Source organism: Marinobacter segnicrescens (assembly GCF_900111555.1). Classification (GTDB taxonomy): domain Bacteria; phylum Pseudomonadota; class Gammaproteobacteria; order Pseudomonadales; family Oleiphilaceae; genus Marinobacter; species Marinobacter segnicrescens. The sequence continues at coordinate 165,691 of NZ_FOHZ01000006.1, forward strand.
AATTTTGCGGAAACTTCAGCGGGAATTAGGGACGGGATGGCCGACATTGGCTATCTGCTTAGTGCGTACTTTCCGTCTGAATACGCTCATACCAACCTGCTTGCCGAAGCGGCTATGCAGCTCCAGTTTTTCGGTGACGAAATACAGGGCAAGGAGGGAACAGCGTACATTGGAGCATTAGCGGAGTATATTTTTTTCCAGTGTGAAGAATGCCATAGTGAATTTGAGGCTCAGAATCAGGTCTTTACCGGTATCGCGTCCAGTTCCAACTACATGCTGAACTGTAGTGAGCCAGTGACCACAGTGGAAGAGCTCAAAGGTAAGCGTCTGCGTGCGGCGGGCTCCCAATGGTCGCGGTGGGCACAAACATTTGGAGCTAGTCCGGTTACGCTCTCCGGCAACGAAACCTTTGAAGCTCTGGAGCAGGGTGTGGTGGACTGTGCAATCATATCCGCACCAGACCTTGAAAACCTCGGGATCATTGAAGCTACTACCGATATTACCATCGATGTACCTGGCGGCGTCTTCGCCGGAGCGCCAATTTCCAACACTAACAGGAGCACTTGGCAGAGTCTGACGGATAATCAGCGTACTGCCATGCTGCATGCCGGGGCCTATATTTCCGCCGAGATTCCCTGGGTATATCACCAGCGTGAAGCTGCCGTGTTGGAGCGTGCCCGCGATGAAATGGGGATTGAGGTTCACACCGCGTCAAAGGAGCTTCAAGAGGCAACACGTGCGTTTGTTCGTAAGGATATGGAGGTTATCTCCCAGTTCTACGAGGAAACCTATGGCGTGACGAATGGCGCAGAAATGCTCGAAGAGTTCCGCCCGGTTCTCGAAAAATGGGTCGAACTGGTAAAGGATGTGGACTCTCAGGAAGAGCTGGGCGAGCTTTATTGGAATGAGGTGTTTTCGAAAGTGGATGCATCTACCCACGGCATGTAGGAACTGCGTGCAAGCTGACAAAAACGTCCCGGCTGTCGCCGGGACGTTTTTTATTTGACCTGGTGTCCTGTCAACCGATCAGGCCGGGTAAACCTCCGATACCGTGGCCCGCATAGCCGAAGCGGTCTAGAGAAGAGGCAGAACCAGAAACGTGTCAAAAGGCTGTGAGATCTATCAAGGACTGGTACCGGGCCAATGATTCAATCAGCCATGGAGCAGGGTATATTGTCGTTCAGGTTTGCAACTAACTTGTCGCCAACGTCGACATGATGTGTCTCGAAAAAACCGGCGTTCATTTCCAGCACGTTCCGGTGTGGAACCCCGGCAGGCCAGGTGGGGCAGTCGCGGGCCTGGTCGGTTTCGCACGGTGTCATGGTGTCCATGGCGAGGATGACACCATTCTCATCCAGCCAGGCGATATCCAGGGGAATTCGGGTTCGGTACATCCAGAAACCCGCAGAGGCAGGGCGATCAGAATCGTAAAAGAACAACATACCGGCGCGGGCCGGCAGGCTTTGCCGCTCCATCAGGCCCCAGCGCCGCTGTTCGGCTGTCACCGCGTGTTCGAGGGTTACCGGAATGGCCCTTTCATCGGTGATCAGGCAGGCCTCCCAGGTCTCAAGTTGCTGGGGTGGGGAACTCTGGGCAAAGGCCGCTGCCACGACCAGCCAGAAAGCCAGAAACGCCCGGAATAAACCTGCAATCCGGCTACGGGATGTCATGGCTTGAGCCGGTACCCGGTGCGGAAGATCCATGCGATCAGCACCATGCACAAGGTCAGGAACACCATAATCATGCCAACACTGATACCGATGTGAATGTCCGAGACGCCATAGAAAGCCCACCGGAAACCGGAAATCAGGTATACCACCGGGTTGAACAGGGTGATGGTCTGCCAGATCTCCGGCAGCATATCGATGGAATAGAAGGTCCCGCCGAGAAACACCAAAGGCGTAACGATCATCAGCGGCACGATCTGAAGCTTCTCAAAACCGTCCGCCCACACACCGATAATGAAACCGAACAGGCTGAAGGTCACCGCGGTCAGCACCAGGAACGAGATCATCCAGACGGGATGCAAGACGCTGTAATCCACGAACAGCCGTGCGGTGGCAAGGATGATCAGGCCCAGGATGACCGACTTGGTGGCTGCCGCCCCGACATAGCCGATGACCACCTCAATGTAGGACACGGGCGCCGACAGTACCTCGTAGATGGTGCCCGAGAACCGTGGCATGTAGATGCCGAAGCTGGCGTTGGAGATGCTTTGCATCAGCAGCGTCAGCATGATCAGCCCCGGTATGATGTAGGCGCCATAGCTGATGCCGTCAATATCTCCCATGCGGGATCCAATGGCGGAGCCAAACACCACGAAATACAGGGATGTAGAGATCACCGGTGAGGCGACACTCTGCATCAGGGTTCGCCACATGCGGGCCATTTCAAACTTGTAGATGGCGAGGATGCCATACAGGTTCATAGATTCTCTCCGGTTGTGGGGCGTATCAGTCGTGATGAACCAGCCCTACGAAAATCTCTTCAAGGGAACTCTCACGGGTCTGCAGGTCCCGGTACTCCACACCCAGCTCTCCCAGTGTGCGCAACAGCAGGGCCACACCGGCCTGCTCCTGCTGGCTGTCGAAGGTGTAGATCAGCTCATAGCCATCTTCGGAAAGCTCAATGGGCTGGTCTTTCAGTTCCGGCGGCAATTCTTCCAGCGGGGCTTGCAGGTGCAGGCGCAGTTCCTTTCGGCCCAGCTTCGACATAAGGGTGGCCTTATCCTCCACCAGGATCAGTTCGCCGTTGCGGATCACGCCGATGCGGTCCGCCATTTCCTCGGCTTCCTCGATGTAGTGGGTCGTGAGAATGATCGTAACGCCACTCTCCCTTAACTTGCGTACCATCTCCCACATATCCCGGCGCAGTTCCACATCAACACCGGCGGTGGGCTCGTCAAGGAACAGGATATCCGGCTCGTGGGAAAGGGCCTTGGCGATCATGACGCGGCGCTTCATGCCACCGGAAAGGGACATGACCCGGTTGTTGCGCTTGTCCCACAGCGACAGGTCTCGCAAGACTTTCTCGATATGGGCCGGATTGGGTGGCTTGCCGAAAAGCCCGCGGCTGAAGCTGACGGTGTTCCAGACTTTTTCGAAGGAGTCGGTATTCAGTTCCTGGGGTACCAGGCCGATCGCCTGCCGCGCAGCCCGGAACTCACGGACGATATCGTGCCCGGCGGCGGTCACCGTGCCGCTGGAGGGGTTCACGAGACCACAGATGATACTGATCAGGGTGGTCTTGCCGGCGCCATTGGGGCCGAGCAGGGCGAAGATCTCCCCCTTCTGTATGTCCAGGCTGACATTCTTGAGGGCCTGGAAGCCATCGCCGTAGGTCTTGCTGAGGTTCTGGACCGATATATCCGGTTGCACAGCGGGTTCTCCGTCAGCAGGTTTTGGAAAAGTCCGGCATTTTCGCATGTTATGGGTGAACAGGGCACCCCGTTCCGGTGCGTATACGGACAAATCCTGTGCCGGACCAGTGGAGAAGGTCATTGGCCACAGGCATAATGCCACCGGATCGGTGTCCCGCCTGGTTGTTGGAGTACCCATGATTCGCACTGCGTTAGCCGTATTATTTGTTGTTGCCCTGGCGGCTTTTGCCTGGTGGTTGCCGCAATGGCTGGGTGCGCCTGAATCGGCCACGGACAACGCCAGTCAAGCCACTTGCCATCCACTGGTCGAAACCTGCCAGTGGCAAACGCCAGGTGGCGCCGCAAAACTGACGCTGATCCCGCTTTCAGGGGATGAGCTGCAACTGGACGTGACCATACCCGGCGTGGCTGCCAAACCCCTGATCGTACTCACCGGTGAGAGTATGTACATGGGGGAGTATCCCATGGCACTGAGCGCGACAGGCCTGCCCGGGGAATACCGGGTGCGCTTCGTACCACCGTTCTGCACCACCGGTGACGAGATGGTTTGGCGGATTAACGTGCAGGTTGCCGGCGAGCCGTTCGAACTGCCTTTCCGGGCCCTGTTCAGTCCTTCCGAAGCTTCCTGAGCATCAGCAATGTCAGCAGGTTGGCATGGTCTGCAAGGCCAGGCACCGGCGAATACGGCGGGATAGCCCGTCGATCCCGATATTCAGTAACGCCGTGACCAGAATCAGGATCATGGCCTTGTCGAACTGGATATTCTGGATGGCGCTGTCGACATAGAAGCCCAATGTATAAATGCCCAGAATCCCCAGGATGGCGGTTTCCCGCATGATGATCTCCCATCGATAGAACAGGAATGCCAGGAACGACGGGTACACCCGGGGTACCAGCTCATAGCCGTAGCGCATCAGCCCCCTGGGTGCGTCAGGGCGCAGCCCAATGGTGCTGGACTGACGGCCAATCAGATGGCCGATAATACCGCCGTTGTGCAGGGCCAGGGCCACCACTGCCGGTAGCATGGACGGCCCCCACAGCTGCAGCAGGATATAGGCCAGGATGTATTCAGGGGTGGATCTGGCAATCACCAGCAGCACGTGGCCCCCGGTGCGGGAGAGCCGGTTTCCGAAGTGGCGCGAAATCAGCGGGAAGGCCAGCAACGCTATAACACCGGTCGCCACCAGGGCCATCTGTGTCAGCAACAACGTGTTCCAGATGCCAGGGAGGGCCTGGTTCACCACCAGGTCACTCAACCAGGGCCAGAAGGCTTCGGAAGATGTCTCACGCAGGGGCGCCGGCACGATGTCTTCGGTAAAGAATCGGCGGACATTCCCCCACATAATGGGCATTCCGTCACCCAGGAAGAAGGGCGCCGCCACAATATAGAATGGCAGCATACGTGGCCGCACCCATAACGGGATAGTAGCAATCAGTACATAGAACAGAATCAGCACCGCCCCGGCTTCGGAGTAATGTCCCTGGGAGAACGCCGATTCCAGGTAGAAGCCAAGGGTAGGCAGGCCGACAAACCCCAGGATGGCGCTGGACCGAAAGCCGCACTCCAGGCGGTAGGAGGTATAGGTGCGCAGCTGTTCCCAACAATCCGGGATGCGGGTATAGACGAAGGCCGAAAGCGCTCCGACGCCAGAAGGAAGCAGGTTACGGGGCTCCTGGTCCGCCTCGTCCAGTATTTCCGAATACACCTTGGCAAATATTCCGGCGTAGGGAATGGCAATGGCGAGGACCCCGGTGAGGGGATGGAAGCCGAAGAACTGAAGGAAGATCAGCGCCCAGAATAGCTCGTGAATGGCGCGGATGAACGCGCAAAAGGTACGAACCATTCGGAAGCGGTACACCAGCGCCAACAGAAAGCCGGCGCCAGCTCCAAGGGTCACCCCCACAAAGGCGAAGGCCAGGGTGCGGAGCAGGGCGGTAGCGAGTCCCGCGCTGGAGAAGAAGTCCGGGGTCATCACACCCCAGAAGAAACGCATCAGGTCCTGCCAGGGGTTCGCCGTGGTAATGGCAATATCCGCCATGGCCAGGCACACCAGGGCCAGCGCCACGAAGAACAGGCTGGTTCTGGCCGTTCTGGAGCGACTTATGGGTATATTGGCCCAACCCTGCATCATGGTGTGGCCTTCAGTCGTATAGCGGGCGGATGTCCGCCGCCGTCAGGGACTGACTTGGCTCATCCAGGGCGATTTTGCCGTCCTGGATGCCCACGATCCGGTTACTGTAGGCCAGCGCAAGCTCCACGTCATGTAACGCCACTATCGAGGTGTTAAATCTGTCCCTGAGCAGCGCCATGACCTTGTGGGCCAGTGGGCCATCGAGGGCGGAGACCGGCTCGTCGGCCAGCAGCATGTCGGCGTTGCGATAAAGGGCGCGACCAATGGCGGCGCGCTGACGCTGGCCACCAGACAGCCTTGCGGCCGGGCTCCACAGCTTGTCAGACATATCCAGTTCGCCCAGGATGGCAGTCACCGCTTCCCGGTCGGCTTTGAACGGCCGAATCAGTGTGGCCAGGTTGTAGAGTGCGTTGTGCTGCTCCAGCCTGGCCATAAAGACGTTATGGAAGACGGGCAGGGCGTTGACCAGGCCCAGTTCCTGGGGAACCAGGGCCGCCTCATCGCCCACCCGGTCGTGGATCAGCCGGATCAGGGTGGACTTGCCCGCACCGCTCTTGCCCACCAGGGCAATCTTGTCCCCTGGCGCAACCGACAGGGACAGCGGGCCAAGAACCCGTTGCCCCCCGAAGTAGCCTGACAGTCCATCCAGTTCCAGCGGTGCCTTCATCAGTTCAGCAGGCCCAGTTCTTCGGCGGTTTCTTCGATGGGCGCATAGTCCTCGTTCGATGCCGGGATAAAGCCGGCCCGGGGGAACCGCTTGAGCAGCTCAGGGTCGTCCATGTCCAGCAAGGCCTGGGTTACGCGATCCTTGAAGCCTTCGCCGAAGCGCTCGTCGACGTCACCGCGAATGGTCCACTGGTAATCCGGGTAGTAAGGCGTCTTCCAGATCACCTGTACCTTGTCGGTATCAATAGAGCCATCTTCCACACCGGATTCCCAGACCTTGTAGTTGACCGCGCCTAATTGATAGGTGCCGGCCTCCACCAGGCGAACGGTTCGGGTATGGTTTCCGCTGAAGCCGACCCTCGAGAAGAACTCGTCAGGGGCCTCGCCATAGGCCTCTCGCAGGAAAAACTCCGGCATCAACCGGCCAGAGGTTGAACCCTTGGAGCCAAAGGTGAAGGTCATGCCCTCGAGATCCTCTGACAGCTCGTCCATGGGTTCCAGGCCGGTGCTGGTATTGGCAATCACATAACTCTGGAACTCGGGATCTTCCACACCCTGGGCGATAGCTTCAGAGCCCGGCACAAGGCGGCGGGCCTGCACACCGGAAAGGCCACCGAACCAGGCCAGTTGAACCTGGTTGTTGCGGAAGGCGGAAACAGCGGCTGCATAGGATTTTACCGGAATGTACTTCACGTCCACGTCCAGTTGCTCTTCCAGGTAGGCCTCGACAGCACCGAAGCGCTCAATCAGCTGCGTCTCGTCCTGGTCCGGAATGGCGGTGAAGACAAACGTGTCTGCCGCTGCGGAAAGGGCATAGGTCTGCATGGCGGCGGCTATGGTAGCCAGGCCAAGAATTTTTTTGAACATAGGGATCGGTCCTTGAGGTGAAGGGTTCAGGCAGCGCATGTGCCGGTTGTAATGATACTCTACGATGACCTGACTCGATTGGCCTACCGTAGAAATCATCTGACACTACTGAATGGTAGCAACTTAATGAAACTACTGCTATTGACTCCCGCCCCCCGGGGTTCACTCTCGGGCAACCGGGCGACGGCCGAGCGCTGGACACGGTTACTGGAGGGGCTTGGTCATCGGGTCACAGTAGGCACCAACTATGATGCTCAGCAGGCTTGCGATGCCGATGTGCTGATTGCGTTGCATGCCTGGCGCAGCCGGGATGCCGTGACACGCTGGCGCCGGGAACAGGGGCAGAAGCCGATGATTATTGCGCTGACTGGAACGGACCTGTATCGGTTCCAGTACAGCCACCCGGAGCAGACCCTTGCCACCATGGCAGCGGCGGATGGGCTTATCGTACTGCACCACCTCGCATGGCAGGTGGTGCCGGAAGAACTCCGGTCTCGTATTACTGTTGTGCTGCAGTCTGCGGCCACTCCGCCGGAGCGGGCCAGCAGGTTACCGGCTGACAACGATCGTTTTGACCTTTGTGTCATTGGCCATCTCCGGGAAGAGAAGGACCCTTTGCGGGCCGCCCTCGCTGCCCGGCTGCTGCCGCCTGAATCAAGGATTCACATACTGCAGGCCGGCAAGGCCCATGACAATGGCTGGGCCGAGGCTGCCAGGGACGAAATGACCAACAACCCCCGGTACCAGTGGCTGGGTGAGATTCCCAGGGAACAGGCTTCACTGCTGATGAGCCAGTGCCGCGCCATGGTCATCAGTTCTACCATGGAAGGCGGCGCCAATGTGGTTTCCGAGGCCTGCCGGGCGGGTCTGCCGGTGCTGGCCTCCGACATTCCCGGCAATCTCGGCTTGCTGGGGGAAAACTACCCCGGTGTCTATCCCGTTGGCGATGAGCAGGCCCTTGCAGGGCTTATGCTCAGGGCAGAGCAGGAGCCTGAGTGGCTGGATAACCTGCGCCACCTCGTTGACAGGTTGGCGCTGGAATTTACGCCGGAACGGGAGCAAGCCTCCCTGGACGAGGCCCTGACAAAGGCTGTAGCCCTCAGTCCCGCAGACTGATGGGCTCTATGGCCTCCCCCTGTTCGGTGACTTCGCCAATAATGGAGGTCAGCGGATAGCCCAGGGACCGAAGCTCTGCGACGCAGGCCTCCGCCTGGTCGGCCGGCACGCTGGCCAGCAGTCCGCCCGCGGTCTGCGGATCGAAGATAAGCGGGTAGCGGGGATGGTCAACCCACCTGGCCTGGTCCCGGATGCCCCGGCGCAGGCGGATATTGGCGGGCTGCAGAGAGCTCAGGATGCCTGCGGCAGCGGTCTCTTCGGCCCCGGGCAGGACCGGGATAGCCGACAGCTCCAGGACAGCATCGACACCGGAGGGGCGGGTCATTTCCACCAGGTGGCCCAGCAGTCCGAAACCTGTCACATCAGTACAGGCCTTGGCGCCATAGCGCAGCAGGCAGCGGGCGCCTTCCTGGTTGGACTGAATCATGGAGGCCAGGGCTGAATCGATCCAGCGGCCCCTGGCGGCCAGGCGGGCGTGGGCTGCGAACAGGGTACCGGTACCGATGGCCTTGGTCAGGATCAGCTTGTCACCGGCCTTCAGGCCGCCCTTGCTCATCACCTTGGCAGGATCAATCAGGCCGTTGACCGCAAAACCCAGGGCGAGCTCCTTGCCTTCACCTGTGTGCCCGCCTACCAGGGCACAGCCGGCGTCATTCAGCACTTCCACGGCACCGGACATCATCTGGTAGACCACATCTTCCACCTTGGACTCAATGCCGTAGGGCACGGTGGCAACGGCGGTCGCGCTTTGGGCTTCGGCACCCATGGCAAACACATCGCCCAGGCTGTGATTGGCAGCTACCTTGCCGAATACATAGGGGTCATCAATAAATGCCCGGAAGAAGTCCACTGTATGGACTACGGCCTTGCCCGGAGGCACGGTCAGCACGGCGGCATCATCCGGCGCATGCAGCCCCACGAGAATGTCATCCCGCTCGATGGGGCGCAGTTCGCCGAGTGCCCGGGACAGCACCGTACTGCCCACCTTGGCGCCACAGCCGCCGCAGCGCATAGCCACTGCAGAAATGGCCTGGGAGGCTTCCTCCGGGTTCTGCGCGGCAGAGGTATCCGGCAGGGCAGAGGACTCCTCCATGGCTGGTAGCTCGTTGAACTTCTTCATGAAGCGTCGGTCGATCCAATCCTTCCAACGCCACACCAGGCGACCCTGGGCGAATCGGTCACCTTTGGAGGCGATGGCATACTTGTCGCCAGTGCTTATCAGGGCCAGCCAGGTCTTCTGGGGGGTAAACGGTTTTGGTTGCCTGCCAAGGGCGGCGCGGCGCAGGTTGTCTGCCAGTGGCGGCCCCTGGCGGACTGCAAAGACGCCGGCCTTCTCCCGGGGATGGTCCACCACGTTCGCAATATCGCCGGCGGCGAAGACATCGTCATCGGTTTCGCTCTGAAGCGTATCCCGACAGCGAATAAAGCCACCATCGTCCAGCGCCAGCCCGGTTTCCCTGAGCCAGGCAGGGCCACCGGCACGGGTGACCCAGAGCACTTCGTCCAGGTCAAAGGAGTGGTCGTTTTCGGTACGGAGATGGCCATGCTCAACCCGGGTAACGGCACTGCCAAGATGCAGATGGACACCGCGCTTACGGAGTGTCTTGCTGAACGCCTCTCGAACTCGCTCATTATGGGTAGGCAAAAGTTCGCTCGCCTGGTCGAACAGATGAAACGACAGTTGGTCCGGATCCTTGCCCCGGGTCTTGTATTCCTTGCGTAACCGATGCTGCATGGCGAGTGTGAGCTCAACACCACCGGCCCCCGCGCCTACAACACCAACCGACAGCGGCCCTTCATGGGTCTCTGCCCGTTCCAGTAATGAAAGCCAGCGCTGATTGAACCCGTTGATGGGTTTGACCGGTACGGCATGGTCACTGGCGCCTGGAACTTCGTTGACCCGTGGCGTGGAGCCAATATTGATGGATAGCAGGTCATAGGGAACAGAAGGGCGCCCCCGGCAGAGGATGCGCTTGGTGTTACGATCAACGCCAATCGCTTCATCCCGGTAGAACCGGGCGCCGGCAAACTCCGCCAGCTTGCTGAGGTCGATGTGGCAGTCGTCGTAGCTGTAGTGCCCGGCCACGTAGCCGGGCAGCATGCCGGAGTAGGGGGTGTGCGTGTCGCGACAGATCAGTGTCAGGCGAACACCCGGCACCGGTTTCATCGCAAAACGCTTGAGGACTCCAACGTGGCTGTGGCCACCACCAATCAGTACGATGTCACGCAGTACCGGCTGTTCCGTTTCCTTCATCCGATCAGTTTCTTCGCTTCGTCGGGCCAGGTCCGGAAGCCTTTCGTACTTGAGAACTGGTTCAGTTTCTCCTGTTCGGCTTCGGTCGGATTGGCGATCTGGTTAATGGAAGTAATGCCCGCACCCTGGAGTTTGCGCGCGGTAACCGGGCCAATACCCTTGATTCTGGTCAGGTCGCTGAGGTCGTTGCCCTTGCTGGCGGCCTTCGCCGTAGCGGTAGCCTTTCGAGCACCGGCCTTGGCGTCTGTTTTCGCCCTGGTGGCACTACTCTTGGCCTTGGTAGCGGTTTTCTTGCCAGCTTTTTTCGCTGTCTTTGCGGTACTGGTGGCTTCTTTTTCCAGGGAGCGGGTTACTGCCTCCTGGCCACGCTTTGCTTCCCGTTGCGCAATGCCAAGACGTTCCATAACCGTGTTCTGGATTTTCTGGAATTCCTCCATGCGACGGTCCAGTTCATCGTGGAACCGTTTCATTTCCCGATCACGCAGCTCGTCGATTTCCTTCATCAGCTTGCGAACCGGCTCCTGAATCTGGTTCTGGAGAGAGTCCAACTGTTTGAAAGCATCGTCCACGAGCTTTTCGATCTGGGTGGAGGTTTTCTCAAACTCCTTGTTGACCTTCTTGACGATCTTGTCAACGTTTGGTCGGTTATCGCCGGACTTGCTGCTCTTGGTGTTCTTGCTCTTTGCCATGGTGCCACTCCCTGTTCACTTCGTGTGACGAGCTGATGGTTTATACCGCTTTGAAGGCCAGTCGGATTGCCCGACCGGAAAATCCGATGATTGCCGTGAGGCCCAAAGCGAGGAACCCCCTGGTCAGGCAGGCGCACTGACGCCGGCGCCGTCACGCCGTGACAGCAGGGACTGTTTTCGATCGAGGACATCACGAATTCGCATTAACTGGTCAGAGTCCTCTGCTTTCGGCCGGTAGTCGCTACCAATAAAATCAATAGAATAGAAAAAATTGCTACAGTACTTTCTTCGTTCGGTTACCAGCCCCGTGAGCCCGCTTGCAATCAGGTTCTCGAAGGGCATGGACATCTCCAGTTCCAGGCCGAGGGTATCGCCTGGCTCGAATACCTTATCGGTTTTGAGGACACACCCGAACTGATTCAGGTCAAACAGACGGGCTTCCACCAGTTCCTTGCGAAAAAAGCCCTTACGGAGCGTGAAACGCGCAAGCAGGTCTGGCAGCGGGGTGTGGTAACGGTTATCTGGCATCTGCATGGTACATTCCGACACTTGTAACTCTCACCATTACTGGCCCGGACGGTGTGAGCGGGCCATCGGCGAATGTGGATGTGATCCTCGTGAGTCTGGTTAAACCTTAGCCACGGATCCCGGTGAAGGCAATATTTTCAGGACGGTAGCCAGCGGACTTAATGTGAAATAACGCCCGTTTCAGAACTTTCGGGGCTTGGACTCAGGAATCATCCTCTACGATATCATGTTCCTTGTCGTTGGTGTGCAGGGTGTAAAGATCCGTTCGGCGATCCTTGAGGTTGGTTACGGAGCCTTCTGCGCGAACCAGTGTGAGTTTTTCAAGGTCAAGGTCCGAGAACATGATCATCTCGGTATTCGGAGTGGTTTCCGCCATCACCGCATCATGGGGAAAGGCAAAGTCGGACGGCGAGAACACTGAGGACTGGGCATACTGAACGTCCAGGTTTTCCACCTTTGGCAGGTTGCCAACACTGCCTGTAATCACCACATAACACTCATTCTCGATAGCCCGGGCCTGGGCGCAGTGACGCACCCGCAAATAACCGTTCTTGGTGTCTGTCCAGAAGGGGACACAGATAATGTCCACCTCTTCAGCCGCGGCGATACGCCCGAGTTCCGGGAACTCGATGTCATAGCAGATCATAATGGCCACCCGGCCGGAGTCTGTATCAAACACCTGGAACCGGTCGCCACCCTCGATAACCCAGTCGCGACGCTCATGTGGCGTAATGTGAATCTTGCGCTGCTCGTCCACTCGGCCATCACGATGGCAGAGATAGGACACATTGTAGACCCGGTCATCCTCAATCAGGGGCATGGAGCCGGTGATAATATTGATGTTGTAACTCACTGCCATTTCAGACATTTCGTTGCGGAACTGCTCGGTAAATCCGGCCAGGAAGCGGATCGCCCGGGTCTGGTCCATCTGGTCAGTCAGACCCATCAGGGGTGCGTTGAAGAATTCCGGGAAAATCGCGATGTCACTCTTGTAGTCGGAGAGGGCATCAACGAAGTATTCCACCTGGCGGAGTACCTCATCCACAGAGGTGAATTCCCGCATCTGCCACTGGACCGCGCCCATGCGCACCTGGGTCTTACGGGTGTTGAGCACCGTGGAAGGTGGCGTATAGAGAATGTTATTCCACTCCAGCAAGGTCGCGTAACCCAGTGATTTCTGATCCTCCGGCAGGTACTTGTGCATCAGGCGAGTGACCTGGAAATCGTTGGACAGCTGGAAGCTGAGAATCGGGTCGTAGATCTCCTTGCGGTCTACCCGCTGGATGTACTCCGCCGGCGTGTACTGGTCCGCGTACTTGTGATAGTTCGGAATGCGACCACCGGCCAGGATTGCCCGCAAATTCTTGGAACGGCAAAGCTCCTTGCGGGCTTCATAGAGCCTGCGGCCCAGGCGATAGCCGCGGTAATCCGGGTGTATGAATACGTCCAAGCCGTACAGGGAATCGCCGTTGGCGTTATGCCAGATTTTCTCATTACGGAGAATCAGGTCGTCATAGGTGTGGGGGTTACTGAACCGCTCGTACTTCACACAGACCGTAAGAGCAACCGCAATCAGCTCGCCACTGTCTTCGATACAGATTTGCCCGTCCGGAAACTGCTCGATCAGGGCATTGATGGTTTCCCTCGGCCAGGCACCACCAATGTCATCGTAGACGCGGTCCATCAGCACCTTGAGCTGCTCATAGTCCGTTTCTGTCAGGTTGCGCAGGTTCAGGTGCAGTTCTTCATGTGCCATATAGAGACTGGCTCCGGTTGCTGAAATGGAAACGAATGAAAGGATTATAGACGTTTACGGGGTGCCTCCCGCAATGGATGTGGTTCTTGGAGCAGGATCGGACCGATTCACCGGGCTCACGGTTCGCTGGGATCCATCGACAGCTCAGTGTGACGTGACGCCTGCCTGGATACGGCGACGCAGGTTTTCCAGTGCTGCACGTCCGACAGGGGCTGAGTCAGCACTGAGGAAGGGGTTTTTCAGTATCAGTAACTGACGTTGCTCCAGGTTAAGCGCCTCCACGGCCCGGCCGTAGTAGTCGGCGAGGAAACGGGCAAAGGAGCCGTCTTCGATGGCCCTCTCCAGCCCCAGCTGGATTCGCTGGGCGGTGTCATGGTCTCTGGGGCCTACGAAGAAATAGGAAGGCATGGGGTAGGCCAGCAGCAAATCGGGTTCGATCGCAAGGTCGTCTCTGTTGACCCGCTCCAGGTCGTATAACACCTCGCTGACGCCCCGGGCGAAGCAATCGAAGCGCCCGCCCGCCAGCATGGTAAAGAGCGTTTCGTAACGGGTATGGGTTACCACCGGAACCCCGTTAGCCCGCAGGATGTCAGCGTCCGGCCAATGAGCCCCCTGGCCGATGCTGAGGCCCCGTTCCACCAGGTCGGCAATGCTGCTACTTCCCTGAAAACGGTCCAGCCTGTCCTTGCGCACCACACAGACCCTGAAGCCCAGCAAACCACCGTCTATTGGCAGGGCAATCGTGTAAAGCGATTCCTCCCGCGCCGGGGAAGTGGCCACGTTGGCAATGTCTACCTGGCGTTCATCGGGGTCGCGGTGCAATTCCAGCAGGGCGCGGCCCTGAACCATTTCAACCGAGCGGGTAATCCGATACGCGCCATACTCGGGAGTTTTGTCGAAAGCGAGCCTCAAAGCCGCATGCACGGCCGGGCTGTCGAAATTACGGTACCAGAGCCGGTATTCCCGTGGTTCTTCATAAGAGGGAGAAGAAGACGCAGACTCGCGGGCCTGACTGTCAGCGCCGAAGGACAGGGCACAGGCCAGGGTTAAGGCGGCTAGTGTTCGGTATACCCGGGTGGCAACGATAGGCATAGACAGTTTCCATACTGCTGGACGTTCGGCATCAGTGCCGATACGTCACTTCACCCTGAGTGTATCGTTTTTATGGAAGCTGGATAGTCCCGATCACTCAATTTTCAGTCTTCTTTCGGCAATGAGTTCAGGGTATCCAGAAAGGTCTTGCCATAGCGTTCCAGCTTCGCCGCCCCAACACCGCTGACCTGGGACATTTCGTCCAGGTCAGCGGGACGACGCTCCAGGAGCTCGTGCAATGTGGTGTCGTGGAAGATCACGAACGGCGGAACCCCTTGCTCGTCGGCCAGTTCCTTGCGCTTTGCCCGCAGGGCTTCCCAGCCAACCGGATCGGCAATGTGCTGGCTCCGTTCTGCGCCGGGCCTGGACGTGCGCCGGGACGCCTTTCGTTCCGGGTCCTTGCGCAGTTCCAGGGTGGCTTCTCCCCGCAGTACCGAGCGGCATTGTTCAGTCAGGACCAGGGCGCCATAGCCTTCCGGGTCAGCACGCAGGTAACCGTTCGCGACCAATTGCCGGAACACCGATTTCCACTGGGTGGCGGATAGTTCAGTACCGATACCCCAGGTGGAGATCGCCTGGTGGCCGGCCTGGCGAATGCGGTCATTGTCCGCCCCCCGCAGCACGTCGATAACGTAGTTAACGCCGAACCGTTGCCCTGTTCGGTAAACGCAAGAAAGCGCCTTGCGCACGGCCTCAGTGCCGTCCCAGGTTTCAGGGGGCGTCAGGCAGGTATCGCAGTTACCGCAAGGCTTCTCAAGCACATCGCCGAAATAGCGCAGCAAGGCCTGTCGGCGGCAGCTGGTGATCTCGCACAGGCCCAACATGGCGTCCATCTTCTGGCGCTCGACCCGTTTGAAGTGATCATTACCCTGGGACGCCTCGAGCATCTGGCGCAGCTTGATGACATCCTGGAGGCCGTAGACCATCCAGGCCGTGGAGGGGTTGCCATCGCGACCGGCACGGCCTGTTTCCTGGTAATAGGCTTCCAGGCTTTTAGGCAGGTCCAGGTGGGCGACAAAGCGCACATCAGGCTTGTCGATGCCCATGCCGAAGGCAATCGTGGCCACCACGATCACACCGTCTTCCCGCAGGAATCGCTCCTGGTTTTCCGCCCGCTCGCCGGCAGCAAGGCCGGCGTGGTAGGGAAGGGCGTTATAACCTTTTTGCTGCAACAACCGGGCAGTAGCGTCCACCTTATTACGGGAAAGGCAGTAGACGATGCCGGAATCCCCTGCGTGCTCCTCGCGGATAAAGTCGAGCAACTGTGTGTTGGCGTTGGTCTTGGGGGCTATGCGGTATTGTATGTTGGGGCGGTCAAAGCCACTGATGAAGTGCCGGGCCTGCGTGAGGGAAAGCCGCTCGGCGATTTCCTTGCGGGTACGCTCATCAGCTGTTGCGGTGAGCGCGATTCGGGGAATAGCCGGGAATCGTTCGGCGAGCATACTCAGGCCAAGGTAGTCAGACCTGAAGTCGTGGCCCCACTGGGAAACACAGTGGGCCTCATCAATGGCAAACAGCGACAGCGAGGCACTTTCAAGAAGTTCCAGCATGCGTGGCTGCAACAGGCGCTCTGGCGCACAGTACAGTAGATCCAGCTCGCCACGGAGCAGGGTGTTCTCGGTTTGCCAGGCCTGCTCCGGAGCCATGGAAGAGTTGAGGAAAGCCGCCCGCACCCCGAGCTGATTGAGCGCTGCCACCTGGTCCTGCATCAGCGCGATCAGTGGAGAGATAACAATGCCGGTGCCCGGACGAACCATGGCAGGTATCTGGTAGCAGAGGGATTTACCACCGCCCGTGGGCATCAGCACCAGGGCATTGCCCCCGTCGACCAACTCGTGGACGATGTCGCCCTGCAACGGACGGAAAGTCTCGTAACCGAACACCTGGTGCAGTACCTGTTCCGGACTGACGGTGGGGGTTACAGGCTTTTCCGTGCTGAGACTGTCGAAATCCGCGTATTGGTCCATGGGGTTGTGTGGCCGGTTCTGAAACGAAGCCGGGATGATACCAAAACCACCCCCCTGTTGTCGGGAGGAGGCACGATAAGCCCTGCCACGATACAATAGCGCGGTTTTTCACGCCGGCCCACCAGGCCGGAGCTTGTCGTTTTTCAAGAAAAGGCAACAAAAACAGGATCGTAATGCAAGAATTTGATGCTATACGTCCCTATGGGGACGAAGAGGTCGAAGGCGCCGTAAAGCGTCTTTCCAACGACCCCGACTTCTTGTTGATGGTGGGCCGCTTCCGCTCGCCATTCCTGGCCCGCTGGTTGCCGGGCCTGCTGCGCAGACGGGTAAAGACCTGGCTTTGGAAACAGTTCGGCAGTGCCCGTACCATCCGGGACATTCAGTTACGGGTGGCCGAACATGTCACCGAACTGGTCAACCGGACCACCACCAGGCTGACGTCGTCCGGACTGGATCGCCTGGATCCGAACAGTGCTTACCTGTTTATCTGCAATCACCGGGACATTGTCTTCGACCCCATGGTGGTCAACCACCTGCTGCACCTGCACGGGTTTGACACTACCCGCATTGCCATAGGTGACAACCTGCTCAAGAACCCGGTGTTTGCCGAGATGATGCGCCTGAACAAGAGTTTTGTGGTGCAGCGGGACATCCAGAGCCCAAGGGAAATGCGACAGGTGTTCCTTACATTGTCGGGTTTTATCAACCATAGCCTGGACGATGGCCACAGCATCTGGATCGCCCAGCGGGAAGGCCGTGCCAAGGACGGGGTTGACCTCACCGATCCGGCGATCATCAAGATGTTCTACATGAGTCGTAAAAAGGAGGGGCTGGGTTTTGCCGAAGCCATGAACCGCATGCGTATCGTGCCGGTATCCATAGCCTACGAGTACGACCCCTGTGATACCGACAAGGCGCGCGAGCTGGAAACCCGAGAGCGAACCGGCACTTATACCAAGGCGGAGAACGAAGATTCCGAACAGATCGTCAAAGGGCTGACCGGTTTCAAGGGACACGTGCACGTGCACTTTGGGCTGCCGATTTCCGATGCGCCGGATAATGCCAGGGACCTGGCAGCCCTGATCGATGCCGAAATCCATGCCAACTACCACCTGCACGCGTCCAACCTGGTGGCCTACAACATGCGGGGCACGCACCCTTCGGCCCACGACACACCGGAAAACGTGAGCGAAGAGGTGATCACGGCCGAGAGTTGGACCCCGGCCGAACTTGAAGCTGCGGAGGAAGAGCTGGAACGACGGATCAACGCCTGTGATGAGGCCATCCGACCCTACCTGGTTGCCATGTACGCCAATCCGGTCATCAGCTCCCTTACCGCACTGAACGCGCAACAAACGCACCAGACGCAACCCGAGAGGTAGTATGCAAAAGCTCGACTATATCCAGCTCGATACTGGCGAAAACCCGGGCGCAACCGTTATCTGGCTTCACGGCCTCGGTGCCAGTGGCCATGATTTCGAGCCGGTGGTTCCCGAGCTGGGTCTGCCACAGGACGCCAGTGTGCGCTTTATTTTCCCCCACGCACCGGACCTGCCCGTAACCATCAACGGCGGTATCCGTATGCCTGCCTGGTACGACATCAAGTCGCTGGAGCTGGGCAGGACTGTGGATAAAGACCAACTGATGGCATCCGCCGACTCGGTCGCCGCCCTGGTGGAGCAGGAAATCGAGCGGGGCGTCAAGCCGGAGCGCATTGTGATTGCAGGCTTTTCCCAGGGTGGGGCGGTTGCCTATGAGCTGGGTCTGAGCTATCCGAAGCGACTGGCAGGCATCCTCGCGCTGTCCACCTATTTTGCGACAGCAGACTCGGTTACCTGTTCAGAGGCCAATCGGGACATCCCCATCAGCGTATTCCACGGTACCCATGACCCTATGGTACCGGAGGCCCTGGGACAGGATTCCGTCGCGAAACTTCGGGACATGGGCTACAGCGTGGAATACGAGACCTATCCCATGGAACACGCCGTCTGCCTGGAAGAAATCCACGCCATCGGACGGTTTCTGCGCAACGTTCTGGCCCTGTGAATCACTTCGCCCATCTTTACCTTGCCCACCCCTCGGTAGAATCCCGGGTGGGCAACCTGTTGGGTGATTTCGCCCGGGGCCTGGACCCGGAACAGCTACCCGCACCTGTGCGGTCCGGGCTTGAGCACCATCGGGCGGTGGATGCCTTTACCGACGCTCACCCGGAGGTGCTGGCTTGCAAGGCGCTGTTTTCGTCGAGTCGGCGCCGCTTCGCTGGTATTGCCCTGGATATCCTGTTTGACCACTATCTGCTGCGCCATTGGGATCGATTTGGCCACTGCAATAAAAGCGGCTTCATCCATGAGCTGTACCGCGACCTGGAGCAGGGCGCAGGCCTGATGCCCGAAGAGATGGCAAAGGTAACCCGAAGAATGGTCAACCACGACTGGTTCCACGCCTACCAGGACCTGGACAAGGTTGGCATGGCCATGGACCGTGTGGCTCAACGGATCCGATTCCGTCATCAGTTTGCTGGCATTATCGAGGAAATCCGTCCCCTCGACGATGAACTCGAAGCCCGTTTCCTGGCCTTCTTCCCGGACCTCAAAGCTTTCAGCGATGCCCGAGGCCTGGGCAACTGAAAAACTCTCCATAATCCGGACACATGACAGTCACCGCCAGTCTGGTAACCTCGACTTTCTTCAAGTCCTGTTCCGCTTGATAAGCGGTTAGCACGGAGTTCCACCACCCAGGGAGCAAGGGCATGTTTACCCGACTGGAATCCTTGCGGGGGCTCGCGGCCATCATGGTCGTGCTTTACCATTCGCCGTTCCGCTTTGGTGAAACCTCCGCTCCGATCATCACCAACAGCTATCTGTTTGTTGATTTCTTCTTTGTACTGTCCGGATTCGTCATGGCCTATGCCTACGGCGACAAGATACGTGGTGGTATGGGGTTTGGTGAGTACGTAACCCTGCGCCTGGGGCGGCTGTATCCACTGCACCTGTTCACCCTGATGCTGTGGGTGCCTTACATACTGATCAAACAGTACCTGTATGAAACCGGGTTTGGCGGCACCAGTCAGCTGGACGAGAACAACCCGACTACTTTCATTACCAACCTGTTCCTGATCCATGGCCTTGGTGTTAACGACTCACTCAGCTGGAACCAGCCCAGCTGGAGTATCAGTACCGAATTCTTCGCCTATATCGCCTTTTTCCTCACCGCTGTCACCATCGACCGGGGCCGTCGTCTTTGGTTACCACTGGCGCTTTCAGCGGGTTTTTACGGGTTTATTTTCCTGGTAGTCCGCCCCGATGAACTACAGATTACCTACGACTTCGGATTGATCCGGTGCTTGGCTGCTTTCTACCTCGGGGTTTTTGTGTACCGATTGAGGCGTGTGGGAACGCCCGATACGCTTTCGCCCGCCACGTTGACGGCGCTGGAACTGGCGGCTTTTGCCACCATGATTGGCACCGTTGTGGCGTCCGACGATGGCTACCTGATGATCGTGGCCGCCATGGCCAGCTTCGCGTTCACCGTATTTGTCTTTGCGGCAAAGGGTGGGGGGCTTGTCAGCCGGCTGCTGGACCTGGACCTGATTCGGAAGATCGGCATCTGGTCCTTCTCCATCTATATGATGCACCGGCTGCTGCAGTTCGGCGTGTCCAACGTGTTCGAATTTGTTCTGGGTATTAACCCCAAAGCCCCTACCGGGTGGACTTCTGTCGCTCTCAATAGCGCCATGCTGATTCTCATCATTTACCTGTCCCGCTATAGCTATGAGTGGGTAGAAAAGCCTTCTCGGGACTGGGTGAAGAATCGGCTTCGTCGTCAGGAACTCGCTGTATCGGACCGTACACAGCCGGCCTCCGGCACCGGCAAATTACAGGACTGAAACTGAACTTTGTGAATCGGGTCACGTAAAGTTTTGGCAAGCGGCTTAATGACAAGGCTGAACGTTTACGGATAGAGGAGGTAGGCACCTATGGTTCCGAAGAGGTCATTGAGAGGTTTCGCCCTGGGGTTGATCGCGGCAGTCGGGCTGACGTTTCAGGTTGGTGCCACGGCTTCCACAAAGGAC
This sequence comes from Marinobacter segnicrescens, assembly GCF_900111555.1. Classification (GTDB taxonomy): domain Bacteria; phylum Pseudomonadota; class Gammaproteobacteria; order Pseudomonadales; family Oleiphilaceae; genus Marinobacter; species Marinobacter segnicrescens. The sequence goes on from NZ_FOHZ01000006.1 coordinate 186,209, forward strand.
CAGGCAAAGCCCGACCCTGAGCGCATGGGCTTCGTCGAATGGGTGGTGATGAAAGACACCGGCCTGCGCATGAAGGCCCGTCTGGACACCGGCGCCAAGACCTCTTCGCTGCACGCTACGGATATTGAAGGTTTCGAGAAGGACGGCGGAGACTGGGTAAGGTTTCGCCTGCCACTGGATGACCACAACGATATCGACTCACCGGAAAATAAAGGCATAGTGCTGGAATTCGAGCGGCCAGTAGAGCGCACCGTGCTCATAAAACGCAAGGGGGCGCCCTCCCAGCAGCGTTACGTTGTTCGTATGGAGTTCTGTATTGCAGGCAAAATCCATGAAACCCAGTTTTCCCTGACTGATCGCGGACGTTTTACCTATCCCGCCTTGCTCGGACGTCGATTCATGGGTGATGACAACGTGCTGGTGGATTCCACGGACAGCTTCCTGGCGGAGGCCGAGTGCGAGTACAACGCTATCGAAAAGATCGCTGAACTACCGGAAGCCAAGAGCTGAAGCTGACAGATGATGATCATCAGGTCATTCGGAAAGCGCCTGGTGTCCCGTCTGGGTAATCCGTTAAATCAGGAGGATGAAACGATGCCATACCGCAACAACAGCGAACTGCCCGACAATGTAAAGGACAACCTGCCGTCACACGCCCAGGAAATTTATCGTAAAGCCTTCAACTCTGCCTGGGACGAATACAAGGACCCGGATGACCGCCGGGGCGACTCTGGCCGTGAAGAAACAGCACACCGCGTAGCCTGGTCGGCGGTAAAGCAGGAATACCATAAGGAGGGTGATCGCTGGGTGAGAGACAAGGACTGATATACCTGTTTGATTTCCTTGCGCCGATTGACCATATTTAGGGTCCGAATCAGCACATCGGAGCCAGGAGTGCATCAATGAAATACCGGCGTCTGGGCAATAGCGGCCTGAAAGTATCTCCCTTGTGTCTGGGCACCATGACCTATGGGACCCCGGAGTGGCGTGAATGGGTGCTGGACGAACAGGCCAGCCGACCGTTCCTGAAAAAGGCACTGGATGCTGGCATCAACTTCTTCGATACCGCAGACATGTACTCCGAGGGGCAATCGGAACGGGTGGTCGGTGGCGCATTGATGGACTATGCCGACCGTGAGGAGTTTGTCCTGGCCACCAAGGTATTCATGCCGATCGGAAAGGGCGCCAATCGTGGCGGCCTGTCCCGCAAGCACATCATGGACGCCATTGACCGGTCCCTTCAGCGGCTGGGAACAGACTACATCGACCTCTATCAGATTCACCGATGGGACTACGACACACCCATCGAGGAAACCATGGAAGCGCTTCACGATGTCGTGAAGGCAGGCAAGGCCCGCTACATTGGTGCTTCATCCATGTTTGCCTGGCAGTTTGCCAAGGCCCAGCATGTCGCAGAGCGCAACGGCTGGACGCGATTTGTCAGCATGCAGCCCATGTACAACCTGATCTATCGGGAAGAGGAACGGGAGATGTTTCCACTCTGCCATGATCAGGGCGTGGGCGTTATACCCTGGAGCCCGCTGGCACGTGGCGTCCTTGCTGGCAAGGCTCAGGGGCAGGGCGCGGCAACCACCCGTGGACGTACCGACGAGAACACCCGTAAATGGCACCTGGGGAGCGATATTGACCAGCCAGTCATCAGCGCCCTGGAAGCGATCTCCAAAGAGCGAAACCTGCCCATGGCCCAGATTGCACTGGCATGGGTGGCCGCCAACCCGGTCGTCACCGCACCCATTGTCGGTGTCGGCAAGGAACAGCAACTCGACGACGCACTGGCGTCCCTGCAAATCCAGTTGACCACCGAGGAGAAGGAGCGCCTCGAAGAACACTATGTTCCCCACGAGGTTGCCGGGCATGCTTGATCAATGCGCTCATCGACTCTGAAGCCCATTTGAGTTCAAGAAAAGGAGCGCGGTAATGGCCATTGATATCCTGATAGCAGGGCGTTTACCCCCGAACGTACTCCCCCAGCTGGAAAAACGATTCCGACTGCACCAACTGCCGGAAGAAAGGAATGAGGCCGGCGCCTTCCTGCAGCAAGTGGGCGGATCTATCCGGGGGATGTTGACCAATGCCGCACAGGGGGCGCCGGAACAACTGCTGAGCGCGTTACCGAAGCTGGAGATTATTTCGTCGTCCGGGGTGGGAACCGATGCGCTCAACATGGATATAGCCGAAGCCAGGGGAATCAGTGTCAGAACCACGCCCGGGGTGCTCACAGAAGATGTTGCCGACGGTGCCATTGCCCTGATGCTGGCGACGAGCCGGCGGCTCATGCAGGCCGAGCGAAATGTCCGCGCCGGTCGCTGGCTGAAAGATCTTCCGCTAGGGAACCGAATGACGGGCAAACGCCTGGGTATTCTTGGCCTGGGCAAGATCGGACAAGCGCTCGCAAAGCGGGCGGCGGCATTTGACATGCCCATTGCCTACCATCAGCGTAACCGCAATCCCGACGTTCCATATGCCTATCACGATTCCGTCGTGTCATTGGCGGAGGCCAGTGACTTTCTGGTGGTCATCGTCCCTGGCGGTCCCGCCACGGAAAACATGGTAGACGGGAAGGTATTCGACGCCCTGGGGCCAGAGGGCATATTGGTAAATGTGGGCCGCGGCAGCACCGTAGACCAACCGGAGCTTATCCGTGCCCTGGAGCAGGGTCGCATTCGGGCTGCCGGCCTTGACGTACTGGCGGATGAGCCCCACGTACCGGACGCCTTGCTCGAGCTGGAGAATGTTGTGCTGACTCCGCACTACGCCAGCGGTACAACCGAGACCCGGCTGGCGATGGGGCAGCGGGTGGTGGATAACCTGCTGGAGTATTTTGAGGCCGAGTTACAGGGGGCCGATTAAACGGAGTACTCGTCCTCGCATCCATATCGCATTTAACATAATATACATTATGCGCAGTACGGTATGGGGTGCTGTTTCAAAAACAACGTCGATTTGGACGACCACAGAAAGTGCTAAAGAATAGCCACAGAAAGTACTAAATTTTCACAAGAAACACTAAATCCGTCGCCCACTCGACTATCTCTATGTTTCTGGAGGATTTTTTAGGATTCTGTCAATTACACTTTTTTTGAGCTTCGAAGTCAGGAATGCGCGCAACCGTTTCCGATTGAATGCAACTGGCCTGATGACACTACTGCATCTGGTTGACGCCTCCGTGAGAATACAAACCGTTGGTTTGGAATGGCGAAAAACACGAGGTTTTACGCCCTCGCTGTCGTTTCGTTGGAGCGATGAAGGTGTGCACGTTCAAATCCCGAGTCCTGGATCTGTCTCTGATTACCGTGCTTGTATACGAGGGGCTGTTCGCAGAATGACGACAATGAGAGCATGCGTTCGTTAGTCGAGGCTCAGCTGCCCATGACTGCCCTTAGCGTCCACTTTCCTGTTCAATTGCGAAAAATCCGTTAAAATAACATTATTACGGATTTTGTTTTCGCCCTTTCCTTCTGCATCGATGCGTTACCAGGAGCCCATTTAATAATGAGTAAGATCGGCCAGGCCCGCGTACTCACCCCCGATCAGTTCGCCCGCCTCTTGAACGTGATCCAGGAGCACCGCTACCCGGAAAAGAACACCGCACTGGTTCAGATCAGCTTCAAGCTTGGATTACGTGTCCAAGAGATAGCGCTTCTCTAGATCAAGGACGTCGCCGAGCTGGGCCATGAAACGTCTGAAGAACGTTCTTTCAAACTTAGAGAAATTCTGGCGTTGCCGGCCGCTTACACCAAAGGTGCCGACGCGTTGAAGCGATCTAAATCTACGTACCAGCGTCGCCGAATCAGTTTCAGCATTCACGATTTTCATCAGGTTGTTCAGCAAATTGAAACCCTGGCCAAGGCCGGAGCCGAGATCAAGCCGGAGGATTTTTACCCTGAGGTCAAGAAGCATCGTGGCAAATCGCGCGATCTTCCGATGAATGATGTAGCGCTGAGAACGGCTATAGAAAATCATCTCGCGATCCGCCTGGCAGCGAACCCCTCGATAAAAAGGACGGATCCTCTATTCCTGACTCAGAAAGGAGGCCCCTACTCTCCTAACACACTCCAGGAACACTTAGCGCTGATGCAGCGGCTTTGGGCAGGTATTGAGCGAGCAAGCTCCCATAGCGGCCGGCGGACTTTAATGACAAATATCATTCACGAACAAAAGAAGTCAGTTAAAATCGCTCAAAAGATCGCAGGCCATGTTTCGCCATCTACGACGCTAATTTATGAAGAACCTCCCGAGGAGTCACTGAAGGAAGCGTTGCGGGATGCCGGGTACCAATATGTAGGCTAATTCAGCAAAACGGATAGCGGTAGCTCTCTAAGAAGCATTATTGATGGACTTGACTTTCCCGCAGCGTGTCCATTCGACCGGGGGGAGAAGTCCACGGCCAGCTATGGCCCCTGATTAGCCTTTTTGCTATCTAGTTTGGTCTCAACCACGCGCAACAAACGAGCATAGGAAACAATTTGAACCCTAGGATTCATGCGATTCCAGGCACCTTTAAAAGCTTGGATCTGATCATTTTCTGCCTCGTCACCATTTCCAATTAAAAGAATGCCGTTTGGCTCACGGTAGCCATTTAGCCGAAGTTCATCTCGCAAATATCCTTGCGATCGGGCAGACGCATCAATGTAATTCATAAGTTGGCAAATGCCTTTGTTCGCTTCATTGGACAGGTAAACTCTCTTCCCCCGAGAAACGAATCCATTGTGGTTGGCACCTTTCAGCTCCAGGATATACCAACTAACCCCATCGCTATTCGCCCCTGCCATGACGTAATCAGGAATCATTCCGCCGGCCTCGCCGGAGGAGGGTCGAATGTTCTGCTTTGGGTAGATCCAAGATGCATGGTGACCGGAAGAAAAAAGGAAAATGAGGAGCGCTAAAATTTCCTGATTATCGGCCAAGAATCTCTCAATTTCTGTTTCGCTCGCTCGATTCTCTATCAGGTTCTTAAAGCCAAGAAACTGGTCACGAGTGACATCATGCTGACTTACGTAGTGATCTTTCGATGGCCAATGCTCTGGCCATTGCTTAAAAAGGGCGTCTTGGTTTGCTGTCCGAATTTCCATTTTCTACTGATCTCTTCTTCAGGCTGAGAGTACGCAAGCCGATTGTTGTTCCCTTTCTGGTCGTTTCGAAAGGTCGTACCATTGAGATTATCAGAATGGACTCATAGCACCTGAACCGACGCAACTCGACTTTTCTGTACTTTGCATCGAAATCATAACTTTGAAGTAAAAACGTCAGACCCGAGAGTGCCTGCTGGAAATTCCAGAGGGAATAGATGGCCCTTTCGAGTTGAGCTTCAGTGATGTTCATAGTGTCGTGGTAAACTACTCCCGGTCAGTACTCTAGGTCGAGGCTACCTTTAGCGCTTATTATCTAACATGGACACGTTCAACGACACACCTGATCTAAGCCGACCGAAGCTCGGTGCTTGGTCCGCTTGGGTCTATCACCAACCTTGGCACCAAAGATTTGCCATGGAAATCGTATATACACACAGGCGAATGATTACGATCGATTGATGTCCCAACAAGCACCGAAGCGCAGTTTGAGGCGCAAATGAATAGATGAATCTTTCTTATCCCTTTATCAGTAATTCGGTGGAAAAGAGATTGCAATTCCTTGACTAACCTTTTTCCCTCGACGGGGTGGGCAATGGCACCATTTCCTTCAAATTCTTGCGGCACCGTTACTTCAATAACAGGAAGCTCAAGCGACTTAGCAGTCTTCAAAAACAGCTCGGGCCGCGCTGTCAGTGAAATCGCGACGATAACCTCGTCTTCTGCGTAGACTAGCTCGTCTGTTTGAACGATTGGTTTCTCATATCGCGGCCTTTCCGATGGCCAAGCCCAGTTACCTGTGTCTCTTGAACGAAGCATAGGAATAAACTGAGCTTTGTTTCCAAGCAGAGACCCTAGCCCGACTAATTGAGGCATTAGCCCGAATGCAAAGATCGCAGCGTGATGCTGGCTCCCTTGAGTTTGCATTTTGATACGGTCAGCTACTTTTTCAATTAGCCGGGGCATGTATTTCCACATCGACTCGTCGCCCTGCATCAGGCTCTCGTCATTGTCTGTGACGACATTGAGTTGGCCTCTTGGACGGGAGTGGATCACCTGGAGAGATTGGGAGATCTGAAACGGTGTTGGTTGCGCTATTACGCTGCCCCCAACGGGCCAAAGCACCGAAAAACATGGAATGGGCTCATACCCCAAGCCGTCCAATAATTCGGTTGCAACTCTTTTAAATGACCGCCGCATCGATGATAGACGAGAGGCCGGATAATCAGCCCCAGCAATCTTATCGATTAAACGATGGTGTTTATCGCAGAGCAGCAATATATTGGATGGATCGTCTGATAGTTTTTTAGAAATTAAACGCCCTCCTCGCTCTCCTTTTTCCGCCGAGGCAACATTGTGAGCGAGATAGGAAAAATTGCCTTCATAGCCAGTAATTTGGTCTATTCCTAAATCCAGTCCACAACCTTCGAACATGCAGCGGCCATGACTGAACAGAAGTACTTTACGTTTCGTCTCTACACTTATAGGACGATTTCTGCCTTTTCTGTTCGAGTCACTCTCAAGTAATTGATAGTAATTCAAAATATCTTGCGAATTACATTCGACAACCTGCCCTGAAATCTTGGTCCAAATGTTCGTGAGCGCAGCTAAAGAGCATATTTCATCTTTACTTAGAGTATATCCCTGATAATATCCGTACCAAAATGTAGAGCGATTGGGGGCGAGCAGGAGCTGTAGGGCATCTACGCTTTCAGACGGAGAAAGATTAAACCTGAGAGCAGCAACGACCTCTTTGTTATGGAGCAAAATGACGATAGTATTTTCGTTGTCTTGATCCGTGACTATACCGACGTCATCCCAAGCGATACTGCCCACCAGATATTTAGCCAGCGACTCAACTAAGCTCAGTTCGTCTAGGGGGGGGTGGTTTGTCTGAATGGCTAGCTGAGGCATACATCTATTCTCTCAAAAATGATGAGTCATTCTCATACGATTAAATCTTCCACCGTGCATCTTGAAGAATCGAAATTCACCCGTCCCCACAATACAGAAGAAAAGTTGACGATCACCGTTTCGGGCCAAACAACTTCTCCAGTCTCGTCGATCAACGCTCGACGGCTCGGGGAATTGCTCGGGATGCGTATGCCAAGTACCCAAATACGCAAGGTGACCCTCAGATTCTATGAACTTTTGGTTCACGATCGCCTGGTGAGCTGGATCTTCAAGGGTAAAACTCGTGAAGCTCGATTGGTCCCCAGGGTGGGGTTTGGTGAGATGCTCGATCCAATAGCATTCATCGTCTTTGTTTTTCGAGCCGATAATTACCCCAAATCGCTCGTTCTCGAACTTTTTTTGCCGTGCTTGTTGAAAGGCCGCTATGACCTCCTGGTGCACATAAACGTGAGTGTTCGCAAGCGAGAAAGAAATGGGGAACGAGGTTTTAGCAGACATCACAAGCCTCATGATGCAAGGGTTGCGTTTGCATCGATCTCTCAAAATGGTAGTACCGGTGTGTTAAGGCGATACCCGCTTGCATGGCGTCGTCATCGCTTCCCTTCCAGCTTATTGACGAAGATTCTGTTAACTTCCCGCGCAAAAAATCAAGAGCCAAACTGGAAGCCACTATTGCAGTCTTCGAGGCAGACAAACTGTCGTAAGGCAGAAAGAGATCCCCGCACCCAGCAATGTTTCTGGTCACATCCTGATTCTTATCGATAAAGTTTAGATTAGAGACGAGGCCTCTATCAAAGGTGCTGTTATCAACATAAGCGCAATTAAGGCAGCCTGCTTGCCCAGGAATGCATAGTGTGGCGTGACCACCGACTCCGAAACCTTCCACCCAACTGTTTACGACCGCGGGCATGTTCTCGTGTCGTTGTGTAAAGGAGGCGAACAGCCTTTCATGTGTCGGCGAGCCGATAGCAACAACGATAAGATCATATTCTTTCAAGCGCTCGATATTTCGATATTCGAGAAGTTGACGGAGACTCCATGTGCATTTTATCCAAGGGTATTGACCTCTGAGGTGGATCGCGAGCGCCGGGGCCTTTCCGCATCCAACAAAGGCGTTCGGGAGAACATGCCGGTAGGTGTTGCTCCAAGAAAGTATGTCAGGATCCGATAAGTCGATTTCACCGATTCCGGAAGCCCCTAACTTCATGGCGATCTCTGCCCCAACAGCCCCGCATCCCACCACAAGAATCTTTTTATTGGCCAAACCGGGCTCTGCCCCGCTGCGCGGCATAAAGATACTTTTGTCGAAAACTCGAACTACGAATGGGGTAATTTTCCAGGCACTTAGGGAAGCCCTCGCCATTGGAAGAAATTTTTTCGAATCGGAAGACAACTTCACGCCAAACCAAGCGGTTCCAGATGGGGTTTCACCGTTGAGTACCACCCAGAAGCTCTTGTGCCGGATTCCCTTCGTGAGCTCCCTTAATTTCGATGCGTCCTCTTCCTTTACGCCGGCAAGTGCATTAGCAAACCATTGACGAACTTGGGTGTTATGAGTCGGAGGTGGACCAAGCTGCCCAAGCGGTATAACAACACCATTATTCTGACTATGACTTTCGGAATCTTCCTGTCGTCGTCGAATGGCTGCGGGTAGGTCCTGAAAATCGCGAATGGGAGGATAACCAACAGGTGAACCATCTATTCCAAATTCGCTTCGATCGGAGGGATTTATGACTTCTAAAAGGGCGCATGCTGAAGTTGGGGCTGCGCAGATAAAATCGTTTGATTTGGAGTCGCAGAGAAGACCCCAGTTCGCCTGGAATTCCCTTGTTAATTCCAGCGTATTCCATGCCGAGTCAGTCAATGCTCTGGTCAGAAGCTCTATGTGGCGCGATAACGACGCCTCGAACGCGAGTTCCGGGACTTCGACATTCACCGAAACCGCATCGGGAGTCGTCACACAAATAGGTGAAAGGTCGCTTCCATTGCTCGGCATGACATGTGCCAGAGGCCGGTCAGTTTCCAGTTTCTCCAAATAGAAGGTTGGAAGCCCAGTCAATTCATCGAGACAGAAATGTAGGAGCGTGTACGAATCTCCGTTAATCGAAATCCTTACGCGAAGGCAGTGACATGTGTCATTCCAATTTTCATGAGATACGACGTAGCCATTATCTCGCAGATACTGAGTGATTTCGCCGTAATTCATGCGCCCTGCGAGGTCCCGACATAGCCGGCGGTAGCAAAAGCCGCTTTGCTAGCTCTTGATTCGCTGCTTTGGGTTGGAACTTCGAATTCGTCACCAAACATCTGGTTCAGGATACGGCACTGCTTAACCTCATCCTCCTCGGCGAGCGCTTGGTCAAGCTTAGTTTTGAGTCGCGACAGTTTATTAAACAGTTGCGTTCCGGTATTGACACTACTTCCGGAAAATATGTCTCGCCATGGGTTGACCGGCAAGCGTACGTTAACCTTGTAGCGTCCGTCTTCCAGTTGCTGAGCGAAGTAACCGCGTGAAAGTATGTTGCTTAATGTTTGGCTCAGTGCTGTGGCATCGCAGGGTTTACCGTTGTCATCGAAGCATGGAGAAAAACATTCTTTTATCATCACTGTCAGACCGATTGAATAGATCTTACGGGCTACATCTTGACTAAACTGGTGATCCCTCCAGCGCTTCACGTAGCGAACTAGCCTTCTGAACTGATCATGTTTGTCACGTTTCGACCCCGTGTAGAAGGAGTCGTCTTTGATCCATGACTCCAGCCCTTTTGGATCCGCGCTAGCCCATTCCTTATTGCCATCTGATGAACCCGCCTTCCCTACTGCTAGGCTGTATTCAGCTCCCGATCGCTTGTAAACAGGAAAGTCGATGTGTAGATCCAATGCTTTGTAGTCGGCTGTGACGCAGGGTTTCTTAATGCGGACGTTTGAAAACCCCCGATTTTCAAGAACTTCTTTTATTCGTCTTTTAGGTTCAATTGGGCTCTCTGGTGCATCCGCCGAGTCAATGATGATTGCCCGATCAATATCGAAATCGGTATCGCGGCTTTTAATTCCGGTGTGAACTGCGAGCGAACCTTGTATGAAGTCGTCGATTACCGGGTGTCCGTTCTCCTTGAAGCTTCTCTTGATGGCCTCTTTGATACTGTCATCTTTCTCTCGCGCAGAAGCGTAGGAGACATCCTTCCTGCCGAGTTTGATTGTGTCGTGGAACGCTTTGAAGTGCTTTTGAAGACCCATCGCTAACCTCACATCTTAGATATACAATATCAGTTGACTCTTCGACTTATCCCTTCGGTGGGTACGGATCATTGCCGTAGGAATCTCGCTCACGAATCTGGCCATCCCGACCATGAATGAGGACTTCACTGCCCTGACGGCGCGCAATGTCCCGCGCCGCTTCGGCGGCCTCCGCCTGGATGGCGTGGTGTGAGGTATCGCGGCTGTTGCCCTCGCCTTTCACCGCCCAGCCCTTGTCGCGCTGGACCACGTGCTGATTTTTACCGGCCATAGTCAAACCCTCTGGTTACGCTACATGACATTATATACACATAAAATTACAATGCACAATATATGGGGTTTTTTTTGGTGGCAATGTCTATATAGCGGGTTTTGCGTGCTGAAACGCTTCAGTGGAAGTCGACGCCTTCGAGAAAATGCGCTCCATCGAACGTGAGCACGTTCGTGTACACTTCGGTGGACTCGACACTGCGGTGACCGAGGAGCTGACTCACAAACTTCAGCGGCCGCCCGTGTAGGAGCAGGTGCACCGCAAAACTGTGCCGAAAAGTATGGCAGCCAATCTTGAACGGCGGCTCTCCCCCCACCTGCTCGATCAACCGGTCGATGTTCGCGCTGACCGCCTGGCGGGTGACCGGAAAGATCCGCTCGTCCTTCCGAAACTTCCCCATCCACAGGTAGCTCTGGATCCGGGTCTGGAAGTCCCGGTCGAGGATCGGGATAAACCGCTTGGGAGAGCGTTGCAGGCTGCGTTTGCTCGGCCGCCCTGCCCCTTGTTTGAGCGTCTTCAGAATGACGCCGAAGTCGTAACCATCATCCATAAAGCTGGCCGGCGTGATCGCCAGGACCTCGGAGACCCGTGCGCCGGTGCACCACATCAGATCCAGGATCAGCCGGTGCATGGGATGGGTCTCGGCCTCCAACAGCGTCAGCACCTCGGGCTTGAGCAGGTACTTGGGCATGGTGTCGAGGGTTTCCAGCAACAACGGTCGCTTGTCGATAAGCCGGTCCCAATCGATGGTCACTTCCTGGATCGGGAACGAGACCAGAGGGCGCTCCTGAAACCCCATGGGGCGCTTGTTTCGTGGCTGGCGCGGAAATGACCGCGCGCTGGTGATGGATTTTGACATTTCCCCTCCGGGGTTCTGTCAATTTACGGGTGGAATTATAGGCCCGGGAAAGCACCCTCTTCCGATCCTGTCAGTATGGCAAGCGGCGGGAAAAGCGCAAGAAATGGGGGCCGGTTGACGAACTACGGACAACCGTCAATGTGGTTAATTATTGATCAATTGACGAGGCTCGACCATACTGAACAGTCTCATAGTCATTCGGAGGCCAGACCATGGCTCCGCCAAATTTTATTAACCAGTCCGACCCGCTGCGCACCCATTCTGTCCGATTCCGTCAGAACCAATTGGTGCCGATGCAGCAGCCGACCCATCTAAAACTGACCAAGCGGACAGACTATTACGAGCAACGCTGTGTCAAATACCCGGGTCGAGCTTGTTTCCATTGCTACGCTGAGTTCATCCATGCCCTGCTACTGGAGACAGATCCCGAGGTCACGAGCTTTGTCCCGCAGCCTTACCAGATGGAGGTGAACCGAAAGCCTTACATCCCGGATGTCTATGTAGTTCGCAATGGACGTATCCAAATCTTGGAATTGAAACCAAGGGCTGAGTTCGAGACCGAAAAGCAACTGCCTTTACAGGCGTTTTTCCTGCAATACAGCATGAATTTCGTTGTCCTAGCCAATGAGTCGGTCTTGGAACAGGAGCAATTAGCACTTCATTGGTTACCCATCGTCCAGGTGCTGTCGGATGCCTACGTACACGGTATCGACACGGTTGAGCGGGAGCAGCGGTTGTTTAATACCGCACGGCTTGAGAACTCAACGACCGTTGGTGAGCTGTTGGGGGATACTCCTCGAAGCGAACGCTATCTCTCTGAGCTGGCGTTGTACCGTCTGCTACATCGTCACGACCTGCACTGCGACCTTTCGGCTGCCCCCCTCGACTACGAGACGGAAGTGACAGCATGGTTCTGACGTGGCGCGCGCGCCTACGGTATGAGCCCGAATGGTACGAGTTCGAGCGATGGCCGTTTGTGGATAGCCAGTCGATGCCCGCGGAACAGCGTCGCCAGTATCTCACCAACGTACGGATCGTTGCGGCCGTGCTGGATGGTCGAGCCCTCAAGTTGGTTGCCGCAGACCATAACGTGTCCCCCGCTCGGGTCACCCAACTGATGAATCGGTGCCTGGCCGGGGACGAAGATGCACCACCAGCCCTTACCCAGGGGCTCATCCCATACCAGCGCGTGGGACCAGACAAGCGTAGGGCCGCGCTGGGGACCCTGACGCAGCCTTCCGGTGCCCGGTGTGGGTTTCGGTATCTGTTGGAGGTTGTCCCCGGGTTGGAAGATCACTTGCTGGCTCAGATCCGAGGGGCCACCCGTCGCAACCGGCGCGGTCAGAACCTGACGCCTCGTCGCTTCCACGCCAGTTTTATCACCTACCTGAACACGCTGGACTGGCCAAAGGACACCTACCCCTTTACGACGGTCTCCCGCGGGTCGGAAGCCTGTCGACGTTTCCTGAAGCGTACCCTGATGGATCTGCAAATGCCCCGGGACCATCCTCGGGTCATAGGCTCCAAAATGACACCCGTTCGTGGGTTCCAGGAGATACACATCGACGAGGCGCACGTCGACTGTAAGGGGGCGGCGGCCGTGGTCCTTCACGATCAGATGAGCCCTGTTCGCCTTGGTCGGATTTCTCTGCTTCTCGCCCGGGATGTCGGCACGGGCTGTTACCTGGCCGGCACCATAGCGCTCTCCGCGCATCCCAATTCCGCGGATGTGCTGGCATTATTGGAACAACTCATACAACCGTGGGAACCGATGGTACTTACCGCTCCCGGGCTCTCCTATGGTGCTGAGGCCGGTTTCCCGTCCGCCCTCGACGAGACCTTTTGCCGACCCGCCTTCGGAATCGTACGACTGGATAACGCCCTGGCCCATCTGTCCCATCAGGTCCGGCGCATGGTCTGTGATCACCTCGGCGCAACCGCCAATTTCGGCTTGCCCAAGAACCCCAAGGCCCGGGCGTTGATTGAGCAGGCGTTTCGTCGTCTGAACATAGACATTCATCGCTTCCCTTCGACCACCGGCAGTCACCCCACCGACCCGTTACGAGAACCCGCAAAGTTACAAAAAGCGCCCCCCTTCGTGTCCTTGCGCGCCCTCGAAGAGGTGATCAGCGTATTGCTCACCGAATACAATCTGAGCCCACTCGCCAATCTGGGTGCGGTCACGCCATTGGAGCAGATGCAGTACCAGATGATGAATCACTTACTGCCGCTTCGGGCGGGGACCCTTGGTCCAGGACTCGGCCCCTACCAACGCAGTCAAACCGTCACGGTTCGCAAGGGATTTAAAGCTGACGCACCCCGCGTTAATTTCGAGGGGTGTCAATACACCGGCGTTGCCTTAAATGATGGACGATTGATTAACCAGAGAGTCACTATTGTTTTCGATATTCGGGACATTCGAACGCTTCAAGTGACGACGCCGGAGGGGCGCCCCCTCGGCGCCGTCACGGCGCCCCATACCTGGATGCGCTTTGCGCACTCCGTGTCTCTCCGTAAGCGGATTAACCATCTGGTCCGGGAAAACGTCTTCTCTGCCAGGGACCCGCTGGGCGATTGGTTCCAGTACACCATGGCGCACCGGCATTTGCCGAAAGAGGCTCTGACATTGGTACGGCTGGAGAAGCTGATGCCCAACGAAGATCGTTTACCAATGGAACAATCCATAGACCCTCCGACGCCTAAGGAGACCAACCCGGCCTTGGCCGACGCCCTCAATCGCCTGCCCGATTGGAATCCGGACATGGCGAAGAAGCGAAGGTGATTTCACCATGTCCGTAGCTTCAATGCTTGAAGATGCCAGCACTTTTTGGATACCGACTCCAATGGCCCAGGCCCTCGCAAACCGGGTCGAGGCCTGGGTGCGATGTGGCCACACCGGCGGGCTCATCATTGGGGAAGCACGCTTGGGGAAAACCAAAGCCGTCAAAGCGCTGCAACATCAGCTGAAGAACCGAAGCGGACAGCCCATCCGGGTGTTGTACACGCATTATGGACTACGCGATGTGGAGACGATTCGAGCGGTGTTCGCCAAGGTGGCACGTGCGCTGGATTTTGAGGTGAAACGAAAAACCGCGGATGTTCTGTTAGAAAACATCGTGATCCGGCTCGCGGACGCGGCCCAGGCAAACGATACCCGTCAAGTGGTATTAATTGTCGATGAAGCGCAACTTTTGACCATTGCGCAGCTCAATGCGTTTGCCGAGATTTACAATGACCTGGTCAACCTGCACATCAATTGCTCTGTGTTCTTTATTGCGAACCAGGATCAGTTCCATACCCTGGGCAAAGCGTTGCTGCGCGCAGAAAATCGCTACTTACGAGAGCGGTTCTTTAACAATTTCGACTACTTCTACGGGATTCGGTCTGAAGAGGAGCTCAAAGCCTGTCTTCATGAATACGACAGCCTGATCGTTTCCGAGGCTTCGTCGATCTGTGCCACTGAATATTTTTGCCCGACGCTTTATCACCAGGGCTGGCGGTTGGCCAATATTGCGCCCCTTTATTGGCGCCATTACCGCGAGCGATACGGTATCCCTTTAGGGTTGAACTCTTGGGGGATGGCCCAGTTTACGAGAGCCACGAACCTTCTCTTCATGGACTACCTGCCGGGCTGCAACGATAAAACCGACCAGGTCCTTATGGAGGCCTGTGTGATTAAAAGCCTCGAGGGGGCTGGTATAGCGCCCAGTTTAGTGTCTCTGGTGGGTGCCTCAGGATGATCCAGAAAGAAGGACGGTATCATGGGCTATAAAATGAATGAAGGCTTGCTCTGGGCAAAGCCCTTGGAGAGTTCTTATGGTTATGCGCGCCGCTTGATGGCGGCAAACCCGGGTCTGAGTCTTCGTGAACTCAGGCAAGCTTTACCTGATTTGCCATTTATCGGCTCTCAGTGCCCCTTATGTGCTGATCACCTGTTTCATACTGCTGTCTACCGGCTTCCCAGTTTGACGCATTGCCCCATTCATCACTGCGAGCTCGGTTCCTCATGCCCAAAGTGCCACCTATCGTGGGGCCGGCCATTTAGGTCCCGTTCCCCAGTTTGCGACAAGTGTGGCGTTTTGCCCAAAGCGCTTTGGGGCAAGACCCAAATGAAACGTCGACATCTTCGTAAACTCCGGTGGCTGACGCGCTGGGTCGATCGTTGTGAAATGCAAAAGACGAACTACACCTACGTCAGTTTATGCGATATCCATAGTCGAGTAGGCACTCGAGCCGTTGGAGAACACCAGAGCTTTTTCGAACCGAATAGTCGCGACAAGTATTACTTGGCTTTTGAATGTCAACGTGCCGGAGGTATCAACCAGGATCGGCTGAATCGCATGCACATCATGACGTACGATCGACCTCTGAAATCTCGAACCTCCAACCTGCGACCGTGGCCTGAAATTAAAGAAGAGCATGCAACCCGTCGGCAAAACCGCGAAAGCAAGGAACACATCCATAGGCGAGAACTCCGTGAGGCCGAAATGGTCTCCCTCATCACCCTCGCTCTGCGAAGAATTCTGCGCTGGCAACGGCACACCACAGGGATGGAACATCGACTTACTTGGTCCGAGCTTCAGAACGTGCGCCCTGAGGCTATTCGTGAAGGGGAACCGCCATGTGATTTATGCATGGCGTTCAGTTTCTGGTGTTGTCTGATCAACCAGAAATTTACCGAAAAGCCTGCGCATTTCGATACCCGCGCCGCTCATGAGTTGTTTCGGTTTGCAAACTATCGTCAGGTGCCCAATGTCCCGGCGGGGTTTTTTATAGAGGACCGCGAGTTTGCAACCTGGCGGCCATCCGTTAACTTTGAACGTTGGCTTTTTTTACGGGCGTTAGAGAATGCGTTTGCCGAATTCATCGCCCTGGCCAAATGGCTTTTCACGAAAACCGCCAACGACAAGGTGCGTTTCAAAGCAACCGGCTACCATGGTGTGGATCATACGTTCGAATACCCCCGCCATCCGTCTCAGATTCTCGAAACCCGCGTTGAGGACCGCCATTTGGTTGCCCGATATTGGTCTGATTCGCCGCTATATAACATCCAGCTAGATGAGGACGTTCTTAACCGAGTTCGACGTTGCCGCGGGGTTTCACCGTCTGATTGGTCCTTTATGGGGGTTGTTGAGCCCGACCCCCATGAGCTACATCAAGCTCAGACCAGCGCGTTGCTCAGATGCGAGGAGCACCCTTCGCGCTGGCTTTTCTCGCCTTGGATCGAGCGTTCCGATGAGGGCTATTTCGACTACGCGTGCTATCTATTGGACTTTGAAGTGCTACGAAGCAGTAACACTATTCTGGACGACCAGTAAGGGTCATACAATGTCGGGCCATTTCTCGCGAAGCGTTTCATCTGTCGCCGTGCCTGCACGTACGAGATCGGGTTTCTCAAACAAAGTCTCACTTGATGAAAGCTACTAGGTATTCCAGAGCGTAGATTGTGGTTCGACCAATCCAGAACGCTTCATTCGCAAGTGGCTCCCGTTCTTCCATCAGCCAGTCTCAGTTAGCGGTCGTACTTTCACGGGCAATTTTTTTCACTTTTGACCTGAAAGGTGATTTGGCTCATCCATTTGTCGATGCCTTGGAACCCAGTCGCCTACTTCCCATAGGGCGCATAGCGGACTATCCCACTCGCCAGCCCGGACAACCCTTCCATTGAGACGGCGATCTGAGAGTGTAACAGTGATTGCATAATGACTTTGCTACCCGCCATTCAGACTGACGCTGAGCGGATTCTGTTAACCATATCTGAAAAGGCTGCAATGCTCGGATCATCAAGCAGGTGCACCCGGATAGAATTGTCCTTCAGTCCCCACATGGTGACTGGCTTTTTGAACCACTCGTCCGCCAGCAACTCATGGCCAGCGGGTGTCAGATATACCAAGCCTTTATGCAGGGCCAGTAGCAAGCCAACCCGATCTACGACATCCGAAGGCAGCTTTACCAGCTCACCGACTGCTATCTGCGACTTCCAGTTGCGCAACGTTTCAGTGGAGACGCCCAGCAAGCAACTCAACTCTGAATCAGTGAAGTCCCACTGCTCCCGACGATCCAGCAGCCAGCGAAGGCCGGCGTCGCCGTGCTGATCTGTAAGGTTTGGTTGTTCATCCCCAATCAATGAAAGGCTCCATTCTCTGAGTCTTTATCAATACCTAATCTGCCGCAAGAACTTCGGCTTCCGCAACAGGCGCCAGGTCCTTCGTACTCCTGACCGGCTCACACACCAGTGGCGCCGGTATATGCGTTTTCATCAAATGCGCAAAGGCGTCCGTGTGATGAAAATCCGGATCCAGCCACAGATCAAAGTCCCTCGGCCTCAGCATCAAAGGAATGCTCTTCGGATGGATGTGACTGAACCGTGGGTGAGGCGGCAGCGTGATCACAGTGAAGGAGCTTACCTGGTCCTCCCCAAAGTGCCAGGATTGCCATAACCCGGCCAGAGCCGTGGCTTCCCGCTCGGGGTGTATATTATAGACCTGCTTTCCCTGCCACTCGTGGAACGCGCTGACAGGGACAATGCAGCGGTGGGAGGGATAGACCTTCTTCCAGAGCGGGCTGGAAGCGAGCCGGTCACTGCGTGCGTTGAAGGTGTGAAATTTCGGGTTTGGCCGGTAGCCATGCCCCTCCGGACGGGGCTCGATCAGCAATGACCAGATACCGGGCTCCAGATAACGGTCACCACCAGCCTCAATCACGAATTCGCCGATACCGCCAGGTGGCACATTCAGCTGAGGGCGCGGCGCAATACCTGGCAGACCAAGTTGCCCCATCAGCTCCTGGACCTCAGGTGAATCAGTCACATTGTAGCGCCCGCACATGACAAGCCTCCCAACCACTATGTACCAAACGATCTTACGCCTGATAGGTATGAAAAGGCCATCCGCCGCCGACAGAAGCTGCTAGGATGGCATTTATACAGTTGTCGTATCTGCTGCCATGCCTGTTCATCCGACAGTTTCTGCGCGGCAGACTTCGCGTAATCCCAAGCCATGGTTTCATCATGACTACCAATCAGACCAGAACCACTCGCGTGAGCGCCCGTGTCGACCCTGAGACGCACGAACGCATTACGCGTGCGGCGGAGTTTTCCGGACGGAGTATGAACCAATTTCTGGTCGACGCCGCGACCAAAATGGCCAAGGAAGTCGTTGAGGAAGCCACAACCATTAGGCTTACGAACGAAGAGGCTGACCGTATGATGGAGGTACTCAATAACCCCCATCCGGCTAATACTCGGCTGCGCGAGGCAGCACGTCGACATGCTGACCGAAAACATCGTCATAAGCCTCAAAAATCGAGGTAATTGATTTTCTTTTTGATGGGATGACTGTGACCCAGCCATTTCAGTGAACGACGGGCAACTGCCGCCAATTTGTGGTGTAGGCCGGTGAGAGATGTGAACGTCGCATTGCATAGGAATTGTTACCTGCCTGCCTTGCGGTGGTCAGGGCACCCCGGGATCGTCGATTGATCTGATCCATCAAAGCCATAAGCCTTTCGGAGCGGGTACCACCCCCAGTCTCAGCAGGCTCTGCTTCAAACAGATCCGCTTGTCGTACCGACGTAGTTACCAGTTCGCTGACAAGAACGCCCGCTTTGGCGTACTGGTATCCTTGACGGTAGATGGATCTCAATAGCTCCAACGCCTTATCCACTATGACCCGCGAATCCTGGCTCGGGGTGATGAGCCTGGTCGTGACACTCTTGGAATACTGAGGTACCTCAGGCCTGAATGGATTAGTCCGAATAAACACCATGATCTCGCCAGCGAACTGGTCGCCGCCCCTGAGCTTTTCGCATACCCGGGTGGCAAAGTGAGCGACAGCTTCTTCCAGGTCCTTCAGTTGTGACAGTGGCTGACCGAAGGATCGGGAGCACATGATCTGTTTTTTCGGTTGAGGCGCCTCATCCCAGGGTAAACAGGGAAGGCCGTTCAACTCACGGGCCGTGCGCTCCAGTACCACAGAGAACTGGTTTCGCAATGTAGCAGGGTCTACCTCCGCCAGTTGCAACGCTGTGATGATACCCATGTTTTCCAGGCGAGCCGTTATCCGGCGCCCGACACCCCACACCTCACCGACTGGGACTCTTTCCATCAGGCGCCTTTGCCTGATTGCATCGGTCAGGTCCACAACCCCTCCGGTCGCGGAGTACTTCTTGGCGGCGAAGTTCGCCAGTTTGGCCAGGGTTCGGGTCGGCGCAATCCCGACACAGACGGGCAGCCCGACGTTCTGGTAGACGGTGTCCTTCACCTGCCGCCCAAACTCTTCAAAGGCAACTACCCGGTTGATTCCGGTGAGATCCAGGAAGGCCTCGTCGATTGAGTACACATCCACCCGGGGCGACAATGCTTCTAGCGTAGTCATTACCCGTCGGCTCATATCGCCGTAGAGTGTGTAGTTGGACGAAAACACCTCAATGCCGTAGCGACGAATTTCGGCTTTGATGTGGTGTATCGGCACGCCCATCTTGATACCAAGCGCCTTGGCTTCCTTCGAGCGGGCGACCACGCAGCCGTCGTTATTGGATAAGACCACGACCGGCGTGTGCCGCAGATCCGGACGGAACAGCTTCTCGCAGGAGGCGTAGAAATTGTTGCAGTCCACCAGCGCGAAAATCGATGACTTCATCCGGCTTTGGCCTGCTGACGATAGAGGGCCTCGCCCAGCGCCTGGAAATACGCATCAAAGGCCTCATTGATGCGCTGACGCTGAACACCTTGAGGATACAGTCCCGAGTGGGCTTCATCCGAATGAACGGTGCCGTTGACCAGAAAACGGTTGTGCGGCTCGCGGTCTTCCACAAAGGCTTCGAACGCTCGAGCGCAGAGTTCCTCCGGCCGGGCGTAGTAGAGCACCTTCAACTTCTTGTCCGCTTGTCGGGACGCCAGGAACAGCTCGCTCGGTTGAGTCCCCTCTTCGTTCAGCAAAATGGCCTGAAAACACTCACCCAGAAGATCGTTCAATGGATGCGGTTTGCGCTGAACGCTGTCCAGCCAGGCACTCGATGCAAACACGGTGCTCCGGGACGACCGAAAAGCCTTGGCCCCCATATAGTGATCGAAGGCATGGAACCATTCGTGGGCCAGACTGCCGGCACCGGCATTCTTGGCGAGGGCCAGTTGACGGGTGGCTGGGATGTAGTGAGCCGCCACGCCAGGACGACCGCCAATGCCATATTGGAGACCGAGGGTGCCGCGCAGGGAGATGAGCGATTCCGGGCCGTTCAATACCGTCATCAAATCGCATAGGGCCTGGTAGAAGCGAACGGCGGCCCGATCTCTCTCCGGCTCTGTTACCCAACGGCCCACTTCGATACTGCGGAATTCAAATCGACGCCGGAGAGTGACGAAGGACACAGGCTGGCTGCTTGTCATGACTTACCGCCACGACGCAGCGAGCGGACCACGTTGGTTACCACGCCAAAGACCTCCAGCACGTCGTCCTCACCCAGAACAATGGGGGCAAAGGCGGAGTTACGGGGTAATAAACGAACGGGTGGCGGGCTCAGGTGCAGCTGCTTGACGGTCATTTCCGAACGCAGACTGGCGATGATGATGTCTCCATGCACCGCCCGCAGGGAGCGGTCGACCACGAGTACGTCGTCCGGA
The DNA here is from genome assembly GCF_900111555.1 of Marinobacter segnicrescens. Lineage (GTDB taxonomy): Bacteria > Pseudomonadota > Gammaproteobacteria > Pseudomonadales > Oleiphilaceae > Marinobacter > Marinobacter segnicrescens. The sequence goes on from NZ_FOHZ01000006.1 coordinate 207,199, forward strand.
AAGATCCCGGCCTCAATCATCGATTCGCCCTGGACGCGTACAAAGAACGTCGCTGCCGGATGCTCAATGCACAGCTCATTCAAGTCCAGGGTTTTCTCGATGTA
>NZ_FOHZ01000010.1 GCF_900111555.1 Marinobacter segnicrescens
CACCCAGGCCCAGGTTTTCCAGTTTGCTGGTAATAGGACCGGTTTCTCCATGGTGGATAATTTCCAATGTACGACCCGATAAATCGAATGACAGCGACTGAATGTTTTCAACGCCAGTCAGTGCCATTCGAATCATTCGCTCTTCCGAGGGACAATCCATTTTTGGTATTTTGTAGGTGCTTAGCTGGCTACCTGTTTCGGCGGTGGCGCGTCCCTGAAACTTGTCATCTACTACAGAGTCTTCACTACCACACTGCCCATTGCAGGGTTTGCTCATTTTCTCGGCTCCGGTTTTCGTACAAATGATGCAATTTAAAACCCTGTAGCCACTACAGGGTCAATAACTAATCTACACTAGTAGTCGTCAAAATCGGCGTTTGTCTGGATAAAGATCTACAATGATAAGTGCGATGGTGTGGACGTCTAATTTTATTTCGAGGGTAAACTTTATGATTTCATTTAAAGGACTTACAGCAACCGCTGCGTTGTTGGTTTTTCCTGCATTCGTGCTAGCGCATGGTGATCAAGGCTCATGGCAAGGGCATGGTCCTGGCATGATGATGGATCAGGAGCAAATGCAACAGATGCACCAGAACTGGTCTCACATGAACCAGCTGATGCAACGCATTCCTGATGAAGCTTCACCGCAAGAACGGCAACGATTGATGCGAGAACACAGGGAGGCGATGCAAGAGCAAATGGGTTTTATGCATCACGGTATGATGGGCCCCGGCATGATGCGTGGACAAAACGGCATGATGGGAGGTCAGCACATGATGAACGGCGGCGGTAAATCAAAGAATGGTGGTAGTCTGTCTAACGAGCAACAAATTCAGATGATGCAGGAGCGCATGGATCAAATGCAGCTGATGATGGAGCAAATGCTGCAATACCAGCAAAATCTAAAGGTAGAGTGATCGAGAAGCCTTCAAATACTTTTACTTAACAGACGCGTAGTAACTGGCGAGTTTGATAGGCTGAAGTTTGTGAAAACGGCGCAGTAGCTGGGTTTCGGTCTCAACGAAATCCCTGGCCTTTTACGGCTGGAAGATGGCGCTCTGGGCACCACTTCGAATGTTCGCTTTGCGACCAAAGCGGCCGATCTATGGCGCCTCGATTCGGCCGCTATATTGGCATCGTAGTTCGCTTATTCAGAAAGCATCGAAGCAGTCTGCTTGCGCACCCGGGATTCCCCATCCCGCTGTCCCTGGCATAACCCTTGAATTCGTAGGTCTGGCCAGGTGCGGCTCTGAAACACACTGGCCACCCAGAGCGAAGCCTGTTCCGACGATAACAGGCGCGCCGCCAACCCGGCTTGCAGTGTCAGGCGCCGAAGTGCCGCCAAGGTCAGCTCAAACCCGCGATGCCCATGAGCAAAAGCCTCCAGCTCAATACGCTCCTGCTCTGTCAGTGGCGGCGCCGGTGGCAGAGCAGATGTGATGGCCAGAACAAGCTCTGGCGACAATGACGGCCACACAACCGGCAGCATGACTGGCCACTGCTCCGAGAAACGCCTCGAAAGCCGCTGCTGTGCAGCCACGCCACGGTCTGTCAGACCCTGAAGCATCTGCACCGCATATTCTCCGGAGCTGGCCTCACGACTAATGCCAAGGCGAACGGTTTTGAAGGCGGCGGAACGCCAGAAGCGCAACAGTTCAGTTGAGGCGCCATAGCTGGTGCCGACCGCATCCAGTTGCAACTCCCTCGCCTCCCTGGCGGCATACTCGAGAAGCTCCCGGCCCAGACCACGGCGGCGGCATTGGTCATGGACCGCGACACGGACCACCCTCAGCATCCGCAGTGTCGCTGCTTCGGCATCACCACCATGATTCGCGAGTGACTGCGGTAACAAATGACCCTTGAGCCGTCGCTCCCCCCGCATGACCTTTTGCGCCAACTCTGTGTCCAGCCCCCCCTCCACCGTGGCCCAGAGCACACCGACAATATCGGCCCCTTGCCGGGCAACCAGGGTGACCGCACCCGGATCGTCCATCCATTGGCGCAGGTCGCCGGGGGTGGTGCGATAGTGAGCGTCCACCAGCAGGCCGAAGGCGTTGGAGAGGTCCTGTTCGCTTGCTTCTGCCGGACGCCATTTTTCGATCACGACCTCATCGTGGTGTACCGGGCCCACGGCGGAGGCATCCAGCAGGAAAAGGTGGTTTACCAGAGTCTCGAGGGGGTCGGACGATGACCAACGAACCGGCTGCTCCATGGTCAGCCCCTGCCAGTGAGGTGTTTCCCGGTCCAGCACCGCCCGGAAACGGAGATTGAAGCCCCGACCGGAGCCTTCATAGCCGTGAACGGTGGAAGCAAACACCACTCTCGGCCAGCCCAGCAGGATTTGCCGGAGTAGCGGCGCCGGGATGGCGGCGGCTTCGTCCACCATGACCAGTTCTGCTTCCGGCCTGCGGGCCAGCAGCTCATCCACCGGGAGCCACTGCAGCGTTTCGCCGGAACTCAATTCGAGCAATGTCTGACCCGTATAGTCGTGGCCAGCCTCCGCTGCAGCATGCCTGAACAGTGTGGAGACATTTTCCTTGCGGGGAGACACCACCAGGATCCGGTGGCGGCCGCCCTGCAAGAGTCGCACGGCGGCAATACCCAGCGCTGCGGACTTGCCCCGCCCACGGTCTGCGGTGATCACCAGGGGGCGCCGGCGGCGGCCCTGACCGGTGTGGAGGATGTGTTCGATGGCCCGCTCCTGGTCCGACGTGGCCGCCGGGCGAAACGGCTCGATAGCCACGTCATCAACTGGCAAGAGCGGGGGCGCGCCATCACCATTGGCCTCAAGGCGGATAACGGACGAATCCTCCGCCAATATCCTGGCCATCCGGGCCATGAAGGGATGCTGCCCTTCGGCAGGCAACCCCATCCGGGCATAGTCGGGGTCGGCGAAGGTATCCCACTCGGCAAGTTCCGGCATCAGCCAGAACCACAAACCGCCTGCCTGCAGGGTGCCGCTGAGCGCCGCCAGCGAATCCGGCGGGTTCCCGTGCCAGCCATCCCAGACCAGCACCGGGTTTTCAGTGCCCAGGTGCTGCCGGGCCTGGTTGGCCGAAATCGCGGTGAGTGCGGGGTGGGGCAAGTCTGCCGGCTCACCAACCCACAAACCACCTGACGGGGCCAGTTCTGACATCACCTTGTTTACCAGGGCCAGGGCCTGCTCGCGGGCGCCTTCCACCAGCACCAGGCGCCGCTCCCCCCGGGCCGACAGTCGCTGCGACAGGGCCTGCCAGCTGCCTTCGTTCACTAGTTCAGATCCACCGAATGCCGCTTCAGGTCCGCCAGGTCACAGATATCCAGCGCCGCGCGGTGGGTGGCCTTCAACCGGACCCGGGGAGCGCAACCGGCCTCCAGGGCTTCCCGCCAGCGGGCGGCACACAGGCACCAGCCATCGCCAGGGCGCAGCCCCGGAAACCCAAACTCCGGTCGCGGCGTGCTCAGGTCGTTGCCCCGGCTGCGGGAGAATGCCAGGAACTCATCGGTGACGACGGCACAAACCGTGTGACTGCCGAAGTCTTCGGGACCGGTATTACAGCAGCCATCCCGGAAGAAACCGGTCACCGGGTCGGTGCCGCAGTCTTCCAGCGGTTCGCCCAGTACGTTGATGGACTCATCCTGCGCCTGTGCCATGGAATCGCTCCTTGTCTGAATGTTGCGGTCATTATGAAGTACCACTGGCAGTGTGTCAGTGCCCCGGCACTGGCGAGAACCATTCGGGATTTGTCCCTCGCTCCTTTACAATGGCGCCATGACCAGCCCGCTCCCCGACTTCCTCACCGACGAACAATGCGAGATCATCACTGCCGGCCACGAGCATGCATTGATCACCGCTGTTGCCGGCAGTGGCAAGACCACGACCCTCGCCTGGCGCTTGCGCTGGCTGCTGCAGCAGGGCCACGACCCGCGCCGTATGCTGGTGCTGATGTTCAACCGTAGCGCCCGGGTGGACTTCGAACGCAAGCTGCGGGACGTCACCCGTGACCTGGGCTTGGCGCTGCCGGAGGTGCGCACCTACCACGCCATGGGGCTTCGCCTGTACCGGCGCTTCGTGCAGGAAGGTTACCTGCCGGCCTTCTCCGAGAAAATCCTTACCGAACAGGAAGTGAGCTACCAGGCCTGGCTGCTGACTCGCCAACTGGCACCGGAAGACCTGGCGGACGAGATTCGCCGCAACAAGAAGGATTATGTGGAAACCGCCACCGGTTTCATCGACCTGGTAAAAACCACCCTGACCCCGGTGGACGTGGTGTTCGAAGAGCTCGGTTACAGCGATCGCCACCGTTACCTGATCGACCTGTTCCACGCCTTCGAACAGTGGCGCAAGGCCCGCAGCCAGATCACCTACGCTGACATGCTCTATGAGCCGGTGATGGCCATTCACCAGAACACGGCCCTGCAGCGGCTGGTGGGTAACAAGATGGACCTGGTGCTGGTGGACGAATACCAGGACACCAATGAAATCCAGCACCTGCTGCTACGCTATGTGGCCGGGGACCGCGCGAAAGTAACCGTGGTAGGCGACCCTGACCAGACCATCTACGAATTCCGGGGGGCCCGGCCGGAATTTATCCTGAGCCGGTTCCGGGAGGAGTTCGACGAACCGTTGCAGCAAACCCTCAGCTACAGTTTTCGCTACGGGCACCGGGTGGCACTGCTGGCTAACCACCTGATTACCCATAACCACGGTCGTAACGATGTGCTGTGTCACTCCCATGCTTCAACACCCGCCACTCAGGTACATCTGCACGAGAGTGACCAGGACAGCAATATCGTGGTGAAGTTGCTGGAAGCACTGCCTGAACCGGAACAGCAGCAGACCGCGATCCTGTTCCGGGTCTGGAGTCAGAGTGTCGCCATTGAGCTGCGCCTGCTGGCCCGGCAGATTCCCTATCGCATCGGCGCGGGCAAGGGCGCCCTGTTCAGCCGGGAGGTAGAGGCGGTGACCAGCCTTCTTCAGGTGGTCACCGGGCAGCTTCCTCGCATGACCCTAGAAGATCGCCTGGAGGCTGCTCGCCAGCTGCTGCGATTCCCCCATGTCGGCCTCAAGGAACAGGAGCTGGGCAATATGGCACGGATGCTGGCCGGCTTTGAGTCCGGTTGGGGCCGCTGCCTGCAAAGCCTGGAAGAGTCGGCTCTCGGGCCCCTGCCCGCCCGAAAGCTCCGCCGCCTGGGTGAGGCCCTGACAGCGCTGGAAGGTTACTCCGGCCCGGTGGCCAGCCTGCTGAAACGGTATGCCGAGCAAACCGACCTGTTTGAGGGCATACGCAGCCTGGCCCTGACCCATGAGTCGGCCAACGAGCGTATCGATACCGTGCTGGGATTCCGGGATTACCTGGCAACACTGGACGTGTCCCCGGCAGAAGCCCTGGCGCATCTTCAGAATCTGCGTCGTCAGGCCCTGGAAAAGCAGGATGACACCGCCAAACCAGCTGGCGGCGTACTGCTCTCGACCATCCACCGAACCAAGGGCCTGGAATGGTCGCGGGTAATCATCCCGGGGCTGCAGGAGAAATACCTGCCCTACAGCCCCCGGCAGCAGGATGACCTGAAGGCTTTCATGGAAAGTGAACGGCGCCTGCTCTACGTGGCCGTTACCCGCACCCGGCGGGAGCTGCACCTGATCACCCGGCCTGGGGGGCCAAGACCGGCCATCGATGCCGATCAGGCACCAAGCCGGTTTGTCGACGAGCTCTGTTTCCCCTTGAGCGAACAGTTCGGGCGCTGGCTGGACCAACGGGAAGGTTCTATCGATCGGGATACCGATCACTACCAGGCAGGCCAGCCCCTGACCAACGTCGCCCAGCGCTACGCTGACCGCGCTGGTATCACCCTCCAGGGGGAGTCCGCTGCCCGCACCACCGGCAATTCACCGGTCTGGGCCAGCCATCGCCTCAGCCACGCCATTTTTGGCCCGGGTACGGTAATGGCGGAAACCGATACCGCCTTTGATGTACGCTTTGACGAGGGCCGCACACTGACGTTCAGCAAGAAGAGCGCGCACCTGTATTTTCGGCCCGTGACAGATGCGTAACCTGTAAGGAAACCTGGATGGCCGGTTGCCCCAACGCTCACTCTTTGCCCGCCATAACCGCCGTGGTGGCGGTCGCGCTGATGACGTTCCTCTCCAGCATCACCTCTGCGGATTCAAGCATTTACCGATGTGAAGGTCCTGACGGTGTACAGTTCTCCGACCAGCCCTGCGGCCCTGGCTCCGAGCGGGTGGAAGTCCGCGACACCCGGGTCGGCGGTAGCCTGGCCGACAACCTGCCTGACTACGACGACAGGCCCGGTCCGATTCCTGCCGAGGAAGAAGAGACCGAAGCCGCTGAGGAGGATACCTGCCGTTTCATTAACTCCACCAACCTGCGCACCTACCTGGCCCGCAACCAGGTCGTCCCCGGGATGACGCGAGAGCAGGTGCAGCAAGCCTTCGGCCGCACTTCCGAGGTCTACCCCACCCCCCAGGAAACCTGGGTCTACCAGACCAAGTATTACGGCGCACTCTACGAGCTGACTTACGTTTATTTCAGGAACGGCTGTGTCGAACGGGTCGAGTACCGCAAGCCCTGAAAAATAAGCTCCAGAAAATCAATACTTTGAGACCCATGTCACATTTTTCAGCGTAGGCTAATCACTAGCCCTGAAGGTTCGTAGATTCCGAAACTTCGGTAATTTTCCCTTGTATTCGCAAGCTTACGAAACTTAACTTGTTTCAGGCGCCGGGATTAAGGCGCTTTCACATGCCATGGAAAGAGGAACAGCAATGAAAACAATTCGTCCATTCGGAGTGGCCTTGCTGGCCGCTGCGATCAGTACCCCGGCACTCGCCGACGACGATATTCAGACGGTCTATCTCAACCCGTTCGCCGGTTACCAGTACTTCGGTGACAAGCGCGACCTGGACGAGGAAGCCACCTACGGTTTCGGCCTGGAATACCGGTTCCTTCCCCAGTGGGCTGTGGAAGCGGTGTACTCCCGCTCTGAGCCGGACCGCAAATACACCAATGGCGATGTGGACTTCGAAGAAATGCGGGTAGACGGCCTGTACTACTTCGGCAGCCAGAGCGACAAGCTTAACCCATACCTCGCGGCCGGTGTTGGCCATGCCGACTTTGACGGCGGCACCGTAACCACACCCGGTACCGAGCACGATGAAACTCGCGTCAACCTGGGCGGTGGTCTGCGTTACAACGTCACTGACCTGGTGTCCCTGCGTGGTGACGTACGCGCCTTCCACGGTATTGACGAGAGCACATTCGACGCCCAGGTCAGCGCCGGTATCAGCCTGGCCTTCAGCCGTGGTACCAGCGAGCCTGAGCCCGAGCCGGCTCCAGCCCCCGCACCTGAGCCGGATGCCGATGGCGACGGCGTTCCCGATAACCGTGACCAGTGCCCCAATACCGTCGCCGGCGCCGCCGTTGACAGCAATGGTTGCGAACTGGACAGCGACGGCGATGGCGTAGTGGACCGCCTGGACGAGTGCCCTGGCACCGCCCGTGGTACCGAAGTTGATGAAACCGGCTGTGAAGTGGTCACTATCGACACCATCACCCTGTACATCACCTTCCCAGTGAACAGCGCGGAAATCGGCTCTGAGTATGACGACGATATCCGCGAAGTGGCTGATGCCATGAAGGAAGACCAGGAAGTGTCCGTGGAAATCGCTGGTCACACCGACAGCACGGGCGCTGCTGACTATAACCAGCAGCTGTCCCAGCGTCGTGCCGAAGCCGTGGCTGATCGCCTGGTTGAGATGTATGGCATCGACGTCAATCGTGTGACGCCGGTGGGTTACGGTGAAGCCGAGCCGGTCGCCACCAACGAAACCTCTGGTGGCCGTGCCCGCAACCGTCGGGTAGAAGCCCGTCTGCAGGTTCGTCGCTGATCGACGGTACCTCGGACAAAACGGGAAAGGCGCCTGCGGGCGCCTTTCTTCGTTTCAGCCCCTGACCGCGTCTACCAGCAGGTTGCGGGGGGTCAGCGAACGTTCGCAGAAGGCCCCAACCCGGACCTGGTAACCTGCCTCTTCAAGATACAGGGCGTAATCGAACACAAGCCAGAGCTCCAGTGGACGACGGAATAGATGGCGAATCAGCTCATACCGTCGAACCTGCCTTAAACGCGCTGCGCCAAAACCTTCCCAGTGACTCCAGTCCACCTGTGCCGGTAGCGCCAGCACCTTCCGGGCCGCTGCCCAGCGGGCGAAGGCTTCAAACCCCTCATGCAGCAGCCGCGACGGATGCGGCGGCAGCGGCAGATAGCTGTCTTCACCCCGTATTGCCCGTTGCAAACCATCGAATCCCAGACGCCATTGCCTTGCCCGTTCGGTCTGTTCCCTGACCCGCAACGGTGCTGTCACGGTTTCCTGCACTGCCAGCCGAAGCTCGTGACGGGACAGGCCCAGGGCGGGATGTGCACTACCGGCCCTCGCCGACAGGGGCTGGTAGTCGTCCTGTTCGGTCAGGTGATAGCAACATGGGGAGAAGCTCAGACGCGGCTGCCCCTGCCGGGCACCATCCCGGATCAGTTTTCGGTGCAGGTCCCCGCAGGCATGCAGGGCGGTACCGTGGACCTGGTCTGGCCAGCACAGGTCCTGCTGGAGAACATCCTGCTGTCGAATCGTCACCGCATCCCCGAAATGGCGAGCCAGGCGATTTCCATCCTCCACCAGGGCCGGGTTCCACTCATACCCGGTCACCGGCAATCCACTGTGTCGGAATAGGGTCCGGGAAAGGTGGCCCTTGCCACAACACCAGTCCAGGACCGGATGCCTCAGGGGCGACAGTGCCGCACACAACGTCCCAGCCTGTAACCGCTTGCGCCCGGGCATATCGGTGGCATCGCGCTCGGCCAGGGTGGCGGCTGCCACAGTGGCCGGAGCGGGCCGCAAGTCGGTAACGTTAGTCAGTCGTCCATAGTCAGCCGCGCCCGGAAGCCACTGCTGCACATGGGTGGCCAGCTCGCCCGGGCTGTTCTCGAAGCGCTCGCAGTCCTCCCCGCCAAGCTGCCCAAGCCAACTGGCCAGGTCAGGATTCTTTCCGACCCACTCCGGCTGCGGCTCCATAAAGGGCGCGGGTTGCCAGAAACCACGATGGTCGGTGAGCCAGTCATTGAGCTGTCGCCAACGCTGGTAAACAGCCGTGTCTGTGTCGTGTAAACTCCGCTGCGGAGGTAATGTCATGCAACTGGCCTTTGTTCTGGTAGAGCCCAAGGTGCCCGAAAACGTCGGTGCCGCCGCGCGTGCCTTGTGTACCATGGGGTTCAGCCAGCTGTGGCTGGTCAACTCGGACCTGCACACCCGGCCCGAGGCCCACTGGCTGGCCCACGGCAGCGACCATATCCTGGATAGCGCGCGCATTTTCCCTGATCTTGAGTCAGTCCGAAACTCCGCGGAATTGCTGATCGGCACCTCCGCCAAGCCCCGTCATGGCCGATCGGACTGGCACACGCCCGGCGAGCTGGCCGGGGTGATCGCAAACAAGGGGCATTCCGTTGCCACCGCAGCACTGGTGTTCGGACGGGAAGACCGGGGGCTGTCCAATGACGAGCTGGCCTGCTGCGACCTGCTGACCGGAATTCCCATGGCCGTGAGTTACCCGTCCCTGAACCTGGCCCAGTCGGTCATGCTGTACACCTGGGAACTATCTTCGGCCAGGACACCAGGCCCTGACCAGCCAGGTATGCACGAATCCGATGCGGCCCGGTTAGGTGCGCTCAAGGAACGCCTGGAATCACTGCTGCCCGCAATGGATACCCCTGCCGACGGCAAACTGTACCAATGGGTTTTCGAAAAGCTGCCCCTGCTTTCGAATCGCGATATCGGCTTCGTTCATACACTTTGCAGCAACATTGCCCGCAAGATCGATAAATCTTCCTGAAGCCAGACCTGACAACATCGAGCGCTTGTTCTATTTTTAATTGACAGTCTGAACCATGACTGACTAAGGTATTTATACTTAAACAGAATTTTGTTCCGCCCTGCGGAACCTGCAACCACAAATACAACAAAGACAAGAGGACAACGCGATGTTCAACCTGAAAAGGTCCGTCATGGCCCTTGCACTCGCCTCCGCTCCCGTGGCCGCACTCAGCGCCGAAGGTGTTGACCTGCCCAACACCCTGGGCATGACCGCCTATGGCACCAGTTCCGCCGGTTACGCCCAGATGGTCTCGATCGGTAACCTGCTGCAGAATGAATACGGGGTATCCCTGCGCATCCTGCCCGGGGAGAACGATGTCTCCCGCATGACCCCCCTGAAAACCGACCGGGTACCGGTATGTGCCTGCGGCATTGCCGCCTACTACGGCGCCGAGGGTGTACTGATGTTTGCGGGTGAAAACTGGGGCCCCCAGCCGATCCGGGTGATCACCACCTCCATCGCCAGCTTTGGCCTGAGCATTGCCGTGGCCGGTGACATCGGTGTAGAAACCCCCTATGACCTCAAGGGCAAGCGTATTTCCTGGATCCGGGGCGACGATGCCCTCAACCTGGGCACCGAGGCGATGCTGGCCTTTGGTGACCTGACCTGGGATGACGTGGAGCGGGTGGAGTTCCCAGGCTACGGCCGCGCCTTTGAGGGCATCATCGCCAACCAGACCGACACCGCGTTTACGGTCTCCGTGGCGGGCGGACCCCAGCAACTGGCGGCCAGCCCCCGCGGGATCACCTGGCTGACCCTGGACCCGGAAGACAAGGAAGGCTGGCAGCGCCTGAACGAAGTAGCGCCTTACTTCCAGCCCCACAAGGTGACCTCCGGCGCCGGCATCAGCAAGGATGATCCCTGGATTGGTTCCAGCTACCCGTATCCCATCGTGGTCGCCAACGCCGATACGGATGACACACTGGTCAAGAGCCTGGTGAAGGTCTTTACCGAGGACTATGACAAGTACAAGGATGCCGCCCCGGGCAACGCCGGCTATGCCCTGGAGAACCAGAACATGCAGTGGGTGGTTCCGTTCCACAATGCCGTTGTGGAGTACTACAAGGAAATCGGACACTGGACCGACGAAATGCAGGCCCACCAGGACATGCTGGTCAAGCGTCAGCAGATCCTGCTGGATACCTGGGATGAGTACACCGCCGGCGATACGCCCTCGGATGAGGACGAATTCAAGGCAGGCTGGATGGAAGCCCGGGCCGCAGCCCTGGAAGAAGCCGGCATGAACCCGGTATTCCGTTAAGCCGAACCCCGAACCCGCAGCGGTGGTCTCGGCCACCGCTGCGTTCATCCGTAATACCGGGTTTCCAGCACCATGACGCAATCGCCCATCGATGAGAAAAAACCGGAGAATATTTCCGGTGTTCGTGACCTGCCAGGCCTCTGGCCCTGGCTGCCACGCCTGGCCACCCTGGCCCTGACCCTGTTTACCATCGATTACCTGTTCAACCTCCAGCTCATCAACCTGGTGACCCAGGTCGAGAGCCAGTTTTTCTATATGGTGGTGGCGCTGATGCTGCCACTGGTGTTCGTGCTCTGGCCCATGAACCGCTTTGCCAGCCGCCACAAGGTGCCCTGGTACGATATCCTGCTGTTCCTCGCCGCTGCAGGTATTTGCGGATTCTTTGTCTATAACGCCGAGCAGATCCTTGACCGGGGCTGGGAGTATGCGGCGCCGGACTACGCGGTCACCATGAGCTTCCTGTTCTGGGTGATTGTGGTGGAGGCCATCCGCCGCGCCGGCGGGCTGCCCATTGCGGTGATCGTCGGGCTGGCGAGCATCTACCCCATCTTTGCCGATAAGGTACCCGGGCCGATCCAGGGCTTCCCCTCAACACCGGACCAGACGGCTATCTACCTGGCCATGAGCCGTGAAGGCATCATGGGGATTCCCCTGCAGGCCTTTGCCAACCTGGTGATCGGCTTCCTGCTGTTTGGCGTCGCCCTGCAGAAAACCGGCGGCGGCAAGTTCTTTATCAACCTCGCCTTTGCCCTCCTGGGCCATGTGCGGGGCGGTCCGGCCAAGGTGGCCGTATTCTCCAGTGGCCTGATGGGCTCCATGAGCGGCAGCGTGATCACCAATGTGATGACCACCGGTGTGCTATCCATCCCCGCCATGCGCCGGGTTGGCTTCGGAAAATCCTACGCCGCCGGTGTGGAGGCCTGCGCATCCACCGGGGGCGTACTGATGCCACCGGTCATGGGTGCCACGGCCTTTATCATGGCTGCGTTCCTGAACATTCCCTATGGCACCATCGCCCTGGCTGCCGTGGTGCCATCGGTGCTCTATTTCCTGGGCCTGTTTATCCAGATTGACGCCTACGCTGCGCGCCACGACCTCAAGGGGCTGCCGGCGGCCGAACTGCCGTCTCTGCGTCAGACCCTGAAGGAAGGCTGGTACTTTATCTTCGTGTTTGTGCTGTTGATCTGGATGCTGTTCTTCCTGCGCCGTGAGGCAACGGCCCCCTTCTACGCAACTGCCCTGCTGCTGGTCATCAACCAGGTGCTGCCCTACCAGCGCTGGGGCTGGCAGGACCTGAAGGAATTCTTCGGCGGAGCAGGCAAGCTGTTTGCCGAGCTGATTGCCATCCTGGCCGGTGTGGGTCTGCTGGTAGGCGCACTGTCCGTCACTGGCCTATCCGGCACCATTGCCAATGACCTGATCTACCTGGCGGGGGGCAACACCCTGGTGCTGCTGATGATGGGGGCTGTAACCAGCTTCATCCTTGGCATTGGGATGACCGTAACCGCTGCCTATATCTTCCTGGCCGTGGCGCTGGCGCCGGCCCTGATCAACGGCGGCGGCATGGATCCGCTGGCTGTGCACCTGTTCATCCTGTACTGGGGCATGCTCAGCTTTATCACCCCACCGGTCGCCCTGGGCGCCTTTGCCGCCGCAACCGTGGCGGGCTCACGGGCAATGGAAACCGGCCTGCAGGCCATGCGGCTGGGCAGCGTGATCTACTTTATTCCGTTCCTGTTCGTACTGAATCCGGCGCTGATCTTCCAGGGCAGCTGGAACGAAATCCTGGTGGTCATCCTGCAGGCGCTGGCCGGTGTGGTATTGATTGCCGGCTCCATGCAGGGCTGGATTCTCGGGGTGGGTAACCTCGCCGCCAGCCGCATGATGCAGTGGCCTATTCGGGCAGCACTGATCATCGGCGGGCTGTTGCTGGCTATCCCCGGAGGTGGCCCGGTACCGCTGACCAACCTGCAGCTGTCAATGATCAGCGCCGTCCTGATCATTCCCGCGTTGGCGCTGGCCTGGGCGGCCCAGCGCCGACAGCCGGCCCTGGCCGGACGCTGACGCTTACCGGCCGGGCCTTCCTGTTATTGACCCCCTGCCAGGGCAAGGATGCCGCGGCGGGGAACCTGCGCAACCAGCTCATCCCGGGGTAGCGGACGGCTGAACAGGAAACCCTGCCCGATATGAGCGCCCATGCCCACCAGGCAGCTCAACTCCCTCTCATTCTCGATGCCTTCCACCACCACAGAGAGCGAGAGTCGCTCGCACAGGGTCAGGATCATCTCCATGATCGCCCGTTTCTCGCTGTCTGAATCAATACCGGACACCAGCGACCGGTCAATCTTGAGCTGGTCCAGGGGCAACTGACGCAGATAGCCCAGGGATGAATAACCGGCGCCGAAGTCGTCCAGTGCCACGCTGATACCCGCCCGCCGCAGCTCTTTCATCACCACCATGGCGATACTGGCATCGGCCATCACCGCGGTTTCGGTGATTTCCACCTTGAGCCGGCGAGGATCCACGCCCGCCCTGTGCAGTTCCCGGATCAGGTGGTCCGCCATGGCAGGATCATGCAGTTGCGCCGGGGACAGGTTGAGGCTCACCGAAAAGTGTTCGCCATAGACCTGGGTCAGCAACGGGTCGTTCATCAGTGGCAGGGTCTTGATCAGCATGGCGTCGGACAGCGCGCCGATCAGTCCGGTTTCCTCTGCTACCGGAATAAACAGGCCCGGGGAGATCAGCCCCAGGTCCGGGTGACGAATCCGACAGAGTGCCTCGAAGGCGTCCACTTCACCTGTCTGCAAGTTGACCAGGGGCTGCAGAAAGGGCTCTACCCAGTCATGGCGTAAGGCACTGCGCAGGCTCTGCTCCGCATCCAGGCGTTCCCGGTTACGCTGGCGCATCTCGTCCTGGTAGACGAGGAAACTGCCGGTGGCCGCATTACGGACCCGCCGCAGCATGGTGCGTGTGGCCTGCAGCATGTCGGCTGAGCCAATGAACCGGCCGTCCTCACCCGGTATAGCCCCGACCACCAGGGACAGCCAGACCCGGCGTTCATTCAGCAACAGGGACTCGTCGAACTGCTGCATCAATTCCCGGGCACGGGTGCGAAGCCCGTCCTCATCCGCATCGTGGACCAGCACAGCGGGGGTGTTATCCGCCAGCAGTGCGACCAGTTCCCCGGGCCTCAGGCAGCGGTGCAGGCGCTGGCGTACCTCCCGCACCAAGGCCCGCTCCTCCGCCGGCGTCAGCGAGTCGCGAACCAGGGCCAGATTGGAGAACACCACCACCAGCAGTCCGACCTGACCGCTCCCTTCTGCTAACCGTTGCTGCAGCACAAGGTCCAGGTACTCAGCGTTGGGCAGGCGCGTGGTGCTGTCGACGAACTTCTGTTCGGTCATGTCGGCCTGGGTGCCAGACATTCTGCGGGGGGAACCGGTCACCGGATCCATCTCACAAATGCCGCGGGCGACCATCCAGCGGTAGCCACCACGGCCATCCTGCAGCCGAAATTCACAGGAGAACCGCTCGCTCAGCCCATTCGCGTGGTTGAGCATGGCCTCGCTGAACGGACCCCGGTCCTGCGGGTGCATGCGCATGACCCATTCTGAAGGCCTGAATCGGTGCCCCAGTTCCTGGCATCCCGACATCGCCAGCCAACGGTCAGAGACCTGCAGTTGGTCTTCTTCGAAATCCCACTCCCAGACACCATCGTTGGCGCCCTGGATAATCAGGTCCAGCCGCCTTGTACGCTCCTGTACCTTTTCCTCCAGCTGGTCCCGGGCGCGTTCCAGCTCCCGGATATTACGGCGCACCGATTCCAGCACAAAGTTGGACAGCACGGAGAGCTTCTGCACATCCAGGTCTTCGGAATCGGTACTCAGGTGGAAGTCATAGCGACCGTCGATCGCCTGGCAGAGCTGGTCGGCAATTTCGTTGATCCGGGCCCGCAGCCGCCGTTCAGAATCACTCACCGGGTGCCTCCACCTTCAGGCAGAAGCGGCAGGCTTCCGCCCCCCGCTTCTGACAGTCGAGGATCTTCATGAACCCGGTCTCGCCAAACTCCTGCAACACCCGGTTAAAAAGGGCTTCATACAAGCCACACAGGCGATTGGGAGAGCGATAGGTGACCAGCAGGTCATCGCCCTGCTGGTCAATCTCGAACTTGTCACGGACCCGTTCCCGGCTTTCCTCGTTGCGCAGGCCTGAAGCCAGCACTGTGTGGATACGGGGCTGGCGCTCCAGGAACGCCCGCGCCGAGCCCGCCATCTGGTAGAACATGGGGAACAATTGCCGGGACTCCCGGATAAAGTGATCCGCATAGAGCCGGTAAAGCGCGTCTTCGTCGAGGCCGAAATACTCGCCCGTCGCCTGCAGCAGTCGCAGGCACTCATCGTCCGGGTAATCCCGGTCAATACGGTAGTCGGGCACTTCATCCAGGCCCGCTTTCCTGCCGATGGCCACCAGGGCCTCTTCACCGCCTTCCGTGCGGATGATATCCACCAGAACTTTCTGGATAAATCCAATCATGGTGTTGTTGCATCCGGTTGTGCGCGGACCCTGGTAGCAGGATAGCGCGTTGCTCTGTTAACTATCCTTACGAAGCAGTTCCCGATACTGTTCAAGTACTTCGTCGTCTTCCTGTGGGTACTCCGGCGCCAGGGCCTCCAGCTGTTCCGCAAGGATTCTGGCCATCAATGCGCGGGCTACCGGCTTGCGGTCCCCCGGCAGAATCAACCAGGGTGCCTCCGGCGTATGGGTGGCGGCAATGGCCTCCTCCACCACACCGAGGTATTCCTGCCGCCGTTTCCAGGCCTCAATATCCGAGTGGTCAAACTTCCAGCGCTTGCGGGGTTTGTCCAGCCGCTTGATCAGTCGCTGCCGGTGTTCTTCTTCTGACAAGTGCAGCCAGACCTTCAGTACGGTCGTGCCTTCCTGCACCAGGTGCTGCTCGAAGGCACGAATGGCACTGTAGCGGGCCTGCCAGTTGTAATGACTTTCATCCCGCACCGGCCAGAGCCGCTCTGCCATTACCGCCTCATGGTGACTGCGGTTGAAGGCCACCAACTCGCCAAGGGCGGGCAGATAGGGCACGACCCGCCAGAGAAAGTCATGCTTTGCCTCGATACCATTAGGCCGCCCGAAGGACCAGGCATGGAAACCCGCCGGATCCATATAGGTGGCCAGGGTGCGTACCAGGCTATCCTTGCCGCTGGCATCGAGCCCGTGAAACACCATCAGGCAGGCTTTTTCACCATTAGCCCAGAGCCGGCGCTGGTGCTCACCAATCAGCTCAAGACTCGGCTGCAGTGCCGGTACGCCGTCATCCTCTATGTCGGAGGGATAGTCGTGGAGTGAGGGTTTTCGGGGATCGTACAGCCAGGTTTCGTTGAAAGGTGTGGAAAACATGCAGGGCAGAATCTCGCAGCGGCGGGGTTATTGATCACCCCTATACCAGTGATTACCCGGACCGACATATAAGCGGCGCGCGGGTTGATGATAAACTTGCGTTATTTACGATCAGGTTAGCAGTTATGAGTCGCAAGAGACGAGAAATACCGGTTTTCGATCAGCCATTGATCGAAACCCACTGCCATCTGGATTACCTCAAGGACCGTCCCCTGGAGGAGACCCTTGAGAAGGTGCGTAGTGTCAACATCGAGCGGGTGATTACCATCGCCGTTTCCCCGGATAACCTGGCACAGGTGCGGGCACTCAGCCAGTTGCATCCCTGGCTGTACGGCACCCAGGGCGTTCATCCCCATGAGGCGGAAGCCTACTCGGATGCCTGTGAGGCGGAAATCCGCGAACACGCGACCGATGACAAGATCGTCGCCGTGGGTGAAATCGGGCTGGACTATTTCTACGATAACGCTGACCGGGAGGTCCAGCGTCAGGTGTTCCGGCGCCAGCTGCAGATTGCAGCTGACCTGGGCAAGCCCGTGGTCATTCACAGTCGCGAAGCCGACGAGGACACCATCGCGATCCTGTCAGAATTCGAAGACACCCTGGAACGCAGGGGCGTCATCCACAGC
Organism: Marinobacter segnicrescens; assembly: GCF_900111555.1. Lineage (GTDB taxonomy): Bacteria > Pseudomonadota > Gammaproteobacteria > Pseudomonadales > Oleiphilaceae > Marinobacter > Marinobacter segnicrescens. The sequence goes on from NZ_FOHZ01000010.1 coordinate 17,223, forward strand.
TTTACATCCGGCCCTGGGCTGGCCCGTTATGCACTGGACCAGGGCTGGTGTCTGGGTTTCAACGGCATAACTACGTTTAACAAGGCGGAAAACGTACGAGACATAGTACGCATGACCCCTGTCGAGCAAATCCTGCTGGAAACCGACTCGCCGTTCCTTACGCCAGTGCCTTACCGGGGCCGGGAGAACGCGCCTTTCTACCTGCCCTTCGTGGCGGAGAAGATTGCCGAGGTCAAGGAGCTTCCGCTGGAACAGGTGCTGAGTGCCACCTGGCAGGCCAGTATGCGCACCTTTTTCCCGGATGATGGAGCCCACTGAGGCAAAAGGCTACGCCGGCGAACCCCTGTCTCAGGCCGGCGCCCGCGCGCTGGCCACATCCAGCCCAAGCCGCCCCAGCAGGCGATCACACTCGTCACTTTCCTGCATGTAGTTGCACATCAGCCACGCGGCCCGCATGACCGCCTTGTCCCGCTCGCCACTGCCGCGGGGCAGCATATAGGCCGCACCAATCAGGTTGCGCAACGGCAGCGGCAGCCGCCAGGCTACCTTGAGCACATTACCCAATGTACCACTCCACTCGTATAAGGCCCGCTCCACATCGTCGTCATCGAGGGCGCCGTCCGAGGCAATAAACTGTTGGGCGGTACTGATGACCGCCAACTCACCAATCCGGTGCAGCAGCCCGGCGGTGTAACACAGGGAGGCATCCACTCCCACCTTGCGGGCCATACCGCTGGCCAGCTCTGCCAGTTCCGAGCTTTTCGCGACCTGCTCCTCGGCAAGGCTTTTCAGGGCAGGGTCAGACAGGCGGTGGGAAATATCCAGGGCCAGCGCCAGCGCATGGTTAAGGCTCATACGTATCCCCAACATGCGAATAGCCTCCCGCAGGCTGCTACAGGGCTCGCCTGAGCGGCGCAGGGCGCTGGTGTTCGCCACGTCCAGCAAACGGGCGGTTACCGCAGGCTGGCCCTTCCAGGCCTCGGAAAGGTCCCCCACTGACAGTTCCCCGGCCCGCTCCACCAGGGCCATGACGCTGGCCGGATCCAGCTCCGCCGGCAGATAGGCCTGGGTATCCCGGGCCCGGCGCAGCATGACCTCAAAGCTCGTTTCCGGACCACCGGGCTGCCCGGTGGGTAGCAAGGTCTTGAGGCGCTCCTGCATCGCGGTAGCCGTAAAAGGTTTCGGCACAAAACCCTGGATATGCAGCCGGCCGGCGGCCAGTACCCGCTCCCGGTCCACCTTCTCAGACACCATCAGCACCGGCACCTCCCGGTCCAGGCGGCGGACGGCCCGCACCAGGTCCAGGCCGCGACCATCCGGCAAGTCCCAATCACACACCACCAGCTCCGGACGCAATTCCTCCAGATCGGCCCGGGCCTCGGCAAGGGTACGATAACTGTGAACGCGGGCCCGGGAAAACAGGCCGGAAACGAGGGTTTCCATCAGTTCCGCCATGGGAACATCCGCGTCAAGTATCAGTACGTTCATGGGTCAGGCTACCAGGTATCGGGCGATTGGCCGTTGAGCATCATCTTTATCAGGAAACTACCATATAAACCATCTCCAGCCCATTCAAACCGTGTGCCAGCCATCATTCCGCGCTCAGGCCCGGTAGCCCTCGATCAGACGGTTGATGCCGGTCGCAAGCTGGTCCAGCTCAGCAGCGAGCCTGCGCACATCCTGGGCCTGCCCCACCACATCCTGGTTCTGGCTGGCCACTCCCTGCACACTCTCATTGATATGCACTGAAGCAGCCGCCTGCTGCTCGGTCGCCGAGGCGATCTGCATGCTCAGGTCGGTGACCTGGGTAACGGCCTGGCGAATGGCGTCGATGGCTTCTCCGGTCGCCCGGATGGCAAGAGATGTCTCCCGGGATCGGGTCTGCCCCATTTCCAGTGCGGCCAGGGCTTGCTCCGCACCGGCAGACAGGGTATCGATCGTGGCCCCGATCTCCCTGGTGAATTCCTGGGTGCGTCGGGACAGGTTGCGCACCTCATCGGCAACCACGGCGAAACCACGCCCCTGGTCACCGGCACGGGCAGCCTCGATGGCGGCATTCAGCGCCAGCAGGTTGGTCTGCTCGGAAATGTCATTAATGGCACCGACGACCTGGCCAATACTGTCCACATTACCCACCAGGCTTTTGACTGCCTCGGCAGAGGACTGCAGGGCCTGGTCTGTCGCATCAGTCAGCGCAACTGCCTCACCCACCCGCTTGGTGCCGGCGTTCGCTGAACGGGAGGCCTCGGCAGAGGCCTCGGAGGCCTGCTGGGTATTGCGGGCCACATCATGAACGGTCGCTGTCATCTCTTCGGTGGCACTGGCGGCCTGGCCGAGACGGTCATTCTGATCGCCAAGGATGGCGGTTGTGCGGTCACTCATGGTATCCAGGGCGCCAGCCGTGCTGGATAGCTGGGCCGATAGCGAGCTCACTTCGCGGATGAGGCCCGAGAACTGGTCAAGCATGCTGTTGAAGGCCCGGGCGGTGTCGTCGGCGCTTTCATCCAGGCGCCCGCTCAGATCCCCGTCCTGACGGAATTGTTCCACCAGTTCCATGATGCTGTGGGTCACCTGCCGCTCGCGACCCAGCCGCAGGGCAAAGAACACCAGGATTCCGGCTTCGAAGACCACGAATGCCGCGTGCAGGAAGGCGATGGACCAGCTGCAACCGTAGTTGAAGATCATCAGCGGCATGCCGCCGAGACTGACACCGGACAGCTGCAGCGCCGTGAGCAGCAAGTGGTGCACAGCAATCACGCCAGCTGCCACAAGGATTGGCAGCCAGTCCCGATAGACCATCACCAGGGCGAGGGCACTGAAGATATGGAAGTGCATTTCGATCCGGCCCATCTGTGCCTGGATCATGATGGCCGAGAACACCACCAGCGCCGTGGCAGCCACTACCGAAAAGCCACGGGTACCCCGGATTGATGCGTAGGCGGCAGACACCACCAGGCCAACGAGCACCGAAGCAACGATAGCGAACACGTGGGTTCCATAACCGACGGGAACCAACAATCCGACCACAGGCACATGGGCCAGCAGTATCCACAACATTTGCCGGTCACTGCTGAGGGCGTCCCGGCGGGTAAATTGGGTATCAGACATCATTGGCTTGCCAACTCCAGTGCAGGCGTCGTGTGGGCAGCCAGCGACTTCGCAGGCTGCTCAGAGAGTATACGAGTCAGGTCGTCAATAACCCGATCAAGGTCAAGGTCGGGGGTGGTATAGAGCAATTCCCGTCGCCCCCGGCTGGATACAACATGCAGGTGGGCAGAATGGTCCAGCTCGTAGGCCTCACCACCGCCCACCCTGTGGGCATAGTCGTTATAACCGCTGGCCAGCTGCCGCGCAGCCGCACCTGACTCCGGCCGGACTGCCACAAACATCGGCCCCAGCGACGCCATCAACTGGTCCAGCCTTTGCTGGCTGTCCCGCTCCGGGTCGAGGGTCACGAACACAAAGTGGACCGGCGCATTCGCCAGCCTGCGCTGCAGGGTGAGGAGGTTGGTCAGTTGTACCGGGCACACCGTACCGCAGCTCTGGTAACCAAAGAACACCAGGGCAAGGCCCTCCGGGGGAGGCACCTGAGCTCCCTGACCGGGCTCCACGAGGGATGGGGCGGGCAAATCCACCCGCAAACCGTAATACCCGCTGCCGGAAAGCAGGGAAGGCAAGACCGGCAAGATTGCCAGAACCGCCAACAGGATTACGAGAAACGCAGTAGCCAACAGCCATCGCTGCCCGCCGGGGAGAATTCTGGATACCAAGGACCTTACCTGCCTGTAAATCACGCGAGCTCGCTATATTGATATAACGAACTTTTAATAATCTGTACGCGTTTTACGCAGAATCAGGAAATCTGGATGTCGGGATCGTATATTCGCTTACGCAGGGGCATGGAGTTCACGGATAAGCCGCTGAACCCGGCTGGCGGACTGATCATAGATCCTGAGCAGGCGCGTGTCCCACTTGTCCAGGTCGGTGCCCATGGCCACGGCGTGTTCCAGGGTGATCGCCAGGCGCAGCACCCGCCCCAGGCTGCCCTTGCGGTGCAGAATGGCCTTGCGGATGTCGTTGTGCAGGTCAATGGTGTCAATAAACTCATCGGCGGGCACCCCCAGCATGATCTCCGCGCCGGACAGTAGCCCGGTAAGGAAAGCCTCCTCCCGGTCAGGGGCGTTGACCCTCACCCGCTCTGCGAGGGATTCACAGACGTGGGCCCGTATCAGTACCAGCCGGGCCTGTTCCTTGTTGACCGTCCGCATGGCACTGAGCATCGACACCCAGTGACGCAGGTTGGTCAGCCCTAGCCGGATAACCACTTCCCTCACCGATGAAATCTTGCCCGAACCGCGGTAAAGCGGACTGTTAACGATGCGGACGAGATTCAGGGAAAGGTCGGGATCCTGGGACAATACACGGGTGAGTTCACCAATATCCGGATCTGGCTGATAGAGCAATGCCAGTAACCGGGTCAACTGGATACCAGAAGCGGTCATTTTCTGTCCCGAGATAAGCTTCGGGCGGGCAAGGAAGTAACCCTGGAACAGATCAAACCCCATGGCCAGGTACCGGTCACGGGTTTCCTGGTCTTCAACCCTTTCCGCCAGCCAGCGAACCGGCAGATGGGCCAGCCGATGCTTGTGTTCCGCCACGGCTTCCGGAGTGAATTGGGAAACGTCCACCTTGATGACATCTGCCATTTCCAGCAGCGGCGCCCAGTCTTCATCGAAGGCGAAGTCATCCAGCGCAAAGCGGAACCCGGCGTCAAACCATTGACGCACCGCCGCCACCAGTTCGGGCGTAGGGTCAATGCGCTCCACCAGTTCAACCATAACCCTGTCGGGGTCCACCGGCAGTACAATACCGGAAAGCAACAGGTCGGCGGACACGTTGATGTAGGCGCGCGTGCCGTAATGGGTTGTATGGTTGGTGATGCCGGTGCAGTAGTTGAAGAGCAATTCACTGGTCGCCTGCTGCTCACCCACCGCAAGCGCACTCTGGCCGAGGTCATTTCGGTAGAGCAGCTCCACAGCTTCCATTTCACTGTCGCGGTTATAGATGGGCTGAGCGGCCAGCAAGGTTTGTGACGCCATCACACAATTTCCGTTTTCCTGTTTCAGGGCGATTATCCCTTCCCGAACGGGTTCCAGGCAGTCCCGGACCAGCGCAGATCATGTACCCGTCGACCACAGAAAGGCAAGCCGAACCGCCCCATGATGGATCGTCGTTTATATCAGAGACAGGAACAACGCCATCAGCACCGGCGACAGGAACGACAGAATAAATCCGGACGCAATGGCCACCGGCACACAGTCGAGACCACCACTGCTGCGAATGACCGGCAGCGTAAAATCCATCGCAGTAGCCCCGCCATAACCGATTGCCATAGCGGGTCGCCGCCCGATGATCACCGGGATAAGTGCCAGGGCGATGATCTCCCGGATGACGTCATTGAGGAAGGCCACCCCACCCCAGGCGGGCCCGAGCGCGTCACCGATCACAATACCAGACAGCGAATACCAGCCAAACCCGGCCGCCAGGGCCAGGGACTGGAACATAGGCACCTGCAACGCCGGGGAGAGCAGTACCCCCGCCAGCAGCGAACTGACTGAGAGGGATACCGCAATGCCAAGACCCTGCCGGTTCAGCAGCAGGCGCCGAAGGGAGAGGCCAGCGTTACGGAGCTGAAGGCCGATCAGGAACAGCAGCAACATAAGGGCCCAGGTGGCAAGGTCTTCGACCCAGTCAAGGGCCGGCAGCAGGAACCAGCCTGCCAGCAAGCCTGCCATCACAGCCGCCAGCGGCTTCGCCGCAGCGAGGAAAAGGCGCCGGTAACTGGTCGCACCGCTGGCGGTGCCGGTTTCGACGTGCATGGGTTGCCAACGGTGCCATAGCCACAGACCTGCAAGGTTCAACACCAACAGCCCGGTCACCAGCACACCCACCTGTGCCGCCATGGCCGCCAATTGCAGGCCCAGCCCTTCCATCTGGCCGAAGCCAACACCCAGCAGGGCCAGGATAAAATACACCAGTCCATCCACACTGTGGTGAACCGCTGTCATCACGGTACGGTTATTCAGTGGAACGGCGAAGCCAAGAAATAATGGCAGAAGGATCAGCAGGGCACCGGCCAGCATGGCAGTCTCTTATCGGGTAAACGGAAGGGTTCAGGGTCAGAGCGTAGGTTCGGGCTGTTCCGGATCGAACCGGTAGTGGCCCTGATTTGCTTCGGCCTGCTGGCGCAGGTCCCTGGCCAGGCGCTGGGCGCAGACGGTCCACTGAACCGGCTCATCACGGCTGGGACTGTACCCCTGCTCCAGCAGATTGCCGGCAAGTTGTCGCAGCGCCGCTTCGGCTTTCTCACGATCAGGGTAGGGCCCCCGACAACGAGTGACGTCGGGCTGGCCATCCGGCCCGCCTGCCAGAACCAGCACGGACCAGATGCCACCAGACACCTTCTTGATGTGGAGCTCGAGGCGGCGCTTGCCCTGCCAGAGCACCAGCGAGTGCAGGGGCGAGCGACCGTGGAAGTAGTGCAGCTTCATGGCATGCTCAGTGCAATTTCCTGTCGTGCCGGTCCTGGACCAGCACCCACGGTGCCACGACCACCGCCCAGAGTTCAGCTTCCCGGTCATACCAGGTACGGGCCAGGTCGGGACTGACGTCGCCCACCTGGTCCTGGCTCATCCAGTGCTGGAACTGGGCCTTGTTGTCCGCCGTCAGCTCCGCTGCCACATCCAGCAGATCCAGTTCCGGCGACACACGTACAACATGGCCACGCGCATAGTAGGTCTGCAGTTCGCGCCAGCCTATACGGGAGGTTTCCAGGTTCAGGGAAGCCCTGATTTCGTTGCGGGATCGGGGGGATGTCATGCTTATCCTCGGAAACAACAGCGTGTTCAGCCGAGAGCCTCGCATGAAAGGCGGCCGGCGGCAAGTACGCCGCCAGCCTGGAGAGTTAAAGCAACATTACTGACAGAACCTACGATGCCTGCTTGATCATCTCCCGCACCACATAGTGGAGAATGCCACCATGGCGGAAATACACCGCCTCGTTAGCCGTATCAATGCGGGACTTGAGATCACAGGTATCGGTTGAGCCATCCTTGTAGGTGACCGTCATCTTCAGGCTCTGGCCCGGCTGGATATCGCCGGACAGGCCTTCGATGCTGATGGTCTCCTCACCGGTCAGCTTCAGGCTCTTGCGATCCACACCCTCCGGGAACTGCAGGGGCATTACCCCCATACCGATCAGGTTGGAGCGGTGGATGCGCTCGTAGGACTCAGCCACCACGGCCTTGACCCCCAGCAGACGGGTACCCTTGGCAGCCCAGTCACGGCTGGAACCGGTGCCGTACTCCTTGCCGGCAATAACCACCAGTGGCGTGCCCTGCTCCTGGTATTTCATGGCAGCATCGTAGATGGCCATCTGTTCCCCGGTGGGCACGAACTTGGTGAATCCACCTTCCACGCCATCGAGCATCTCGTTACGGATACGGACGTTGGCAAAGGTACCCCGCATCATCACTTCGTGGTTGCCACGACGGGAACCGTAGGAGTTGAAGTCTTTCGGCTCCACCCCGTGCTCCTGCAGGTATTTCCCGGCCGGTGTATCGGCCTTGAAGGAGCCTGCGGGTGAAATATGGTCGGTGGTCACCGAGTCACCCAGCAACGCCAGGATGTTGGCATCGCGGATATCCTCGATGGCATCCGGCTCCGGTCCGAGACCTTCAAAGAAAGGCGGGTGCTGGATGTAGGTGGAGTTGTCCGACCACTCGTACACCTTGCTCTCCGGCACCTTGATGGACTGCCAGGTTTGGTCTCCGTCGAACACTTCCGCGTACTCCTTGCGGAACATGTCGGTCTTCACTTTTTCTACCGCCTCGGCAATTTCCTGCTGGCTGGGCCAGAGGTCCTTCAGGTAAACCGGGTTACCGTCCTTGTCGGTACCAAGCGGGTCCTTGGTAAGGTCCACGCGCACATTACCCGCCAGGGCATAGGCAACCACCAGCGGGGGTGACGCCAGCCAGTTGGTCCGTACAAGTGGGTGCACCCGGCCCTCAAAGTTCCGGTTGCCCGAGAGTACCGAAGCCACGGTCAGGTCACCGTCGGTAATGGCCTTTTCCACTGCCTCCGGCAACGGGCCGGAGTTGCCGATACAGGTGGTGCAACCATAACCCACCAGGTTGAAGCCCAGCTTGTCCAGGTCATCCTGGAAACCACCAACCTTCAGGTAGTCAGTAACTACCTTGGAGCCCGGTGCCAGCGAAGTCTTCACCCACGGCTTGGTGCTCAGGCCTTTTTCCACTGCCTTTTGCGCAATCAAGCCGGCAGCCATCATCACGCTGGGGTTGGAGGTATTGGTACAGGAGGTAATGGCCGCAATCACCACCGCACCCGGATCCAGGCGGGATTCCTCGCCGTCCAGGTTCAGGGGCTGGCTCGCATGGTGCTCGTAGCTGTCCTCAACGCCCACGGCGGTCTGGCCACCTTCAGACTCCCATTTCTCCTCGCGAAGCTGATTCGGACCCTCGGCGGTTTCCATGACTAGCTCGAAGGCCGACTTCATCTTGGTCAGTGGGACACGATCCTGGGGCCGCTTGGGACCGGCCAGGCTGGCGACCACGTCGCCCATGTCCAGCTCCAGGGTGTCGCTGTATACCGGCTCGTGGCCCGGCTCCCGCCACAGACCCTGGGCCTTGGCGTAGGCCTTCACCAGTTCCAGCTGATGGTCATCGCGCCCCGTCAGCTTCATGTAGGTCAGGGTCTGCTCGTCCACCGGGAAGAACCCGCAGGTGGCACCATATTCCGGTGCCATGTTGGCAATGGTGGCGCGGTCGGCTACCGGCATGTCCTTGAGGCCGTCGCCGTAGAATTCCACGAACTTGCCCACCACGCCCTTCTTGCGAAGCATTTCAGTGACCGTCAGTACCAGGTCGGTGGCAGTGATGCCTTCACGGAGCTTACCGGTGATCTTGAAACCCACCACTTCGGGAATCAGCATGGATACCGGCTGGCCCAGCATGGCGGCTTCCGCCTCGATACCACCCACACCCCAGCCGAGGATGCCCAGGCCGTTAATCATGGTGGTGTGAGAGTCGGTGCCTACCAGGGTATCCGGATAGGCAAAGGTCTTGCCCCCCTGTTCTTTGTGCCACACGGTCTTGCCCAGGTATTCCAGGTTGACCTGGTGGCAGATACCGGTACCCGGCGGCACCACACGGAAGTTGTCAAAGGCCTGCTGGCCCCAGCGCAGGAACTCATAACGTTCCTGATTACGCTCCATCTCGATAGTCACGTTGTCCTTGAAGGCCGACGCGTCACCAAACTTGTCCACCATCACCGAGTGGTCTATCACAAGGTCCACCGGCGACAGGGGGTTGATCAGTGCCGGGTCCTTGCCAGCCTTCTTGACTGCTTCACGCATGGCCGCCAGGTCCACCACCCCGGGCACACCGGTAAAGTCCTGCATCAGCACCCGCGCCGGGCGGAACTGGATCTCGGTGTCGGAACGGCGATCCTTGAGCCACTGCACCATGGCCTCCAGGTGTTTTTTCTCTACCGTTACGCCATCCTCGAAGCGCAGCAGGTTTTCCGTCAGCACCTTGAGGGAAAAAGGCATCTTGCCCAGGTCGCCCAGTGCCTCCTGCGCCTTGGGAAGGCTGTAATAGTGGTAGGTTTTGCCGTCCACATCCAGGGTGGAGAGGGTGTTGTAACTGTCGTTGCTGATACCGTCATTCGACATGTGTTGCCTCCTTTTCCGATCGTCAAATGCGTGAAGGCGTAATCTGGCCGGGCCCCGGCCACCGATTTCTTGTCTATTCTGGTCGGAAGTCTGCCCGGAAAGATGGCTTCGGGGAAATCTCTCTTAACTATTGCACCGATTAACGGGAGTTCAACCCCGGTGACACGAAATGCCATTTTTGTGCATGAGTATGGCATCCTGCGGGTCGCGAAAGGCAGCTACCTGACCCAAGCCCATGAGCTGACCCGGATTGGTGACCTGCCCGCACTGGTGCTCAAGGATATAGGCGGCCAGTCCCTGGACCGCAGTATGCCCAGCATGCCTGCGCCTGTACTTCTTTTTTAGACACCAACAGGAACGCTGCACTAATAACCGTGGAACCTGCCCCATTGCCTGATCAAAAAGGATTTGCGTCCGTTATATTACGACTATAATATGATGGTTGTAATTTAACCATTGATGGAACGCCAGGAGCACCAGAATGACCAACATCGTAATAGCCGGCTACGCCCGGTCGCCTTTTCATTTCGCCCGCAAAGGCCAGCTCGTCAACCTGCGCCCGGATGACATGGCCGCCCAGGTCATGGGCGGCCTGGTCAGCCGGCTGGATCTCAGTCCCTCATTACTGGAAGACGTCATTCTGGGCTGCGCCTACCCCGAGGGCGAACAGGGCAACAACCTTGCCCGCATTGCCAGTTTCCGGGCCGGTTTTCCGGAGACTCCGGGAGCCGCCACCATCAACCGGTTCTGTGGCTCTTCCATGGCCGCTATTCACTATGCGGCCGGCCAGCTGATGCTGGGCGCTGGTAACGCCTTCCTCTGCGCCGGCGTCGAATCCATGACCCGGGTACCCATGGGGGGCTTCAGCAACTGCCCCAATCCTGAGCTTATGGAGCACTACCCACAGGCCTATATGCCCATGGGCTTCACTGCTGAGGAGGTGGCCCGCCGCTATGGCGTCAGCCGGCTGGAACAAGAGCAGATGGCCGTTGACTCCCATGCCAGAGCGGCTGCCGCCCGTGACGGGGGGCGCCTGGCGGACGAAATCGTCCCCCTGACAACGCCTGATGGCGAGGTCCGGGAAGATGGTTGCATCAGGCCTGGAACCAACCTGGAGACCCTGGCCGGACTGCCGCCGGCTTTCGAAGGATCGGTCACTGCGGCCACCTCTTCCCCGCTGACCGATGGCAGCGCTGCCGTCCTGGTCTGCACCCGAACCTTTGCGGACCAGTATCACCTGCCCGTACTCGCTCGGATACGAGCTGTTGCGGTGGCCGGCTGCCCGCCGGAGATCATGGGCATGGGCCCCGTGTATGCCACCCGTAAGGTTCTGGAACGCAGCGGTCTCACAATCGATGACATTGACCTGATGGAAATCAACGAAGCGTTTGCCAGCCAGGCCATCGCGTGTCTGCAGGAACTAAACATGCCCCGGGACAGGGTTAACCTTGACGGGGGTGCGCTGGCCCTTGGCCACCCATTGGGCGCCACCGGTGCCCGGATAACGGGCAAGGCGGCCTCGCTGCTGGCGCGTACCGGAGGGTGCTACGCCATTGCCACTCAGTGCGTGGGTGGTGGTCAGGGCGTGGCAACCCTGCTGGAACGGTCTTCCGCCGATGCATAGCTATTGTCGGTGCCCGCCAGGCACTGACCGGCCCCGGCTTTCGGTGTAGCATGTCGGCATCCAGGCCGCGGGCGTACTTAGCCCGCGGCAAACCCGATTCCAGGAGGCTTCCGATGCGTTACTCTCCCGACCAGAAGGAGAAAACCCGCCAACGTATACTTGCCGAAGCTGCCCGGCAATTCCGGGAACAGGGCATCAGCAACACCGGCCTGCAGCCGCTTATGAAGACCCTGGGACTCACCCATGGCGGCTTTTATGCTCACTTCCGGTCAAAGGACGACCTGGTCGAATCGGCCCTCCAGGAAGCGGCCCGTCAAATGGACGAAGAGACCGCCCGGGTCCATGAGACCGCAACACCTCTGGCAACACTGATCACCCGGTATCTTTCCCGCGCCCATCGGGATTCCCCCGGTCAGGGTTGTGCACTACCCACCGTATCAGCAGAACTGGGCCAGCTTGGCCGACCCAGTGAGACCACAGACCGGATTGTGCATGACCGACTGACGCTGATTCAGGGTGGGCTGGAACAGGACAAGCGGGAAGAACGCAGCTTTCTGATCCTGTCAGCCATGGTCGGCGGCCTTATGCTGGCACGGAGTGTCAGCGATACGGCTCTGTCGGAGCGTATCCTCCAGTCCACCCGCGATCAGCTACTGGCGCTGATTGACGGAGAGCTCACCTGAAACCACCTGCGTCAACATGGCCATAGCCGGATACCTGGCGCTATACTGCCATCACAGACGTCTAACGGACCTCTTTAAAAAAGATCAAGGAAACTGCCATGAGCGATCTTGAAACCCGTTTTAATGAGGCGGTGGATTACATACAGAACGGGCGGGGCGACCAGGGCCCCTCCAACGAACAGAAACTGGAATTCTATGCCCTCTACAAGCAGGCTACCGAGGGGGATGTCTCCGGCAAGCGCCCGGGTATGATGGACTTTGTAGGCAGGGCCAAGTTCGATGCCCGGAAGAAGCTCACGGGAATGTCCAGGGAAGACGCCATGCAGCGTTATATCAACCGCCTCGAGGACTTTCGCGGTTGATGGATAAACTGGGCGTGGGTGTGCTGAAGCGTCTGAACAAGCCGTAACCTCAGTATCCCGGCTTTCCTGCAGATGGTTTTTGCGGTATTCAAGCGTTTGTCATATGATGCCGTCACTATAACAACAACAGGGCCGGTAAGCGGCTCGCGAGCCATCAGCAGGAATCACCATGCATCTGACCGAAGCGCTTGAACAGAGCGAACCCGGCCTGTTTCAGCGAGTGCAGGACGCCATCCGCCATCAGCAACTGAATCAGCGCACCCAGCAGACCTATCTTCACTGGATCGCGCGCTTCGTACTCTTCCACCAACCGAAGACCCCGGAGACACTGGAAAGTGCCGACCAGCAGCTCTTCCTACTTTACCTGCAGGACCGCATCCAGGTGTCACGTGCCCGGCTCAACCAGGCACGCCAGGCTCTTATGTTCTTCTACAGCGATGTACTCCACAAACAGGAGTCGGCAGCAGAGCCGGCCTGATACCCCATGCGCGCGAGGTTGATCACGCGCGCCGGTTTCGAGGCGCTGAAAGCCGAGATGGAGCACCTGTGGCGTGTGGAGCGCCCCGAAGTGACTCGCAAGGTAACCTGGGCTGCCAGCTTGGGCGATCGCTCCGAGAACGCGGACTACCAGTACAACAAGAAGCGGCTGCGGGAGATTGACCGCCGCTTCCGCTACCTGGAACGGCGTTCCCGGGAACTGCAGGTGGTCGACTACAGCCCGGAGCAGGAAGGTCGTGTCTTTTTCGGAGCCTGGGTTGAGGTTGAGAACGAAGACGGCATGGCCCGCCGCTTCCGCATCGTAGGCTACGACGAACTGGACCTCGACAAACGCTTTATTTCCATCGACTCCCCCATGGCCCGGGCCCTGCTGAAAAAACAGGTTGACGACGAAGCCCTGGTGCAGACACCGGAAGGACCAGCCACCTGGTACGTCACTGATATCCAGTACGAAAAGCCAGAGCTGGCAGACTGAACCACACCCCAGGTCCAGGCCTCACCGTAATACGGTTTTCATCCGGGCGAAAAAAACCCCGCAAGTTGCGGGGTCAAGGCTAGCGCTGTGCTGGAGGGAGAAGCAGACGGAACCTTCGTGGTCTGCTTCACTACTGCCCTACCTATTATGCACGGGAGCCGTTAACCCGAAGTGGCCGCGCAATGACATTTATTTCAGGCATCATTGCCGCCTTTCCCTGCCGCAACTGGCAGGTTGTATACTTGGCCCGGCGGCCCCATGATGGGACTATCAAGTGCCAGTTACCTCCCTGTTGAGGACAAGCAGACCTATGAACACAGAGAAGCTCACCCAGGCAGCCCTCAAGGGCGTTGACGCTGTAGGCTATCAGCTCGACCGGATGGGCATTACCGATAAGGTGAATCGCCACAATATTGCCGCTTTCCTGATGGCCGAGCAGCACCACCTGGAAGGCGAATGGGAAAGCCTGCAAACCCGTCTCGATCGCTATCGTCGCCAGGCCGGCGATATGCTGGACAGTCTTGAACGGGAAGGTTCGCCGGTGCTACGGCCCGTCGCCGAGCGCATTAACCGGTTTCGCCGCAACGACGACAACAAGTCTCAGACAGAGTAATCTTCGGGCTGCCCGGCCTCTGCAGTGGCTGCCACTGACTTCACGCGACGCTTCTGGGGATTATAGCGGGGCAAGGTAACCCGAACCCGCAATCCGGGGTGACCGGCACCCGGGTGGTGATCAAAGACGCCAATGGTGCCCTGGTGGATCTCGGCCACCGCACTGACCAGGCTCAGCCCCAGACCGTTACCTGGTAATGAGCGGCTCTTGCCAACCCGGTAGAAGCGCTGGAAAATCTGGCCTTTCTCGTCGTCCGGGACACCGATACCACTGTCGGCCACCTCGAAGATCGCTGCCCCGCTCTCTATCACTACCCTCACCACGATTTCCCCTTCCTCGGGGGTATACTTGATGGCGTTATCGATCAGGTTGCTGACCATCTGGAACAGCAGGTCCCGATCGCCTTCCACCGTCACCTCGTCGTCGATGTCCTGGGTAAAGGTCTGGAACTTGTCTTCCGAGACCGCCTCATAGAGTTCACAGGCATCCCGTACCAGCAAGCCGAGAGAAACCGGCCGCAGGTCCGCGGTGGTATTGCCCCGGGTTTCCAGCCGGGCGATCCGAAGCAGGGCATTGAAGGTGGCCAGAAGCTGGTCCGCCTCCGCCACCGCCTTCGCGGCCTGGTCCCGGGCCTCGTCGTTATCCACCAGCATCAGCGTGGTTTCCAGCTGGTTGCGCAGCCGGGTCAGGGGTGTGCGCAGGTCATGGGCGATGCTGTCAGACACATGGCGGATGCCTTCCATGAGGTAAACGATCCGGTCCAGCATCTGGTTGAGGTTTTCGGCGAGCTGGTCAAAATCGTCCTGGGTGCCCCGGGTGGGAATCCGTTGGGACAAATGCCCGTTCATGATCTTGCGCGAAGTGTTGTTGATCACTTCTATACGGCGGGTAGTGCTGCGGCTCATCATGAAGCCGCCCAGCAAGGCCAGGGCCAGGGTGATACCCATGCCCCAGTTGATAGCGGTTTCGATCAGGGCTTTCAGGGTATTGAGGTCATCCACATCACGGCCAACCAGTAATCGCAGGCCGCCCTGCACCTCAAAGATACGGGCCCGGGCCTGCCGTGGCGGACCGGTCCAGCCCAGGCTTTCGTCCAGGGTAAAGTTGATCCAGCTACCTTCCCGGGACTGCGATTCCACCGGCCAGCCGTTCAGGTTACCAGCCAGCTTGAGGTACTCATCGGTGGTAAGCAGGTAAAGCGATTTGGCATTGGGGTCACGGGCCACCCGCTCACGGATGATCGTGATCAGGCCATTAACACCCCGACCCCGGTATTGCTCCGCCAGCCCTGCTATCTCAGCTTCGATGGTTTCATCGGTCTGGGCAGTCATGAAACCGGCGGTACGCCAGTAGATGAACGCCAGCAACAGGAAAACCGAGGTGGCAAACACCACCATGTAGAGCAGGGCCAGCTGGAATGTAGAGGTTCGTAGCTGACTAAGCAGTTTCACGCAGCATGTATCCCGCACCCCTGACTGTCTGGAGCAGCGGGGTATCGAACTCCTTGTCGATCTTTGCCCGTAGACGGCTGATGTGCACATCGATCACGTTGGTCTGGGGGTCGAAGTGGTAATCCCACACTTTCTCCAGCAGCATGGTACGGGTCACCACCTGACCGGCGTTGCGCATCAGGTATTCAAGCAGCCTGAACTCCCGGGGCTGGACATCGATATTCTGGCCGGCGCGCTTGACGGTCCGGGCCAGCAGGTCCATCTCCAGGTCAGCCACCTTCAGAACTGTCTCGGTTTCGGCAGACTGGCGGTTACGGCGCACCAGGGACTCAATTCGGGCCAGCAGTTCAGTAAAGGAGAACGGCTTGGTCAGGTAGTCATCGCCACCACCACGCAGACCCTCAACCCGGTCATCCACATCCCCCAGGGCACTGAGAATCAGCACCGGGACCTGGTTGCCGGTAGCCCGTACCGTCTTGATGATGGACAAGCCGTCCATACCCGGTAACATCCGGTCCACAATCATGATGTCGTAGTCTTCGCTGGCGGCCATCATCATGCCTTCCTTGCCGTCAGCCGCGTGATCCACCACGAAATCGGACTCCTTGAGCCCTTTTACCAGGTAGCTTGCTACGTCCTGATCGTCTTCGATTACCAGTGCTTTCACCGGTCTTCCTCCCGCCTGACTGAGTAACCACTGTACCGCAAGGGAGGCCGGAAAACCCGGGGGTTATGTGTCCGGATGCGGGCCTGTCGGCTGACCGAAGGCCCCGGCTCCCCTTGTTAATGTTTGCCCAGAGTAAGGGCTGTCATGATTGGCTGCCAGTTACGATCCTGTAAGAGGGTGTCGCCAATGACGACGGTCACATTGTGGACCCCTGGACAGCTTTCATCCAGCCCAGCCCATCCTCTGTGCGACCTTTCGGGCGGTATTCCGCACTTACCCAACCTGTGTAACCGGCCTCGTCCAGGGCATTGAAGATAGTCCGGAAATTAATCTCCCCGGTGCCCGGTTCATGACGGCCCGGGTTGTCGGCGAACTGGATATGGCCGATGCGGGGCAGCAGATCCTGCAGGGTCCGGATCAGGTCTCCTTCCATGATCTGCATATGGTAAAGGTCATACTGCAACCGCAGGTTGTCCGCACCTATCTCATCCATGAGCTGCACCACCTTGCCGGAAGTATCCAGCAGAAAGCCCGGCATATCGATCCGGGAATTGATGGCTTCCAGACAAAGAACGATGCCCTCGTCCGCTAGCCGCCGCGCAGCCCAGGCTACATTCTCGCGCAACGTGGCCCAGAGTACTTCCGGCTCGGTACCGGCAGGCGCCAGCCCGGCGAGGCAGTTGAGCTGCCGACAACCCAGGGCCCTGGCATAGCGGATGGCTTCTTCCACGCCCTGACGGAATTCCACCTCCCGCCCGGGCAGGCAGGCGATACCCCGCTCACCCCTGTCCCAGTCACCTGGAGGAAGGTTAAACAGCACCTGGGTGAGGTTATTGTCCTGAAGCTTCTGCGCCAGGAAGGCTTCCGGCCAGGCATAGGGAAAAAGGTACTCCACCCCGGTAAAACCGGCACCCGCGGCAGAGGCGAACCGGTCTTGGAACGGCACTTCGTTGAATAACAGCGTCAGGTTGGCAGCGAATCTGGGCATAGCTCAGTCCTGCCCCTTGCTGTCCTGCCGGAAGCCGCCGAGACGTGCTCCGTTAACGTGCTCAAGTTCCAGCAATAGCCCGCTATGGTCCACATCGGCATGTCCATTGGCCACCAGTGACAGGTAGCTGTTATGGGCTAGCTGCGCCAGCGGCAGGGTCAGGCCCTCGGATCGGGCTTCATCCAGGATCATTCGCAGGTCTTTCAGCTGAATGCGCGCCGGTGCGCCAGGGGCAAAGTCCCGGTCGATCATCCGTTGGCCGTGTTGCTCCAGGATCTTGCTGCCGGCAAAGCCCCCCATCAGGGCTTCCCGCACAGCCACCGGGTCGGCGCCACCCTTAGCCGCCAGTAACAAGGCTTCGGACACTGCGCCAATGGTGATACCGACTATGGCCTGGTTGGCCAGTTTCGCCAGCTGCCCGGCGCCCACCGGCCCAATATGGGTTACCTGGCCCAGGGCTTCAAAAACGGGTCGTACCCTTCCCAGGGTATCGGCCTTGCCGCCCGCCATGATACTGAGAGTGCCGGCTTCCGCGCCGCGCGTACCGCCGGAGACCGGCGCATCCAGGTAGCCGGCGCCCTGTTCAGCAGCCAGCGCGGCATGGCGCCGAGCCAGGGAGGGCTGGACCGAACTCATGTCCACCAGGACCGCATCCGGCCTCAGCGCTGTCATAACGCCCTGCGCTACCAATACCGATTCCACGACATCGCCGTTCTCCAGCATAGTGATTACCACGTCTGCTCCGGCAACGGCTTCAGCCGGGGTAGCAGCTATGGTGGCACTGACTTCAAACGGCTCGCATTTGCGGGCGGTGCGGTTCCAGAGCGTCATGGGAAAGCCGGCGGCCAACAGGTTGTGCACCATAGGCGCACCCATCAGGCCAATACCCAGGAAGGCAATGTGGGGGGCTGCCATCGAATTTTTCTCCCTGCAAACAAAAACGCCACCAGCAGGCAGGCCGGTGGCGTTATCAGATTACGACCAGTGGGTGATCAGGCCGCTTCGGCCATCTTCACCCGGATCTTCTTCATGGCGTTCTTTTCCAGCTGGCGAATACGCTCAGCCGAAACACCGTATTTATCCGCAAGCTCATGCAGTGTGGACTTGCTGTCGGTCAGCCAGCGTTCCCGCAGGATATCCTGGCTGCGTTCGTCCAGGCTCTGCAACGCGTCCATCAGGCGACCGTTGGAGTCCGCGGTCCAGTCGGACTGCTCCAACTGAACCGCAGGGTCACTTCGGCGATCTTCCAGGTAATAGGCCGGCGCCTGGTAGGCGTTGTCGTCATCGTCATCCTGGGGGCCATCGAAGGCGGTGTCCTGCGACGCCAGGCGACCTTCCATCTCACGGACCACGCGGGGCTCAACTCCGAGGTCATTGGCAACCGCATTAAGCTCGTCCTGGTTCAACCAGGCCAGGCGCTTTTTCTGGCTACGCAGGTTAAAGAACAGCTTGCGCTGAGCCTTGGTGGTAGCCACCTTCACAATTCGCCAGTTGCGCAGGATAAACTCGTGAATCTCCGCCTTGATCCAGTGCACGGCAAAGGACACCAGACGCACCCCGTATTCCGGGTTGAAGCGCTTGACCGCCTTCATCAGGCCGACATTACCTTCCTGTATCAGGTCAGCCTGCGCCAGGCCGTAGCCTGAATAGCTGCGGGCAATGTGGATAACAAAACGCAGGTGTGAGAGCACCAGCGTACGCGCCGCTTCGACGTCTCCTTCATAGTGGAGGCGTTCGGCAAGCTTACGTTCCTCGTCTACGGTCAGTACCGGTATCCGACTGGCAGCCTGAATGTAAGACTCCAGATTGGCACCCGGGACGAGACGATCCGCTAACTGTAAACCTGTACCCATTCGTATCCTCCGTACTCGGCAACCCATAAATATAGCAACTCAATTTATGACAGCCAAGTGGCAAATTAGTTCCCGGCCTGCGCATTTTTCCCGGCTTTATCAACACACTAACCAAAAATAACCAGGATCTGCGATCAAGCCGTTATCGTCCAGATAGCACTGCCGCCTACCCTCAACACACCTGCGCGCCCCGTGTTCAGATCATTCCGGGAAACTGTGAATGCACCTAAAATAGGACCCAGCCCCCTGATGCAACCATACGGTGTTTCCCGTACGCCGGATTGAATACGGCAACGCCTTCGCCCATGAAATAAAAAGGTGTATCCACCTGTCACACTAACACAGTAGGCAACAAACCGCGTGAACAACCCGTAACCAAAGTGCAGGTGCTACCCAGCCCCCGCAATCTCACCGGGCTCGATGGCATCCAGGTGTCGCCTTACCGCAAGCCACGCACCTGCCCAACCCATGGCAACAGCAACGACCAGCAGCCCCAGCGCCCCGTCAAGCGGCAGTCCACTCAGGGAAAACTCACTGTTATAGAGCACGGCCAACTCACGTACCGAGCCATTCAGCCACCAGATGGCAAACTGCAGAATCAGCACGGCTACCACGCCACCACCCAGTCCATACCAGGCCCCCGTGTAAAGGAACGGCCGCCGTACAAATGCATCCGTACCACCCACCAGCTTTGCCACCAATATCTCGTCCCGACGATTTTCGATAGCGAGGCGAATGGTATTACCAATAACCAGGATCACCGCTGCGGCCAGCAGGATCGTCAGCACCCACACAGCCCGGGCGATCAGGTCCGTTATGGCTGCCAATCGCTGCAACCAGCCCAGGTCGACCTGAACCCGAGTCACCAGGTCCAGGGATTCCAGTTCCGCCGCCAGCCGATCAACACCCGCAGCAGTGCGAGCATCATCCACCGGCGTCACCAGCAAGGTATGCGGGAGCGGATTTTCATCGAGGTAATCCAGTGCTTCCTCGAGCCCCGAGTTAGCGCGAAACTCCGCCAGCGCCTGATCCCGGTGAATCAGCACCACATCAGCCACATCGTCCCGGCCGGCAAGCTCCCCCTGTAGCTGACCGGCGGACTCGCCGGAAGCCCTGTCCTCCAGGTAGACCGTAATCCGGGCGGCGCTCTCCCACCCGGCGCTGATGCCCTGCAGGCTCGCCAGCAACAACAGCAGGCCCACTGGCAATGCCAGCGCGATCCCCATCACCGCCCACGTCATGGCACTGGCAACCGGGGCTTCCAGTAGTCGGCGTGCACTGTCCCTGGCAACCTTGAGGTGATGGGCGCGGTAGCTGGCCAGCACGGCTCGCAGCGAAGTCCGGTTGCGACCGGCACCCCGGTTGCGTCGATCGGCGGTTTGTCGGGGTTGGCGATTCATGCTCCGCCTCCGGCCATGACGGGCCTCCCTGTGCGCAGCTCACCCCGGGAAAGCGTGAGTCGACGCCGCCCCATGGACTCGATGAGGGCAATATCGTGGGTGGCAATCAGTACCGTGACTCCCACCTGACTGAATTGCTCAAACAGGTGCATGATATCGGCCGACAACTCCGGGTCCAGGTTACCGGTA
Source organism: Marinobacter segnicrescens (assembly GCF_900111555.1). Classification (GTDB taxonomy): domain Bacteria; phylum Pseudomonadota; class Gammaproteobacteria; order Pseudomonadales; family Oleiphilaceae; genus Marinobacter; species Marinobacter segnicrescens. Next base: position 37,777 of record NZ_FOHZ01000010.1, read on the forward strand.
GGCTCATCCGCCAGCAGCACCGGTGGCTTGTTGACCACTGCCCTGGCTATGCCAACCCGTTGCTGCTCACCGCCAGAGAGCTGCACCGGGTTCATTTTTTCCTTGCTCAGCAGGCCCACCTTGTCCAGCGCTGCCCGTACCCGCCGGCCAATATCGTCGTGGGACACGCCCATGACCTCCAGCGGCATGGCCACGTTATCGAAAACGGTCCGATCGAACAGCAGCTGATGGTTCTGGAAGACAGCGCCAATATGGCGACGAACGTAGGGGATCTGGCGCCGGGGCATGGTATTGAGAAGCTGGCCGCCAACCCGAACCTCACCGGCGGTGGGGCGCTCCATCAGCAGGATCAGTTTGAGCAGGGTACTCTTGCCGGCACCTGAATGCCCCGTAAGGAATGCCAGTTCGCCCCGGTCCAGGTCGAACGACACATGGCGCAGGGCCGTATGATCACTGTCATAACGCTTGGTAACCTGACGGAATTCGATCATGGCGGCCCTGGTCCTTTTCCGGTATTAGCCGGTGTACTAGCCCTGCGGCAGATCAGTCGTCAAACAGGGCATCCACAAAGGTCTCCGGCTCGAACGGCCGCAGATCTTCCACCTGTTCGCCAACACCGATATAGCGGATGGGCAGCCCCAACTGACGGGCAATCGCAAATACGATGCCGCCCTTGGCAGTGCCATCCAGCTTGGTCAGGGTGATACCGCTGACACCCACCGCCTGCTGGAAAACCTGCGCCTGGCTGAGGGCGTTCTGGCCGGTACCGGCATCCAGCACCAGCATCACTTCATGGGGAGCGGAATCATCCAGCTTCTTCATGACACGAACCACTTTTTCCAGCTCGGCCATGAGATTGTCCTTGTTCTGGAGCCGACCTGCTGTGTCGGCAATCACGACATCCACTCCACGAGCCTGCGCAGCCTGGACCGCGTCATAGATAACCGAAGCGCTGTCAGCACCTGTATGCTGCGCGATCACCGGCACGCTGTTACGATCGCCCCAGACCTGTAACTGCTCCACCGCAGCAGCCCGGAAGGTGTCCCCAGCGGCCAGCATGACACTACGCCCTTCATTCTGGAACTGGCGGGCCAATTTGCCGATGGTGGTCGTCTTGCCAACACCGTTGACGCCCACCATCAGCATCACCCAGGGCTTCTTGCCACTATCAATTACCAGGGGTTCTCGGCTACCGGCGAGCAGGTTACGCAGCTCTTCCTTCAGGGCATCACGCAGCGCAGCACCGTCCTTCAGCTGGCTCCGGTTAAGCTTGTCGGTGAGCGAGTCAATAATTTCAGTGGTGGCCGTGACGCCCACATCGGCCATCAGCAATGTGGTTTCGATTTCCTCCAGTAAGTCCTCATCCACCTTGCTGCCGGGCGAAAACAGGCCGGAGAGGCCTGATCCCAGGCTGGCGCGGGTCTTGCCGAGACCGGACCGGATGCGCTGGAAGACGCTGACCTTTTTCTCGGGCTCGGGCTCGGGCTCGGGCTCGGGCTCGGGCTCGGGCTCGGGCTCGGGCTCGGGAGCAGGTTGCGGCGTTTCAGCAGGGCTGACCACGGTTTCCTCATCAACCGGCACGGCTTCCGGCTCCGCCGCCACATCCGGCGTTGTCTCACGGTTGAGGGGTTTTGGGGCCGGCCCGGGCAAGGCCTCCGGCTTGCGCTGGGGAACCGGTTGCGGGCGCGGCGCAGCTGCGCGCCGACCGGCCACATCCACAATAAAGGCCAGTACCAGCAGCACCAGCAGGCCGATCAGAATCCACTCTGCCATCATTTGTCTTACCATTTTTGCTGGAGGGTCAGCCGCCCACTCGGATTCCTGTCGAAGGGCCGCTGTCAGGAAAGCGGTCATTCTAGCGGCAGGGAACGCCCGGGTCCAAACCTCCCATGCTGCCCGGTTACCGGCGAGCCGTTTTTTTCGCTACCATGGCGCACTTGTGCAATCACGGATTCCGATATGAGCCGCCCACGTCGCCCAACGCCAGCCCGCAACCGCCGCCGCACCGGCCCTTCAGCCGACGAGGGAGAGCTTCGTATTATTGGCGGCGACTGGCGCAGTCGGGTATTGCGTTTCCCGGATGAAGGTGGTGTAAGGCCTACCCCTGCCCGCATTCGGGAAACCCTGTTCAACTGGCTGCAATTCAAGGTGCCGGGCAGTCGCTGCCTGGATCTGTTCAGTGGTAGCGGTGTACTGGGACTGGAAGCCCTGTCCAGGGGTTCCCGCGAGGTGACGTTCGTGGACCACACTCCTGCCCTGGCCAGGGCGCTCCGGGACAACCTGCGCAAGCTGGGTAGTGAGGACGGACGGGTGGAATGTGTGGATGTCCAGGCTTTCCTGCAGAACCGGACAGGGGAGCACTACGACATCCTTTTCATGGACGCCCCTTTCCATCAGGGCTGGCTGGAATTGCTGATTCCGTTAATAGAGGAAAACGGATGGATTGGCACCGGCAGCCGGGTCTACCTGGAGTATGAAAGCGACCGGGTTGCGCCATCAGTCCCGGCACGTTGGCACCTGCACCGCCAGAAACAGGCCGGGCAGGTAACCTACGCCCTATATCATATCGTGGACGCTCAGGCCGGCCTGAGTGAATAGGCCCGCAAGTGGGCGGCAAAGTCCTCAAGGTAACGGATGCCACTGGCTTCCGCTTCACGGCACCAGGCCATCAGCGCCTGCAGCTTTTCCTGGGGCTTGACCCCCCGACGGCGCCACAGGGCCTGCAACTCCTGATTCATATCATAGATCTGACGCAATACCGGGTGGTTATCCAGCACGGTTTCCAGGTGCGCTTGCTCTTGGGGAGGGATCAGGGAAACGTCGCGGGACAGTAGCTTTTTAACCCGACGGTACCGTGGCCTGATTGTGCCATCCATCATCGCCTTCTGCTGGCGTAACACCGGCTCCATGACCCGCTTGCGATACTGGCGCATGATATCGAAACGGTTGTTGGCAATAGCCTGTACGGTCTCCACATCCATGTCCTGCTTACCGGGCACCCAATGCGCAACCGGGCGGTAACCCTTCGGCTTGGCGAGGCGGAACAGCTGGAACAGGCGGATGTAACCCCAACCTATGTCCACCTCGTACCAGCGCCGGGACAACTTGGCGGAATTGGGGTAAGTGTGGTGATTGTTGTGCAATTCTTCACCGCCGATGATAATGCCAAACGGTGAAATGTTGCGGGCATTGTCCTGGCACTCGAAGTTGCGATAGCCCAGATAGTGGCCCAGGCCGTTAACCACACCCGCGGCCCACACTGGAATCCACATCATCTGTACCGCCCAGATCCAGATACCATTGACTCCGAACAGGGCCAGGTTGACCAGGAACATCAGGGCAATGCCAAGGTTGCGGTGGCGGGTGTAAACGTTACGCTCAATCCAGTCGTCGGGTGTATTCTTGCCGAACCGGTCAAGGGTTTCCGGAGTCACGGCCTCGGCGTAAAGCTCAGCCCCCTCCAGGAGAACCTTGCGAATACCCTTGACCACCGGACTATGAGGATCGTTTTCCGTCTCGCAGGTCGCATGGTGTTTACGGTGGATGGCGGTCCACTCCCTGGTGTTGATGCTGGTGGTCAGCCAGAGCCAGAAACGGAAAAAATGCCGCAACACCGGGTGCAGGTCCAGGGCGTTGTGGGCGGAGTGACGATGCAGGTAAAGCGTTACGCTGACAATGGTGACATGTGTCAGCACCAGGGTGACCAGCACCAGCTGTACCCAGGAAAGGTCCAGGAGACCGTTGTACCACATAGGGAGATCCTCAACTTACTGAAAAACCAACGGATAAACCGTCAGGCGCCGATTGCGAAAGGCAAACTGACACGCCAGTACTTTAGCGTACACCTGTTCGCCCAAACAATGGCCTTTACATTGTCTTTTGTTACCGTTTTCTCAGGAGCCTGATTTGCCAGAACTCCCCGAAGTGGAAACCACCCGCCGCGGCATCGCGCCCCACAGCGAAAGCAAGACCGTGGCCGAACTGATCATCCGCGACCCGCGGCTGCGGTGGCCAGTGCCGGACAACCTGCCCGCACTGCTGGTCGGCCAGACACTGCGGGAGGCCGACCGCAGGGCCAAGTATCTACTGCTGCACTTTGACCATGGCACCGTGATTGTCCACCTGGGCATGTCTGGCAGCCTGCGGGTGATCACCGACACCAGCCCGCCGCAAAAACATGACCATATCGATCTGGTGTTCACGGATGGCCTGCGACTGCGCTTTAATGACCCCCGCCGCTTCGGCTGCTGGCTCTGGGCTGAAGAGCCTGCAGCCCACCCCCTGCTTGCCAGTCTTGGCCCGGAGCCGCTGGGAGAGGAGTTCAACGGTCGTTACCTGTTCAGGAAGTCCCGGGATCGCAAGACGCCCATCAAGAGTTTCCTGATGGATAACCGGGTTGTGGTGGGTGTCGGCAACATTTACGCCAATGAAGCACTGTTCAAAACAGGCATCCACCCTGGCCGCCCGGCCGGCAGGATCAGCGCCGCCCGCTACCATCAACTGGCCGAGGCGATCCGGGAGGTGCTCAGCGCTGCGATACTGATGGGCGGGACGACCCTGAGGGACTTCGTCAACAGCGAAGGCAAGCCCGGCTACTTCGCCCAATCCCTGCTGGTCTATGGTCGTGGCGGCGAGCCCTGCGTGGAATGCCATCAGCCACTGCGTGAAATCCGCATGAACCAGCGCACCACGGTATATTGCACCCGGTGCCAGAGGTAAGCCGGCACACCCGCGGCCAGTCTGCTTGCGTAGCTGTGAACCGGTTCAGGTAAATTCGTCACAGATAGCGTAACGGGTAACGACATTTCGGTTACACTTGTGACAGAATTTTCCAATAACGCAGGACTTCTGACCTGCGGAAAATCAGGAACCAGGAGACTGACAATGATGTACAAGTGCCTTTCACGAACCCTGCTGGCCACCCTGGCTGCATGCCTGATCGGCTTTTCCTCGCTGGGCCACGCCCAGGCGATAGAAGAAGAGCCGTCCGCCCTGGCCATGACCGGCGACGCAGTCCTGGTTCGCCCACTGCTGTTGGCGACAACCGTAGTCGGCACTGCCGTCTGGATCGTTTCGCTGCCTTTCTCGCTGCTAGGCGGTAACGCCGGCGAAGCCGGTGAGGTTCTGGTAAAAGGTCCGGCGGAGGCTACTTTCGTGCGCTGCCTGGGCTGCACTACCTCCGGCCGCAAACAGGAAATGGTCACTGAGTAATTCCCGCACTTGCAGGGATCGTCAATCTTGTGCAGCCTGAACGTTTGATGACAATTCGGGCTGCCTACTGATGATTGAATGGTCAAAAGCAGACCAGGTGTTCCTGGATATGGATGGAACCCTGCTGGATCTGCACTTCGACAACCACTTCTGGCTGGAGCACCTGCCCCGGCGCTATGGTGAGGCAAATCGATTGACTCCGGACCAGGCCCGGAACCTTATCGTGCCCATGATCATGGCCGAGCGTGGCAGCCTGAACTGGTACTGCACCGACTACTGGAGCGAACGCCTCAGTCTCGACATCACTGCCCTCAAGGCGGAGGTAGGTGACCGCATTGCCTACCGGCCCCGGGTAAAAGAGTTCCTGCAGGCCCTTCGCCACAACCGGCTTGCCCCGGTCATTCTCACCAACTGCCACCCGGACCCGCTGAAACTGAAGCTGGCACGCACCGGGCTGGACCAACTGGTGGACCGCGTCATATCAAGCCATGACCTGGGCGCCGCCAAGGAAGAACAGGCGTTCTGGGACCGGCTCCAGGACCACCACACCCACCACCGCGACCGCGCCATCATGGTTGACGATAGCATGCCGGTACTGGAAAGTGCCCGGCGCGCCGGTATTGGCCAGTGCCTGGCTATCCTGGCGCCAGACAGCCAGCAGCCCGACCGGGAGCCGCACCCGGAATTTCCCGCAGTACGGCATTTTGACGAGGTATTGCCAGCCCTCACCGCCCAGGCCTCTGCCAAACCGCAGGCATGACCGTTATAATAGCTGTGACAGTTCCCGGAACAGTCCTGACCAGTGGAGGATCATGAGTTCCCGACACGCTGATGCCGACAATTCCCAGGTACGCCTTGACAAGTGGTTATGGGCAGCGCGTTTCTACAAGACCCGCTCCCTGGCCAAGGAAGCTATTGAAGGTGGCAAGGTCCATTACAACGACCAGCGCTGCAAGCCCGGAAAGTCAGTGGAAACCGGTGCCAGGGTGAAGTTGCGGCTGGGCTGGCAGGAAAGGATCGTGATTATTGATGGCATCTCGGATAAGCGCCGGGGCGCTCCGGAAGCCCAGACCCTCTACCATGAAACCGAAGACAGCATCCGCCGCCGGGAGGACCTGTCCTGGCAGCGCAAGACCATGCAGACCGCCCAGTTGCCCCCTGCACGCAGACCTACCAAGAAAGACCGGCGCGATATACAGAAATTTCGCGAACAGCAGGGAATCTGACCTGACTGTTCCCCTCGTTTCCCCTGGAGCCCATTAATGCAAGCCAGCGACCAGTTTCGCAAATTCCTCTTTGAACACAGCCAGATCCGCGGCGCCTGGGTACACCTTCGTGACAGCTATAGCGACATCCTGGCCCAGACCGACTACCCGGAACCGGTTGCCCGGCTACTGGGGGAATCCCTGGTAGCCAGCGTACTCATGAGCAGCACCCTCAAGTTCAAAGGCACCCTGTCACTCCAAGCCAATGGCGAGGGCCCTGTCACCACGCTACTGGCCGAATGCAGCCATGACCGCCATGTCAGGGGGATCGCCCGTGTGGACGAGGAGGCCACCGTAGCGGCCGGTAACCTCAACCAGCTACTGGGTCAGGGCCGCATGGCGATCACCATCACCCCGGAGCAGGGTCAGCGCTATCAGGGCGTGGTACCCCGGGAAGCCGATACCCTGGCAGGTGCCCTGGAGGAATATTTCGAGCGCTCGGAGCAGCTGGCTACCAGGCTTTTCCTGTTCGCCGATGGCAGGCAGAGCGCAGGCCTGCTGATCCAGCGCCTGCCCGGGGCCACCGAGGAAGACAATGAACTCTGGGAGCGGGTGGAACACCTGGCCGCCACCATCAGTGCGGCAGAGTTACTGGAACTCGACAGTGAAACTGTCCTGCACCGCCTGTTCCACGAAGAGGAAGTGCGTCTGTTCGACCGCGAGCCGGTAGCCTTCCGCTGCACCTGCAGCCGAGACCGGACCCTCGCGGCACTGAGCTCCATTGGCAAGGAAGAGTGCTATAGCATTCTGGACGAACAGGGTACCATTGAGATGGACTGTCAGTTCTGTCACACCACGTACCGATTCCAGCGAATTGATATTGATCAGTTGTTCTCTGGTCACACCCTTCACTGAAACGGATACACCAGCCCCCCGAGCCAGGCGTAGCAAGGCTTTCAGGGCTGTCGTTTTTTTGGACCGCGTCTGGCATAATAGCGCGCCTGAATTGACCCGACTGCTCACAAATCCACCAACCCGCCGCTGTCCCCGGGCCTGGCGGATCGAGCAGTCCAAAGACACCTTGAGGGCGAGGTCGAAGTGAGCACAACCTATACAGATCTGAGCTCAGCACGATTGGTCGAGCTGGCACTGGAAAATCAGGAAGGTCAACTGGCCGCCAACGGCTCGCTGGTCGTCAAGACCGGCAAGCGTACCGGCCGTTCACCGATGGATCGGTTTATTGTTCAGGAGCCCGGCACCGAGAATGCCGTTCACTGGGGACCGATCAACCGACCGTTCGACGCCGACAAGTTCGACGCGTTGTGGGACCGGGTAGATAGCTACCTCTCCGCCAAGGACCACTTCCTGTCCCATGTCCATGTAGGCTCTGATCCGGCCCACTACCTGCCGGTACAGATGCGCACCGAAACCGCGTGGCAGAACCTGTTTGGTCGAAACCTGTTTATCCGCCCTGACAGCTACAATCCCTCCTCGAAGGAGGAATGGCAGATTCTGAACGCAGCCAACTTCGAGTGCGACCCGGAACGGGACGGCACCAACAGCGATGGCTGTGTAATCATCAACTTCGCCGCCCGCAAGGTACTGCTGGCTGGCATGCACTATGCCGGCGAGATGAAGAAGGCCATGTTCTCGGTGCAGAACTTCCTGCTGCCCGAGAAAGACGTCCTGCCCATGCACTGTTCCGCCAACGTTGGCGAAGATGGCGACACCTGCCTGTTCTTCGGCCTGTCCGGCACCGGCAAGACCACCCTGTCTGCAGACCCGGACCGCTACCTGATCGGTGACGACGAGCACGGCTGGGGCCCGGGCACCGTGTTCAATATCGAAGGCGGCTGCTACGCCAAGTGCATCGACCTGAGCAAGAAGAACGAACCCATTATCTGGGACGCGATCCGCTTCGGCGCCATCGTGGAGAACGTGGCCATTGATCCGGACACCCGCGAGCCCGACTACACCGACGTATCCCTCACCGAAAATTCCCGCTGCGCCTACCCGCTGGAGCATGTGGAAAAGCGCGTCGAGGAAAACCGTGCCGGTGAACCATCCCACATCGTCTTCCTGACCTGCGACATGACCGGCGTACTGCCGCCCGTGTCCATTCTCAGCAAGGAAGCCGCCGCGTACCACTTCCTGAGTGGCTACACCGCGCTGGTGGGCTCTACAGAAATGGGCTCCTCCTCCAAGCTGAAGTCCACCTTCTCCACCTGCTTCGGTGCGCCCTTCTTCCCGCGCCCGGCCGGCGTCTACGCAGAACTTCTGATGAAGCGGATGGACGACTTCGGCAGCAAGGTCTTCCTGGTCAACACTGGCTGGACCGGTGGTCCGTACGGTGTGGGTGAGCGCTTCAGCATCCCCACGACCCGAGGCATTATCGCCGCCATCCAGAACGGCGACCTGGACAATGCCGAAACCGAACACCTGCCCACCCTCAACCTTTCCGTACCCAAGGCGGTACCGGGGGTCGATAGCCACCTGCTGAACCCGCGCAACACCTGGGCCAGCAAGGAAGACTACGACGCCAAGGCACAGGAACTGATCAGTCAGTTCGTGGAGAACTTCAAGAAGTTCGAAGTGTCTGACGCCATCGTGGCGGCAGGTCCTAAGCTTTAACCGGACCCCGAGACCGAAAAAAAGCGCCCTGCCTGACGGCACGGCGCTTTTTTATTCTGCTGCCCCCCCCTGACGGTCGGCAGGTAGTCCCGCAACCTGTCAGGACCTCCGGTATGCCACTTTCCCGTCACAGATATTCCAGTGGATGACGCCCTTCAGGTCCCTGCCAGGCGCAGGCACGTGGAATCCCCGGGACAGCAGGGTTTGCGGGCCAGCCTGCCAGGTATCATCGAGGCGCCAGAGGCTGAAATTCGCCGCACCACCTGAGGCAAGGCCCGAAGCCTGTTTGATAACGGTAGCCGGACCCTCAGTCAATGCCCGCAGCAAGGCTTTCAACGAGAGCTCGCCTTGCGCCACGAGTGACAGCCCCAGCGAAAACACACTCTCAATCGTGGACATACCCGGCTCGGTCACGCCCAGAGGTGCCTGCTTGGCAGCGGAGTCGTGTGGCTGGTGCTGGCTGACGATGGCGTCAACCGTGCCGTCTTCGACACCTTTGAGCAGGGCCTTGCGATCAGACTCTGTGCGTAACGGTGGCACCACATGGTAGCGGCTGTCGAAGCCGGACAGGGCTTCCTCGGTGAAAAGTAACTGGTGCATCGCTACGTCGGCGGTAACCGATACCCCCCGCATCCTGGCCTCGGCAACCATCTCCACGCTGCGAGCACAGGAGAGCTGCCCCAGGTGAAGGCGCACGCCGGTTTCCTCCGCCAGCAGCAGCATTTCCATGACCGAAGCGGTTTCTGCCACTTCCGGCACGCCCAGCAGTCCCAGGCGGGCAGCCACCTTGCCGTCATGGGCATAGCCGTCGGCAGCCAGCGCCTGATTCACAGGCTGCAGCATCAGGGTCAGGTCAAAGGTACGGGCATAGGCCATGCACCGGCGCAGGATGCGGGCATTTGCCATGGCATGGGTACCATTGCTAAAAGCCACACAGCCGGCATTGCTGAGGCCTACCATGTCGCTGAGCAACTCGCCTGCCAGGCCCCGGGTTGCAGCGCCGACTGGCAGCACCCTGATCGGCGCCGAACTGCGAGCCACGTCCCGAATCAGGTTGGTTACCGCCCCGGAGTCGTTAACCGGTGAGGTGTCCGGTGATGCACACACGGTGGTGAACCCGCCCCGTGCCGCAGCGCGGGTTTCCGAAGCTATATTGCCCTTCTGGCCATTGCCAGGCTCACGAAGGTTGCAGCAAAGGTCCACAAACCCTGGCAGCAGGATCAGGCCACTGGCATCGATCACCGTGTCGGCAGCTTCGGTGATCGCGTCTTCGTCCATGGTGCGAATAATCCCGTCACGGACGAACAGGTCCACCGTGGTTTCTTCCCCCGGCAGGCGTGCGTTATGGATCAGCAGGCTGGCACTCATTGCTCACCTCCCTGCTGGCGGGAGCGGCTGGTACGCTCGGCTACCTGTCCACTCATAGCCATGGACATCACCGCCATCCTGATCGCTATACCATTGGTGACCTGATTGAGAATCACCGACTGGGGGCCATCCGCCACGGCTGACTCAATTTCCACACCGCGGTTAATCGGCCCCGGATGCATTACTATGCAGTCCGGCCTGGCCAGGGCCAGCTTGTCAGTATCGAGCCCGTACAGTCGGTAGAACTCACGCTCACTCGGCAGCAAGGCGCCCTCCATCCGCTCTTTCTGAAGGCGCAGCATGATCACCACATCCAGGTCTGCCATGCCTTTTCTCATGTCGTATTCCACCGTACAACCCAGGCTGTCCACATCTGCCGGCAGCAGGGTACCCGGCGCAATCAGCCGCACCTCCTCGGCCCCAAGGGTCTGTAGCGCGCGAATCTGGGACCGGGCTACCCGGGAGTGCAGGATATCCCCCACAATGGCCACTTTCAGACCCTCAAACTGCTGCTTGTTCTGCCGTATGGTCAGCATGTCCAGCATCGCCTGGGTCGGGTGTGCATGTCGGCCGTCACCGGCGTTGATGATAGCCACGCCGGGAGTCACCGACTCGGCGATAAAGTGGGGTGCGCCGCTTTGCGAATGACGCACTACAAACATGTCGCTGGCCATGGCCTCCAGGTTGAGTAGGGTATCCGACAAGGACTCGCCCTTGGATGTGGCAGAGGTATTGATGTCCAGATTGAGCACGTCGGCCGACAGGCGCTTGGCTGCCAATTCAAAGGTGCTGCGGGTGCGAGTGCTGGATTCGAAGAACAGGTTGACCACCGTCCGCCCCCGTAGCAGAGGCACCTTCTTGATGGTGCGCTCGCCTACCTCGATAAAGGAGTCCGCCGTATCGAGGATGTCAGTCAGCATGGCCCTGTCCAGGCCGTCCAGAGTTATAAAGTGCCGCAACTGGCCATCCGCAGTCAGCTGGAGATTACGGGAGGCCTTGTCGTGGGCGCTGAGGGGCGTGGCGGCCAGCTCAGTCATGCCTTCACCTCCCGGATCTCAATGGTCAGCGGTTCAGGACCCACCAGCTTCACCCGTTGGGTCGGCGACAGATTCAGACGTTCGCCGCAGACATCCGGCTGCACCGGCAGTTCACGGCCGCCCATATCCAGCAACGCAACCAGAGAGATGGAGCTGGGCCGGCCATAGTCAAACAGTTCGTTCATGGCGGCACGGATGGTCCGCCCACTCATGACCACATCATCCACCAGCACCAGGTCGCGGTCTTCGGTTTCGAAGGGCAGGTGGGATGGGGTGACCCGGGGGTTAAGTCCGATACGGCTGAAATCATCCCGGTAAAAAGAGATATCCAGCTCACCGCAAGGCTCCTCAAGCCCCAGGCGCCGGTGAAGTTCGCTTGCCACCCAGACGCCGCCTGTGCGGATGCCCACCAGCAACGGGCGTTTGATGCCCCGTTCATTCAGATAGTGACGAAGCCCTTGCTCAAGACGATCAAGCAGGGCGGGAACGGCAGGTAAATCAGTCATGACGGCATCATTCTCCCGTTGATGAGTCCTGCTGGTGATTGAACCAGCTTTCCAGGATCAGCACAGCGGCCAGGTCATCCACGCCATGGCGACCGAAGTCACTGCTACCGCCCCTGGCCAGTACCGCATCCTTGGCCTCGAAGCTGCTCAGGCGCTCGTCCATCATCTCCACCGGCAGGTGGAAGCGCCCATGGATTCGCTTGCCGAACTTGCGCGCCCGGGCACACATATCGCTTTCAGTTCCGTCCATATTCAGGGGCAGACCAACCACCACCAGGTCAGGCTGCCATTCTGCCAGCAGGGCTTCGACCTGTTGCCAGTCGGGCACGCCATCACGGGCGGGAATCATGGCCACCGGACCTGCGGTACCCAGTAACGACTGACCGAAGGCGACGCCAATACGCCGCAGGCCGAAATCGAAGGCGAGAACCTGCTGGCCGCGACTACCCCTCTGGCCTGCCTCAGGCATGGCCCACCGACTGATCCAGCTGGCCGGGGTCGATGCCCATCCGGGCCAGCACTGATTTGTAACGGTCCTGCCAGGGGGTATCGAACAACAGGACATCACTGGCGGGGCAGGCCAGCCAGGCATTACCGGCCAGCTCTTCTTCCAGCTGGCCGGCACTCCAGCCTGCGTAACCAAGGGCGACCAGGTAGCGCTCCGGGCCCGCGTCATTACCGATGGCCTGGAGGATATCCCGGGAGGTAGTAACCTGGATACAATCACTGACCGCGACTGAACTCTGCCAGTCGCCACCGGGCGGGTGCAACACGAAGCCCCGCTCCTGCTGAACCGGGCCGCCGGCAAATACCGGCACCTCCAGGTGCCCACCGTCCATGTCCAACTGCTCGAGAATTTCCCCAAGAGAGACATCCAGGGGCTGGTTGATCAGCAAGCCAAAGGTACCGTCGTCACCATGGTCACAGATGTAGACAATACCGCCATGGAAGTTGGGGTCGCCAAGCCAGGGCGAGGCCACGAGAAAGTGATCCTTGAGATTCTGCAGGGGCTGCTGGTGCTCACTCATCCGGACGACAGCCCCCGGCGCTGGAATGACCAGGTACGTATGATTTCAAGCTCATCTGTTTTCTCACGCATTTCCTCCGGGAAAGGTGCGAACGGCGCTGCCAGGCGGATAATGCGGATGGCGGCATCATCCAGGACGGTGCTGCCGGAGGATTCGAGAATACTGACTTCCTTTATGGTGCCATCCTTGCGCAAGGATACCAGCAAACGCAGGTCACCGTAGATACCCCGATTGCGGGCCTCTTCCGGGTAGTTGCTGTTGCCCACCCGGGTCACCTTGTCGACCCAGCTGCGAACGTACCAGGCATTGGAGGACTGCAGGGTAGACGCAGCGGTTACCCGGGTGACCCGAGGCCGGCGGGCGTAGGCCTGTTTCTGGGCGTCCAGGCGCGCTTCCAGGCTGGCGATCTCCAGGCTTCGCTCCATCAGGCTCTTCTTTTCCGCAACCGGCAGAGTCTCTTCCGGCGGCTCCTCACGGTCTTCGCGGGTCACGGTAGCGTCAGACTCAGCCCGGGCCTGCACCACCTTTCGCTCTGCCTGTGGCTGGCGCTCGGTTACCGTCGGCGGCTCCGGCTGCACCGGCGCCACTTCACGGGCGTTGACCTCTGCGACCTCCGGGGTGGTCTGTTCGAGCTTTTCCTCGGCCTCGCCACTGCCCTGCTGGTTGGTGGCCGCCAGGAAATCAGCTTCTTCCGGTGCCTGCTCATCGTTGAAGCGGGACAGGGTGATTTCCATGGTGGATGCGCTGGTGGCGGGCTCTTCCGGGGCGAACGTCACCCCCAGCAAGACGACTGCATGCAGCGCGAGCGCCATGAACAAAGTAAACATCAGGCGATCGTTCGCCGTGACCTGTGCTGCCATTCCTGCCACTTCCGGGGTTTCTGACTCAGGGGATCGGGCTATTATCCCAGACGACGCTCGATGGCATCCATGAGCTGGCCCGCAATATCGATACCGAAGGCCGCATCCAGCTCCCGCACGCAGGTGGGACTGGTGACATTGATCTCGGTGAGATAATCGCCGATCACATCGATGCCAACGAAGATCAGATTCTTCTCTTTCAACACCGGGGCAACGCGGTCACAGATTTCCCGATCACGGGCGGTGAGTTCCCGCCCCTCACCGCGACCGCCGGCTGCCAGGTTGCCTCGATTCTCCCCGACAGACGGTATCCGCGCGAGGGCATAGGGTACCGGCTCACCCTCGATCAGCAGTATGCGCTTGTCGCCCTCGGTAATCTCCGGGATGTACTTCTGGGCCATACACTGGTGCTGGCCGTCGTTGGTGAGGGTTTCAATGATCACCCCCAGGTTGAAGTCGTTTTCACGGACCCGAAAGATGGACTTGCCGCCCATACCGTCCACCGGCTTCATGATCACGTCTCCATGCTCACGGTAGAATTCCCGCAAGCGTTCGGCTGAGCGGGTAACAATCAGGGGCGGCGTGCAGTCTTCAAACTGCGTGGCAAACAGCTTCTCGTTACAGTCCCGCAGGGCCTGGGTCGGGTTCACGACCAGCGCACCCTGCCTTTCCGCCGCCTCGAGAATGTGGGTGGCCATCAGGAACTCCCGGTCTACCGGCGGATCCTTGCGCATCAGGATGGCGTCCAACTCACCCAGGGCAATATCGTCCTCGTGACCGAAGGTATACCAGTGCGCCGGATCCATCCGGACGTCCAGGGAGCGTACCCGCGCCCGTGCCTGGCCGCCTTTCATATAAAGGTCCGGGAGCTCCATATAGGCCACCTCCCACCCTCGCTGCCGGGCAGCCCAGAGCATGGCCAGTGAAGTATCCTTCTTGAACGAAATATCCTGGATCGGATCCATCACCACGCCGATTCTGAGTGTCATTGTGCCTCTCCGGTCAATTGACGAAAAACAGGAACCCGTCTACAGAGCATACTGATCAAACGGTGCTATGCTGGAGCATGATGGTATTGTACCGGGCGCCGGAATGCACCTGCGATCCGCCTGCGCCGACATTCTGTCGTTCCGGTCCGGCAATTTTGTGACCCTGTACAATACGACACAAACTGAAACTTTGTTGCACGTCACGAATAACCTATAAATAGAGGGGCTTGATAGAACACCTTCAATTTGTGTGTTAAAAAAGCCAATCTCTGAACTCCGACACTCGCAGAGCGCAAGGCAGTTGCACAATGGATGACAACTTCGAAAATCTGAAAATCATGGTGATTGACGACAGCAAGACCATTCGTCGCACCGCAGAAACGCTGCTCAAAAAAGTGGGCTGCGAGGTAATCACCGCGACGGACGGATTTGATGCGCTCGCGAAAATAGCCGACTCCCACCCCGATATCATTTTCGTGGACATCATGATGCCACGACTGGATGGCTATCAGACCTGCGCCCTGATCAAGAACAACTCCGCATTCCGCAAGACACCCGTTATCATGCTGTCGAGTAAGGACGGGCTGTTTGACAAGGCCAAGGGGCGTATTGTCGGGTCAGACCAGTATCTGACCAAACCGTTCAGCAAGGACGAGCTGCTTAACACGATTCGCCAGTATGTTCCCCAGGCGGAACAGTGAATCCGCCCTACAAGAGAACCACCGAGGATAACATGGCCCGCATTCTGATCGTTGACGACTCCCCCACCGAAATCAAGAAAATTTCTACCATTCTGGAAAAGCACAAGCACGAAGTCCTGACCGCCGACAACGGTGCTGATGGCGTTGCCATGGCCCGGGCCGAGAACCCCGACCTTGTGCTGATGGACGTAGTCATGCCCGGACTGAACGGTTTCCAGGCCACACGACAACTGACTCGCGCACCGGAAACCGCCTCCATCCCGGTGGTAATCGTGACCACCAAGGACCAGGAAACCGATCGCGTCTGGGGCACCCGTCAGGGCGCCAAGGGCTACCTGGTCAAGCCGGTAAACGAGAGTGACCTGATCAACACCATCAACAGCCTCGTGTCCTGAACAACCGTCCCTTGGAGTACGCATGTCTGCCCAGGCCACACCCTTTGCCGTACTGACGGATATTGCCCGGCGAAGCCGGTCCCTGGCTGCCGGCCTGCCCGAACAGCAGGAAGCGGTGACCCTCTGGAACGGTATCGGCTTCATGCTGGCCGGCCAGCGCTTTGTTGCTCCGATGGGCGAAGTGGTCGAAATCCTCCACCTCCCCCGCTTCACCCATGTGCCAGGGGTTCATCCTTTTATGCTCGGGGTGGCGAACGTTCGTGGTCGCCTGCTCCCACTGATCGACCTTGCCCAGTTCTTTGGCTTGCCGCGGAGCGCCCGCAGCAACCGTGACCGGCGGGTGCTGGTGGTGGAACAGGACGACATATTCACCGGCCTGGTGGTGGATGATGTCGCCGGTATGCAGTATTTCGCCGAGGACAGTTTTGTGTCCCGGTCAGAAAACATCCATGAAGCCGTGAGCCCCTTTGTGCAGGGCGGCTATGTCCGTGACGACGAAATCTGGAACGTGTTCTCAACTTTTGCGCTAATCGATGATGAGCGCTTCCTGGATGTGTCACAGTGGTAATGTTTACGGCCGTGCCGGCACTGCTGGCCGACTTACCCTCCGAAACCTATTTGCCAAAAAGAAGAGAGGCCGGGAGCCAAAGATGAAAAACAAAGCCGGAAGATTCAGCATGGGACAGGGCGCCAACAGGTTTGTTGCCGGCCTGATCGCAGCGCTGATAGCACTTACCGTGCTGCTCGTTGTCGTGCTGTTCATTATCAACCAGGACAGCCGTAACGACCAGGAGTACATTGCCTACACCGGTGAGCTGCGGGTACTTTCGCAGGAAATCACCAGTAACGCCACAGAGGCGGCCGATGGTAACGAGGAAGCGTTTACCCGACTGCAAGGCAGCCGCAACGAGTTTGCGGAACTATGGGGTTACATCCTGGAAGGTAACCCGCAAACCGGCCTCCCGGCCAGTGACCTGGCAGCTGACAGCCAGGTTCAGCCTTACTGGGATACCGTTCGTGACAGCGCCGACAGCATTGTAAACACCCGAGAGGAAGTACTTGGCCTGCATGAGGTTGCCAGCACGCTCAACGAGACCATTCCCCGCCTTCAGGTGGAATACCGGGATATCGTCTCCGTCCTGCTGGACAACAATGCCCCGGCAGACCAGGTTGCCCTCGCCCAGCGGCAGTCGTTGCTGGCCGAGCGTATTGCCCGGGCGGTGAACAGCGTTCTCTCCGGCGAGGAAGACGCGGTAGTCGCTGCCGACCGTTTCGGCCGCGACGCCACTGAATTTGGCCGCGTGCTCCAGGGTCAGCTGCAGGGCAACCCGGCCATGAGCATTTCCCGCATCAATATCGAAGAGGCCCGCTACGGCCTGGAAGCGGTACAGGAGCTGTTCCAGTACGTCTCCCAGAACATTGACGCGATTCTGGAGGCCTCTCCCGACCTCTACAGCGTCCGTAACGCCTCCAACGATATCTTCCAGAACTCCCAGCTACTTCTGCAGGAAATCTCCACCCTGGCGGATCGCTTTGCCGACCAGGCTGGGTCCCGCGTGATCAGCCCACTACTGGCGTACCTGATCCTCGCCCTGATGGTGGCCACGGTTGTGGCCATCGGTGTGGTGCTGTACCGCGCCGCCCAGGAGCGCCTGGCCCAGACCCAGGCCCAGAACGAACAGAACCAGAACGCGATCCTGCGACTGCTGGACGAACTGGCTGACCTGGCGGACGGTGACCTGACTACCGAGGCCACGGTAACCGAGGACTTCACCGGCGCCATCGCTGACTCCATCAACTACGCCATCGACCAGATGCGCGGCCTGGTACAGGCTATCCGGGGTACGGCAGTACGGGTTGCCTCCGCTGCCCAGGAATCCCAGTCCACGGCCATGCAGCTGGCAGACGCGTCCGAGCACCAGGCCCAGGAAATTGCCGGTGCCTCTGCCGCGGTCAATGAGATGGCGGTGTCCATCGACCAGGTATCCTCCAACGCCGCCGAGTCCACCGCGGTTGCGGAGCGCTCGGTTGCCATCGCCAAGAAAGGCGCGGAAGTGGTACAGAACACCATCCGCGGCATGGACAACATCCGCGAGCAGATCCAGGAAACCTCCAAGCGGATCAAACGACTGGGTGAGTCTTCCCAGGAAATCGGTGACATCGTATCGCTGATCAATGACATCGCCGACCAGACCAACATCCTGTCCCTTAACGCCGCTATCCAGGCCTCTATGGCCGGTGACGCAGGCCGGGGCTTCGCGGTGGTTGCGGACGAGGTCCAGCGCCTGGCGGAACGCTCCTCTGCAGCGACCAAGCAGATTGAAGCCCTGGTTAAAACCATCCAGTCGGATACCAACGAAGCGGTTATCTCCATGGAACACACCACCGCCGAGGTGGTCCGCGGTGCACGCCTGGCACAGGACGCAGGTGTTGCCCTGGAGGAAATCGAAAACGTATCCATGAGCCTGGCGGAGCTGATCCAGAACATCTCCAACGCTGCACGCCAGCAGGCGTCGTCGGCGGCGCACATTTCCAACACCATGAACGTCATCCAGGAAATCACCTCCCAGACCTCTTCCGGTACCAACGCCACCGCGCGGTCTATCGGAAACCTGGCCGAGATGGCATCCGAGCTGAGGTCTTCGGTTGCCGGCTTTACCCTGCCGGAAGAAGACCAGGTCGATGCCATGGAGCGCGAAGAAGACAACGTACCGGTGGTCAGCTGACCACCGTTGCCAGGGGCGATGAGGGTTTATGGCTGAAGCACCCCGCAACCTGTCACCCGGCTCCGAACACTGGGCGCTGCGCCCGCTCCCTGACATGGACGAGGCGCAGTTCCACCAGTGGAAAACCCTGCTGGAACACCGGACCGGCATGGCCCTGGCCCCTGAGCGCAAGTCCTTCCTGGAAACCAACATTGGTATCCGCATGCGGGAGATCGGATGCGGCAGTTTCCAGGCCTATTACGAAAAGATTGTGGCCGGACCGGAAGCCGTCGTGGAATGGTCCACCCTGGTGGACCGGCTTACCGTCCAGGAAACAAGGTTTTTCCGGGATGGGGATGCGTTCCGGCTGGTGTCAGACTATGTGATGACCCGGCCACGGGAGCAACTGCGACATCGCCCGCTTGAGGCGTGGAGCGTGGGCTGCTCCACCGGCGAGGAAGCCTATACCCTGGCGATCCTGCTGAACGAGTGTATGGCGCAGCTAAAGCTGCCACCACTGTACGGAGTGACCGGTTCTGACATCAGCAAGCCGGCCCTGGACAAGGCGCAACAGGGGCTTTTCAACCCCAGGCGCCTGAACGGCATGGATGACAGCCTCCGTCAGCGGTATTTCCGGGCAGGAGCCCGTAACAGTGCGGAAATTGCAGAAAGCATTCGCGAGCGTGTCTGTTTCACCCGGCTTAATGTGCTGGACCTGAAGCGGGCCCCCATGCACGGGATGAACATCATTTTCTGCCAGAACCTGCTGATCTATTTCCGTCGCTGGCGACGGCGGGAGATCGTGACAAGGCTGGCGGAACACCTGGCCCCCGGCGGCCTGTTGGTGCTGGGGCAGGGTGAGATCACCGGCTGGCAACCGCCGGGAATGCAGCGGGTTCCCTCGGAACATGTGCTGGCGTGGATTCGCCGCCAGTCAGACGACGAATAACCGGAGTGGTTATGGGCAACAACCATGACAGTATCGCCCTGGACTGGGTTCGTGGCGAAATAGAACAAACACTGACGCAGAGCCAGCAGGCGCTTGAGGCCTATGTCGAGAACCGTGAAGACACGGCGCGCCTGCGCTTCTGCCTCAATTACCTGCACCAGGTAAACGGTACCCTCCAGATGGTCGAACTGCAGGGTGCCGCCCTGCTCACCGAGGAAATGGAAAAACTTACCCAGAGCGTGCTCAAGGGTGAGGTAGTCGACACCGACCAGGCCCTGGACAGCCTGATGGAGGCCATTCTCCGCCTGCCTCGCTACCTGGAAGGACTTCGCAGCAGCGCTGACGACCTGCCCCTGACTCTCCTGCCCCTGCTCAACGACCTGCGGGCTGCGCGCGGGGAGGGTCTGCTTTCCGATCTGTCACTGTTCCGGCCAGACATGGCCCAGGCCCGCTTCGAGGCCTCGCCCAGGGTTGCCCGCCTGCTGCAGGACCCCAAGATCCTGGCCAACGTCGGCAAGCTGGGACAGATGTTCCACCGTGCCGTGAACAGCATTGTCCCCGGCAAGGACAACAACGCTCTGTACGACAACCTGCAAAAGGTGATCCAGCGCCTGGTCAAGCTGTGCACCGGCACGCCCCGTGAGCAACTGTGGCGCGCCACCGGTGGCTTTATCGAGACGCTTGAGCAGAATATCAACGAGCTGACACCGGCCACCCATGCCCTGCTCAAAGAGCTGGACGACGAAATCGATCGTCTGACCCGGGAGCCAGACGACATCCTGCGTCAGCCAGTGCCGGAAACCCTGTTCCGCAACCTGCTCTACTACATAGCCCAGGCCCACGAAGCCACGTCTGCCTATATTTCTGACATTCGCGACCGCTACGGCCTTGAGCAGGCGATGCCCACAGGCGGCAGCTTTGACAGCAGCAGCGGCCCGGGCCGGGAAGCTATTCACTCAGTCGTGCTGGCGCTGAACGAGGAAGTTGCCCGCCTGAAGGACCAGCTCGACTTGTTCGTGCGCGATCAGAACCGCCAGAACCAGGATCTCGAAGAACTGTTGCCGGGCCTTCGCCAGGTAGCCAATACCCTCGCCGTGCTCGGCCTGGGTAACCCACGCCGTATCATCGGTGAACAACTCGATGTAGTGGACAAGCTCCTTGGCCAGAGTGACACCGTGGATGATGGCACCCTGCTGGACATCGCAGGGGCGCTGCTCTATGTCGAAGCCACCCTGTCCGGTATTGACCGGGACCGCCACCTGGCCCCGGACGGCGAAACCAGCAGCGAAGAAGACGAGTCAACCGGCCCCGGCCGCCAGGAGCTCGGTGACGCCCACAATGCCCTGCTCCGGGAATCCCGCAACGCCCTGGAACAGGTCAAGAGCGCGGTGGTCAACTTCATCGCGTCTCAGTGGGATCCGCGGGAAATCGAACATGTACCCGAAATGCTCTCGAGCATCGAGGGTGGCCTCAAGGTCATTCCCCTGGAGCGGCCAGCCCTGATACTGGCCGCAGTGCGCGATTACATCCAGCAGGTATTGCTGGAGCGCAAACGTATCCCGGACTGGAAACAGCTCGATACCCTGGCAGACACCATTACCAGTATCGAGTATTACCTGGAGCGCCTCACAGACGGCATCCGTGACAATGAATCCGTGCTTCGGGTTGCAGAGGAAAGCCTCCGCACCCTTGGCTTCCCCCCTGGCGCCGAGCCCACCTGGGTTGAAGCGGACACTGACGCTGCCCCGTCGCCCACCAGCGCCGAAGAAGCGCCGCCGGAAGCGCCGGTGCAGACCGCCAAGCACTCCGACATGGAGCTGGTGGACGACGAAATCCTGGAAATCTTTGTCGAAGAAGCCGGCGAAGTCATGGCTACCATCAACACCTGGTACCCTCGCCTTCGCCAGGACCACGATGATCGCGAAGCACTCACGGAAGTACGCCGTGCCTACCATACCCTCAAGGGCAGCGGCCGACTGGTAGGCGCCACCAGCATTGGTGAGCTGGCCTGGTCCATCGAAAACCTCCTCAACCGGGTGCTCGACCAGACCCTGCGTCCCACCGAAGACCTGTTTGCCCTGGTGGACGACGTCAACAACCGTGTCCCCTCGCTCATCGAGGAATTCCGCAACGGAGACGTAACCGGCGACGTGGATACACTGATCCAGCGGGCAGAGGCCATGGCCGATACCCGCAAGACCAGCCACAGCGAAGCGGGCGCGCCGATTGAGGCAACAGACACACAGGTAAGTGGCTCTGATGAGGATGCCACCCCGGCACCGGCCAGCCAGCGTGAAAGTCTGAGCACCACCGACAGCGGTTTCGACAACGATGATCTGATCGATGATGAAATTATCGAGATCTTTGTCGAAGAAGCCGGAGAGGTACTCGGAACCATCAACGAATACCTCCCCATGCTGCTTCGCCAGTATGACGATCGTAGCGCCCTTGCCGAGGTTCGGCGTGCATTCCACACGCTCAAGGGTAGTGGCCGCATGGTCGGGGCCAGCGTCGTCGGAGAACTGGCCTGGTCCGTCGAGAACATGCTTAACCGCCTCATCGACGGCACCGTATTCATGAACGACGACATTGCCGGATTACTGCGGGAGGTTACCGACACCATTCCGTCCCTGGTCACTGATTTCGAACAGCGCCGCACGCCCTCAGTGGATACCACCCCCCTGCAGGAGCAGGCGACCGCGCTGGCGAACGGCGAAATTCCGGGCACCCGGGCAATGCCCGAAACCGACCAGGAAGCGGACCACGAAGCTCCTGAAGATGTACAGCCAACACCGGAGCCCGAGGCGGGCACAGGGGCCCCTGACGCCGCCATGGGAGCAGCGGAAAGCAGCGAAGACCTGGTGGACCCGATACTGGTTGAGATTTTCGAGAGCGAAGCCCGGACACACCTGGCTGCCCTGGAAGCCTTCCTTGAGGATACCGGCGGACGCAGCAGTGTCGCCTATACGGACCAGGTCTCCCGCGCCCTGCATACTCTGAAAGGCAGCGCCAACACCGCTGCCATCGAACCCATTGCACGGGTTGTCACCACACTGGAGCAGTTCGTCAAGCAGGCCCGGGCCGAAAACCGTCGTGCCGACAGCGACGTCATCGCCCTGATCCAGCAATGCTGCGAGTTCCTCAAGCAGGGTCTCGACCAGCTTGACAGCACGCCGCAACAGCCACTGCCGGGCACCGACTCCTATCTTGAACAACTGGCCGCAGTCTCTGCCCGTACCCTTGGACGCCGTGACACCGACGACGAAGAGGCGGCGGGCAGTACTGACAGCCAGCTGGTGACGCTGTTCCTCAACGATGGCCTGGACGTACTGCTGGATGCTGACCGGATTGTTCAGGACTGGGCGGCCAACCCGTCGCAAACCAGCGACATTGGCCGGCTCTCCCATGAACTGGGGCAGCTTGCCTCCGGTGCCCGGGATGCCGGACTGGTGGATGTGGCTGAGCTCACCCGCGCCCTGACACAGGTCTATCACAACGCACTGGCACATCCCGAAGGTCCGGACGACTGGTTCATGGAAACCGTTCAATCAGCCCATGAGCACCTGATCAACCTGATGGACCAGGTTGCCGCGGGCCTGGCCACGCAGCCGGACCAGACCCTGCTTACCGAACTCGAGGTACTGGCGGATTCATTGTCCACACCGGAACCTGATGTCGACGAGCCCGAAGAGATTGACTATGAAGGTTACGACCTGCCGGCCGGTGAAGCGGAATCAGACACAAGCACCACCGACACCGACGATGGCATGGATGACGAGCTGGCCGAGATCTTCCTGGAGGAAGCCCAGGATCTGATTGCCAGCACCGCCGATGCCCTTGAAGACTGGCAGACCCGGTCCGACAACAGTGAAATGCTGCGTTTGCTGCAACGGGATCTGCACACCCTCAAGGGTGGCGCACGCTTGGCAGGCGTCCAGCCCATCGGCGACCTGGCCCATGAGCTGGAAACCCTGTTTGAAGGCCTCGCCGAACATCGCCTCGGTGTCACCGAGGAACTCTCGGACCTGCTGTTCCGTTGTCACGACCGCCTTGCAAGCATGGTCGACGCCCTTGCCGCCGGTGACTCTCCGCGTCCGGCCCCGGACCTGGAAGCGGACATCCGGCATTATATGGATAACGCCAGCGGTGAACGTCCGGTCACACGGATTCCCGGAGCCAGTGAAGCCACGCCGCCGGACGGGGAGTCCACCGAACAGCCCGGCGACAGTTCCGAGCAATCGGCGCAGAAGGACGAGCCTGTCGGGCCGACTGACAGTGCCGGGACTGCCGACCTTGAAGCCGGCGATGACGAGCTGCCGGAACTGGATATCAGCGATCTCGGCAACGAACTCGAACAGCTCCACGAGGACCTCGACGATGGTGCCGGCGATTCCGGCCAGGTCGCCAGCTCAGCGGCAGCCGAACAGGTCCCCCCGGAAGAATCCGGCGAAACCTATGACCTTTCCCACCTGGATCAGGAGCTGGTGGCGATCTTCCTGGAAGAAGCCTACGACCTGATCAATTCCACCAGCAGCGCCCTGCACAGCTGGAGTGAGAACCCGGCGGACAGCTCCCTCGCAAGCGAGCTGCAGCGAGATGTGCACACCCTCAAGGGCAGTGCCCGCATGGCTGGCGTCGACCCCATCGCGGACCTCACCCACGTGCTGGAAGACCTTTTTGAACGGGTCGCGGACGGCCGCATCGAGGCCAGCGCCGGGATGCTCGACCTGCTGTTTGCCTGCCACGACCGGCTCGCGGGCATGGTGGATGAGATTGCGACAGCCCGGCCCTGTGCCCGGGCGACGGGACTGATCAATCAGGTACAGGCTATTATCAATGGGGAACCGGCCGGCGCAGTCACTCAAAGAGCGGACGTCGACACCGCAGCCACACAGCCGGAGACTGCCGCGCCCGATCAGGCCGAAGTCCCGGAAGCCGAACTCAGCGAAGAGGCTCCGGAACTCACCGCTGATGAACTCACGGGCATGTTCCTCGAGGAAGGCCTGGACATCAGCGAATCCATCGAGGAAAGCCTGTCCCAGTGGCGAGAGGATCCGGAGCAGCTCACGGGGATTACCCAGCTTCAGCAGGAGCTCCATAGCCTCAAGGGCGGAGCGCGATTGGCCGATATGGACGCAGTAGCAGACCTGGCCGAAGCCTGGTCTGATGCACTCGGCCCTCTGCTGGAAGGTTCCGGCAACCAACCGCTGGTGCTGACCCTCAGCGAAAGGGCGAACGCGGGCCTCAAGGCCATGCTCGAGCAGCTTGAGGAAGGCAACCGGCCGCAACCGGACACCGGCCTTTTGCGCCTGCTGCAGGAGGCGGCCAGTCACCTGGACGAAGAAGGGGACGCGACCCCGGAATCGGCCACTGCCGACGACGATAAGCCCGACACCGAAGTACTGGAGATTTTCCTGGAGGAAGCCGGGGAAATTCTGGACCAGCTGGAACAGCTGCTGGCCGACTGGCGCCAGGAACCGGAAAGCCAGAACTTCAGCCACGAGGCCCAGCGTGCCCTGCACACCCTCAAGGGTGGCGCCCGCCTGTCTCGCCAACCCAGGCTCGGGGACCTGTCCCACGAGTTCGAGGCGATGCTCACCGAACTGGGAGACCAGCCCCCCGCCCAGGACGACTGGAAGAAAATCACCGAACACCACGATGCATTGATAGCGTCTGTCGCCAGGATTCGTGAGAACTTCGAGAACTACCTGGCCAGCCAGGCGCCGGACCTTGCCACCCCGGTCAGTAGCGACCAGTCCAGGGCGGGCGAATACCGTGGGCCGTCCGCCAGTGCCGAATCGGCACCGGTCGTCAGCAAGCCACAAACAGCCCGCAAGGCCATAGAGAAGCGCCGCAAGGACAGTGCAAGGGCAGCACAGGAAACCATCCGCGTCTCTGCCCCCTTGCTGGACGAGCTGGTTAACCTGGCTGGTGAAACCAGTATTACCCGTGGCCGGCTGGAACAGCAGAACAGTGACTTCGGCCATACCCTGGACGAAATGGCAGCCACCATTGACCGTCTGCGCGAGCAGTTGAGGCGAATGGACATCGAGACCGAGGCCCAGATCCTGTTCCGCGCTGAGCAGGAGCATGGCCCGGACTACGGTGACGACTTCGACCCGCTGGAAATGGATCGTTATTCGTCGATCCAGCAGCTGTCCCGGGCCCTGAGCGAATCCGCCTCTGACCTTGCTGACCTGCGGGAAACCATGTCTGACCGGGTGAGGGACACCGACACCCTGCTGGTGCAGCAGTCCCGGATCAACACCGAGCTGCAGGAAGGTCTGATGAAGACCCGGATGATCCCGTTCGCCTCCATGGTGCCCAGGCTTCGACGGATCGTCCGGCAGATCAGCGGCGAGCTGGGCAAGAAGGTGGAATTCGACGTCCGCAACGCAGAAGACGAGCTCGACCGCAACATTCTGGAGCGCATGGTGGCCCCTCTCGAGCACATGCTCCGGAACGCCCTGGACCACGGCATCGAGACTCCGTCGGACCGGGCCAGGGTCGGCAAGCCGGAAACCGGTCAGGTGACTCTGAGCCTGAGCCGTGAAGGTGGCGAAGTGGTATTGCGCATGACCGACGACGGCGCAGGCATTCCCAGCGCGGTTATCCGTCGAAAGGCCATCGAGCGGCGCCTTCTGGGCGAGCACGAAGACCTCAGCGAGCGGGAAATCCTGCAGTTTATCCTGCAGCCGGGCTTCTCCACGGCCGAGGCGGTTACCCAGATTTCCGGCCGGGGCGTAGGCATGGACGTGGTCGCCAGCGAGATCAAGCAGCTCGGTGGCAGCCTGGACATTGACTCACAGGTGGGCCACGGAACCACCTTTACCGTGCGACTGCCGTTTACGGTATCGGTCAACCGGGCGCTGATGGTTTCTACCGGCGAGGACTTCTATGCGATCCCGCTGAACACCATCGAAGGTATCGTGCGGGTCAGCACCTGGGAGCTGGAAGAGTATTACCAGCCGGACGCGCCCCTCTACGAGTACGCCGGCCAGCAGTACCGCCTGCAGTACCTGGGCGGCCTGCTCCACAGCGACCACCGCCCCAAATTGCAGGGCCAGGCGCTGCCGTTGCCGGTAATCCTGGTGAGGGGCTCCGAGCAGCCCATGGCCCTGCAGGTAGACAGCCTGCTGGGTAGCCGGGAAATCGTCGTTAAATCCCTCGGGCCCCAGTTCAGCTCTGTGCGCGGGGTATCCGGTGCCACCATCCTGGGTGATGGTAATGTCGTGGTGATTCTGGACCTGCCGGCCATGATCCGCTCCGATATCCTGTCCGAGCGACAGCGCCTGGCCGCTCAGGCCGCGCAGCAACAACAATACCGGGAAGACCGGCCCACCCTGGTTATGGTGGTGGACGACTCGGTGACTGTGCGCAAGGTCACCTCGCGCCTGCTGGAACGTAACGGCATGGAAGTGGTCACCGCGAAGGATGGCCTTGATGCCGTGGCCCAGCTACAGGACCACAAGCCGGACATCATCCTGCTGGATATCGAAATGCCCCGGATGGACGGCTTCGAGGTAGCCAGCTTCGTGCGCCACGATGACGACCTTCGGGAAGTGCCGATCTGCATGATCACCTCCCGTACCGGCGCCAAGCACCGTGATCGCGCCCTGGCGCTGGGGGTCAACGAATATCTGGGCAAGCCATTCCAGGAAACCGAGCTGCTTGACACAATCGAGCGCCTGACCAGCGAAGAGCCTGTAAACGGAGGGCGTTGATGACCACGGACGGCGAGCGACCAGCTGTAGCCATCGTCTCTGATGATGTGTTGCAGCGCCACCGTCTGCAGGAAACGACAGGTCGTTTCGGGCTACGCCCGGGGTTTTCCGGCTCGCCGGAGCGTGTACAGGGCTACGAGGCCTTACCGGAAGCCAACCTCTGGCTGATTACCCTGGAGGACGAAGCGGACCACCCGCAGCTGTTCGACCACCTGCTGGACCATACCGACGCTCCCATCCTGTTCGGTATCGATCCAGCGCCCAGGCCCGGCAGCCGGGACTTTGTCCGCTGGGAACGACGGCTGCTGGAAAAGCTGGAAAAGCAGCTCGGCCCGCTGGAACAGACGGAGTCCGGAGAGGACCTGGCGGAGCTCGCCGAGCAGCCTTCACTCCCGACCAGTGGCATGGATGTCGAGTTGCCCACCTGGATCATCCCGGCCCAACCAGGGCAGCAGGCGGAGGAGATCTGGATACTGGGAGCCTCGCTGGGCGGCCCAGCGGCAGTGAAGTGCTTCCTTGATCACCTGCCACCCGGATTGCCGGTGGGCTTTGTGTACGCCCAGCATATCGACGGCAACTTTACCGATGTGCTGGCCCGGGTGCTGGGCCGCCACGCCCACTACCGGCTCCAACGGGCTCAGGAAGGCATGCGCATCGCCTGTGGCAGGGTGACCGTTATACCGGTGGACAAGGAGTGGGGCCTGACCGCCGATGGCGCCCTGACCGAAAAAGACCGACCCTGGCCTGGCCCCTATGGCCCCTCCATCGACCAGGTCCTGCTGAACTTTGGCGATCATTTCCGGGGTCGCTGCCATGCCATCCTGTTTTCCGGCATGGGAAATGACGGGGCTGTCGCGGCGCCCATGCTGAGGGCCTTCGGCAGCCAAATCTGGGTACAGGCCAGTGACACCTGTGCCAACAGTGCCATGCCTGAGGCCGTTGCCGGAACGGGCTGTACCAGCTACTCCGGTTCGCCGCAGGAGCTGGCCCGGGCACTGGTACGAACGCTGGCCGACGCAGCCCTGGTGAAACAGACAACGTCGCAGGATGTAACCTGAGGACCGAGAATCATGAGCGAGACCACCCCACAAACTCTGCACTGTGTACTTATTCCGATGGACAACCGGCAATTGCTGCTGCCTAACGTGTCCATCGCGGAGGTGGTGGACCATGACGCCACCCTGAGCAAAGCCGGGGATCAGCCCTGGCTGGCCGGCTACCTGGACTGGCGCGGCCAGAAACTGCCAGTGATCTCCTATGAAGGTGCCAATGAACAGCAAGCCACTCAGCCGGAAGCCGGTCGCGGGCGGATTGTCGTCCTGAACACCATCGGTCCGGATCACGGCCGCCTGCCTTTCATAGCTATTGTGACCCGGGGTATCCCCAGCCAGGCACGACTGGACTCGAAACAAGTGCAGGGCCTGGAGACGGCCGATAACGGCCCGGCGGACCTGATGCAGGTTGAACTGGAGGGAGAGCCGGCGTGGATTCCCAACCTCGAATACCTGGAAAGCCTGGGTCTCCAGGCGCTGACAACAGCATGACACCAGGCCTGGCACCGGCCCAGGGTATTAGCCACTCACCAGCGACTGTGGGCTAACCGCCTGACGTTTTTCTCCGAATCCGGGTAATGTTATACTGTTACAACATTACCCGGATTAGCCTCTATGCCCCATAACGCGCTGCCCTATCGCCCCCACAATCACGACGCCTGTGTCAGGGATGCCCTGGCCGAGGCGCGCGCCATCTGTCAGGCCCGCAACGCGCGCCTCACCCCTATCCGCCAGCGGGTACTGGAGCTGATCTGGGAATCCCACAAGCCCCTGGGCGCCTATGACCTGCTCGGCATGCTTGCCCAGGAAGGCCATAACGCCGCACCACCAACGGTCTATCGTGCGCTGGACTTCCTCCAGCAATATGGGCTGGTGCACCGGATCGCCTCCCTGAACGCCTTTATCGGCTGCAGTCACGCTCGCGAACACCACACTGGCCTGTTCCTGATTTGCCAGGGCTGCCGGAATGTCCACGAACTGGCATCGGAGGGGGTTGCACGGGCTATCGAAGCTGCCAGCAGCGCCGAAGGCTTCACCCCGGTTGAAACCACCATCGAAGTGGCTGGCCTGTGCCCCCGTTGCCAGCAACAAACGACGACGCCAGTATGACGGACCGCCGCAACCAGCCGCTGGTCAGCCTGGACCAGGCCTCCGTCATGTTCGACGGAAACCCGGTGGTAGACCATGTCAGCCTGACCGTAAACCGTGGCGACATCGTGACCATTATTGGCCCCAACGGTGCCGGCAAGACCACCCTGATCAAGGCGGTTCTGGGCATCCAGCCGCTAACCCACGGGACGATCCGCAAAGCACCATCGATACAGATCGGCTATGTCCCCCAGCACCTTCAGCTGCAGCCAACCCTGCCCCTGAGCGTACGCCGGTTCATGGCCCTGACCGGGGCACCGGAGACTGACACCCGGGCTGCACTGGACAGGACCGGTATCGGGCACCTGTTTCGCAAGTCAGTCCATCACCTGTCCGGCGGTGAGATGCAGCGATTGCTGCTGGCCAGGGCCCTGGTCCGCAAACCCGACCTGCTGGTCCTGGATGAACCCGCCCAGGGGGTCGATATCAACGGCCAGGCAGTGCTGTACGACCTGATACGGGCGGTTCGCGACGAACTTCAATGCGGTGTGATCATGATTTCCCACGACCTGCACCTGGTCATGGCCGCCACCGACCGGGTGATCTGCCTGAACCAGCATGTCTGCTGTAGCGGCTACCCGGCAGATATTTCCCATGATCCTGCCTTTGTAGAAACCTTCGGCCGGCCGGTGGCGGAAAGCCTGGCGGTTTACCATCACCACCACACTCACCGCCACGACCTTCATGGCGATATCATCGAAGGCCAGCCGGAAACTCCCCACTGCGAACACGACCATCACCATGCCCCTTCTTGACCTGATCCTGGACGACTTCTTCTGGCGCGCGTTGCTTGGGGGGCTCGGGGTAGCTTTGCTGGCAGGCCCCCTGGGCTGCTTCGTGGTGTGGCGGCGCATGGCCTACTTTGGCGACACCCTGGCTCACTCTGCACTACTGGGTGTGGCCCTGGGCTTTCTTTTCCACACCAACCTCAACCTGAGTGTCGCCGCCACCTGTGTTGCGCTGGCGTTGGTCCTGGTATTCCTCTCCCGCAGCCGGGCCCTGGCCACGGACACCTTACTGGGCATCCTGGCTCACAGCGCGCTGGCCATCGGCCTGGTAGCGCTCAGTTTCATGCCGGACGTGCGGGTGGACCTGACCGGCTACCTGTTCGGTGACCTGCTGGCCATGACCCGCCAGGACCTGGCGTGGATCTTTGGTGGCGGCGTGGTGGTTCTGGGGCTGTTGTGGTGGCTCTGGCAGGGCTTGCTGATGGCCACCATCCATGAGGAACTGGCCCGCGTTGAAGGCTTCCCTGTTGCCCGACTGCAACTGGTGCTGATGGTGATTTTCTCGCTGGTGATCGCCGTGGCCATGAAAATGGTAGGGGTTCTTCTCATCACCGCCCTGCTGATCATTCCCGCCGCCACAGCCCGGCGCCTGGCCAGCAGCCCGGAGAAAATGGTCCTGATGGCCATTGGCTTCGGCATGGTTGCCGTAGCCAGCGGCCTGGGCCTGTCCTGGAACCTGGATACCCCGGCCGGACCCTCCATTGTGGTTTCAGCGTTCGTGACCTTCCTGCTGGTCTATTCCCTGATTCGGCGCGGCCGCGCCTGACGCCGGGCACATTGCTTAAACCCGACAGGCTGCTAGAGTGAAGATTGATTGCAGGCTCCGGCAATCAAGGCCGGGAGGACAGCAAACAGGAAGCGCTCATGGACCCTCAATCCACGTCAGGAAGGCCCGCCTACCTCTGGTGGTTGCTGCCGGTTCTGGTGCTGGCCGGTGGCCTGCTGCTGACCACGCTGATTGCGCCACGGAGCCAGGCACCGGTACAAGCCCTTACCCAGGACCTGTCACGGGCCCATCATGATCAGCTTAGCCGTGCGCTCGTGGAACGAGCCGCAGACGTCCTCATTGCGGCTCGCTCAATCACCAGTCCCGGCACCGCCGCCAGTACCGATACCGACGCGTTCAAACGCCAGGCGGTGTCCTTGCTTGGCGAGTTTCCCGAAGTTGCCGGGGTGGAATTGCTCACCCTGGTCAGCCACGACCAGCGCGCCATGGTGGAACGGCAACTCAGTGAACAGGCGGGTCAGTTTATCCGTTTCGCCCGCTGGACCGGCACCCGTGACACTGAACCGGCAGAACCGGCTGATCGCTACCTGGTCATCCGCCAGGGTGTTTTCCAGCCGGAAACCGGCCCCGGCGTGTCCGGCCTTGGCCTGGTCGCCACTTCCGTGCCCCATTGGCGGGATGCCCTGCGCCGAGCAAGGCGGGAAAACCGGCCCACTGCCACTACCGTGACCGAACTGCAACGCAACGGCGGTGAACAGCGTGCATTGCGGGTATTTATCCCCTTCCAGGATGAGGGAAAACCGGAGGAAGACCGGCACCTCCTCGCCCTGGTGATACGCCCTGACCACTGGCTGGAACGGCAACTGGATGGGCTTCACGACACCCGCTGGCAGGTGGAGGTACACGACATCTCACAGCACGCCCGCCAGCCCCTGGCTACCCTGCCCTCGGCGACCCCTCCTGCCACTGACACGCCGGCTACACGTTCCACACTGACACTCGCCAACCGCCAGTGGATGCTCAGTACCCGTCCCGCTGATGCGTGGCTCGGCAGCCTTCGTCAGCAGGCCCTCTGGCCTGCGTGGCTTGTCGGTCTGGCCGTCACCCTCCTGGCCGCAAGTCTGACCGCCTGGGCCTGCTGGCAGTTGATGGCACACAAACGACTGCTCTACCGTCGCACCCGCCGTGCCCGCAGACTGGGCCAACAACTGGACAACACCCGGGTGGAAAAAAACATCCTGCACCACTCCCTGCAGGAGAGCGACCGCCGGGCCAGGGACCTGATCGAACTGGGAGGGGGCATCTTTGCTGAGCTGGACGAAGGTCGCCACATCGGATACCTGTCGCCCCAGGCTGCCATCCTGCTGGATATTCCCTCCACCGAACTGATAGGCACTCCACTTGACGCATTGTTTGCCGAAGAGGGAAAACGCGACCTGGCGATGACGTTCGATGCCGCTCGAAGGGACCAGGGGATTGAGCGCCTGGATACTGAAATGGTGACCCAGGACGGTAGGTCGCTTGCTATCACACTGCGGGTCAAGGCCCTTAAAGACCCCCTCAGCGGCTGTGCCGGATTTCGTGTGTCACTGACACCCAGACAATAGGTTACCCGCTGGTCTCACAGGGGCTGCAGCACCTCCTGCACCCGCCCCGAATCCATCAGTTCGAGAAACTCCTCCCCCAGTCGTTCGCTGCGGGCGATGGCGGTACGCCAGGTGCGCTCCCTGCCGGCATCATCACCTGCGTAGCGCTCGAAGTCCTTCCGGTCCGGGAGCTTCTTGTCAGGCAGGGAGTCCAGGTAAGCCCGGGACGGGGCCACCAGCACCACATCCTGCAGCCGACCGGCGTCTCCCCGGCGCCAGGGTAACGTCTTGTCGAACCAGCCGGGCACGACCTTGTCGGTGAAATGGGGATACAGCACCACGCCAGGTTGCTGATAGGGCAGGTCCAGGTGATAGTCCAACAGGCCACCATCACGGTACACGCCTTGCGGCGCGCCAGGAATATTGCGCACACCGGACATTACCAGGGGAATGGAGGCCGAGGCCAGAAGCGCCGGGATGAGGTTCTCACGGGTAAGCGGAACCTGGTGGCTCGGGAAGTCCACCAGCTTGGCCAGGGGCGCCGGCAAGCGCCGGTCATGGATAATGCCGCGCTCAAAGAACCGCCCGAGGTGACGGCGGCTGACCATATTGGCGCTGATAGCCTTCATCAGTCCCAGCCCGAGCCTGCCCCGGGTGTCATCCTCCAGGCCGGCGAGGCTGCGAACCACCACGATGCTGAGCCTGTACCAGGGGTGCTCCAGGATCGCCTGCTCGCGTCCACCAATAAGCTCTTCCAGGAACAGTGTACTTTTACGGGTGACCTCCGCCGGGCTGACGCCCTTCGAGAAGCGCTGACAGGTATAGAGTTCGGCCAGCTTCGCCAGCTGGGCAGCAGGGTCGTCGGATGACGCAACCGCTGCAAAGCGCCAGCTGCCGATGGAGGAGCCGATGAGGGACCGTTCCTGGGGGGCCCGTGCCAACCATACCCCGAAGATGGCCCGATCCAGGCCAGACAGGCCGAGAGCCTTGGGACCACCAGCAGCGCCGGGGATCACGTGAACGTCTTCCGGGCGCAGCCCCTGCTCCCGAACGCGCTCCAGCGCCCGGCGCCCCGCACGGACAATGAGTGCCGGCGGACGGGTATGAATGGCTGGCATGATGGTAACCTCCCTGGTCTGTCGAGCCCGATCCGTCGTTAGCTGACGGGGTGATAAACGCGGAGTCAAACGCCCGTTTACCTGGATGAGCGCGAGTTTATCGAACTCCGGCGGGCTCCGCCATTATTGCGCTCGCCCGGCAATGCCACGTCCCGTTATGCCGCCAATGTGCGACGCGGGCATGGTCCCTTCGGCTACCGCTGTCGTATAGGATACTGTTCACGGCCAACTTGCCTTACAATGGCCGGTTTAGCCATGCCCTACCGCAGACGGAACCTATCATGACCGACGTTCTCGACTCCCTTTCCGCCAACTATCGCGCCATCCTTGAAGGCCTTGGTGAAGACCCTGACCGCGAGGGCCTCCGGGATACCCCAACCCGTGCCGCGAAGGCCATGCAATTCCTGACCCATGGCTATAACCAGAACCTCGATGACCTGGTTAATGGTGCAGTCTTCGAGTCGGCCATGGACGAGATGGTTGTGGTCAAGGACATCGAACTCTACAGCCTGTGCGAACACCATGTGCTGCCATTTATTGGCAAGTGCCACATTGCCTATATTCCCGATGGCAAGGTGCTGGGGCTGTCCAAGTTCGCCCGTATCGTGGACATGTACGCCCGCCGGCTGCAGATCCAGGAAAACCTGACCCGGGAAATTGCGGAAGCCGTGGAGCAGGTCACCCAAGCCGCCGGGGTTGCCGTGGTGATCGAGGCACGCCACATGTGCATGATGATGCGGGGCGTTGAAAAGCAGAACTCGGTGATGAAAACTTCCATGATGCTGGGCGGGTTCCGCAAGAACCAGGCGACCCGTACCGAGTTCCTGCAACTGGTCAGCGGTCGCGACTGACGCCATGGCAAACCCCGTCGCCGTTGTTACTGGTGCTGGCCGCCGCCTGGGGTTCGAGGCCAGCATGGCCTTGCTGGAGCGCGGCTACAGGGTATTTGCCCTGTACCGCAGTAAAACCGATGACCTCCTGCAGCTTGCGGACCGGGGCGCCATCACCCTGAAGGCAGACCTGGCTGATCCCGATAGCCTGGATCGTGCCATAGCCAACATTCTGCAACAGAGCGAAGCGGTTCACCTGCTGGTCAACAACGCCTCGGAATTCACCGCAGACGAAGCGGATCAGCAGGCCCTCGCCCGTCAGGCAAGCCGGCTGTTTCAGGTCAACAGCGTCGCTCCCATGATACTGATGGCCGGGCTGGCCGGCGCCCTACGCCAAGGCTGCAGCGACAACAGCGCTCCCACCCTGGTAATCAATATCACCGACATATTTGTGGAAAAGCCCAACCCGAAATTTGCGGCCTACTGCGCCAGCAAAGCGGCCCTGAGCAACCTGACCCTGAGCTATGCCCGCATGCTGGCGCCGGAAGTAAGGGTTAACGCCATAATGCCAGGACCGGTCCGCTTCCTGCCGGACCATACCGCCGAGGACCAGGCCCGGGTACTGTCAGAAACCCTGCTAGCCCGGGAGGGGGGATTTGACTGTGTGGTCCAGCAAATTCTTGCCCTGCTGGACAATCACTTCATGACCGGTGCCCTGATTCCAGTGGACGGTGGCCGGCGCCTGGCCTAGGGGCTGGCCGTCAAGGAGAAGCGCCACACCCGCTACCGGATCCCCTCGCAGAAGCTGCCTGAAATAGTCTTCGGTAACGTTTTCACCGTCAAATACCGGCACGCTGTGGATTTGCAGGATATCCACATCAATCGGCCGGTCCCGGATGCTACTCAGGGGATCGGCCCGGTCCCGCCCCAGCTCTGTCTCCAGTGCATTAAGCAAGGTTTTGACCTCGGCCCGGGCCAGGTCGGACTCAAACACCGCCAGCGCATTCAGGAAGGGATGGTCGGACGCCATGCCCTGGGGCAACGTACGGATAACCGGCGACAGGGCAACCGCCCCGAACCGTGAAGCCAGCCTCGCCACCGCCCTCGGCAGATTTTGTTCGGGCGCAATATTGCTGCCCAGGCCACAGAGATACCACATACCGGTTACCCGACTGAATGAACCAAGCGAGAGCCGCATTCAGGGCTCCATCACAGCATCATACGGATTTATCGATGCTATGGCCCAGCTTGAGACTGCTTTGGGCGCCGGCTCCTAGGCATTCTGACAGTCAGACGTTAGTATGACGCGCTACACCAGACTATCAGGAGATCGCAGGCATGCCCGTTCAACACCCGGAGGAAATACGCAGGATCCTGAGCGAGGTACGCACCATCGCCCTGGTCGGCGCCAGCGAGAAACCCCAGCGCCCCAGCCACGAAGTCATGGCCTACCTGCAGGGCCGTGGTTACCGCGTGATTCCGGTAAACCCGAAGCTGGCCGGACAGACACTGCTGGGAGAAACGGTCTACCCGGACCTGGCCAGTCTGCCGGTAGCCGTGGACATGGCGGAGCTGTTCCTCGCATCCGAGCGGACCGGTCCGGTGATGGACGCTGCAGTGGCCCAGAACATCCCGGTGATCTGGCTCCAGATCGGAGTAATCAACGAGGAAGCTGCAGCGAAGGCTGAGGCCGCAGGCGCCCGGGTGGTCATGGACCGCTGTCCCAAACAGGAAATCCCCCGGCTGGGAATTCCGCCGGTAGCAGCCTGACGTTTGGTGAACAGTGCCCTGGTTCCCATTAACGAAAAGTATTAAAGATCCGGAAGCCAAGGCCGTTTACACTAGCTGTAACCAGAAATTATTTTGATAATGAACTTCCGGCCCTGCCTGGCCATTGGCCAGCATTACCGGACCATAATAATAACTAAGCCATCGCCCGGGGTGCTCGCGGGTATTCCTGTATCATCTCTGTCCCTCAGAGAGGCCTGGAATCCCCGAGGCTCCCTGACCTCGCGCCGGAGCCGTGTGTGCCGCTGAGACGTCCCATATCTGTCGTTCTGTTACGCCAGCTGATGAAGCCGGTTTTTCCGGCCATCGTGTTACTGACGTTTCTGGTCATGGCGGCGGGGCTTAAAATCGGGTTGGACACCGAGGAGAACACCCAGATCCGCCAGACCCTGGCCCAGGACACCGAGGCCCTGGCGAGCAGGCTTGAACAGGACTTCCTCAACCATGTAATCGCGCTGCGGCGCATGGCCAGCCGGCTGGAAGTACAGCCGGACCTCCCGCAAGCCGTCTGGCGTGAGGATGCCCGTCAATATCTCCAGGATTTCCAAACCTTCCAGGCCATCGAGTGGATCGACCGCAACCTGGTTATTCATTGGGTAGAGCCCATGGCTGGCAACGAAGCGGCGCTGGGTTACAACGCCGGCTTCAACCCCGAGCGCCGCCGGGAGCTGAAACGCGCTCAAAAGGAAGGGAGCCTGAATATTTCCGGAGTCATCCGCCTGACCCAGGGCGGGCCCGGGTTGGTGGTCTATGCTCCAGTGGGGGCCGGAGACGCCAACAACGGCTTCATAGCCGGTGTATTTCGTATGGAACGCCTGGCGGATGCCCTAATCCTGCCCCGCATCCGCGGCAACTTCAGCGTCGAGTTGCTGGAAGACGACCAGATTGCTTTCAGCCTTCCCGCGACCTGGCCGGCACAGACAGAGTTCAGCCACACGACAGCAACCAACCTGCCCTCGGTTGAATGGAAGCTGCAGGTCAAACCA
This sequence comes from Marinobacter segnicrescens, assembly GCF_900111555.1. Classification (GTDB taxonomy): domain Bacteria; phylum Pseudomonadota; class Gammaproteobacteria; order Pseudomonadales; family Oleiphilaceae; genus Marinobacter; species Marinobacter segnicrescens. The sequence goes on from NZ_FOHZ01000010.1 coordinate 75,110, forward strand.
ACCGCCGAATGGATCCAGCGCTATCGCAGCCCCTGGCCCTGGGTGACGTTCATCAGCATGTTTACCCTGGGAGTGCTGGGGTCCCTGACCATCCTGCTGGTCCAGCAGATTTTCAAACGTAACCAGGCACTGCTGCGTACCCGGCAGGAACTGGAAGAAGAAATCGACCAGCGTGTCGCCATCCAGCAGGACCTGGCCCGGCTGGAGTCCACGGATACCCTCACCGGCCTGGCGAACCGTCGCTTCTTCATGGAAGACCTGCAGCACACCCTGAGCCAGGCTGACCGCCAGCTGCGACAGGTGGCCCTGGTCATGATGGACCTGGACCGGTTCCAGATGCTCAACGACTCCCTGGGCCACCACTTTGGCGACGAGCTGCTGGCCCAGGTCTCCGCACGCCTGGACGCCCTGAGCAATGAGCGCGTCATGGTCGGTTACTCCGGCGGGGACGAGTTCATGGTGTGCCAGCAGCATGTGGACGATATCGACGACGTGATTCACCTGCTTGGCCTGCTCAAGGGATGCTTTTCCGAGCCCTTCGAGGTGCATGGCCAGAGCCATCACGTCACCGCCACCATGGGGGTTGCTGTCTACCCACAGAGCGGCCTGGATGCGGACACCCTGCTGCGTAACGCCGACATTGCCCTGTACCGAGCCAAGGAGCAGGGCCGTAACACCTACCAGTTCTACACCGAGGGCATGCAGGAGCGGGAAGTACGGCGCCTGGAGCTGGACAAGGACCTGAGCGAAGCCCTGGCGCGGAACGAATTCGAACTCTACTACCAGCCCCAGCTGGACCTGGCTACTTCAGAAGCGATCAGCGTGGAAGCCCTGATCCGCTGGAACCATCCAAAGCGGGGCCTGGTTCCGCCCATCGACTTCATACCACTGGCGGAGGAAAGCGGTCGCATTACCGAGATAGGCCGCTGGGTCATCCGGGCGGCCTGCCAGCAACTGCGAAAATGGCAGGGAACCTCACTTGCGAAGCTGGGTATTGCGATCAATCTGTCCGGTCGCGAACTGGCAGAGGCCGACCTGCCGGATTTCCTGGCCGCCTGTTTCCGGGAATACGGTGTCGAACCGGGCCGACTGGAAATCGAGCTGACGGAAGAGTCTTTCATCGCCAATATCGAGCACAACCACAAGCAGCTGCGACGTATCAGCAAGCTGGGCGTGAAGCTCGCCATCGATGATTTCGGAGTTGGCTATTCGTCCCTGGGTTATCTCCGCGACTTTACGGTGGACCAGCTGAAGATTGATCGTTCCTTCATCACCGATGTCACCCGGCGCCACGATGACGCGGTGATTACCCGCGCCGTGATCAACCTGGCCCACAACCTGGGTATACGGGTAGTGGCTGAAGGCGTCGAAACCGAGGACCAGCTCCGCTTCCTGAGACAGAACCATTGCGACCTGGCCCAGGGCTATCTGATGAGCCGTCCGGTACCGGCCAGGGAGCTGCCCCGACTGATCGAAAGCGGGGTGTTACCCGTATCCCTCCAGGAACCCCACTGAATCCGGCACCAAGAGAGTCTCTCGGGAGCCGATCGTGTTAGGATTCAGGCTGAATCTCCCGCATTTCTGGCAAACAGGATCCCATGGCAAGCTATCTGACGCCCGAACAGAACCAGCGCCTGCGGCGTTGGGAAGCCGCTAACAAGGGCTATTTCATTTTCGCCTTCGCGGCGCTGATTATCCTGCTGGTGTTCAGCAGTCAGCTTGGGCTATCCAGCGGTGATAGCTGGGGCCCTCTGGGCGCGTTGATTGCCCTTCTGGTTATTCCCATCATCGTCCTGCAGTTGCAGCTGAAGTGCCCGGCCTGTGGGCAGCCCATCGGCTGGCAGGCCAAGTTGATGGCGCCGGATCAGTGTCGGCACTGTGGGGTGTTTCTCCGGTCTCGTTCTGACTGATGGTTGTTTTCACCAAGCCTGCTGAGTTTTGGCGCCTGGCTCTGGGGCGCCCCGGGGATTTTTCCACCGCAATTCACGGTCCATCCGTGGACCGGCCTTGCTCCGCGCCATCCATGGCGCTGTTCCAAAATCCCCGGGCCACCCCAGATCCGTCAGACTAATGAGCAATCCTCCAACAGCACTACAACACAATCGGATTGATCAACCTTCTCCGTAACTTGCCTCCTGAAATGCCCTTTAATGCCTCTGTGAATGGCGGCTGAACAATAACCATCCCGGCTTACAGGCCCCGCAAAAAATCGGCGTTAACTGCATCTGCTCATAGGTCTGGGGGTGGGTGGGGGTATTACGCAGCAGCGCCATGGATGGCGCGGAGCAAGGCCGGTCCACGGACGGACCGTGAATTGCGGCGGAGTAATACCCCCACCCACCCCCGGACCCGCCCGCGAAAAAGAGTCCCGTACACCCCAGCCGGAATCAAAAACCAACAACAACGCACAAAGCCTTGACCTATGAGCAACTCACAGGTTCTAGTCTAGGCTCGTATGAAGCACAGATGGGACTAACCCCAATGAAAGTAAGCGAACTGGCAAAGGCGGCAAAGGTAAAACCGGACACGGTCCGGTTCTACACTCGGGAGGGCCTGTTAAACCCGACCCGCAACCCGGACAACAACTACCAGCAGTATGACGCCGAAGACCTGCGACGATTGCGGTTTGCCCGCAAGGCGCGGCAGCTGGGGTTCTCGCTGCCGGAGATTCGCTCCATCCTGGAGCAGGCGGATGACCACCACTCACCCTGCCCCATGGTCCGCGAAGTGTTCGAGGACCGACTCGCCCAGGTGGAGAAAGAGATCGAACAGCTGCAGCAGTTGCGGGAACGCATGCAGAGCGCCCTCACTGCCTGGCAGGCAATGCCGGACGGCACACCCGACGGCCACACCATCTGCCGGCTGATCGAACACTGGGACAACGACACCCCATCCAGGCCCGAGGAGGACCGCCACCATGGCTGAAGCTGAAATGGAAACCCTGGTACCGGCCCTGTCAATTACTGGCGCCAGCTGTCAGGGTTGCGCCAAAAAGATCCGGGCGGCCCTGGAGCCCCTTACCGGCAGCACTGACCGCGTTGAAGTGGACCTGGAGAACCAGACCGTGGCACTGCCAGCTGATACCGACCTGGCCGATGCGGCCCAGCGGGTCACCGATGCCGGCTACCCGGCTGAACCCCTGTGGCAGCCGGCACTCTCGGTTTCCGGTGCTACCTGCCAGGGTTGTGCCCGCAAGATTCGCAACGCCCTGGAACCACTAACCGGCGCGCCGGAGCGCACCCATGTGGATCTGGAAAAGCAGACCATTCTGCTGATGCCCGGTATTGACCGGAACGACGCGGCTGAACGAGTAACGGAAGCCGGGTACCCGGCACGGCCCCTGAACGACGAAGAGCCCGTCGAACCGGAGCAGCCAGAGCAGCCAGAGCAGGAAACAAACAGGACCCACAAAACACCTGAGCACGACGAAACTCCGGAAGCGGATTTACCGGCGCCAGCCAGCAACGATGACCAGGTGCAACTCTCGGTGACCGGTGCCACCTGCGCCTCCTGCGTGGCCACCATCGAAAAGGCCCTGATGTCCGTCAAGGGCGTGACCGGCGCCCATATGAACCTGGCCGACAACACCGCCACCGCCACCGGCGACGCCGACCCCGATGCCCTGGTGCAGGCCGTGGAAAGTTCCGGCTATGGCGCCAGCGTGATTGAAGACCCCGACGCCGCCGATGAACAGAAGCAGGCCCAGGACCGCAATCAGTATCGGGACATGATGGTCAAGATGGCCGTCAGCCTTGGCCTGGGTATCGGGCTTATGGCCTATGGCATGGGCTTCGGTTCCATGATGATCAGCGATGCCAACCAGCTGACCTGGATCAACCTGGGCATACTGACCTTCGCCGTCATGGTCGTCACCGGCGGGCATTTCTACGTGGGTGCGGCCAAGGCCTTCCGCCACCACAACGCCAACATGGACACACTGATTGCCCTGGGTACCGGCACCGCCTGGCTCTACTCCATGGTGGTCTCATTATTCCCGGACGTGTTCCCGGATATGGCCCGCCACGTCTACTTCGAGGCGTCGGCCATGATTATCGGCCTGATCAACCTGGGCCAGGCCCTGGAGTTGCGGGCCAAGGGCAAGACATCAGAAGCGGTGCGGCGCTTGCTGGACCTGCGGGCCAAGACCGCCCGAGTGATCCGGGATGGTGAGGAGCAGGACATTCCTGTCGAACAGGTGCGCAAGGGCGACCAGATCCGCGTGCGGCCCGGTGAGAAGCTGCCGGTGGATGGCATTATCGTTGACGGTAGCACCCGCATCGACGAGAGCATGCTGACCGGCGAACCCATGCCGGTCAACAAGGCCAGCGGTGACGAGGTTTCCGCCGGCACCCTGAATACCCATGGTTCCATCGTCTACGAAGCGACCCGTGTGGGCAGCGAAACAGCCCTTGCCCAGATCATCCGGCTGGTGAAAAAGGCCCAGGGTTCCAAGCCGGCCATCGGCCGGCTGGCTGACAGGATCTCTGCCGTATTCGTGCCCAGTGTCATGCTGATCGCCGTGGTCACCGCCCTCGCCTGGTTCAACTTCGGCCCTGACCCGCGGGTGGTCCATATGATGGTGGCGGCCACCACCGTGCTGATCATCGCCTGCCCCTGTGCGCTGGGACTGGCCACCCCAATGTCGGTCATTGTCGGTGTTGGCAAGGCGGCAGAGTATGGTGCCCTGATTCGTCAGGGGGATGCCCTGCAAACTGCCGGCAAGCTGGACCTGGTAATCCTGGACAAGACCGGCACCATTACCGAAGGTCACCCGGCGGTTACCCATGTCCACGCCGCGGAAGGTGACCAAGCCGAACTGCTGGCGCTGGCCGCAGGCCTGGAGCAGCACTCCGAGCACCCCCTGGCAGAGGCCATTCTCGAAAGGGCAAAGTCCGATGGGGCAGCCAAACGTTCCGTCACTGGCTTCGAAGCCCTGAACGGCAAGGGCGTACAGGGCGAGCTGGACGGCGAGCCCCTGCGGTTGGGCAACCGGCGCTGGCTGGAAGGCGTAGGCATCGACTTGTCTGACCTGGACAGTGCCGCCCGCACCATTACCGATGAGGCCGGCACGCCGCTGTTCCTGTCCCGGGGTAACCGGGCGCTGGGCGTAATCGGGGTGGCCGACGCGATAAAGCAAGACTCCGAAGCGGCTATCCGGCGCCTGCACGATGCGGGGATCCGGGTCATGATGGTGACCGGTGACGTGCAAGCCACCGCCGAAGCCATCGCCCGCAAGGCCGGGATTGACGATATTCGCGCCGAAGTTCTGCCCGAAGACAAGGCAGCTATTGTGGAAGAAATGCGCCGCAAGGGCCACACGGTGGCCATGGTGGGAGACGGTATCAACGACGCACCGGCACTGGCGGCGGCAGACGTCGGCTTTGCCATCGGTACCGGTACTGACGTCGCCATCGAAAGTGCCGCCATCACCCTGATGCGAGGATCGCTCCACGGGGTGGCGGACGCCATACAGATCTCCCGCGCCACCGTCCGCAACATTCACCAGAACCTGTTCGGTGCCTTTATCTACAACACCCTGGGCATTCCCATTGCCGCCGGGGTGCTGTATCCAGTCTGGGGTGTGCTGATGAGCCCGATCCTGGCAGGCGCCGCCATGTCACTGTCATCCGTCACCGTGGTCACCAACGCCAACCGGTTACGACTTTTCAAACCCCGTCACGAATCCGAAACGCAGGAGGGGAACTGATGACAACAGTGCTAGTCAACCTTGCAGGACTGGTATTAATGGGCGCCATCGTCTGGTGGTTCTGGCTCTCGGAATCCGGCGATGCCGGCACCCAACACGATCATCATTGAGGACCACACCATGAAGAAACTGACCATTGCCCTGGGCCTGGCGGCCGTCCTGACCACCGGCCAGGGCGCCTGGGCCGAGGACGACCTGAACATCAAGGTCTACAAATCACCCACCTGTGGCTGCTGTGGCGACTGGGTAGATCATCTTGAAGAAAATGGCTTCGAAGTGGACGTCACAGACACCAACAACATGAACCAGGTAAAAATGGACGCTGGCCTGACGCCACAGCTGGCCAGTTGCCACACCGCTTTCATCGATGACTATGTCATCGAAGGCCATGTGCCGGCAGCCGATATCCGCCGGCTTGTGGAAGACAAGCCCATGGCCCATGGTCTCAGCGTGCCCGGCATGCCCGCAGGCTCACCGGGTATGGAAATGGGTGACCGCAAGGACAACTACCAGGTGCTGTTGTTCAACAAGGCCGGCCAGACCCGGGTGTTTGCCGACTACCACTGACGGTGAGCCTCATCCATCCGCATGGAACCGGTGGTACCGGTAAGGCTGATCTCTGGAATATGGCAGAAAATCCTGTCGTTCGAATCGGCAGGTTTTCTACGCATAGAGCGCAGCCTGGTCTATCATGGACTCACCTGACCCCAAGCCGGAAGGATTACCGCCTTGAGCCTGAAAACCCGCATCCTTGGCCTGACGGCACTGCTGATCATGGCAGCCTCAGCTGCCTCATGGCTGGCCTATCGCGCCCTCTCGGAAGATATTATTGAACGCTGGGGTCAGCAGGTTGCCGAGATCCAGGTTCGTTACGACAGTGCACGGTTGCTGCAATCCCTTGAACGGGAGATCGGCCTGGCCCGCCAGATGGCTGACTCTGCGACCCTGATCCAGTGGGCCCGGAACCCGGATGACCCTGCCCTGGAGGCCGCGGCAATCCAGCAGATGGAGAGCTTCCGGGCCAACTTCCGCGACAACAGCTATTTCGTCGCCCTCCGGGAATCCGGTCGCTATTACTTCAACAACCAGGCCAACGACTACGCTGATAACCAGTTCCGTTACGTGCTCAATCCCGATGACCCGGACGATGCCTGGTTTTACCAGCTGATTGAGGAGGGCCGCGACTTCCACCTGAATGTGAACCCGGATACCGAGTTGGGCGTTACCAAGCTCTGGATCGATGTGCTGATGCGTGGCCCGGAAGGTGAGATTCTGGGCATGGTGGGTACCGGAATGGACCTGGATAAGTTCCTGCAGGATATCGTGGACATTGGACAGGACGGCATCACTACCCTGTTTGTCGACTACAATGGTGCCATCCAGCTGTACCGGGACCGCAACTACATCGACTTTGCCAGCATCATCAAGCCCGAGGGCCAGAAGAATACGGTCGACCTGCTGTTCGAGTCACCGGACGACCAGAAGAAAGTATTGGGCATGCTGCAGATGCTCAAGAACGAAGGTGGCCGCGAAGGGGCCGTCGCCAGCAGCTTTGTTGAGGTGGATGGTCGCAAGCACCTGGCAGGGGTCGCCTACCTGCCCGCCATTGGCTGGTTCGAGATTACCCTGCTGGACCTGCAAACCCTGCTGCCGGTGAGTTACCTTTGGCCACTGGTGGGGGTTTTCCTGGCCACCCTGATGGTCAGCCTGTTGCTGTTCCACTGGTTGATCAGCCGCCGGGTGCTGAGCCCGGTACTTGCGCTGGAAGGGGCGGTGTACCAGGTAAAGCAGGGCAATTTCCAGCTGCCGCCCCTGCCCAAGCCGGATAACGAGATTGGCAGGCTCAGCACCCATTTCGAGGCCATGACCGCCAGTCTGAAAACCATTAACGACGATCTCAAGGGACAGGTAGACGAGCGCACCCGGGACCTGCACCGGCTTGCCCGCATGGATCCCCTGACGGAACTCGGCAACCGGCGGGCCCTGGACGAACTGTTCAGCGCCGAGATTGAACGAAGCCACCGCCAGGGCACCGGCTTCGGTGTGCTATGGCTCGACATTGATCACTTCAAGGGCATCAACGACGAACAGGGGCATCAGAGTGGCGATGCCATCCTGTGCGATGTCGCCCATTGGCTGCGGGCGAGCCTGCGCCCCTATGACCAGGCTGGCCGCTGGGGTGGTGATGAGTTCGTGGTGATCCTTGCGCCCTGCGACGCCCATACCCTCAGTCATATCGGCCAGCGTATACGCACCCATATTGAAAGCCAGAGCCGGGCCATGGGCATGCCGGTGACCGTAAGCATTGGCGGCCACCTCGCCCAGCCGGGGGAACCGCTGGATGAAATTCTGAGGCAAGCCGACCAGGCCCTCTATCGGGCCAAGCAGGCAGGCCGGAACCAGCTGGTCACCAGCGATGCACTGCCCGAAACGGCTACTCAGCACGAACCGAGCGAAACCTGAGGCCACCGAAATTCGCGGGTTACCGGCACTGAATCTCAACCACAGACCATCTGACTCAGCCAGCCATAACCGGTATACTCCCGCCAACAGTCACTCTTACCAGCCAGGTTTCATTCATGCTTAATGCCGACGCGCTCAACCAGTTGCGCCAGCTCAAAACCGACATCAAGGAACACAAGGTGATCTACCCCGGCACCGTCAAGGCCACCAACGGTCGATTCGGGTTTGTGGCACTGGACGAGGGCCGCGACGTGTTCCTGCCGCCCGAGGAAATGCAGAAAGTCCTGCCCGGCGACCGTATCACCGTCTCCGAAGTGTCCGGTGAAAAGGGCCGGACCCAGGGCATCGTCGAGGAACTGCTGGAAACCAGCCTTGACACCTTCGTGGGCCGCTACCTGGTAAAGGGAAAGGGGCACTTTGTGGCGCCTGAAACCCCCGGCATTGGTCGCTGGATCTTTATTCCGCCCAAAGAGCGTAACGACGCAAAGCCGGATGACTTCATCTACTGCCGTATACTTCGCCACCCCATCAAGGACGGCAAGGGCCAGGCCCAGGTTATCCGGGTGATCGGCAAGGCTGGTGAGCCGGGCATAGAGCGTAACTTTACCCTCGCCAGTTTCGACATGGACGATGCGTTTCCCGAAGCGGTGGAAGAAATGGCAGCCGGACTATCGGAAGATTCCATCACGCCCTTGCGGGAAGGCCGTGAGGACCGCACTGGTCAGCCCTACGTCACCATCGACAGCCCGGGCACCCAGGACATGGACGACGCCCTGCTGGCCGAACCCAACGCGACGGGTTGGCGCCTGTCGGTGGCTATCGCCGACCCCACTGCGCTGATTCCGGAAGGGTCCCCTGCTGACGCCGAAGCCCGTAACCGTGCCACTGCCATCTACTTTCCCGGCGAACCGCGCCCCATGCTGCCGGAAGCCATTAGCACGCGGCTGTGCTCATTGATGCCGGACACCGACCGACTCGCCCTGGTGTGCGACCTTCAGGTGAATAACGACGGCAGCCTTGGCGAGTTCAGTTTCCACCGGGCGGTTATCCGGTCCCGCGGCAAGCTCAGCTATGAGCTGGTCAGCCAGCTGCTTGAAGACCAGCACAACGAGGAAACCGATGCCCTGGCACCGGAGGTCACCAACAACCTGGACCAGCTTCACCAGGCGGCCACGGCACTGCGCAAATGGCGCTCGGACCATGCCCTGCTGAACGGCGACCGACCCGAATTCCGCCTGCGGCTGGACGAGAACCGACGCATCCGTGCCATCGAGCCAGCTGTCCAGAATGAAGCCCACCGGCTGGTGGAAGAATGCATGGTCGCCGCCAACCGCTGTGTCGCAGATTTCCTTGCCCGGCAGGACCACGGGTTGTTTATTGCCCATCCGGGCCTGCGAGACGACCGCGCCGATAACATTCGCACCCTGCTGGAGCGCTATGCACCGGAACTGGCAAGCATCGACCCCGCCACCCCGGAAGGCTTCCGTGAACTGATGGTGCGGACGTCAGACCTCGACGTGGAAGTACCGGTGAGAACCATCATCGCACGCCAGCTGGCACGGGCCGAGATGGTATTCGAGGCAGCACCCCACCAGGGCATGGGGCTGCCTGCCTACACCACGTTTACCTCTCCCTTGCGGCGTTACGTGGATTTCTACGTGCACCGGCTGATCAAGGCAGCCCTTTGGGATGAGCAACACGACCGGCTGGCGGAAGAGGGCCTGAACAGCCTGCAGTCCGCCCAGATGCAGGCGCGCCAGGCATCCAACTCCCTGGAAAGCTGGCTCAAGAGTGATTACGCACGTCAGCTGGATAGCGCCGCCACCTTCACCGGAGTCATCACCCGTACCGTACCTGCCGGTTTTTTCGTGCGGCTGGACAGCAACGGGCTGGAAGGCTTTGTCAGCTGCAAGACCCTGTCAGGCAAGTTCAGCTTTGATCCGGTTACCCTGCGCCTGGAAGCCACCAAGGGTGCCCGGACCTTCCAGCTGGACCAGGCGGTCACTGTAAAGCTGGCAGGTATTGATGAGGAGCGTCGCCAGATCAACCTGGAACTGGTTGCTGACACCGTTGACCAGGCGCCGACTCGCTCTGAAGAGTGACTGATGGCCGGGCCCGGGCAAGGGCTCAGCGGCTGACGCTGGGCTCGCCCTTGCCGGCTTCCGCCAGCATTCGCTCCAGCCGTTGATCCTTTTCCCGCCACAGATTTCCCAACCAGTCCTTGAGCTGACGACGGTATTCGGCGTCTTTGGCGTAGTCCCGGCCCTTGAGGGCGTCCGGAATCGGGTGGGTATGGATTTCCATACGCACCTCGCTGACCCGGCCGCAAACGAAATCCCAGAAACTGGGCGCGCCACCGGGATAGGCAATAGTCACGTCCACCAGGGTTTCCATGGCGTCCCCCATGGCATCCAGCACAAATCCGACGCCTCCGGCCTTGGGCTGCAGCAGGTGCTGATAGCGGGATTTCTGCTTACGGTGCTTCTCGGGCGTAAAGCGGGTGCCCTCGACAAAGTTCATAACGCTGACCGGCGTAAAGCGGAACTTCTCACAGGCCTTGCGGGTGGTCGCCAGATCCTGTCCGCGCTTTTCCGGGTGCTTTAACAGGTACTGGGGGGAATGCCGCTTCATGAAGGGGAAGTCCAGCCCCCACCAGGCGATACCGATCACCGGCACCCAGATCAGCTCCTTCTTCAGGAAGAACTTGAGAAACGGTGCCCGCCGATTGAACACCCACTGCATCGCCAGGATATCCACCCAGCTCTGATGATTGCTCAGCACCAGGTACCAGCTTTCCCGCTCCAGTTCCTCGGCGCCGGTGACGTACCAGCGGGTGCGCTGGGTCAGGCGCATCCAGGCATTGTTACCGGCCACCCAGTTCTCGGCCACCCAGATAATCAGGCGGGTACAGCCGACCCGGAAACCCTTGTGGGGCACGATCAGCTTGAGCAGGGCCGGTATGTAGAGAAAAAGCGCCCAGAACAGGGTATTGAGAATCAACAGGGTGACCGCAATCACGCCAATCAGGGGCTTAGGCAGGAATCCCAGCATCTTGTCGTCCGTTTTCCGGTGTTATAAGGCGTGCATCATAACAATGGAGGCCTCGATTGGGCAGGCCTATAGCGTGCTACACTGCATTCATGAAATCCGTTGATCAATTCCACCTTGATACCCGCTCCCTGGAGGTCTTCCTGGCCGTACTCCGGGCGAACAGTGTCTCCCGGGCGGCAGTGTCCCTGGGTATGAGCCAGTCCGCGGTCAGTCACACCCTTGAGCGGCTACGACAGACCCTCGGCGACCCGCTCTTCGTGAAATCCGGCCGGGGTATTGCACCGACCCGCTATGCCCTCAAAACCGGGCCCCATATCCAGCAAATCCTGGATGAACTGCGCGCCCTGTCCGCCGGTCCCCCATTCGAGCCAGCCTCGGCCGAATTTACCTTCACCATTGCCGCCAACGATTATCAGCGGGACCTGTTACTGCCGCCGTTGATGAAGCAGCTAGCCCTGGAGGCCCCTGGCATCCGGCTGCAGGTGGTCCCTTCAGGTATTCCCGGACCGGAACTGCTGAGGGAGGATGTGTGCGACCTGATCATTACCCCCCACGCACCCGATACCGGTGACATTATCCAGAAAGGGCTGCTCCGGGATCAGATGGTGATTTTCTACGACCCCTCCGTGCAGTCCGCTCCGGCCACCCTGGCGGAGTATCTCCGGGCACGGCATGTGGATGTGCTGTTCGGCACGGGTGAGCGCACCGGGCTTGAGAATGCCCTGCGGGCGCGGGGGCTTAGCCGTAATATCGCCGTTACCGTCTCCAACTTCTCGGGACTGCCGGAATTCCTGCGCGGTACAGACCTGGTGGCTTCCGCCCCGTCCCGCATGCAACACCAGCTGTTGCGGGGCTTTGCCACGGCGCCCCTGCCCTTTGACTACCGGGACGTGCACCTCCTGATGATCTGGCACCAGCGCTACCAGACCGACAGCGGCCATCGCTGGCTGCGTAACCGGTTGGCCGCTGTGGCAAGGGATCTTGGCCATTAATCGATTTCGTGCATGGATTCTATGATCGGGCCGGTCGTTATCTTTGCAGCCACTCGCCGTATAGTGGTGCTCCCATTTAAAGACCGGAATATCCATGCTCGCACTGACCAGTATCTGGACAACCATATTGCTGGCGGCAGCCGTAGCCCTCGGACCGCTGGCCACCGACATGTACCTGCCTGCGCTGCCCGCCATGGGCCAGGCCCTGTCGGCGGGTCCTGACCAGGTACAGCTTACCTTGAGCCTCTATATGGCAGGCTTTGCCGTTGCACAGTTGTTCTGTGGACCGCTTGCCGACCGGTTTGGCCGCAAACCCGTGATGATCGGCGGGCTGTTGCTGTTTTTCCTCGCCAGTATCGGCTGCGCCCTGGCCAGCAACGTGGAAACCCTGATGCTGTTCCGCTTCCTGCAGGCACTCGGGGGCTCGGCCGGCCCCGTTCTTGGCCGGGCGGCTATCCGCGACATCTATACGCCAAGGGAGGCAGCCCGCATCATGGCACTGCTGGCCAGTATCATGGCCCTTGCCCCTGCAGTGGCACCCACCGTTGGCGGTTTCCTGCTGACCGGTTTCGGCTGGCCTTCCATCTTTGTTGCCCTTGGCGTCTATGGACTGGTCGTAGCCGGAATTGTTGCCTTTGGTATCCGTGAACCCATGGCACCGGAAAACCGCCAATCCCTCAAACTGCGGTCCCTGACCAGAAACTACCGGTACATCGGCACTGATCCCAGCTTTATCGGATACACCCTGACCAATGCCTTTGCCTTTGCCGGCCTGTTTGCGTTCCTGTCCGGCTCTTCCTATGTGCTGATCGATTTTCTCGGTGTGAAACCGGAGCATTTCGGGCTCTATTTTGCCTGCGTAGTAGCTGGCTACATTGCCGGCAACCTCCTGGCGATGCAGCTGGGGCGGCGCTGGCTGCCGGATCAAATCCTGGTGCGGGGGTTATTGGTCAGTGTGACCGGGGGGACCGCCATGGCCGGACTGGCAATGGCCGAGGTCTATAACGTCTGGGCGGTGATGATTCCGCAAAGCCTGTTCATGGCCGGCGTGGGCATGACACTGCCCCAGACCATGGCCGGGGCCCTGGCCAACTTTCCCCGTATGGCCGGGTCGGCCTCAGCCCTGTTCGGGTTCGTTCAGATGGCGCTGGCAGCCTGTGTGGGTTCACTGGTGGGCTATCTTTACACCGGCACTTCGCTGGTTATGGCCAGCATCATCGCCATCTGCGCGGTCGCAGCCATGGGCGCCTACCTGCTGTTGGTGCAGCGTTACCCCGCGCCCGGCTTTGAGCCCGCAAAGGCCACCCAATGACGCCCTGACCGACGGTGACTGACCGGAAGCGAAAGGAAGTTTTCCTGCTCGACGGGTCATCCAAAATGCACTAAACAGGTGTATGTTATGGATACTGGAAACAACCAACCCGAAAGTCAGGAGACACCCATGAGCAAAGTCACACTCGACGGCAACCCGCTGGAAGTCAGCGGCACCTTTCCACAGCCCGGCGACACGGCACCGGACTTCACCCTGACCACCGGTGATCTGCAGGACGTAGGTCTGGACAGGTTTGCCGGCAAGCGCAAGATCCTCAACATCATTCCCAGCATAGACACCGGCGTTTGTGCGACTTCAACCCGCAAGTTCAACGAGAAGGCCGGCAACCTGGACAACACGGAAGTACTGGTTGTCTCCGCCGACCTGCCCTTCGCCGCTGGCCGCTTTTGCGGCGCCGAAGGTCTGAAGAACGTGCAGACCCTGTCCACCTTCCGCAACTACAGCTTCCAGCAGGACTACGGGGTTGCCTTACAGACCGGGCCACTGGCCGGCCTTTGTGCCCGCGCCGTTGTGGTACTGGACGAGGACAACAAGGTACTGCACAGTGAGCTGGTCGACGAGATCAAGAACGAACCGGACTACGACGCAGCACTGGCCGTACTCTGATCGGTCCAGGTGATTGCTGGCGGAGAATTCGCTGTCAGCAGCTGTCAAAAAAGGGGCGCCCTTTACGGGTAAGCCCCTTTTGCGTTTAGAGCGGCTATTCAGGACACCTTGATCACCAGCTTGCCGCGATTGCGCCCCTGCAGCAGCCCCTGGAAGGCGTCGAGCGTGTGATCAAAGCCCTCGACCACATCTTCCTGGTATTTCACCTTGCCTTCCCTGAGCCATTGCCCCATATCCCGACGAAAATCCGGCAGCAGTTCGCTATGGTCGGACTGGATAAAGCCGCGGAACATCAGCCGCTTGACCAGGATCTGACCCATAAACGGAATCAGCCGGTCCGGACCTTCCGGCAGCTTCGTCTGGTTGTAGTGGGCAATACGTCCGCAGACCGGGATGCGGGCAAAGTCATTGACCATCTTCATGACCGCATCGAACACCTTGCCACCGACGTTCTCGAAGTATACATCGATGCCATTCGGGCAAGCCGCCTGGAGCTGCTCCTCGAAATCCTCATCCTTGTAGTTCACACAGGCATCAAAGCCATAGTGGTCCACCACGTGCTGACACTTGTCATCGGCGCCGGCGACGCCCACCACACGACAACCCTTCATCTTCGCGATCTGGCCCACGACCTGTCCGACCGCGCCGGATGCCGCCGATACGACCACCGTCTCACCTGCCTTGGGCTGACCAAATTCCCGCAGGCCGACGTAGGCGGTGAAGCCAGGCATGCCGATCACCCCGAGCCAGGCGCTGGGCGGGGCGAGGTCCGGGTCAATACGGTAAAGGATGTCGGGCGTTGCGGCGGAGTGCGTTTGCCAGCCGGTACGGCCGATGACCATGTCCCCGGGCGACAGGTCCGGGTGGTTGCTTTCCAGCACTTCGCTGACCGCCTCCCCGGTCATCACATCACCCAGGGCTACCGGGGTCGCATAGGACGCCGAATCGTTCATTCGACCCCGCATGTACGGATCCAGTGACAGATATCGGGTCTTCAGCAGCACCTCGCCCTCACCGGCGACGGGCATGTCCGCCTCTTCCAGTTTCAGGTGGGTTTCGTCGGGCATGCCGACCGGACGCTGTACCAGCGTGTATTGTTGCTTCTTGGACATATCACACCTCTTTATTCTGGGGGAGTTTTTGTTGTTGCACCGAAAGCCCGGGTCCATGAGAATAGCTTACGAAATTGATTTTCGCGAAACGAAACCAGGAGACAATAATGACAAGTATCGCACTCGAAGATCTGCCGAACCACAAGGGCAAGGTTGTGGGCCAGAGCACCTGGAAGAACGTCAGCCAGGAGATGATCCAGGCCTTTGCCGACGCCACCGGCGACCACCAGTGGATCCACGTGGACGTGGAGCGGGCAAAGAAAGAAGCGCCCTGGGGTGCCCCGGTCGCTCACGGCTTCCTGACCCTGTCACTGATTCCTCAGCTCAACCAGCAGGCCATGACCGTGACAGGTCCTGCCGCAACCATCAACTATGGTATGAACAAGGTACGCCTGCCTGCCGCGGTCAAATCCGGCTCGGATATCCGCTCTACGGTTGAACTGGTTGATATCCAGGACGTGGATGAGAAGCGGGTTCTGGCGACTTACAAAACGGTGATCGAGATCAAGGGCGAGGACAAGCCCGCCGTCGTGGCCGAGAACCTGGCCATGTACGTCAAGCCGTAAACCCGGTCCGTGATCCGGTGACTGGCTGGGCGGTCACCGGGCATGAAAAAGGGGGCCGAGGCCCCCTTTCTTATTCAGTGGTGTCTGTCCGGACGGATCAGAACTCCTCTTCGACGATCTTGCCGTCCTTGACGACAGCCATGGTCGGCGCGGTGATAAAGCCACCCTTCTCGTCAACGCCTTCCACTACATACGGGTTCTTGCTGTCCTCGAGGTTGGCAATGGCATCCCCAAGGGCCGCCCGGATGGTTTCCGGATCGGTGCTTTCTGTCTTGTCCATCGCAGCAACCAGGCCGTGCAGAGCGCCGTAGTTGAAGGCCGCTTCAGAGCCCGGAGTCTTGCCGTAGATCTCTTCATAACGCTCGATGAAGGACTGGGCAGCCTCAGTCTCGTACACGGTCAGCGGAACCACACCGACGGTGTCTTCCAACAGCTCATAGCCGCCGACCACGTTGGCGGCTTCGTCGATCTTGGCCTGGTCCATCATGATGAAGGCACCTTCGTAGCCCAGCTGACGTGCCTGCTGCATGACCAGACCGGTCGGCTCAGAAGCACCACCAACGAACATGACGTCCGGGTTCTCGGAGATCAGACGACTAACGCCGGTGAAGAAGTCCGCAGACTTGTTGTAGTCCATCGGATTCTGGGCAACGATTTCGCCACCCTTGGCAGTCCAGGCCTTCTCAACCATGGACGCCCAGATCTTGGCGTACTCGTGGGTTGCACCACCCATGGCCAGCTTGGTACCCCAGTTCTCCAGGGCGTAGTCAGTGAATGCCTTCACGTAGCCATCAAACGTCGGCGGGATCCGTATGGTCAGCGGGTTACCCTGCTCGGTGATGGTAGGAACACTGGTATAGGCCATCACGATGAAGTCGTCTTCTACGTTGAAGTCCATCAGTGCGAAGATGCCCCCGGAGTGGGGAATGAAGATGGCCGGAACATTGGATTCCTGCTTCAGGCGCTTGGCATTGGTGGCTGCCTGAGCCGGGGAATACTGATCGTCCAGGGCGATGATATTAATGGTGGTCTTCTCGCCATTCAGGTCGAAACCGCCTGCTTCATTGATTTCGTCAGCGGCCATGCGCAGGCCCGACAGAACGTTTTCGCCGTACAGTGCGGCGCCGCCGGAAAGCGGGCCAGAGAAGCCGATGTTGACCTCGGCCGCCATGGCGGAGCTCATACCCATTGTGGTTGCTACAGCAACTGCCAGTCCAAGTTTCTTCGCTGTTTTCATTGTTTTCTCCTGGTTTTATTTCGCCTTTTCACAGGCGCTTGTCAGGTATATTTACAAGCGAGCCGGGGCCGTATCAGGCCCCGATGTATGCTTTGCGCACTTCCTCGTTACCCAGCATCGTTTCACGGTCGCCGTCCATAACGAGCTGGCCGTTCTCCATAACGTATGCGTGTGTGGCAATTTTAAGTGCCGCAAAGGCATTCTGTTCAGCCAGCAGCACCGTGGTGCCGAGGCTGTTGATCTGTTGGATGGTCTCGAACATCTGCTTGACCACCAGGGGCGCCAGGCCCAGCGACGGCTCATCCAGCATAAGGAGGCGCGGACGGCTCATCATGGCACGACCAATCGCCACCATTTGCTGCTGACCACCGGACAGGGAACCAGCCGGCTGATGGGCCTTTTCCTCAAGGATGGGGAACAGCTCCAGCACCTCATTCAGGCGCTTGCGATTGCCTTCCTTGTCCTTGCGGTGGACATAGGCTCCCAGCATCAGGTTGTCGTGGACACTCATCTGCGGAAACAGTTGACGGCCTTCCGCACACTGGACCACACCGGCAGAAACCACGGCACTGGGCCTCATGCCGTTGAGAATCTTGTCCTCGAACTCGATATTGCCGGCCGAAGGCTTGATCAGACCACTGATGGCGTTGAAAAGTGTGGACTTGCCCGCACCGTTGGCACCCAGCAATACCACCAGGCCACCGGTATCGACGGTCATGTTGATGTTGTTGAGAGCCTTGAAGCTACCGTAGTGGACGTCAACGTTTTTAAGCTGCAGCATCGTGATCACTCCCCAGGTACGCTTCAATGACCACCGGATTATTCTTCACTTCTTCCGGCGTGCCTTCGGCAATCTTCTCGCCGTGGTCCAGCACCATAATCTTGTCGGCGATGCCCATGATCATGTCCATCTTGTGCTCAATAAGACACACCGTCAGGCCATTTTTTACCATCTTTTTCATCAGCTCAGCCAAGCCCTCGGTTTCTTCCGGGTTAACCCCGGCGGCCGGCTCATCCAGCAGGACGATCTTGGGATCCGTGGCCAGCGCGAGGGCAAAGGCCACACGCTTTCGCTCTTCCTGGGTACAGTCCGCGATATAGCGGTTTTCTGCATGGGTCAGGCCGACGAAATCCAGTGCTTCACGGGCCTTTTCGCGGGCCGCTTTCTCTTCCGCCTGCAGGCGTTTGGAGTTGATCAGCACGTCCCAGAGTCCTGAGTGGGTACGCAGACGGTGACCAACAATCAGGTTGTCCAGCACCGTCGCCGTCTCGAACAGGTTGGTGGTCTGGAAGGTCCGGCCAACCCCCAGCCTGGCCACATGGTCACACCGCATGGTGGTGACGTCTGTGCCATCCAGCAGGATTCTGCCGGATGTGGGCTGGTGAACGCCGGAAATCAGGTTGAAAAAGGTACTCTTGCCGGCCCCGTTGGGGCCGATAATGGCATTGATCTGGTTGGCGCCAAACTCCACGGATACATCGTTAACCGCAGCCAGGCCACCAAACATCTTGGTCAGGTGTTCTACCTTAAGCATTGTTCTCTACCTCCCGGGCGGTGTTGACCTTGCTTTCTTGCTGCACTTTTTTGGGGCCCAGGCCGAGGGCCTGTGCCTTGCGGTGCATCCAGGTCAGGAAGGAGCCGGAAACGCCCAGCGGGAAGAAGATCACCAGGATCACCAGCAGCGGACCGAAGATGATCATGCGGTACTCTTCCAGGAACTGCAGCGACTGGGTGATCCAGACAATGCCCAGAGTACCGATCAGCGGACCGAACAGGGTGCCAATACCGCCAACCAGCAGGTAGGTAATCATGTTGAAGGTGTGCAGGATGTTGCCATCCTCCGGACCCACAAAGCGGATCATGCCTGCGTACAGCGCACCGGCCAGGCCTGCGTAGGTGGTGGAGATCACGAACGCCAGGATCTTGTTCTTCATCAGGTTGATGCCCAGGGACTCGGCCAGGTCATCACCGTTACGGATGGCGATGAAGGTACGGCCCAACAGGGACTTCTGTATACGGCTGGTGAACCAGATAATGAACACCAGGAAGAACAGGATCAGGTAGTAAACGGGTATCGTTTCCCGGAAGTTCACCAGGCCGAAGCCGTCGGGCGCGGCGATGCCACGAACACCGATGGCGCCGTGGGTCAGCTCTTCCCACTTGTCCAGCAGCAGGTAGATGATAAAGCCGACGCACAGGGTGAAGATGGCAAAGTAATGCTCCTTCAGGCGCAGCGACACTGCACCCACGAGGAAACCGAGAACAGCGGTGATCACCAGGGCACCGATAAAGGCCGGCCAGAAGTTCCAGCCATAGTCAGCGGTAAGCAGCGCCACGGCGTAGGCGCCAATGGCGAAGAAGCCACCATGGGCCAGGTTGAGCTGACCACAGTAACCGGTAATCACGTTGAAACCGTAAACAGCAATGGCCCAGATAAAGGCCGTAGCCATTACATAGACCTGGTATTCGTTGGCGGCCAGTGCCGGGAAAAGCAGGGCCAGGGCCAGCAGCGCGTACTTGCTGGCCGGGTGCATGATAAGGGCTCCGAGTTTAAACATCATGATCAGTGCGCCCCCTTGGCAAACAGACCTTGTGGACGGATGGACAGGATTACCACCAGCAGGGCGAAGGCGATAATGTCCTTGTAGGCGTCAGAAATGTAGTAACCACCAAAGGCTTCCGCGAAACCAATGATCATGCCTCCAACAATGGCGCCGGGGATGCTGCCCATGCCACCGAGGATGATGATCACGAACGCCTTCATAATGACCAGGTGGCCCATGGCGGGGTAAACCAGGTTCATCGGCGCATACAGGGTGGCGGCTACAGCGGCCAGGATGCCGGAAATGGCAAAGGTCATCATCGCGACCCGGTTGGCGTCGATGCCTACCAGGAAAGCACCCTCTCGATTCTGGGCCATGGCAATGATGGTGGCACCCACCATGGTCTTGCGCAGGAACAGGTTGAGGGCAACGACGAGGACGACGGTGGAGGCAATGATCAGAATGCCCTGCTCACGCAGGAAAACGCCGTCCAGGTTCACCACACCGCCGAAAGGCGTGGACATCCGGCGGAAATCGGAGCCCCAGAACATGTGCACCACGGCCTCCAGGAACAGGAGGATACCGATGGCGGCGATCTTGTCGTGTATTGGCGGTGCATTTCTCAGGGGATGGAAAACCAGGCGCTCACAGATGATGCCCAGCACGGCTACCACTACGGCCGACCCGGCCATGGCAACCCAGTAGTGGACACCCATGTCCACCATAAAGAAGTACGACATGAACGCGCCTACCATGTAGAGCGCACCATGTGCAAAGTTCGGGATGTGGAGTATCCCGTAAACAAGGGTCAGACCGAGCGCTACGAGACCGTAGATACTGCCCAGGGTCAACCCGTTGAAAACCTGTTGGAGAAATATAGTCAAACCGGCCCCTCCCGTGGCGACGTTGTTTTTGTAGAGTTGCCGTTACCGCAACACTGTCATTGATTTTATTGGGTTTACGTTTTCTGGATTGTTTTTACTTTTCGTTGCAATTCAGACGTATCGGAAAAATGCCTCACGCCGATGCACAAGAGTACACTGCGAGCATGCACTGTCAATAGACAGAATGTGATTTCGCTATGCGAACCTTATTGTTAATTTTAATGGTGAAAATGAAATTCAGGAAGGTCCTCCAATGGCCGTCATAATAGGCCGGGAGGCAGTGGCAGGTCAGGCACCCCACTGGCCAGGATGGCCAGTGGGGCAGTCAGTCAGAACAGGTTTACTTCTTCCATTCCTCTTCTTGCAAAGCACGCCACATCAGCTTCCCGGTGGGGGACTTGGGCAGCTCACTGACGAACTGGACCTCGGAGGGCACCTTGTAGGCGGCCATCTGTTCCCGGCACCAGGCGATGATGTCTTCCTCGGTGGTTGACCCTTCGGCCTCCGGGGTCAGTACCACGACAGCCTTGACGGTTTCGCCTCGCTTTTCGTGGGGCGCGGAGATGATGCACACCTCATGGATGGAGGGATGCTGGTACATCATGCTCTCCACTTCCGAAGGCCATACCTTGAAGCCGGACGCATTGATCATCCGCTTGACCCGGTCAACCATGAAGAAGTAGCCGTCTTCATCGTAATAGGCCAGGTCACCGGTGCGGAAAAACTTCTTGCCATCGATTTCCACAAACGCCGCCTCGGTTTCCGCCGGGCGGTTCCAGTAACCCACGGTCACCTGATACCCATTGGAGACAATCTCGCCCACTTCGCCAGGGCCCTTCTCTTCCAGGGTATCCACATCAATGATGCGGGAATCCACGTCAAACACCGGAATACCCAGGCACTGGGCCTTCGGTGCGTTGGGCGGATTGATGTGCGTTGCTGCCATAGTTTCGGACAGGCCATAGCCCTCGATGTAATCCAGGCCGGTGAGGTCCTTGAGTTTCTTCGCCACTGCCTGGGGCATGGCGGCACCGCCACCACCAATGGTGACCAGGGAACTGATGTCGTACTTGCCCAGGTCCGGGTTGGACAGGAAGTCCACCGCCATGGTGACGATGTTGGTCCAGCCAGTCACCTTGTAACGCTCGATCAGTGTGCCGGCCACATTCCGGTCCCAGCGGGTCATGATGACCATGGTGGCGCCGGAGAAGATGGGACTGTTCATGGAACCGGTCATGCCGGTCACATGGAAGAACGGCAGGGTACACAGCTGGACGGAGTCGGACGTGGTAATGTTCCAGAATGACCGCTGTACCGCCGTCGCCATAGGGCCCCGGTGCACGTGCATGCAGCCCTTGGGCTGACCGGTGGTGCCGGAGCTGTACGGGATCACCGCCAGGTCGTCCGGCCCTGCGGTGTGCTCGCCGGGCTTATCACCGGAGTTCAGGGCATTTTCCCAGGAGATCAGGCCGGGAGCGTTCAGCACGCGGGGTTCCGCCGACACTTCCGCCGGCAGGTTCAGGTCGGTGGGCTGGCGCACATAGCTGCTGTAGGCCGCCACTACCACACGCTCCAGGTAGGTGTTACCTACCAGCGGGGCGATAAATTCTGCCAGCTCCATTCCGGCCAGGCAGATGGTTGCCTGGGTATCGGAGACATAGTGTTCCAGCTCAGCAGCGCGGTTCATGGGGTTGACCGGAATCACCGCCGCATCGGCTCGCAGGATAGCGTAGTAGCCGATCACATACTGGGGGGAGTTCTGCATGTACAGGAGCACCCGGTCGCCCTTCTTGACGCCGTTCTTCTGCAGCCATCCGGCCAGCGCCTCTACTTCGTCCAGCAGTTCACGATAGGTGATCCTGGTATCGTAGTAGATGATAGCGGTGTGGTCCGGGTACCGCAGGGCCGAGATTTCCAGGTTGGTAAACAGGCTGGTCTGCGGCAGGGTCATGGTCTTGGGCAATTCTCTCGGCCAGACCTTGTGGTGTCGTGTAAACATTCAGTAGTCTCCGGTTATCTAGCTTGCAGACGGCAACCGCCCCGGGCCGAACCAGCGATAGCCGGGCCATGCCCGGATATTACCAACTGATTCCGCCCGGAGCGGCTCTGTCAGGTCTTTCGTAGCGCGATGGATGCCCCGTCGCCAGGCATCCTGTGCTCTCCCCGCAAGGGTGAGGCCGCCACACCACGGCGGCGCAGAACGGCCACATCGGAATCGTCCGGTACCTGGTGTTCAGTGTTCCGGTCAAAACCCAGCCACCAGTAGGACAACCCACGACTGTCCTGCCCCGGCAGCAGTTGCGGCCGGGCAATGGAACCGGCGGACTGGGAAGCGTATTCCATGGTGGTGATGTCACTGGCCGCACACGCCGGGAAGTTCACATTCCAGCAGCACTTGTCATCCTTGGCAGAGGGCCATAGCGCCCGGATGGCCGCCTCACCCAGTTCGGTCACCGGCGCCCAGTCAATCTGCTCCCGGTTTACAAAGGACTGACTCAACGCGATGGCCGGTATACCCAGGTGCTCGGCACTGAGTACCGCCCCCACGGTGCCGGAGTATTGCACGGAATCACCAATGTTGGCACCGGCGTTGATGCCCGAGAGCACCAGGTCCGGTGGCGTTTCACCAAACCATTCGGCCAGGGCGTAGAGCACACAGTCTGCCGGCGTACCGGACACCGCGAAGTGCCGCTCACCATGCTGGTAAACCCTCAGGGGATCATGCAGGGAGATGCTCTGTCCGGCGCCACTGCGGTCGTGCTCCGGTGCCACGATCCAGACTTCTTCCGCCAACCGGTTGGCAATATCCACCAGGATCTTCAGACCAGGGGCCGCAACGCCGTCGTCATTGGTGATGAGTATGCGGCGAACCATGGGGTCCGCCGCTGCCTGGTCGCTCATAAGCCTGCGCCCTTGCTACCCTTCTGGGCAACGGCCCAGCCGGCGTCTGCCAGGATATGGGCACGCTTGCCCACTTCCAGCGCGTCAGCACTACTGGCGTTGCCTGCGAGGGCCCGGGCGTAGACGCCCTGGACGATGGCCGCCAGCCGGAACAGCGAGAACGACACGAATACGTGCCAGTCGTCGATGCCGTCACGGCCGGTCGCCTTGCAATAGCGCTCAATGGTCTCCTGCTCGTTGGGAATCCCAAGTTCGACCAGGTCCTCCCCCACTACGCCACGCATACCTTCAAAGCTGGAACTCAGATGGTAGTGCAGGCAGTAGTAAGCCAGGTCCGCCAGCGGATGGCCAAGGGTGGACAACTCCCAGTCGAGGATGGCGATGACTTCCGGCTTGTTCGGGTGCAGCATCAGGTTACCCAGGCGGTAGTCACCATGGGCAATGGCGCTTTCGTCCTTCGCCGGCAGGTTCTCCGGTAGCCACTTCATCAGCTTGTCCATGGACGGCATGTCGTCGGTCTTTGACGCGTCATACTGTTTGGACCAGCGAGCGACCTGGCGGGCCACGTAGCCTTCCGGGCGACCAAAGTCACCCAGGCCGACCTTGTTCACATCGACCGAATGCATCTTCGCCATAGTGTCTATGGCAGCGTAGTGCACCGGTCGGCGCTCAGCCTTGTCAAGCTCCGGCAAGGCTGGATGGCTGAGCACCCGACCTTCCATGAAGTCCATGACATAGAACGGCGTGCCGATCAGGTCGCTGTCTTCACACAGCACCCGGGCTTTGGGCACAGGTACATCAGTATTGTCAGACAGGGCCCGGATCACCTTGTATTCCCGCTCCACCATGTGCGCGGAGGGGAGGGTTTTCCCGGGCGGTTTCTTGCGCAGAACATAGCGCTTGCCTCCCGACGTCAGCAGAAAGGTAGGGTTGGACTGCCCACCCTGGAACTGCTTGACCTCAAGGTCGCCACCGAATTCGGGAATCTCCTTTTGCAGCCACTTCAGCAGGGCTGCCTCATCAAACCGGTGGGCGTCGAGGACGTCCACCAGGTTGGGTCCAGTACTCATAAGAGAACCTCAGCAAATGGTTTCGCCGCCATCCGCCACAATCACCTGACCGGTGATATAGGCGCTGGCCTTGGTGGACAGGAACACCGCCAGCCCGGCAATATCAACCGGGTCGCCGATACGGCGCAGGGGTGTCTTTTCCTCGGCGCGTTTAACGCGAACCGGGTCTTCCCACAGGGCCTTGGCGAAATCGGTCTTGATCAGCCCCGGCGCGATGCTGTTGATGCGGATGCCCTTCGGACCCCACTCCACCGCCAGGTTACGGGCCAGGGCCGCTTCCGCGGCCTTGGACACACCGTAGGTTCCGATGGTGGTATTGCCACGGATGCCGGCGATGGAGGACAGCAGAACCACTGCCCCCTCACCACGCTCAGCCATGCCCGGCAGCACCATGTTGGTGAGCCAGAAGGTGCCCTTGACGTTGGTGTCCATGATCTTGTCCCAGGCCTCGTCAGTCATTTCCGACGTGGGGCCGTAGACCGGGTTGGTGGCAGCGTTGCACACCAGTACGTCGATCTTGCCCCAGGCTTCCAGGGTCTTGTCCACCAGGTTCTGCAGGTCATCCTTCTTGCCCACGTGGCAAGGAATGGCAATGGCCTCAAAGCCCTGGGCCTTGAGCTCACCGGCCACGTGCTCACAGGCATCGGCCTTGCGGCTGGAGATCACCACCTTCGCACCGAGCCGGGCCATCTCTTCAGCGATGGACCGGCCGATACCCTTGGTGGACCCTGTAATCAGGGCCACCTTGCCGGTCATATCAAACAGAGGGTTTGTCATGACAGCTCCGGGATTAATGGGTGCGCGGGTAGTTCTTCAGTTCCATCTTGGCGATGGAATCCAGGTGCACCTCGTCCGGACCGTCCGCCAGGCGCAGGGTACGTACACTGGCCCAGGCTGCGGCCAGGAAGGTGTCCTGGCTGACGCCGGCACCACCGTGAACCTGGATGGCACGATCCAGAACCTGCAGGGCCATGTTCGGCGCGATCACCTTGATCATGGCGATTTCCTGACGGGCAACCTTGTTACCTACGGTATCCATCATGTGAGCGGCCTTCAGGGTCATCAGGCGGGCCTGCTCGATTTCCAGGCGTGAACGGGCGATGTCCTTGCGGATGGAGTCGAATTCCACCAGCGGGCGACCAAAGGCTTCACGGGCGTTGGCGCGTTCACACATCAGTTCCAGGGCGCGCTCGGCAACACCAATAGTACGCATGCAGTGGTGGATACGGCCTGGCCCAAGGCGACCCTGGGCAATTTCAAAGCCGCGACCTTCACCCAGCAGGATGTTGGAAACCGGCACACGTACGTTGTTGTAGTGAACCTCGGCGTGGCCGTGGGGCGCGTGGTCATAGCCAAACACGTGCAGGGCACGAACGATTTCCACGCCCGGCGCATCCAGCGGAACCAGGATCATGGACTGCTGCTTGTGCTTCTCAGCGGTCGGGTCGGTCTTGCCCATGACAATGGCGATCTTGGTGGTGGTAGTCATGGCACCGGAAGACCACCATTTCTTGCCGTTGATGACGTACTCGTCGCCTTCGCGGCGGATTTCAGTACCAATGTTGGTGGCATCGGAAGACGCAACATTCGGCTCGGTCATGGAGAAGCAGGAACGGATCTCGCCTTCCAGCAGCGGCTTCAGCCACTTCTCTTTCTGCTCTTCGTTACCATAGCGCTCGATGGTCTCCATGTTGCCGGTGTCCGGGGCGGAGCAGTTGAACACTTCCGGTGCCATGTGAGAGCGACCCATGACTTCGCACAGGTGGGCGTACTCCAGGTTGGTCAGGCCCGCGCCACGCTCGCTTTCCGGCAGGAACAGGTTCCACAGGCCGGCGCTCTTGGCCTTGGCCTTCAGTTCTTCCATGATCGGAGTCGGAGCCCAGCGATTCTCTGCCTGTTCTACCTGCTCGTGATGCTTGTGCTCGTTCGGGTACACATAGGCATCCATGAATTCGTTGAGTTCATTAAGCAGCTTCTTGGCTCTGTCAGACGGTTCGTACAACATCGTTGTGCCTCTCTATTATTTATTTGATGGAGGAGGGGTGCGCGTTCAGATAGGAACGCCCTCAGGTTTTTCACTACCGGATCGGATTCGGAAAGTACCCTCGGCAATGGCAAGCAGGTTGCCCTTGTCATCGCGAACTTCACCGGTGCTGTTGAAAATTCGGGTACCGCCGGCGCGCTTGATTCCAGTGACGGTAATAGTGCCAGCGGAACACTGGCCGGTAAACGTGGTTGTCAGGGTCAGGGTGATCGCCTTGCGCATCCGACCCGGAAAAGGACAGTAGGTACCAGCTTCGGCCAGTACAATATCCAGCAGTGACGTGAGCACACCACCGTGGATCACGCCCCCCAGGTTGAGATGCTCCGGCTTGAGGTCCAGGGCGATCACAGCCTTGTCTTCCTCCCAGGAAACCTGACGGTATCCCAGCATATTGTGAAAGCCGGGCAGATCCTTGCCACCGGTGATGTGGAGGTTCTGTGTTGCTTCGCTCATTACACTTTCATTCCGGGCATGTTCAGGGACGCGGTGTTGCCGCCATCGACGGGCAGGGCCTGTCCGGTGATGTAACTGGCATCGTCCGACGCCAGGAAGCAGATAGCCGCCGCCAATTCTTCCGGTCGGCCATACCGGCGCAACTCACAGCGGGAGCCGAGCTTGTGCTCTTTCTCGTTGGCACGGGCGTAGTCGAACACCGCCTTGGTCATACCAGTTTCCACCAGCCCCGGGCAAACCGCATTGACCCGCACATTATAGCCACCCAGGTCACAGGCCGCAGTCTGGGTCAGATTGATAACGCCGGCCTTGGAGGCGCTATAGGGGTTGCCACCAGCGCCGGAACGAATACCGGCTACCGACGCGGTATTTACGATCGCACCCTGCTGACGCTCCTGCATATGGGGCGCCACGTGCTTGATCATCAGCATGGCGCCGATCAGGTTCACCCCCAGGATCTTCTCCCAGTCGGCTTTTTCGTTCTCGGTAACCGGGGGATAACTACCGCCCGAGATGCCGGCGTTGTTCACAAGGATATCGATCTGGCCGAACTGTTCCTTGACTTCCGATACCAGTGCCTTGACCGCGTCTTCATCGGATACATCCAGCTTTCGTTCGACGTGGACAGCTTCGGAGGGCAAGAGTGAGGCGGTCTCCAGCAGACCCTCTTCGGACCAGTCCGCCAGGACTACGCGGGCGCCTTCGCTCGCGAGTCTCAGGGCAGTGGCGCGGCCGATACCACTGCCGGCACCGGTGACAATGGCGACTCGCCCAGTGAAACGCGTCATAGTCTGTGCTCCTTTAACCTTGCCTTGCTTTTATGATTGTAAATTCGGATGCTTAATCGCCTGATTCGGAACATAATTCCGACAGAACTGCTTGAAAAACAAACCATAATAATTGATTAGCGTGCTTTTCAAAAGCTTGAACAGGGCGTTTAATTTGTCACGCCTTCCAGTTTTGAGTCAATATATTCGGAAATAAATTTCACTAGTCAAAACACAACAACCACAGAGGCCCCCAAATGAGACAAACCGTTGCAGCGATGCCGAACTACGCTCCAGCGCTGGACCACGAAACCATGGACCCCATCGGTCACCATATCCAGGGTTTCGCCCGCTCGCAGGGAGAAAAGAGGGCGCTCACCGACGAAAAAGGCACCCTCACCTGGGACCAGATGATCAGCCGTTCCAACCGTATTGCCAACCGCTTGCGGGCCGACGGCTTGCAAACCGGGGACACGGTCGCAGGCCTGTCGGAAAACAGCAACGACTATATGTGCCTGTACCTCGGCACCCTGATTGCCGGGGGCTGCATGGTGCCTCTCTCCGGCATGGCCAGCGGTGAAGCCCTGGCGTTGATGGTGGAAGACTGCGACACCCGCTTCCTCTTTGTATCAGAGAAAAACCTCCCGCTGTTCAACGAAATCCGCGACCAGCTCAAGCGGGTCCAGCCAGCCCAGCGCATCGGACTTGGTACCAGTGACGTCGACAGTGGCCAGGACCTGGACACCTGGCTGGGTGACACCGGCGACGAAGCCCAGCCGGCAGAAGTCACCATGGACGACCCCTTCAATATTATCTACAGCTCGGGCACCACCGGAACTCCCAAAGGTATACTGCACGATTACCGGTTCCGCCAGCGTCAACTGATCCGTCTGGCCAACTTCGGCCTGGACGGTGACGCCATCAACCTTGTGTCCACACCACTGTATTCCAACACCACCCTGGTGTCGGCGCTGCCTACCCTGTACCACGGAGGCACCCTGGTGCTGATGGGCAAGTTCAATGCCCACCGCTTCCTGGAACTGGCGGAAGAGCACCGGGTAACCCACGCCATGCTGGTTCCGGTACAGTACAGCCGTATCATGGCGGAACCGGACTTTGACCAGTTCGACCTGTCCAGTTTCAAACTCAAACTGTGTACCAGCGCGCCGCTGCGCTCAAACGTCATTGCTGAAGCCATGAAACGCTGGCCGGGCAATATCCGCGAGGTCTATGGCCTCACCGAAGGGGGCATTTCCACCACCCTGGACTGCGCCGCCAACCCCACCAAGTGGGATTCCGTCGGTGTGCCTACCGAAGGGGCAGAAATCCGCATCATCGATGACAACGGCAAGGAGCTACCCCAGGGCGAAATCGGCGAGATCGTCGGCCGCGCCATCTCCATGATGCGGGGCTATTACCACCGGGAACAGCAGACCAAGGACATGCTCTGGACCAGCCCGGAGGGGCTTACCTTCTACCGCAGCGGCGACATGGGGCGGATGGACGAGGATGGCTTCCTTTATATCCTCGATCGCCGCAAGGACATGATCATCTCCGGTGGCTTCAATATCTATGCGGTGGACCTGGAGAAGGTCCTGCTGGAGCACCCCGCCGTTGCGGACGTAGCCGTGATCGGCATTCCCAGCGAACACTGGGGCGAGACGCCACTGGGCCTGGTGGTCCGCAGGCCAGGCTCGTCGGCCACCGAGGAAGACATCCTTGGCTTTGCCAATAACAAGCTGGGCAAGACCCAACGCCTGGCCGGGGTCGAGTTCCGGGATGATCTGCCGCGCTCCACCATCGGCAAGGTGCTCAAGCGGGAACTGCGTGAGCCCTACTGGGCTGACCAGAAGAAATAACCATTTAGTCCACGCAACCCCGAAGAGGCGACCACCCGGTCGCCTCTTTTATTGCTGCCAGGATAAAGCTGCTAGACTCCCGTCTCCCCCACCAGCCGGAGCTGTACCTGCACCCGTGAACGCCACCGACCCACAGGCCAGCCTGCCCCGCCAGCTCTATACCATGACCTGGCCGATGCTGTTCGGCGTGTTGTCCTTGATGACCTTCCAGCTGGCGGACAGCATCTTTATCGGTCAACTGGGCCGTGACCCGCTGGCGGCACTGGGCTTTACGGTGCCCATGCAACAGCTGATCACCGGGCTGCAAGTGGGGCTTGGCATTGCCACGACAGCGATCATTTCCCGCACCCTGGGAGCCGGGGATGAACAGCGGGCCTTCCGGCTCGCCGGCCTGGTGGTCACAACGGGCGCCGTGCTGGTATTCATGCTGGCCCTGGCCATGTGGCTGTTGCGGGACACCATCATGACCCTGCTGGGGGCGGAGCAATCCCTGCTGCCGATGATCCGCCTGTACTGGATGCCCTGGCTGGTCGCGGCCTGGACCGGGGCGGTGCTCTATTTTGGCTACAGCATCTGCCGGTCCCACGGGGATACCAAACTACCCGGCCTGATGATGATGGTAGCCAGCCTGCTCAACATCGCCCTGGACCCGCTCTACATCTTTGTATTCGGTTGGGGCTTGCCGGGGGCCCCGCTGGCAACCATCACCTCCTTCGGGGTTGGCTGCCTGGTCATCTACCCGGCCCTGCTGAAGCGGGGCTGGCTGAGTTTTGACCTCGGCACGCTGAAACTGGGCCAGTCCCTCAAGCAACTGGGCAGCATCATGGCGCCCGCCATGGTCAGCCAGCTGATGCCTCCGCTGTCCGCCATGCTGGCCACGGCGCTGGTAGCCGGATTTGGCTCCGCAGCTGTCGCTGCCTGGGGTCTGGGCACCCGGCTGGAATTCTTCTCTATCGTAGTGGTGCTGGCACTGACCATGTCCATGCCACCCATGGTGGGACGCCTGCTGGGTCAGGGAGATATCGGCACCATTCGCAAACTGGTGCGGCTTGCTGTGAGGTTCGTGGTTGTCTGGCAGCTTGGCATCGCCCTGGTGTGGCTGGCCGCATCGGGGCTGATATCAGAGCTGTTCACGTCCGACCGCGAAGTCAGCCGAGTGCTGGGGGACTATCTGTTGCGGGTCCCGCTCAGTTACAGCGGGCTTGGGGTCTGTATGCTGATGGTCTCGGTTAACAACGCCCTGGGGCTACCCATGCGGGCGCTACTGATTTCCACCCTGCGCCTGTTCGCCTGTTACCTGCCCATGCTCTGGCTCGGCGGCCAGTTCGGCGGTCTGCCGGGGCTGATGAGCGGCGCCCTGGTCGGCAACCTGATGGCCGGTACCATGGCCTACCTGCTTTACCGGCAGGGCATCGCCCATCTCAGGCAGTCCCGGACATAGCGGCGCTCAGGAAAAACGCTCACGGAAGTAATCCGGCAGCTCCACCACCTTTTTCTGTCGGAAACTGAAGAACACAAAGCCATACTTGGCGAGGGCAACCGGCTGGCCGCTGGCTGCCTTGGTAACCCGGAACACATAGTCACCGCCATACTTGTTCAGGTCGGTCACCCCGACCTCGAAGCGCAGGATCTCCGGGAAGAAAGATTCGGACTGGTACATGGTGGCCAGGTCGGTGACCACAATACCCACACCATCCACAATCTGCTCCTGAAGCCCCATCTTCACCATGAACTGCGCCCGGGCCTCGGACAGCATCGAAATCAGCGCATCGTTTCCCAGGTGATTGGCCCCGTTGATGTCGGTAATCCGTACCGGCATGTTGGTGGAGAAAATAAATACCTCATCGGGAAACGACAGTTTGATACGGGCCATGACACAGTAACCGGGCAGGTGGATCGAAAAAGAAGGTGCGCATCATACCCCCATGAGGCCGCCAAATCATCTGGAGCCTTCCGGCAACTTCCGTTATGTTAGGACCTATCGAATGCGCCAAAAACCATAAAAACGACCATCCCCCAAGTTGCAACAGATCAAGGTAACGCCCATGCAAATCCGCCCTGCGGCCACCCTGGCCCTGACCCGGGACTCCTCTGACGGTATCCAGGTATTGCTGCTCCAGCGCACCTGGGATGCCAGCTTCATGCCCGGCTTCTACGTTTTCCCCGGAGGCGCGGTGGACGAAGCCGACCAGCGTTGCGCCGAATACCTCACCGGCGGCGATGACCGCTCGGTGAGCCATGACCTCGGCCTCGACGCGGGCGGCAGTCACTATATGATTGCTGCCATCCGGGAAAGCTTCGAGGAGGCCGGCGTCCTTCTGGCCCTGGATGACAACGGTGATTTCCTGCCCCAGGACCACCCCGTGTTCGCTGACCGCGACGCCATGATCGCCGGTGACCAGACCCTGGCTGGCATCTGCCACCAGCACCAGTTAAGCCTGCCGGTTGACCGGCTGGCCTACCTGGCCCACTGGATCACACCGCCTGGGCCGCCCCGGCGCTTTGATACCCGCTTTTTTGTGGCAGTGATGCCGGACGGACAGACGCCTGCCCATGACCGGGTAGAAACCATTGACCACGTCTGGCTGACCCCGGAACAGGCGATGGACGAGCACCGCCAGGGTACCCGGCTGTTCGCCTCCCCCACCCTGCGGACACTGCGCATACTGGCTGGCTTCGACACCACCTCGGACCTGCTGCGCCATGCCCACTCACAGCCACCTGCGCCGGCCCCGGACAAGCCCTGGCCGGCAATGCGCCAGGGCAAGCCGGTCTCGGTGGAGCCCGGTACCCCGGCGTTCGATGAAGTCCACAAGGTCGACCCCGAGGGCCGCGGCCACGCCCTGGCGGAAATCGTCCCCGGCGAGCCGGTCCAGCTGGCTGACGGCGTTATTCGGCTTACCTGCCCCAACCCCGGCGCCCTGACCGGCCCTGGCACCAACAGTTACCTGCTCGGCCACCCGGGTGAGGACTGGACAGTCATCGACCCGGGCCCGGCGGACGAATCCCATATGGCCCGCATCCTGGAAGTAACCGGTGGCCGTATCGGCCAGGTACTGGCAACCCATACCCACCCGGATCATTCCCCGGGAGCGAGCTGGCTTCGGGAGCGCACAGGGGCCCCGTTACGAGGCATGCCAGCACCGCCGGAAGACCCGATACAGGACCACGACTTCCGGCCCGATTCGGTGCCGGTGGATGGTGACCGGATCGAAACCGCCGCCGGCACTCTGAAGGTGCTGTTCACTCCCGGCCACGCGTCTAACCACCTGTGCTTCCTGCTGGAGAACGAACGCATGCTGTTCGCCGGTGACCACATCATGCAGGGCTCGACGGTGGTCATTAACCCCCCCGACGGCGATATGAAGGATTACCTGGAGTCCCTCGACCGCCTGCTGATCGAAGAGATCCGCTGGTTCGCCCCGGCCCACGGCTTTCTGATCGGCAAGGTGGAATCGGTGGTCGACTGGCTGATCACCCACCGCCTGACCCGGGAAAAGAAGATCGCCACAGCCCTGGCCGAACATGGCCCCGGCACCCTCAAGGAGCTGGTAAAACACGCCTACGATGACGTGCCAGCCAACATCCATGGCCTGGCTACCCGTTCGCTGCTTGCCCACCTGATCAAGCTGCGCAAGGAAGGCAAGGCCCGGGAAGACGGCGAGGTGTGGGCCTCACTCACCGAGTGACCCGCAGCTCCGCGCCCCGCCAGCACGGCGGGTGCGCGGCGGGCAGGAAGTTCAAGAATCCTGACAATTCGTTGCAAATTCACACCCCAATTTACACCGGAACGGGGTATCAATGGAGTGATCAGGAATCCACCAGCGAATGACAGTACGGTTAAACCTTGGTCAGACCTCTATACCACTGTTTTCGCTTTCGGTTAGCCTACGCCGTTGCCGGATTCAGCGACTGTCCACCCATGGGAGACCCGATGCGCAAACGCCTGACCCAACGCTTGTTACCAGCCTTGCTGGCGGGCCTGACCCTGGCCCCGGTGGCCTGGAGTCAGTCTTCGGGAAGCGCACCGGAGCAAGAAACCACAAATCCGGCGCAAACCCGGGATGACGGGCCAGCGGTTATCGATGCGCCTGTCATTGCTTCAGTGGATGCCTCCGCCACTGCCAACGCCGAAGATGAAGAGGGAGAAGCACCCGCTGTCATCGAATTACCGGAAGACGAATCGGTGGAGGATATCGCGCCCTCCGACCAGGACATCCCCACCAGGGAAGAGCCTCCGGCAACAGCAGGCGACGCAATAGCCCCGGGCGTTACGCATGAATCCGACACCGCTGACGTTCCTGCGGTGGGTACTGCCGCAGATAATCCGCCAGGCACCGTGGAAGTCATTCCCGAGACCCACCCGGCCCAGGCAAAGCCATTCCGCCTGCTCAGCGGAGAAGTGCTGCCCGGCACCACGGCACGGCTGGCATGGTCTCCCGGCATCCAGATTGCCGGCCTGTCACAGCCCACCCCGGTGCTTGTAGTCAACGGAGACAAGCCCGGCCCGGTCATGTGCATGACCGGTGCAGTGCACGGTGACGAACTCAACGGCATCGAGATTATCCGCCGGGTCATCTACGAACTGGACCCCCGCGAACTCTCAGGCACCGTGGTAGGAATCCCCATCGTCAACCTGCAGGGTTTCCAGCAGGGCAGTCGCTACCTGGCCGACCGACGTGACCTCAACCGCTATTTCCCGGGCAGTGAAGACGGCAGCCTGGCCCACCGCATCGCCCACAGCCTGTTCGAACAGGTCATCCTTAACTGCGACATGCTGGTAGACATCCATACGGGTTCCCTCAAGCGCACCAACCTGCCCCAGCTGCGGGCGGATATGAACAATCCGGACGTGGCGGAGCTGAGCAAGGGTTTTGATTCCATGGTGGTGGTCCACAGCAGCGGCAGCGCTGGCATGCTGCGCACTGCAGCCACCGAGGCCGGCGTTCCTGCGGTCACCATGGAGGTGGGCGAGTCCATGCGCATCCAGGAAGAGCACATCGACGCCGGGGTCAACAGCCTGATCAGCCTGATGGAAAAGCAGGGCATGACCGCCCGTCTGTTCCAGTGGGGTGACCCCGAGCCGGTCTACTACCAGTCCCACTGGGTCCGTGCCAACCAGGGCGGAATCCTGTTCAGCGACGTCAAACTGGGGGCCTATGTCACAGAAGGAACGATACTGGGAACGGTGTCCGACCCCATCACCAACGAACAGTCGGACATCCGCGCCGATGCCGACGGCCGCATTATCGGCATGGCCGTGGACCAGGTGGTGATGGCGGGATTTGCCGCCTATCACCTGGGGTCACGGGCGGAAACCGAAGAAGAAGTGGAGTAGACTGTCGGGCCCGGTGTTCCCCTTATAGAATCGTGACGGAGCAGTACCCGTGGCTCGATATGCAAAGCATCCCCTGGCACTGGCTTATATCGGGCTGGTCCTGACACCCCTGTTCTGGGCCGGCAACGCCGTAGTTGCCCGGGGCGTCGTGGATGATATTCCACCCACCTCCCTGGCGTTCTGGCGCTGGGTGCTGGCCCTGCTCATTATCCTGCCTTTCGGACTACGCGGCGTGCGACGGGAGTGGGCGGTTATCCGCGACCACTGGCACCGTATCCTGATTCTGGCCCTGTTCAGCGTTACCGCCTTCAATACCCTGCTCTACCTGGCCGCCACGACCACAACCGCCATTAATATCGCCCTGATCAACTCCACCATTCCGATCATGGTGGCGCTGCTGGCCTTCCTGCTGCTCGGCGAACGCACCCGGGCCATCCAGGGCCTGGGCATTGCCGTGGCCCTGGCCGGCATGTTGCTGGTAATCGGCCAGGGAACCCTTGGCCGGCTGGTGGGGCTGTCATTCTCGGTTGGGGACCTGATCATGGTTACGGCAGTGGCCAGCTGGGGCGTCTTCTCGGTGCTGTTACGACGCCTGTCCGTTCCCGTGAAAAGCCTGACCTTCCTCACCATGCAGATTGCTTTGGGCACTGCGGTGCTGGCACCGATCTACCTTGTGGACCTGATGTTCTTCTCCGGTGGCTTCGAACTGTCCCGGACCACCCTGCCACCGCTGGTGTACGTGGCCATTTTCCCCGGCATTCTTGCCTACGCATTCTGGAACTACGGGGTACTCAACGTCGGCCCGGCAAAGTCCGCCATGTTCATGTACCTGACGCCGGTATTCGCCGCCGTGCTGGCATGGGTGTTCCTTGGCGAGCGCCTGGGCTGGTACCACCTGGCCGGCGGCGGGCTGATCCTGGTGGGACTCTGGTTCACCACCCGGAACCCGCCCATAGCCCCGGCCCGGAAAACGGCGGAGTGACCGACCCTACAGCACCCGGTCAGTCTGCAGGTACTGCTCTGGCAGGGAAATACCGTCATCGTAAAGGGTGATACCGGAGCGCAGGCAAACCGACAGGTTGCGGTGGGAGGCCTCCGTGTCCTCAGGCAGCAGTTCCGCCACCGTCTGCATCTCCTCCAGCAATTCCCGCTCGGTTTCCCTCATGCGGTCCCGGGCGAAATCGCTGATTTCCAGGCCCTGAACAATCTGGTAGCGGCCGTAATCACAGCGCACCGGGAACGAGTAGAAAATGCCCTTCTCGATACCATAGCTGCCGTCACTGACAATACCCATACTGACCCAGTCGTTCTCAGGGGTGCCGTTGATCCAGTCGTACATGTGATTGAGGATCGCCTGGGCGGCCGATGCGGCACTGGAATGCCCCCGGGCCTCGATAATAGCCGCCCCCCGCCTCTGGATCTTGCGGATAAACTGTTCCCGGTACCAGTGCTCATCCACCTGGGCCAGCGCAGGTTCGCCATAGATGGTGGCATGGCCCAGATCCGGGAACTGGGTTGAGGAGTGGTTGCCCCACACGGAAATACGCCGGATGCCCCTGGGGTTGGCGCCAGTGTGATTGGCAAGGATACCCCGGGTGCGGTTGTGGTCCAGCCGGGTCAGGGCCGTAAACTGGGCCGGGCTCAGATCCGGGGCGTTGCGGCTGGCAATCAGCGCATTGGTATTGGCCGGGTTACCCACCACCAATACCTTCACATCCCGGTTGGCAAACTCGTTGATGGCACGCCCCTGGCCGGCAAAGACAGGGGCGTTGGCGGTAATCAGTTCACTGCGCTCCATACCGGGCCCACGGGGACGGGCGCCAATCAGCAGCACATAGTGGGCGCCGACCACGCCATCCTCGAAGCGGTCATGCATGCTGATACTGTGCAGCAACGGGAAGGCACAGTCCTCCAGCTCCATGGCAATGCCCCGCAGGGGCTCCATCGCTCTGGGCACCTCGATAAGCTGCAGGATCACCGGCTGGTCGCGGCCAACCATCTCGCCGGCGGCAATACGGAACAGGAGGGAATGGCTGATACTGCCGGCGGCACCGGTGACAGCAATACGCACAGGACGCTTCATGGTCGGGCTCCTTTTGTCATGGGAGCCGCAAACCATATCAGGTTGACGCTAAAAATATGAGTCGAATTTAAAAAACGTCTAATTAATGAATTCAGCTGACTCTCGCCGCCAGTTCATCAAGTACCCGCTGGTGCAGCTCCCGGTCCCGCTCGCTGAACAACACAAAACGAATCAGCCTGACCGACGCCAGCCGCTCCGCCTCAGCCAGCAGGGTACCGAGCGCCACCCGGGCCGCCGCCTCC
Organism: Marinobacter segnicrescens; assembly: GCF_900111555.1. Classification (GTDB taxonomy): domain Bacteria; phylum Pseudomonadota; class Gammaproteobacteria; order Pseudomonadales; family Oleiphilaceae; genus Marinobacter; species Marinobacter segnicrescens. The sequence continues at coordinate 112,362 of NZ_FOHZ01000010.1, forward strand.
ATGGGATAACCAAACGCACCGGTGGACAGCGCCGGGAAGCCGATAGCGGCCAGGCCATGCTGGTCCGCCAGCTGCACCGCATTACGGTAACAGTCCGCCAGCAAAGCATCCGACGGCTCATCCACCCCATACACCGGCCCCAGGCAATGAATAATGTGACCATTGGGCAGCCCGAAGCCCTCAGTCATCACCGCCTCCCCGGGCTGAATCGGCGCCAGCGGCAAACAGGCCTCAGCCAGTTCCGGCCCTGCCGCCCGGTGAATCGCCCCGGCCACACCGCCACCGGGCATCAAACGCGCATTGGCAGCGTTGACCACCACATCCAGGTCCGGCTGGTTGGTGATGTCGCCCTGGATGCATTCGATCCTGATACGATTTTTCATCTTGCATAAATCAACCATCATTAACCCCAGCTCTGGAGGAAGATTGCACGGAAGTCTCACGCGAGATGGGGTGGGGGCTTTCGGAGCAGCGCCAGGGATGGCGCGGTCCAAGGTCGGTCCATGGATGGGCCGTGAATTGGAGCGGAGAAAGCCCCCACCGCAGCTCGCACGCCCCCCACAGGCGAGTCCACTTACGGGCCGTGAATTGGAGCGAACAATACCTGGCATGGTCTGCCTCGCACGGAGTCAAACTCACTGAGAGCGTCGAGCAACCACCGCCACCTCAATTTGCTCCAACGCTCCCCGAATCACCCCCAAGGGCGACCCGATGTTCAGCCGCATAAACCCGCTACCCTGCTCCCCAAAGGTAATGCCAGGATTCATCCCAACCCCGGCCTGCTCCACCATAAACCGCTTCAGCTCCGGGTCATCCAGCTCAAGGCCCCGACAATCCAGCCAAAGTAGATAGGTCCCCTCCGGGTCCGTCACCTTTATCTCCGGCAACCGCTGCTCCACAAAGCCAAGCACAAAATCCCGGTTGCCGCGAACATAGTCCATCATCTCCGCCAGCCACTCGCCGCCGTGGCGATAGCCCGCCTCAAAGGCCGTTACACTGAACGGATTGCACTGCACCATATGCAGCGAATCAAACACCCCGTTCAGCCGCCCCAGCAGGTCCGCCCGCTCCGACACCACCGCAGACAAACCCATGCCCGGAATATTGAACGTCTTGCTGGGCGCAACCGTCGTCAGCAGCGGATCACCCGGCTCACAGACCGCTGCCAGCATGGTGTGAGATGGCCGGTCCCGGTACACCAGGTCGGCGTGTATTTCGTCGGAAACCACCACCAGGTCGTGGCGACGGGCAATCGCCATCACGCCCTCCAGCTCCTTACGACACCACACCCGACCAACCGGGTTATGGGGTGAACACAGGAACAGCACCTTGTTGGCTGGATCGGAAGCACAGCTTTCCAGGTGTCCCAGGTCCATCTCATACCGGCCATCCCGCTCCACCAGCGGATTTTCCACCACCCGGCGACCGGCCTTGCGAATACTGCTGAAAAACGGCGGGTACACCGGTGGCTGGATCATGACTCCCTCGCCTGCCTCCGCAAACGCCATGGCGGCCGCATGCAGGGTCGGCACCACCCCGGGGGCCATGCGAACCCACTCCCGCTGAATGGTCCAGTCATGATGCTCCCGGAACCAGTCGATCATGGACTCGTACAGGCTGTCCGGAAACAGCGTGTAGCCATAGGCCGGATGGCGCGCCCGCGCCACCAGGGCATCGGTGACCGCCTGCGGTGCAGCAAAATCGGTATCCGCCACCCACAGGGGAATCACATCCTCCCGCCCGAACACTGCTCTGCGGGCGTCAAACTTTACGGCGCAGGTGCCCTCTCGCGAGAACACCTGGTCAAACGGATTACTCAAGCCTTACGCTCCCAGATCGTAATGTCCGTGAAATTGTACTGGTATTTATTGGTCGTCTCGCGAATGACAAAAGGCATCCGTCCCGGTTCGCCAACCAGGGAGAAATGCTCGCCCAACAGCTCATCCAGCGCATCGCGGGTCGTGTAGTTTTCACCATCCTTCTTGAAACCACCGAGCCACTTCTCACGGGGCGTATGCTCCTCCTGCCAGGTATAGGGGGAGGCCAGCACCAACAAACCGCCGGCCTTAATCCGCCTGTGAATCTCCGCGAGGAAGCGTTCCGGGTCATAGAGCCGATCCAGCAGGTTACTCGCCAGCACAAGGTCATAGCCGGTGAACTGGGGTTTGAGATTGCAGGCGTCCCCCTGCCAGAAGTGAACCTTTCCGGAAACCTCAGCCAGGCCCAACTGATCCAGGTAGCGGGTACGGTAGCCAACCAGCTCTGCCTCATCAACCAGGGTATAACGTAGCGCGCCCTGATCCGCCATGGACACGCCCTGGGCAATAAAACGGGCCGAGAAATCCACCCCGGTGACATGGTCAAAATGCCTGGCCAGTTCGAATGTTGAGCGACCGGAGGCACAACCAATATCCAGCGCGGCAATCGCGGGTCGATTCCCCATGGCGCTGATCGCCAGTTCCGCAATGGCTTTGGGGTAGTTGGGCACACCCAGGTTTTCATCCCCGAAATGAAACTCGGCATATTCCGACAGCAGTTTGTCGGTTTCGTACTGGGTGGCCGGGGGCCGCACCTCGGCTTCGGAGACCACATACCGGAAACCGGCATGCTGGAAGAAGTGACGCCGGAATGCATAGCGGGCCGAGCGCAGGGTCTCGTTGCCACAGGAAATCCAGGACCCGCCCTTGATCAGGTTATGCTGATTATCGAAAGTCGGGGTCGTGAAGTCATCGTAGAGCGGATGCACTTCAAAGCCATCAAATGGATAGGTGGGCGTCTCCACCCACTGCCAGACGTTGCCCACAACATCAAAGAAGTCACCATGACGGAACCAGCTGACCGGACACGATGACGCCCAGTGATCCAGGTGCAGGTTGGCGCCGGCAGACGTGTTACGTGGCACCTCTCCAACGCCAGCGACATCATAGAGGCGATACCACTCGTCTTCCGTCGGCAAGCGTACTGATTGGCCGGTCTCCCGGGCCATCCAGTTACAGAATGCCTTGGCTTCGTGATAGTTGACCTCTGCCGGCCAGTCCCACGGCATCTCGACCTGCTCTGTCATCAACCGCAAATACCACTGGTTGTTCCAGACCCAGAACGTCGGATGGCGAGCTTCGGTAAAGTCCCGCCATTTGCGGCCCTCCTCTTCCCATACCTCGTCGTCCTGGTAACCGCCGGCTTCCACAAACTTCAGGAACTCGCTGTTGCTCACCAGGTATTGGCTCGCCTCAAACGCCGGCACGTCAGCACGGTGTTCACCGTATTCGTTGTCCCAGCCATAGAAAGGGGCATCGAACGGTTTCCCCAGGACAACCTCGCCACCGGGCACTGCCACCAGTGTGTTCTCGGGCGCCTCGCCGGTTTTCGGGCATGGCCGCCAGTCCGGGTCGCTCCGGATGTAGTCCAGCTTGTGCTGGCGAATAAGGACGGACGACGTTTCCAGATGAATCCGCTCATGCTCGATCCCCATCATGATCGGCCACCAGTCACTGCGCCAGTTGATCGGCAGCGTCAGCGGCAGGGTATCGATGAGGTCGAGGACCGCATGTCGGACCTTGTCCCGGTACGCCATGACTTCCGCAACCGAGGGCCAGTCGTAGTGATCATCATCCAGGTCATCCCAGCTCATTTCGTCAACGCCAACGGCGAACGTTGATTCCATGCGGGAATCGATGCGATGCGGCAACAGCTTGGCCAGGACCAGTTTGTTGACGAAAAAGGTCGCGGTATGGCCGAGATAGAAGATCAGTGGATGCCGCAGTGGAATGGATTTTTCGAAATAGGCCTCATCCCGGGCAAGGGTGCGGAACAGGGACTCGTAACGGGCCCAGGTGGCCAGGAAATACTCCCTGATCTCGTCCCGCCTGGACTCCGGGTCGCCGGACGCCAGGTCGGGCGTACGCTCGAACAACCGGCTGCGGGTGGTTTCTTCAATGCTCTCCAACATACTCATCACGCATGCTCCTACAATCACTGTCCTTGCTGATACTGTTCGGCATGGCTTTCGGACCATCAAAAGCGATGATCCGTGCGTCGCACCCATGACGGTCCGGCCAGGAAACACTACAATTGCCACCCTACCCTTTACCCTGCTTGCTGTTCCGTTCCCGGAGAATCCATGATAGGCCAGATTGTTTCAACGATGTTGCCCGTCTTCCTCATTGCCGGGTGCGGAGCCCTCTACGGTCGCTATCGATCACCCGACATCCAGAGCATGAACACCGTCAACATGGAGCTGTTCGTGCCCATGCTGGTGTTTGCCGTGCTGGCCGACCAGGAGGCGCCACTGGCGGATTATGCCTGGCTGGCCACCGCCGGCGTGGTCGTTGTGCTGGGTTCCGGCCTGCTGTTGTGGCCCTTGGCAAAGATGTTGCGGCTGAACCTGAAAACCTTCCTGCCGCCGATGATGTTCAACAACTCCGGCAACATGGGCATTCCGCTGATCGTGCTGGCCTTTGGCGAGGCCGCCCTGCCCGCCGCCGTAGTGCTGTTTATCGTCGAGATGATCCTGCATTTCTCGGTAGGCCTGTACATGCTGGACCCCCACACCTCCATGATCCGGCGCCTGCGGGTGCCGGTGGTACTGGCGACCATTGCCGGGCTAGCAGTGAATATCGGGGGTGTGGCCCTGCCGGGATGGCTGATGGAAGCCCTGAATATGCTGGGCGGCATCTGCATTCCGCTGATGCTGTTCACCCTGGGCATCCGCATGCTGGAAGTGGACTTCAGTGACTGGAAGCTGGGCCTGCTCGGCGCTATCGCCTGCCCCGCCAGCGGCCTGGTCCTGGCCTGGCCGTTGATTGCGGTGCTGGACCTGCCCGGCATCCAGGTGGCCAGCCTGTGGGTATTTGCCGCGTTACCGCCGGCGGTGCTCAACTACATGGTCGCCGAGCAGTACCGGCAGGAGCCCCACAAGGTGGCCTCCCTGGTACTGATCAGCAACCTGGGCAGCCTGGTGGTGATGCCCATTGTATTGGGACTGGTATTCAGCGCCGGTTACCTCTGAGCATAACCGGCGCCATCGACGCCTCAGGCCTGTCCCGCGCGGAAGAAAGAGACCTCCTTGCGCAACTGGTCCGCCAGGGTATCCAACTCACGGCTTGAGGAAGCGACCTGCTCGGAACCGGCGGCAGTCTCTACCGTGGCGTCGTGGATCCGGCGGATGTTGCGGTTCACTTCTTCCGCCACCGCACTCTGTTGCTCCGCCGCGCTGGCAATCTGGGCATTCATATCGTTGATGGCACCCACTTCGTGGCGGATGCGACCAAGGGCTTCCTGGGCCTCTCCGGTCTGAGCCACGGTCTCCCGCGCCAGTTCACGACTGGTCTCCATGACCGAGACGGCCTGACCGGCACCGGTCTGCAGCTTGCCGATCATCTCCTGGATTTCCCGGGTGGAATCCTGGGTGCGGGTCGCCAGCGAGCGCACCTCATCGGCGACCACCGCAAAGCCCCGGCCCTGCTCCCCGGCCCGTGCAGCCTCAATGGCTGCATTCAGGGCCAGCAGGTTAGTCTGTTCGGCGATGCCGTTGATCACTTCAATGATGGACTCGATATTGGCGCTGTCCTGGCTGACCTGGCGCACAGTTTCAGTGGCGCCTTCCAGGGTATCGGCCAGGTTACCGATGGCAGCGGCAGTGTCAGCCACTACCCGGTTGCCTTTCTCTACTTCGTCATCTGCGGTGCGGGTGGCAGAGGCCGCATTGCCGGCAAAGCCGGCGACTTCGTTGACGGTGGCTGCCATCTGGTTGACCGCCGCCGCCATTTGCTGGGCCTCTTCCGACTGCAGGCGGATTTGTTCACGGTTATTGCCGGCGGTGTCCATCAGTTCGGTGGCCGCTTCGGCCAGCTGGGTGGTGGTTTCCTTCAGGGCACCCATCACACTGTTCGGATACTGGGTATCGATCGCCTGGTCCAGCTGACCGTCTGCCAGTGCGCGGATTGCCTCAGCCACTTCTTCCGGCTCCGCCCCAAGGGTTGCTTTCAGGTTACGAATGATGAGCACCACCACGGCGATGCCCACCAGTATGGCCAACCCGGTGATGATAAAGATCAGGGCCTGGAAGCCGGAGGCTGCATCCTGAACCCGATCGATATCCCCGGCAATGATGTCTTCCTGGTGGTCAATAAATGCGTTTACCCGGGCGAGCCATTCCGTGTAGGCCGGGGACACCTGTTCCAGCAGGAAGACACGGGCCGCCTCGGGGCCTTCACTCTGGCGAAGGGTGACCAGCTGCCCTGTCAGCGCCAGGGTGCGCCGTTCGATGGCCTGGATTTCCCCAAGCAGGCGGGTTTCCTGGTCACTGGCACCGAGTTCATCGAACAGCCGGTCCATCGCCAATGCAGAGTCCTGATAAAAGGCCTTCAGCCGGTCAACATCCTGCAGGTGCGTCCGCAGATCCGCGTCGTTACGAACCAGCACGGCATCACGAATGGCAATGGCCCGGTCATGGACACTACCGCGGAAGTTGATGGCATGGCGCTGCTTGACCGACGCACCTTCGCGGACGTCCATCAGGGTGCGATCCATGAAACCGACCCGGAGGTTGCCAACCACACTGACCAGCACCATCAGGGAAAGAACTACTCCAAAACCGAGACCCAGGCGCTTCGCAACCGACAGCCGACCGAACATGGCAATACTCCGACACCGTAAAGTTATTGATCGAGCCTATGAGTTCCCTGAAACTCGAAGATTGGATCAATGTTTCGGGTCAGATTTGTTACTTTTTACATTAGTTTGCAATGCAACCTGATGAGCCCGGCCGGTCAGGCGCCTTTCTGGCTTTCCTGTCCCAGCAGTTTTTTCAGGGCGTCACCACTGAGCACTTCCACTTCTAACAGCTTGTGGGCACCACTCTCCAGTGTTTCCCGGTGGGACTCGAGAATGGCCGTAGCCTGGTTGAAGGCCTGGTCAATCAGCTCGCGGATAGCCTGGTCGATGGCTTCAGCAGTGGCTTCGCTGTACTGGCGGGAACTGTCCAGCCAGCGTTGTTGCAGGTGGGTCTGCCCGGCTTTTTCATAGGTCACCTGTCCCAGGGCCGGGATCATGCCAAAGCGAGTGACCATATCCCGGGCGATATCGGTGGCCTTTTCCAGGTCGTCGGCAGCGCCGGTGGAGGTGGCCTTGAATACCAGGCTTTCGGCGGCGCGACCACCGAGCAGTACGGTCATACGATTACGCAGTTCCTGCTCCGACAGCAGGAAGCGGTCCTCGGTGGGGCGTTGCAGGGTATAGCCAAGGGCGCTGATACCCCGGGGGATGATGGAAACCTTCTGCACCGGATCCACCCCTTCCAGTGACATCGCCACCAGGGCATGGCCCAGCTCGTGGTAGGCCACGGTGCGTCGTTCCTTTTCACTGAGAATCCGGTTTTTCTTCTCCAGGCCGGCCACGATACGCTCGATCGCCGCATTGAAGTCGTCCAGGGTAACCACGTCGGCATTGCGCCGGGTCGCCAGCAGGGCGGCCTCGTTCACCAGGTTGGCCAGGTCGGCGCCGGTAAAGCCCGGTGTCAGGGCGGCAATGTGGTCCAGGTCGGTATCTGCATCCAGCTTGATCTTGCGGATATGCACCTTCAGGATCTGGGCCCGGCCGATACGGTCAGGCCGGTCCACCAGCACCTGCCGGTCAAACCGGCCGGCCCGCAACAGGGCCTGGTCCAGGATCTCCGGGCGGTTGGTAGCCGCCAGCAGGATCAACCCGCTGGACGGATCAAAACCATCCAGTTCGACCAGCAGCTGGTTTAGGGTCTGCTCCTTTTCATCGTTGGCCATCATGGGGTTGGCACCCCGGGCCCGGCCCAGGGCATCCAGCTCGTCGATAAAGATAATGGCGGGGGCCATGCTGCGGGCCTGGTTGAACAGGTCTCGCACCCGGGCAGCACCAACGCCCACGAACATCTCCACGAACTCCGAGCCACTGATGGACAGGAAGGGCACCCCAGCCTGGCCTGCTACTGCCCGGGCCATCAGGGTTTTACCGGTGCCGGGCGGACCCACAAGCAGTACCCCCTTGGGAATGTGGGCACCCAGGCGACTGTAGGTCTCCGGGTCCCGCAGGAAATCCACCACTTCCTGCAACTCGGCCTTGGCTTCGTCCACCCCGGCCACGTCATCGAAGGTCACTTTCGTGTCCTTCTCCATGTAGACCTTGGCCTTGCTCTTGCCAATGGACATCATGCTGCCGCCACCGCCGCCCATGCCGCCCATCCGGCGCAACAGGAAGCTCCACAGCAGCACCAGCAACCCAAAGGGCAGCAGCCATGACAGCAGGGAAGTGAGCCAGGTGTTTTCCCGGACGCCGGTGTAGTCCACCCCGGCCTCCTCCAGCAACGGCACCAGGTCCGGGTCGTCCACCCGGATGGCGCGGATGTTCACCAGGTCACCCTCGGAGGAGCGCAGTCGACTCAGCTCGTCCGACGTCAGGAACGGCGAGAGCTGGTTACGGGGCACCGAGGCCTTAACCTCTTCGGCGGCAACGGTCACGTCCTGGAGCTCGCCGGACAGGGCCAGGGTCCGGAACTCACTGTAGCGAATGGTCTGTGGCTGGGTGGAAAGCCAGTCCGGCAGCAGAAAAAGCAGCAGCAAAACCCCCACGAAGTACCAGATGGAAAATTGCGTGCGCTTGTCCGGCGTTGGTGTAGGCATGGGTCGCTTCCTGTTGACGGCTCTGACTTTTCAGGGAGTTCCAGTATAGCCTGTTCATCGCAAGCTAACCGGTGATATGCGTCAAACGGCTTTCAGTGGACGGTCACGGCTATCGTTCCTGCACCGGCCACCCCTTGCAAGCCTGGCAGGTTTGACCGATGGTAAACGGAGTCATGGTGTATTCCATTCCCGATACGGAGGTCTGTCAATGAGTGTTCTGTTCCTGATCATCAGTGCCCTGGTGCTGATCTATCTCGGCCTTGGCGGCACGGTAGCTACCGTGGTGCTGGTGGCCGCGACCCTGGCCGGCATGGCCCAGGATGACTGGCATATCCTCAGCATCCTCCTGGGCGGCGGCCTGCTGGCCCTGGCGATGATCATCCTGCACGCTGACGAGCTGCGCCGGGATAAGCTCAGCAAACCCCTGCTGGGCTGGGTAAGGGGACAACTTCCCAAACTGTCCGACACTGAGCAGGAGGCCCTGAAGTCCGGTTCCGTAGACTGGGACGGCGAGCTGTTTTCCGGCCAGCCAGAGTGGTCAAAACTGCTGGATGCCAAGCCTGCCCACCTCTCCAGCGAGGAGCAGGCGTTTCTCGACGGCCCGGTGGAAACACTCTGCGCCATGCTGGACGACTGGAAGATTACCCACGAAGACTACGACCTGCCGGACAAGGTCTGGAAATACATTCGGGAAAACGGCTTCTTCGGCCTGATGATTCCAAAGGAGCAGGGTGGCAAGGGCTTCTCCCACACCGCCCACTCGGAAATCGTGATGAAGATCTCCACCCGCAGCGTGTCCGCCGCCGTCACCGTGATGGTGCCCAACTCCCTCGGCCCGGGCGAACTGCTGATGGAATACGGCACCGATGACCAGAAGCAACACTACCTGCCCCGCCTCGCCAATGGTGAGGAAATCCCCTGCTTCGCCCTCACCTCACCGGTGGCTGGCTCCGACGCCGGCGCCATTCCGGACAAGGGCATTGTCTGCAAGGGCCAGTGGAACGGCAAGGAAGTGCTGGGCCTCAAGGTCACCTGGAACAAGCGCTACATTACCCTGGCACCGGTGGCGACCCTGATCGGCCTGGCCATCAAGGTCTATGACCCCGACAAGCTGCTCGGTGGCGACGACAATATAGGCGTGACTTGTGTGCTGGTCCCAAGGGACACCGAAGGTGTCCATGCCGGTGCCCGCCACCTGCCCATGAATACCGTTTTCATGAACGGTCCTACCTGGGGCAACGACGTATTTATTCCCATGGAACAGGTGATCGGCGGCCAGGAGATGCTTGGCAAGGGCTGGACCATGCTACTGGAGTGCCTGTCCATCGGCCGCTCCATCTCGCTGCCTGCCCTGGGCACCGGTGCCGGCAAGGTCGCCAGCCTGGCCACCGGCTCCTACGCCCTGGTGCGGGAGCAGTTCGGTCGTTCCATCAGCCAGTTTGAAGGGGTGCAGGAAGCCCTGGAGCCCATTGCCGGCTACACCTACATGATGGACTCCGCCCGCCTGCTGACCGCCGGCATGCTGGACCGGGGCGTGCGGCCCTCGGTGCCGTCGGCGGTGCTGAAATACCGCAACACTGACCTGATGCGGGTAGTGATCAATAACGCCATGGATGTGGTCGCCGGCCGGGGTGTCATCACCGGCCCCCGCAACTTCCTGGCGCGGGCCTACCAGGCGGTACCCATTGGTATCACGGTGGAAGGGGCCAATATCCTGACCCGCAGCCTGATGGTTTTCGGCCAGGGCGCGATCCGCTGCCATCCGTTTATCGTGGATGAAATCGAGGCTGCGGGCATGGACGATGAACGGGAGGCGGTGCGCAAGTTTGATGACACTTTCTATCGGCACATTGCCCACACCACCCGCAATGCCCTGCGGGCGCTGGTGCTGGGACTGACCCACGGACTGGCGGAGCCCGCCCCCCGTGAGGGCAACATTGGCAAGTACTACCGGCAACTGGCCAGGTTTTCCGCCGGCTTTGCCCTGCTGACAGATGTCACCCTGCTTACCATTGGTGGTGGCCTGAAAGCCCGTCAGCGGCTGTCCGGCCGCATGGCCGACTGCCTGGTGCAGTTGTACTACGCCTCTGCCGTCATAAAACAGTGGCATGAGGAAGGCTATCCGGACGATCAGCGGCCCCTGGTGGAGTGGTGCCTGCAAACCTGCCTGAAAGACCTGCAGGCAGCGATGCGGGAGGCGGTGATCAACTTCCCGGTCCCGGCCCTGCGCTGGCCGCTGCGGATTCTGGTATTCCCCCTGGGTGCCACCGCCCTCAACGGCCCGGACGACCGCCTGGGCACTGAAGTGGCCGCCACCATTGTGAAGGACACGCCACTGCGACAGCGCATCAGCCGGGGGGCCTACTTCAACGACAAGCCCGACGACGCCCTGGGCCGGGTGCTCAATGCCTATCGCCTGGCCAATGAAACCGTGGAGCTGCGGGCCCGCCTGCACGACGCCATCCGCAACCGTGACCCGGAAGAGCTCGGCGGCATTGATATGCTGCTGGGGCATCAGCGCAAGGAACTGGTGGACTGGGCCTGCAAGGAAGGTATTGTCAGGGATGAGGAATGCGACAAGCTGCTGGAGGCCCTGACCGCGCTCTACGACGTGATCCGGGTGGACGCCTTCGATGCGGACGGCCTCAAGGCCCTCTCCCGCTGTGCCAAGGGCAAGCGCAAGGTGGTGGAGCGCCCGGCCAGCGACGACCAGGACACTGAGTCAGTCCTGCCGGAGAAGCCCGCCGGCAGCGGGAACGCCTCCACCCGTGCGACAAAGACCCGCAAGGCTACCAGCAGCAAGGCAAACGGCCGGAAAGCGTAGTCTTCCGGCCGTCAGGCGGGCGTCAAACGTGGGTCAGGGCGTGCCGGCGCCCTGGCCGGTCCAGGTGGGGCACGTTATTGAAGCTCAGCACCCGGCGGGCACTGCGGCCCATAATGACCTCACAGAATGCCGCGTTGCGGAACTGGAAGTTGAAGTGGATGGCGCCCTTCTGGGGGCCTTCGACCAACTGGGTCAGGGCGCTGCCAATCACGCCGCCGGAGGTCACTACCAGCACGGCATCGTCCCGACCCGCACCCTCGCAGGCGTGGCTGATCGCGTCTTCAATACGCTGGCCGAAGTCGCCCCAGGTCTCGTCGACGTCAGTGAGGCGGTCGTCGATCCAGGCCTCGTAAGCCGCCCGGAAGGTGCGCCAGTAATCCTTGAAATCCCGCTTCTGGTGCAGGTGTTGGTCCCCCTGGCCGGTAAAGGCCCGGTACATCATCTCGCCGTCGTACTCATTCAGCCCGGGATGGGTGGAAACGTCGATACCAGCGTGTGCCATGCCCTCAAGCACCCCCTTGGCGGTGTCCTGCTGACGTTGCAGGTCGCCAGCCACCACCCGGTGAAAGTTCAGTTCACGCTCGGCGAAGTATTCCCCCAGCCAGCGGGCCTGCTGCCAGCCAAGCCCGGAAAGTTGATCGTAGTTTGCCTGGCCAAAGGAGGCCTGCCCGTGTCGGACGATAAAGAGTTTTGCCATGGGATACGTGCTACCTGTGTGTGACTGCAAAAGCCACATCCTGCCTCAGCTGTGGTCAGTTGACCAGTCGACCGGTTCAGAAATTGCTGGCCAGCTGCCAGCCGATAAACCCCAGGGTACCGCTACTGAGCACCAGTGCCAGCACTGCCACCACGCCGTCCCGGGCAATCATGGCCAGGCCGAAGGCCATCAGGGCCAGGCCGCCGCCGTTGGCACTGAAGGGTACGAATTCCATCAGCGGCAGGGCCAGTGCCACCACCAGGCAGGCCAGCGCCAGCAGCAGGTTGCCACCCCCGGTCATCAGCCAGGTCAGTCGGGGCCCGGTGAAGCGGTCCAGGAAACGGGCCGGCTTGCGCATCCATGCCAGCCCCTTGTGCAGCTTGTCCCGTGGCACCCGACGCTGGCTCAACCATGCGGGAAGCCAGATGTAATCCCGGCGAAACAGCCGCTGGCCAACGGTAAGAATGACCAGCATCCCCATCAGGGTGGGCACGCCCGGCAGGTCACCAATCAGTGGTGCCAGCACCACCAGTCCGGCCACCACCGCCACGGGACCGAAACTTCGGGTACCGGCCGCATCCAGAATCTCCCTCACCGTTACCCGCCGACCATCACCATCGGTGTCCCGAATCCGGTCCAGCAGACCCTCCAGGCTGTCAAGGCGATGCCCATCGGCAGACCCGGAGTCCTTCGATTGGCTCATTCATTCTCCTTCCGGTTGCCCGCATTGCCGTTTATAACGGGCTTGTCATCGAGCAAGCCACTGTCGATAGCCCGGGCCAGCAACCAGTTTCGTAAAGATCGCAATCCGGGCTCCTGGCGCCGGCTGGCCTTGATGGCGAAATAGAAACTGTCCCCGGTGACCACGCTGTGCAGGGGCAAGCGCACAAAATCGCCGGCATCATCCCGGTTGCTCAGCATATAGTCATTGGTCAGGGCGATACCCTGATGATAACGGGCCGCTTCCAGTGCCAGCAGCATATGACTGAAGTGCTGGACCTGGGCCGTAGCAGGAATGCCCATGTCGGCTTCCGCGAACCAGGCCTCCCAGTCGCCACACGTCCGGTTGTAGATGCTGAAGGTAGATAGCAGCGTGTGCTCCGCCATGTTTTCGGGGGTAAGCACGTTCCCCTCCAGCGCCTGCCAGTATTGACGACTGCACACCGGAAACAGCCGTTCCCGGTATAACAGATCATAGCTGTAGGCGGGTGAATCCGTATTGATGGTAATGAAGCTGTCAGCAACACGGCCGGACAACACCGGGTGCTCACCGGTCATCTCCAGTATCAGCTGGATTTCCGGGTGCTGGCGGTGCAGGTCCGGCAGTCGTGGCACCAGCCATCGCACCGCAAAGGAACTGAATACCGCCAGGCGCAGGCTGCTGTCCTGACGGCCCAGAAGCTGGCCCGTGGCACGGTCGATCTGGACCAGCGCCGAAGAGATGCCCTCCAGGTAGTCCTGCCCCCCCCGGGTCAGGGCCAGGCTGCGACCATGACGTTCGAAAAGGGGTTCACCCAGGAAGGTTTCCAGCTGCTTGATCTGGTGGCTGACCGCGCTCTGGCTAACGCTGAGCTCCTCAGCGGCACGGGAGAAGCTGTTGAGCCTGGCAACTGCCTCGAACACGGGCAGGGATTTCAGGGGTGGCAGTTTCATTATCGAATTTTCTCATAGATGAGCAATAAATATCATTTTATCGGATATTCTTGCCAACCTATACTTCCCCCTTTCACCACACACGCCACTATTAACCAGAGGGAGGCACCATGTCGGGCAAAACCGTCAACAGCGCTATTCTGCTGCTGATCATCGGCAATGCCCTGGCCATTGTGTCCGACGTCTTTATCAAACTGATGGAGCCGGAAGCCCCGGTGTTCCAGTTTGCTTTCCTGCGTAATCTCATTACCGTCCTCCTGCTGATGCCGCTGCTGAAGCGGGCAGAATACGGGCGGTTGTTCGAGGGGTTCGTGGTCCATGCCATTCGCTCCCATGTGTTGCTGGCCGGATTGCTGTGCATGGTAGTCGCCCTGACCACCCTGCCCCTGGCCACGGCCAACGCGGTTTTCTACGCAGCGCCGGTGATCCTGATGGTGCTGTCGGTGCTGGTATACGGTGAGCGGCTCTCACCCCTGAGTGTGCTGGCAGTGATCAGTGGCTTTGCCGGGGTGCTGGTGATCCTGCGGCCGACAGCGCTGGACTTCTCCGCACTATCAGCGCTGGGCACCGCCTTCTGCCTGGCGGTAGCAGCACTGATGGTGCGCCGGCTGCCTTCCGGACAGTCCACGCTGCACAAGCTGTTCCTCAATTCGCTACTGGCCATTCCCGCCAGCTTCGCGCTGGCGATGTGGGAAGGGGCCCCCTGGCGGTGGGAAATCATTGCCAGTGCCGTTGGTTCGGCAGTGTTCATCCTGGGCTACAACGCGAGTGTACTGAAGGGCTACAAACACGTGGATGCCAACCAGGTCACCAGCGCCGAGTACACCGGGCTGATCTGGGCCATCGCCGTGGGCTGGCTGGCGTTTGGCGAAATACCGGATCTGTGGTTCCTTACCGGCAGCCTGATGATTATCGTTCCCCTGGTGCTGATCGGCCTGAACCAGCGCCGCAAGCGCCGCCTGATTCATCGGCGGCCGGGCGCCGAGGCCCAGGGGGCATAAACCCGCGCCCCCAGGGAACCACCCCATTCTCGCCCAAACCGGCAAGGCCTGACCCACGCATAGGTCTTTGAACCGGTTCCCAATTCGGGATACTTAACAGATTTTCACATGAGGTCGGCTGCGCTGAGCAGGCACTATGGCCTCAACAAATACGGAACCGATTTATTCGCAGGAGGCGCCCATGTCCAAAGCCCTGGCCTTTGTTGCAGGCATCGCCGTTGTCATCGCGGCACTGTTGTTCCTGTTTGCCCCGGTTTCCAGCGACCCGGAGTCTGCATCACCGGCACAAACCCCGGAAGCCGGCACCCGGGCAACCGACAACCCTGATACCCGAGAACCACCTGCCGCAGGCCTGGCCGATGCCGGTGTGCCGGATAACGTTTCCCGCTGGCCAGACCCCGAAGCCACCTCCGCCCTGCCAGCGAGGCCCAACAGCCCTTCCCGTAACGCCAGACCCGTGGTTTCCCTGTGGCGTACCGACGGTGACCCTGAAAAGACCGAGGTGGACGGCGTCCCGGCCATTCGTATGAAAGGTGACCAGGAAGCCGCCGCTTCGCTGCACGTGGGGCAGCAACTGGCACTGCAGCTACCGGACCTGGACCGCACCCTCAGCGCCCGCCTGGAAAGCACCCATAACCAGCTCAACGACATCCAGGTATTCCGTGGCCCGGTCAGTGGTGGCCACGAAGACGACAACGTTGTGGTTACCCGGGGCAAGAAATCCACCTATGTGGTGATCAGCACCCGCGAGGGGGTCTACTCGGCGGTCATCGACAACGAGACCGGCGACACCACCCTGACCAGCGAAACCGACATACAGGACAACCTGGCCGGTGAGGATGATGCCATTCCGGTGCCTGGCGTGGAGCAACTGCCACCCTCTGGCTAACCGATATTGCGGTAAGGCGGCGGCTGCTGCCTGCAGTACCTCGAACCCCAC
This sequence comes from Marinobacter segnicrescens, assembly GCF_900111555.1. Classification (GTDB taxonomy): domain Bacteria; phylum Pseudomonadota; class Gammaproteobacteria; order Pseudomonadales; family Oleiphilaceae; genus Marinobacter; species Marinobacter segnicrescens. The sequence continues at coordinate 128,128 of NZ_FOHZ01000010.1, forward strand.
GGCGGACAGGAGTACCCGTCGTACAAACACACCCTTGATCAGGGACTGACGCTATGAAACAACCCATTCACTGGCTGGCCGGCCTTTCCCTCGCCCTGGGAAGCCCGCTGGCCCTCGCCAACCAGGTCGACGTACTGGTGTTCTACACGGGCGAAGCCGCCGCAACCTCCTCCGGCCAGGACATCCAAGCCCGCATCGTGTCCTATGTGGAACACGCCAACCAGGCCTACCGTAACAGTGATGTCGACGTACAGCTGCGGCTGGTGGGCACCGAACCGGTACAGGGCAGTTACGGCAGTGTAGATGGCAATGTTCTTGGCCGGTTCCGGTCCGACAGCAACGTCGCCCGCCTGCGTCAACAATACGGGGCGGACCTGGTCGCATTGATCAGCACCCCGCAACGCAGCGGCGCCGGCTACATCTGCGGTGTCGGCTACCAACCCGGCGGCAACGAGAATACCGGTCGCTTCTATACCAACGCCTCCGCCTATGGCTACAGCATGACCGGCGTCAGCTGCGGCTATAACACCTTTGCCCACGAGCTGGGCCACAACATTTCCCTGGGCCACTCCCATGCCCAGAACTCCTTCGGTTCCGTGTTCCCCTGGGGCCGTGGCCATGGGGTTTCGGGCCTGTTCAGTACCGTCATGGCCTACCCCCAGTCCTACGGCACCCGCAACCACCTGGCACAGTTCGCCAGCCCGGACCAGGTCCGTTGCGAAGGTCAGCCCTGTGGCTCAGACATCAATCGCAGTGATGGCGCCGATGCGGTGACCGCCATCAACCGCCTGGCGGCGCAGGTGGCGGATTTCATGCCCACGGCAGTCATTGACGACGGTGACCCGGAAGAGGAAGAGCCGGATACCGGTAACCCCGGCGATGGCAACCCGGGTGATCCGGACGACGGTGACAACAACGGCGGGGACAACGGTGATGACAACGGCAACGACCCCGAGCTGCCAGTCTGTGACAAGCCGAAGCTGGCCGAGAACAACCTGGTCCGGGCACCGGACTTCAATGAGCTGTCGCCCTGGGGCAGCTTCAACAACGCCGCCAGCCTGACCACCGCCAGCATCAACACCAGCTGTGGCCGCGACAACCTGCTGCTGGTAACGGACCGCACCGAGTATTACGGCGGCCCCGTGCAGTTGATCGAAGATGGGTTGGAAGCAGGTGCACAATACCGGGTCTCCGCGAAGCTGGCGCTGGCCGGGACCGATATCCGTGACGTGGTCCGGATCAGCCTGGAAATCGCTGACAGCCAGGGCACCCACTTCCAGGATCTCCCGGAACTGTCGGTAACCGCCAACGAGTTCAGCCAGTACGACGAAACCTTTACCGTCGCTGCCGAGGGTGGCGTCCGGCAGGCACGCCTGCTGATCGCTGGCCCGGCCGAAGGCGTTGATTTCGTGGCGGATGAAGTCCGGCTTGAGAAGCTCGCCGATGCCCCGGATGACGACGGGGGTGATGACAACAACGGCGGCAATACCACCCTCCTGGAAGAAGGCTTCGAGCAGGGCGGCAACGGCTGGTCCGGTTATATGGGCAGCTGGGTCTTCCGCACCCGCACCGCCAGTGAAGGCAACTTCGGCCTGGCCTCCCTGTTCCGGATGAGCACCAATGCCGGCCCGGTGCTGGAGGCCACAGGGTTGCTGGAAGCCGGCAAGACGTACCAGGCGTCGTTCGATGTGATGCTGAGCAACCGCCGCCAGGCCACGGATGCGGTGGAACTCTGGGCGTGGTACATAGATGACGAAGGCGCCCACTGGCAAAAGCTCGGCGGCGGCCAGGTTGCCACCAACAGCTGGTCCACGATCAACAGCCAGTTCAGCCTGCAGTCTTCCGGCAATATTAACCAACTGAGACTGCATGTGATGGGCGCCGCCACCTCGAGCCGCATTATTATCGACAACGTCAAACTCGGCCTGTAGTAAAGGCTTTCCGGCTGGTGATGTATCCGCCAGCCGGCAACAGAAGAAGTACTCGGTGACCTCTTGGGCACCCGGCTTCCCTGGCCGGGTGCCCCCTTTTTCCTGATCCTTTCCCGCTCACGCCCACCTCCCCTGACGCAACCCACTGGACAAGCCACCATCCGGCTGTCTAGGATCAGGTTTTGTTTTGCAACCTGATTCCAACCAACACCAACGACAGAACAACAGGCAGGAGCCCCACCATGTATCTCAGCGAAGCCAAAACCCTCTCCACCCCACGCGGCACGTTCACCTGGCGCGAGGGCGGTGACTCCTCCGGCGCCCCGGTGGTCATGATTCACGGCTGGCCCGAAAGCTCCTATTGCTGGGAGCACACCGGTCGCCACCTGAAAGAAGGGCTACGGGTGATCGCACCTGACCTGCGGGGCCTGGGTGACAGCGAGCGCACAGAAGGCCAGCAGCACTACATGAAACAGGCCCTGGCGGAAGACGTGGTCAGCATGCTGGACGAGCTGGGCATCAGGGAGTTCCAGCTGGTAGGGCATGACTGGGGTGGCATCGTGGCCCAGGAAGTGGCCCTGGCGATCCCCGAGCGAATCCAGAAGATGGTGATCATGAACATCGCCATCATCAATAACCTCAAGGGCAACATGGAGGTGATCGAAAAGGTCCGCTCCGGCAGCGGCAAGGCTTACTGGTACCAGCACTTCCAGCAGGCCCCCGGCCTGGCGGAGGCCATGATTCCCGGCAACGAGGACACCTGGATCCGCTTCTTCGTTAACGGCGTAGTGAAGCCGATCCCGGAGGACGCCGTGGCCGAATACGTACGCATGTACAGCATCCCCGGCACGCCGGGCGCGGGCGCCAGCTATTACCGTGCTTTCAAGGAGGATGCCAAGCGCTGGGCCACGCTGTCAGGCCATAAATGGAAAATCCCGAGCCTCTACATCTACGGCAACAAGGACAAGGTGATCATTCCGGAGTACCTGAACCACATCGAGGATTGCTTTGAAGAGATCCGGGTGGAACAGGTGGATGCCGGGCACTTCCTGCAGGAAGAAAAACCGGAAGAAGTGGCGGGTCACATGAACGGCTTTTTCGACGCTCGCTGAGCAGGCATTCCGGACAGGGCGGCCCTGATGGCCGCCCTACTCTTCCTCGTCTTTCCGGCGCTCGCCGCCACCCTGTCCAAGAGCCAGCCGGGCCACCAGGTTCTCAATCCTGGCCACGGCGGCTTCATTACCCTTGCGACCGGAAAGCACCACCTGGGAGCCCACTGACGCCACGTACATCAGCATCGCCAGGTCCTCGGTTTCGCTATCGGCGCTGCCCAGGTTGCGGAACAACAGCTTGTTCTGCTCCACACGGGCCTGGTCCACTTCCTCGACAATTTCAGCGGCATGGCGATTGCGGCGGGCGAAGTCACGGACCGCCAGTTCCACCTGTAACCGGCGGACGTTGCGGGAGGCGTCGGTCAGCAGCAGTTGCAACAACTGGTGCAACTCTTCCTCCGGGTTTTCCCCTTTGGGCCGCATGTAGTCCAGCTCGACGAACCGCCGGTCCCGCCAGCGGTCCAGGAAGCTGTCTACCAGGTCTTCATGGTCCCGGAAATGCCAGTAGAAACTGCCCCGGGTAACGCCGAGTTTCTTGGCGAGCGTGAGCACCCGCAAACTGCCAAAACCACCACTGGCGACCTCACCAGCGGCGGCATCCAGCCAGTCGTCGCGGGTCAACTGGGGCTTGCCGGTTTTTCCGGAGGCCCTGGGGGTACCTTTGGAGTCGGATGCCATAGTCTGCCTGTCGATCGGGTGGCGGGTGTGCCAGTTTGGGTCCTGGAAAGCCAAGGGGCGCGGAGTGTACAACCCCGTTGACCTTTTACGCCAACATACATTACTGTACGGACTCTCCAGACACCAGTGTATGGAATAAAACTCCCCCATTCCATTATCCATAAGGCGCCGAACCGGGGACCGACCTGTCCCGGAAAGAGCCGACAGAGCTATCCGGCACCTGTTGCCACCGCCAATAAGGAGCGAGCATGAGCACCGCACACTACGACACCAACGGCAATGTGGCCGTTATCCGCCTGGACAATCCGCCGGTCAACGGCCTCAGCCTCGGACTGCGCCAGGGCATTGTCGACGGCATCAAGAAAGCCGAGCAGGACAGCGCCATCGAGGCCATCGTCATCACCGGTTCTGACCGGGCTTTCTCCGGCGGCGCTGACATCACCGAGTTTGGCACCCCGAGAGTGATGCAGGAGCCCATCCTCACCACCGCCATCCACTATGTGGAAACCGCCAAAAAACCGGTTATCGCGGCCATCAGCGGTAACTGCATGGGCGGCGGCCTGGAGCTGGCCCTGGGCTGTAACTACCGGGTATCAAAGCCGGACGCCACCCTCGCCCTGCCGGAAGTGAAGCTGGGCATCCTGCCGGGCGCCGGTGGCACCCAGCGGCTGCCGCGGGTTATCGGTGTCGAGCAGGCCCTGAACATGATCGTCTCCGGCGCGGTAGTGCCGGCGAAGAAGTTTGAAGGCACCCCCCTGCTGGACGAGATTATCGAAGGCGACCTGATGGAAGGCGCCCTGGCCTTCGCCCGCAAGGTAGTTGCCGAGAAGATGCCGCTGAAGAAGGTCCGCGACCTGAAGGTGAAGCATCCCAACCCGGAAGGCTTCTTCATGTTCGCCCGCAACACCATCGGCGCCATGGCCAAGAACTACCCGGCCCCGCTGAAGTGCCTGGAAGCGGTGGAAGCCGCTGCCACCAAACCCTTCGACGAGGGCATGAAGGTCGAGCGTGACGGCATCAAGTACCTGATGCAGACCCCGGAGTCCGCTGCCCTGCGCCACGCCTTCTTTGCCGAGCGCAAGACCAGCAAGATTTCCGACGTACCCTCTGATACCCCTACCCGTGACATCAACAAGGTGGGCGTAATCGGCGCCGGCACCATGGGCACCGGTATCTCCATCAACTTCCTGAACGCCGGCATTCCGGTAACCATCGTCGAGATGAAGCAGGAAGGCCTCGACCGTGGCGTGGAAGCCATCCGCAAAGTCTACGAAGGCCAGGTGAAGAAAGGCCGCATGACCGAGGACAAGGCCAAGGCGAAGATGGACCTGCTGACCCCGTCCCTGAGCTATGACGACCTGAAGGACGCGGACCTGGTCATCGAGGCGGTGTTCGAGGAAATGGGCGTCAAGGAGCAGGTGTTCAAAACACTGGACGAGACCTGCAAGCCTGGCGCTATCCTCGCCTCCAACACCTCCACCCTGGACGTGAACAAGATTGCCAGCTTTACCAAGCGCCCGGAAGACGTGATCGGCCTGCACTTCTTCAGCCCCGCCAACATCATGAAGCTGCTGGAAGTGGTGCGCGGTGACAAGACGGCCAAGGACGTCCTGGCCACCGCCATGAAACTCGCCAAGACCATCCGCAAGACAGCAGTGGTTTCCGGTGTGTGTGATGGCTTTATCGGCAACCGGATGATCAACCAGTACTCCCGTGAGGCCCTGACCATGCTGGAGGAAGGCGCCAGCGTGCAGCAGATCGACAAGGCCATTGAGAAGTTCGGCTTTGCCATGGGGCCACTGCGCATGGCGGATCTCGCCGGTGGTGACATCGGCTGGGCCATCCGCAAGCGCCTGTACGCGGAAAACCCCGGCATGAAGAAGAACCTCATTGCCGACCGCCTGTGCGAGATGGGTCGCTATGGCCAGAAGACCGGCTCCGGCTTCTACAAGTATGAACCGGGCAACCGCAAGGCCCTGCACGATCCGGAAGTGGACAAGGTAGTCGACGAGTGTCGCGCCGAGATGGGCATCACCCCGCGCAAGATCAGCAACCAGGAAATTGTCCAGCGCTGTGTCTACGCCTTGGTGAACGAAGGTGCCCGCCTCCTGGAGGAAGGCATTGCCCAGCGTGCCTCCGATATCGACATGGTGTACCTGACTGGCTACGGCTTCCCGGTATTCCGTGGTGGCCCCATGCACTACGCCGAGCAGGTTGGCCTGGCCAACGTAGTCCGCGACATGGAGCCCTTCGCCGAAAACCCCAACCTCCAGCCGGGCTTCTGGGAGCCGGCACCCCTGCTCGTGAAATGCGCGCAGGAAGGGAAGGGCTTTGACCAGTAAGGCGAGCGAAACCGGAAACCACGAATTGATCGCCGGGGCCCGCAGGGGCTTCGGCACACAGGAGAAAGATTATGAATGATGTCGTCATCGTATCCACCGCCCGCACGCCCCTGGCCAAGTCCTGGCGCGGCGGCCTGAACATGACCCACGGCGCCACCCTGGCCGGCCACGCCATCCAGCATGCGGTTGAGCGTGCCAAGGTCGACCCGGCTGAGATCGAAGACGTACTGATGGGCTGTGCCCTGCCGGAAGGCTCCACCGGTAACGATGTGGCGCGTATGGGTGCCATCCGTGCCGGCCTGCCGGTATCCGTGGCTGGTGCCACCATCAACCGCTTCTGCTCCTCCGGCCTGCAGGCCATCGCCATGGCCGCCCACCACATTGCTGTGGACAAGGTACCGGTGATGGTTGCCGGTGGCGTGGAGTCCATCTCCACCGTTCAGGCTACGGCAAACCAGAACTATGTTGCCGAGCCCTGGCTGATGCAGAACAAACCGGAGCTCTACTGGTCCATGCTGCAGACCGCCGAGACCGTGGCCCAGCGCTACAAGGTCAAGAAAGAGGACATGGACGAATACGGCGTACGCAGCCAGACCCTGGCCGCCAAGGCCCGTGAGGAAGGCAAGTTCGACGACGAGATCGTGCCCATCACCACCACCGCCGGCGTTGCCGACAAGGCCACCGGTCAGCTGATGAGCCAGGAAGTGACCGTCTCCCAGGACGAAGGCATCCGCCCCGGCACCAACCTGGAAGGCGTGAGCAAGATCCGCTCCGCCATGGAAGGTGGCGTGGTCACTGCAGGTAACGCCAGCCAGTTCTCCGATGGTGCCTCGGCCTGTGTGCTGATGGATGGCAAGCTGGCCGAACAGCGCGGCCTGCAGCCGCTGGGCATCTTCCGTGGCTTCGCCGTCGCCGGCTGTGAGCCGGACGAAATGGGCATTGGCCCGGTCTACGCGGTACCCAAGCTGCTCAAACGTGCCGGCCTGACCGTGGACGACATCGGCCTGTGGGAACTCAACGAAGCCTTCGCCGTCCAGGTACTGTACTGTCAGCGTGAGCTGGGCATCCCCATGGACCGCCTGAACGTCAACGGCGGCGCCATTGCTGTGGGCCACCCCTACGGTACCACCGGCTCCCGCCTGGTGGGCCACGCCCTCATCGAAGGCAAGCGCCGCGGCGTCAAATACGTGGTGGTTACCATGTGCGTGGGTACCGGTATGGGTGCCGCAGGCCTGTTTGAAGTGGCCTGATCGGGCATTTCGTACGAATAAGGCTATTGCATGACTAACCGGGGCCCCTGACAGCTGTTCAGGGGCCCCGTTGCAACTGACGATAAAGAGAGACAACCATGGATCTGAACTACACCCCTGAACAGGAGGCCTTCCGCCAGGAAGTCCGCCAGTTCCTGCAGGACAACCTGCCGGATGACATCCGCGAGCGGGTTCAGAAGCGCCTGCGTTTCACCAAGGACATGATCGTCCGCTGGCAACAGATTCTGTACAAGCAGGGCTGGGGCGCCAGCACCTGGCCGAAGGAATTCGGCGGCACCGGCTGGACCGAAGTGGAACAGCTGATCTTCGAGGAAGAGTGTGCCCTCGCCGGCGCACCCCGCCAGCTGGACTTCGGCCTGCGCATGGTGGCCCCGGTGATCATGAAGTTCGGCAACCAGGAGCAGAAAGACAAGCACCTGCCGGGCATCCTTGACGGTTCTGTGTGGTGGTCCCAGGGCTATTCCGAGCCGGGCTCCGGTTCTGACCTGGCATCCCTGCGCACAACCGCCGAGCGGGACGGTGACTACTACATCGTCAACGGCCAGAAAACCTGGACCACCCTGGGTCAGCACGGCGACTGGATCTTCTGCCTGGTCCGCACCAACAAGGACGTGAAGGCCCAGGAGGGTATCTCCTTCCTGCTGATCGACATGAAGACCCCGGGCATCGACGTGAAGCCCATCATCATGCTGGATGGTGAGCACGAGATTAACGACGTATTCTTCGAGAACGTCAAGGTGCCGGTGGAAAACCTGGTGGGCGAAGAGGACAAGGGCTGGACCTACGCCAAGTACCTGCTGGGCCACGAGCGTACCGGCCTGGCCAACGTCGGCCAGTGGAAAGCCATGATGCGCCGGCTGAAGGAAATCGCCCGGGAAGAACAGGATGACGGCCACGCCATCATCGAGAACCCGCGTTTCCGCGACCGCCTGGCCCAGCTGGACGCCGAGCTGCGTGCGCTGGAGCTGACCGTGCTGCGGGTACTGACCAACTCTTCCGGCCCCGGGCCCGAGGCCTCCATCCTCAAGATCCGCGGTACCGAGATTGGTCAGCGTCTGTTTGAACTGGCCATGGAAGCCACCGGCCAGGACGCCCTCGCCCACATCCCGGATGCCCTGGAGCCGGACTACGACGGCCCCATGGTCGGCGGCATGAACGCTGTGCCGGCGGCGGGTGACTACTTCAACATGCGCAAGCTGTCCATCTTCGGCGGATCCAACGAGATCCAGCGCAACATCATTTCCAAACTGGTGCTGGGGCTGTAAGGAGCGGACCATGAACTTCGAACTGACAGAAGAACAGCAAATGCTGCAGGACTCGCTGCGCCGCTTCCTGGCCAACGAGTACACTTTCGAGAAACGCCGCGAGATCATCGAATCCGGCAAGGGTACCGACGCAGGTATCTGGAATGCCCTGGCGAAAATGGGCCTGCTGGCCTTCACCTTCCCCGAGGACTACGACGGTCTGGGCGGCAACGGCATCGACACCATGCTGGTAATGGAATCCTTCGGCCGCGCCCTGGTGACCGAGCCTTACCTGGCTACCGTCGTACTGGCCGGTGGCCTGGTACGTGACGCCGGCTCCGACGCCCAGAAGCAGGCCATCCTGCCGGCCATTGCCAGCGGTGAGAAGCTGATGGCTCTGGCGACCTACGAGCACGGTGCCCGCTACAACCTGGCCCACATCAACACCGTGGCCAAGGCTGAGGGCAGCGACTACGTACTCAATGGCAACAAGACCGCGGTCATCCACGGCGGCCAGGCCAGCCAGCTGATCGTATCCGCCCGCACCAGCGGCGATGCCCGCAATGAAGACGGCATCACCCTGTTCCTGGTGGATGCCGGTGCCAACGGCGTATCCGTCACCGACTTCGTCACCCACGACGGTTTCCGTACCGCCGAAGTGACCCTGAAGGACGTGAAAGTGGGCGCCGACGCCATCATCGGCGAGGCCAACCAGGGCTTCCCGGCGCTGGAAAAGGCCATCGACCAGGGCACGGCCGCCCTGTGCGCCGAAGCCGTGGGCGCCATGGATGCCATGACCGAAGCCACCCTGGAATATACCCAGACCCGCAAGCAGTTTGGCGTGCCGATCTCCAAGTTCCAGGTGCTGCAGCACCGCATGGCGGACATGTTCATCCATGCCCAGCAGGGTCGGTCCATGGCCATCCTGGCCGCAGACAGCGCCGACTCCAACGACCGTGCGGCCCGCCGCGAGGCCATCTCCCAGGCCAAGATGCTCATCGGCCAGGGTGCCCGTGAGGTTGGCCAGGCCGGCGTACAGCTGCACGGCGGCATGGGTGTGACCGACGAAATGTGGGCGGCCCACATCTTCAAGCGCCTGACCCTGATCAACCTGGTGTTCGGTGATGCCGACTATCACCTGGGCAAGGTCAGCGACGCGCTGCTGGAAAAAATCGCTTAAGCCCACCTGCACAATGCCCGGCCCTGATCGTTAAATAACGAGGCGGCCGGGCAGATCACAACAATTACAGGAGCCCCCAATGAGCCTGAAACAACTTCTCGACCTGACCGGCAAAGTCGCCGTTATTACCGGCGGCTCCCGCGGCCTGGGCCTGCAGATGGCCGAAGCCCTGGGTGAGCTGGGTGCCAAGCTGGTCATCAGTGCCCGCAAACAGCACGAACTGGACGACGCCCAGAAGCACCTGGAAGGTCAGGGCATCGAGGTCATGACCATCGCTGCCGACATGTCCAAGCGTGAGGCCGTGCCCGGTTTCGTAGACCAGGTCATCGAACGCTTCGGCACCATCGACATCCTGGTCAACAACGCCGGCGCCACCTGGGGTGCCGCAGCGGAAGACTACCCGGACGAAGCCTGGGACAAGGTGATGAACCTGAACGTGGACGCCACCTTCTTCCTCACTCGCGAAGTGGGCAAGCGCTGCATGATTCCCAACAAGTCCGGCAAGGTCATCACCACGGCCTCCATCGCCGGCCTGTCCGGCAACCCGGAAGGCATGAACACCATCGCCTACAACACGTCCAAGGGCGCCAACGTCAACTTCACCCGGGCACTGGCCTCCGAGTGGGGCAAGTACAACATCAATGTGAACGCCATCTGCCCCGGCTTCTTCCCCTCCAAGATGGCCAACGGCCTGCTGGACGCCATGGGCGAGAAGATGCTGGAGCGCATCCCCCTGAACCGCTTCGGCGGCGAGGAAGACATGAAGGGCCTGATCGCCCTGCTCGCCACCGAAGCCGGCCGCCACATCACCGGCCAGAACATCGCCATTGATGGCGGCACCACCGTGTGCTGATTAAACCCCCTCGGTTGCACTGTTCACAGTGACAGTCCTTTGCCCGGATGCCGTTTGGTTATCCGGGTTTTTTGTTTTGGACAGTATCCCGATCCCGATCAGAACACGTGATTGGCGTCTCCTGTGTGGGCGGGTTTTGACGTTTTTCTCGGATATCCACCGGATATTCACCGGTTTTGTCGGTATATTCGAAGTATAGCGACGTTTGGTCGCTTTTTTTGGTATGGATATGCAGGATTAGGGAAACTCGGGATCTGGCAAGACATTGTTTTTACGAGAACTTTGCTCTATACCTTGGGAAAGGCTGGTTCAGATATACCGTCACTTTTGCCGTAGAATAATCTGTTAGACAGATAAAGCCTGCAGGGAGAGATAACGAAGATGCGCGTTGTATTGTTTGTGCTTGGTCTTCTATCGGGGGCTGCCATTGCGGAAGCTCAGGACAGCTCCTATTTATGTATCGCAGAGCAAGGCGCGGCAGTTACAAAGCGCGAAGGTTCAACATTCGGGTCCTTCTCTGGGGTCACTGAGAATAAATACATTGTTGGAAGGCGCACGGGGCTCCGGCTCTTTGGCATCGACGCCAATTGGCTCTCTGAGTGTAGTTATAATGAATCCGGTAGGCCTACTTGGTGTGAAATGCCTGGGGAAGGCTGGGGCGGTGTATTTATGATGGACAAGGATGGAACTTTCGTAATTATGAGCCTGAGTAGCAATGCTAGTAATCCCGCCGCCACCGATTATTACTCAGTGATTGGAAAATGTTCGCGGCTGCAGTAGCGTCTAACAATCGGCTGCACCGGATAAATTTCCGCTGTCACCTTTTGTGCATGAATCCGCACAAAAGCCGCCATCAAAAATTTACCCGGTGAGCCGGGCGTTAAAGGGGCTGTGTAATGCATCCACTTGTCAAACTTGGCCTGTCAAAGAGTCGCCCAGTAAATCGGGCTGCAGCGCAGGAGTTCAAGAGTGGGCGAACTCAGCAACAGCGGCGCAAAAAGAAACACAAGCTTGAGGCGGCAGCGCGTGCAGAAGAGTATGTAACCTGTAAACACTGCGGGGTTGCTGTCAGACGCCGGAATCTGTTCAAGCATGAGCGCGGCCATCGAAGAGTAGTTTGCTGTGTTGGTTGCAAAGCCGTCATCAAAATCAAAAACATAGAGATGCATGCCACCAAGTGCAAGAAGTTACCGATGGCGGACCATGGCGGATAGACCCTTTAACAAGTCAATTAAATACGTTCCCGGCCTGGCGGCCGTCCACCGGACGCCCCTGTCGGGCCGCCGATTATTTCAGCGTTAGTGGTTTCTTCGAGCACTTTTTCAGCCTTACAAATCCGGGGTTCAGGGAGGAAAAGGGTGTCCAGAATTGATGAAAGAGGAGCAATAGCGGGAGCTCTTGTTTGGCTGGCGCTCATGGCGATGATGGCTACCCTCATGTCATGCGTCGAAGCTCGATCTTGCGGCAGCGAAGATTTTTTCATGTACGCTCTGATCGGAGTCGGCATGGTGGCCCCATCATATTTTGTGGCGGCCTTGCTTTCGAAATGACACCAAGGCACGCCACAGTCGATACGGCCTCGACCTTTTCGTCTCCCACTAACAAGGCCAGGCACGGCGACGGCTTTTACGTTACGGCTTCGCCTACACTACAAAGCCGCGCATGCTGGCGGCGTTATGAGTAGGGAAACCATTGATAAACAGTCTTTTATCGCGATCCGCTGAACTCGAAAGCAAGCTCTTGGAGTTTCTGGCGCTCCCTCCGTTCGACCACTCGGAGAGAATTATAGCCAGCAGGGTCATGTGCAGTGTTGCTTTTGAGCATGCCGAGAGCGCAAAGATGTTGATCTCTGCCGGCAATTTAACGTCAGCTACGGGGCTTGTCCGTCTTCAGTATGAAGCTCTGGTGAGGGCTATGTGGCTGCTTTACGCCGCTTCTGATGCTGCCGTTTCAAAGTTAACCAGTGAGTTGACGCAAGAGGCGGCTAACAGAGCAAATAAGCTACCAATGGTCAGCGAAATGCTTGAGAAATTGCAGGGTAAAGCACCACCGGAACCGGTAAACATGCTGTTGGAATTCAGAGAGTATTCGTGGAAGCCCCTTAGCTCTTTTGTCCACGGTGGTATTCACGCTATCCATCGCCACAGCAAAGGTTATCCGCTTCCTCTCCTGGAGCAGATGGTCCGAATATCCAACGGAGTGTCAGTAATGGTGGGTATGCTGGTGGTCATATTGCACGGTGGCGGTGAGCAGCGTGGCAAAATCCCTAAAATTCAGAGAGCATTTGCGGACTGTCTACCCGAAACCAAGTCGCAAATCTCATAACAAGTCGCAGCAGTACGCGGCCGATGGCCGCCGGACGCCCTTTCCATGACGCCTTCGGCGCCACTCCAAGGTCGCCGCTGTGCTTCGGCGTTAAATGCCGGTGATAGCCAGGTCGAGAGCTCCAACAATCTGGTCTCTGAAATGTGAGAGTGAGCCAATAGGGCTCTTGAGGTGTTTTTCAGTAAGCGTCCGGCCATCACGCCTTGTCAGGCATAGCCGGCATCCAGTTGTGGGGCAATAGCTCGTCGATGGCGTTGTTCTTCTGCGTCGGCAGC
>NZ_FOHZ01000083.1 GCF_900111555.1 Marinobacter segnicrescens
GCCGCAATCAGATAGAATCCCCCGACAATGAAAGCCGTGCTCAGCAAATGAAACGGCCCGAAATGTGGAGAGCCCTGCCACCCGAACAGCATTTCCAGCAAATGCCCGCTGTTGTGGGAAAACCAGTCCACATCCGGATAGCGAGTCTGCAACCAGCCCGCCAGGAAATAGAGTGTCAACGGGAACCCGTACATTTCCGTGAACAGCGCGACGAGAAAAGCACTGAACGCCCCGAACGAGCGCCAGTCCCGCTTCGTTTGGGGTTTAAAAAAGCTGAATGCAAAAAAGATAAAGACAGCAGAGTTCAGAATAACGAGGCTCCAAAGCCCATAATCCGTCGCCTCGCTACTCACGGTCGTCGTCCTTTTGTTGGGCGTGTTGATGCGTGCCATGACCGCCATGCATAAAAATATGCATCAACGGGCAAATCAGGAGAATCAACCAGGGTAAGGCCCCGAGTATATGAACTTTATGCTCGCCCCAAAGGAGCACCAGGGCGATCACACCGAAGACAGATAAAGTGATCCAGTACCGACGATTAAATTCCATACCCATCGCTCCAATAATTGAAAGTCTTGGCTTTGGGGTCTGGCGACCTGCCAAAACACTTCTTCTTGGAGTTAATCACGGTGAGCTGAATTCAAGCTGAACGGTCTGGATACACCCTGTGTAACTTGATCGAGGTCAACTGATCACGATCTCAAACAACCGATGGCGCCGCCTCAGATACCTGCTATAACCTCGGACAGTGCCTCCCTGACCTTACCGGCAACCTGTTTCAGTTCGCTGTTTTCAATCGCCGTCATTGAAGCTACGGGATCTATCGCGCTGACTTCGATACCTTCAGACGTTTCCCGCAGAATGACATTGCACGGCAACATGGCCCCTACCCGGGGCTCTACACCAATGGCTTCCCACGCCATAGCAGGATTACACGCTCCAAGGATCCGGTACGCGGGCATTTCCTTGTCAAGCTTCTCCTTCATCGTGGCTTTGACATCAATTTCTGTCAGCACCCCGAAACCGTGATCTGTGAGGGACTGACG
>NZ_FOHZ01000026.1 GCF_900111555.1 Marinobacter segnicrescens
AAAAAAGGTTCATCGCGCTTTACCGGGAAACGCTGCTTTTATCTTTAAGAAGAAGTAGCCGTTATCCCGGTAGCCATACGCCATCCTCTTGATCACCTTGATCTTGTTGTTCATGCCTTCCAGGACGCTGGTGTTCAGGCGGTAGGTCGCACTGGCAACGATCCCCTCTACGTAGCCTTTAAGGCGCCGAGCAAACTGCTGCACGGGCGCCAGCCCACTGCTCATGGCCAACTCCAACCATTCGTTCCAGCGCCGTCTGGCCTCGGCTTCAGACGGGGCATACCACAGTTCTTTGAGTTGGTCTTTCAGCAGGTAAACGGTCATCAAGGGCTGGTTGGCTTGTAGCAACTCTTCCAGCTTCACAGCCTGTTCGGCCTTGAGGTTGCCTCGGTTCCTCAACAGCAACCAGCGACTTCGTTTAACCACCTTGCGCGCCGGTCTGTCATGACGTAGCTGGTTCGCCTGATCAACCCTGACACGGTCGATCACTTCCCGACCGAACTTGGCCACGACATGGAACAGGTCGTAAACAACACGGGCCTGTACGCAGTGGTGCTGGACTTCCAGGTCCATAGCCGTGTTCATGTCCATGGCGACCGCTTCGACCTGGGCGCAAGCTTCCGGCCCCAGCCATTCAAAGAAGGGCCGTATAGCCTGTCGGCTATTACCTTCACCAACCCATAGAACCTGCTGAGTGTCGGCATTGATCACAACGGTGGCGTAACGGTGGCCCTTGAACAGGGCAAATTCGTCCATGATCAGGCGATGTATCTGGCTGCGGTCTGGTTCGGTAACCTCACGGGCAAGCCGATGTTGATCAATGGCTTTGACCGTATGCCAATGCAACCCCAACAGTTGAGCCACATGCTGCACCGGCATCAAGCGGACCAGGGATTCGACCCAGTTGACCATGCCGGCTGTCAGGCGCTGTCGACCGGCCAGCCATCGAATCTCTTCCAACTTGGGGCCACAGGTCGCACAGCGAACACGCCGCACAGGAACCTCCAGCCAGACGCGGTACTGGAACAGGTCACGCTCCCTCACCCGGCGAATAGTCGTGTCATGGATGGCAAGGCAGTGCTGATGGCAACCACTGCAACATGGTTGGTAATCATCCGCAGGATGCAGTCGGATCAGCAGGGACTGAGGAGCAATCTGGGCATAGGAGTCAATCGTGAATCCTTCCCAGAACAGGGCAAGAGGATTAGCATGCATAGTGACGGCGGTGAGTCGATTGGCTTTGTTGTTTTGGCGAACTCAAAACTAACCGGTTTTACCGCCGTCTCCTACTTTTTCACGGTTATCTGCGAAGAACCAAAAAAAAGGCCCCATATTTCAGAGGCCCTTTACTGTCGAGTTGTATCTGCATCGATTCATTTGAGGGTGTGAGTCGACAAATAATTACCGGTACACAACCAACTCAACATACTTCTTTTCACCCCATCCCTGGGGCATGTATCGAACATGGAGAGGGGGAGGGCTATTTGTGAGATAATCCTGTTCCGCGAAGGAATTCCATATCCGATACCTATAATTATATCAGAGATGAGGAATTTTGCAATATAAATGCGATAAAAAAACAAATATTTTTTGAAGCCAAAAAAAAGCCCCAGCACAAAGTGAGGGGCGAATATTACTGCATTGAGGAGTTCACATATGAATAAATCAAAACTTGATTGGCTATCTCTGCTTTGATATTAACTATTATAAGGCCTTATTCTTTAAAGTCAATAGATGAAATACAAATAAAGGTATTGTTGATGGGCGTATATAGTCGGGTTCAGAAGAAATTTGCAGATGCTTATCCTCTTTTGATGCACCAAAGGGAGGGTGGTTCTTTTGATCGGTTTGGATTGGAAGTAGGTCCAGGTTGGTATCCTCTGGTTTATGAGCTTTTTGGATTGGTTGATGACATGCAAAGAGTTACCGGAAAAGCAGCAAGCATAAGTCAGGTCAAAGAAAAATTCGGGACTCTTCGTATCTATTGTAATCTGCCGTGCGAAAGCATTGAGCAAGATATTCTTGAGACCGTCTTTGAGGACATGTCATCTCATACATGTGATTTTTGTGGATCACCTGGTCGTCTGAGTGATAAAGCTGGATGGTGGGCGACACGTTGCGACAAGCACAGGGGGATCAGTGATTTTGATGAGGCTGAAAGACTGAGAACCAAGTCCGCTGAGGAATTTCTAAAGTATGAGCGGCAGGGGGTTATTACAGAGGGACTTATATACGCTGACGCTAAAAGGTCTGAGAAAGGCCAGGGCTTTGCTTGTCTTGTGCTGTATGCTTTGCCTGAGCGGATTGATGATCTATATGATGGACTTATGGAAAAGCTGACTGTGACTGAGTATGTAGATCGACCGGTCGACGAGCTTGCTAAGATAGTTGAAGACTTGAAAAAGCAGGGGAAGAGGATTGCAGCGGTCGGTGATGGCTCTGAAGACTCAAGAAAAGCTGTCGGCAGTAAGTGGTAGAGAGCTGGGGAATCAAGGGGGCAGAGCCCCCGAGACTCTTAAAAGTCTTTGAAACCGAGGATGTCCTCGATCTTGATAGATGCTTCTTTTGAGCGGCTGGCAAATGCATGCAGATATTTTGCAGTTGTTTCGATTTGTTTGTGACCCATCATTTTTTGGACCACGTGTATCGGATAGTGCTCGATCAGGTATGAGCAGTAGGTATGACGGAAGTCGTAAAAGCGCATGCCTTTGATGTCAGCGTAATCGACAATTTTCCCCCAAACCGTGCGGAAGGTTTTTAGACGATCCTGGGTGCGGGAATTGAAGAACAGCCAGCCCTCGGGGTTTTGCTCCCACTCTTTTGCTAGGTAGTCCTTAATAACCTCTTTAAGCTTTGGCGGAAGCTCAAGATACCTGGCGACTTGTGTCTTTGTGCCTGACGCAGGGATAAGGATCTGACCCTGTTCAAAGTCGATATCCTTGACCCTGACCTTGAGTGTCTCGGATGGCCTGGCCCCGCTCAGCACAGTAAAGAGGATGATCGTCTGGTCTCTGAGTGAGCAAGTTTTGAGGACGGTCTGCACTCGCACCATTTGTTGAGGGGTGTAGATCTTTGCGACAGTTGCATTTTTATCGATCACGAACGTTACTCCGCTTGTGTGATGCTGACTGATGTGGTTTTTTCGGCTGGCATATTGGAGCATCCCGTGCAGGGCGTAGTACTGCTTTCTGAGGGTCTCGTGAGTCCGCCCATCTTGCAGCCTTTCCCGCTTCCAGATATCAAGGTCGTGTGCATAAAGCTCGTTGATCCGCTTGCCACGGATAGAGTAGGGGAAGCGTTTTATTTCGCCATACACTCCCTTTGATGCGACCTTTTTGTAAACCTTTTCGAGGTAGTCATCGACTTTGTATGTGTCGTAAAACTCAACGCTTTGTGTCTCATACTGATCACTGATGCCCCGAGCCCGCCTCCTCATGTGATTGAGTTCCTGCTTTGTCAGCTCGTAAGCATCCACTGAAAAAAGCTTCTGGCTTTTGCCTCGTTTGATGTAGCAATAGAAGGTCAGGCGTGTCTTACCAACTCGACAAAATAGAGTGGGGATATCGGTATCGTAAAAATCGAAAGGCTTTTTCTTACCTTCTGCAACGCTGTCTTGGGCTGCTCTGAGGCGGTCTAGTCTCATCAGATCTTTCATGGCCGGGCTCCTTGGTGGGATGCACTATGATCATAGCAAAATAATGCAGCAGTAAGACAAGAATAGTGCAAATCCGCGCACGAGGGGTAAAAACGGGTGATTTTTGGGGTCTGTAAGCCCTTGTCTTGCATAGTAAAAACAATGGCTTACGAAATAATGGGGTCAAGTCATCCCCTTAGGAGGGGGACGCTCTATCCAGATGAGCTACGGGGGCGTTTCGCCGGAAAGGCCGGTATAATAACGGGCTCATGCCCAGGTCTCAAGGCGGGTAGGTCGATCCGCCGGTTCCATTCACGTTTTTGCGTCGGAGCACACGGTGCCACGGTCGCCTACTGTCAGCATTATTATTCCCGTCCTGAACGAATCTGCCGCCATTGTGCCGACGCTTCAGCGCCTTGCTGCCTTGCGTGAGCGGGGAGCCGAGGTGATCGTGGTGGATGGTGATAGCACGGATGATACCCGCGCTCTCGCGGAGCCGCTTTGCGATCGACTCGTGCTGTCAGAGCGGGGCCGTGGGGTGCAGATGAACCGTGGGGCGGCTGAAGTAACCGGTGAGGTACTGCTGTTCTTGCACGGTGATACGGTGCTCCCGACGGAGGCCGACAGAGCTTTAAAGGCCTTCCTGCTCAGTGACCGGGCCTGGGGGCGCTTTGATGTGCGCCTCAGTGGCAACCGGCCAGTGTTCCGGCTCATTGCGTCCATGATGAACCTGCGCTCCCGGCTTACCGGTATTGCGACAGGGGATCAGGGCATATTCGTGCGCCGCGGGATATTTGAGAAACAGGGCGGTTTTCGGGAGATGCCGTTAATGGAAGATATCGAGTTTTGCCGCCGACTCAGACGGGTCTCTCGTCCTTTCTGTATCTCCGAATCCGTGGTTACCGACAGCCGTCGTTGGGAGCAGCATGGTACCTGGCGGACGATCTGGCTGATGTGGCGACTGCGGTGGCGGTACTGGCGTGGGGCTGACCCTGCCGACCTGGCGTTGGCCTATCGCACCGAAGTCAGGCGGAGCACAGCACGGTCTTCGGAGGTCGGGCAGGAATGAACGCTTCTGTTCAGCTGGTCCAGTTTGCCAAGTGGCCGCGGGAAGGGCGGGTGAAGACCCGTCTTGAGCCCGCGCTGGGCCGTCAGGGCGCCCTTGCGGCCCATATACATCTGACAACGACGGTCATGGATCGGCTCCAGGCCAGTGGTCATCCGGTGGTGCTGGCCTGGGACGAGTTCCTTGCAAAGGCGCCGCCGGAGGCTGGCCCTGTGCTGGCTGTCATGGAGAAGTACCACGTGCCTTCGACAGTTCAGCAGGGGGAGGATCTTGGCGAGCGGATGACCCACGCCCTGGGCGTCGGGCTCGCAAGTGCTGGCATAGCCATGGTAATTGGCAGCGATTGCCCGTCAGTGGACGCTGCCTATATCGAAGAGGCCAGGCAGGCGCTCGACGACGTCGATGTGGTGTTTGGGCCTTCGGATGACGGCGGCTACGTGCTTATCGGCGCCCGCAACACCCGGCCGGACATGTTGGCCGGGGTAGCGTGGGGAACCGGGAAAGCCCTGGAGCAGAGCATTGCGGCGGTGCAGGGGGTCGGCCTGTCAGTGGCGATATTGGCGCCTCGCTGGGATGTGGATGAACCAGCCGACTGGGACCGGTTCATCGCGATGATCGGTCAGCCCTCCACCGGCGGCTGATTCCGCAGCTTGTCCAGGGTAGCTGCCGAGGTTTCCAGTGCTGCACCGGTTGTCACCAGCAAGCTGGCATCACGGTCGATCAGCGCTCGGTCGAAAGTCGCCAGTAACGCTTCCCTGCTAACCTCGGCCACAGCGGCAGCAAGCTGTTCCCGGCTGTCGAAGTCGGTGGCCTGGCGGTCGATTTCCCGCCAGTAGCGCTCGGACACAGACGACAGGGTGCGCTCCTGTTCCATCAGTTTGCTGATGACCGCTTGTCGCTCCCGTTCCAGGGCCTTTTCGTCCATGTCGGCCAGACGCTTACGGAAGCTAGTGGCGAACTCGGATACGGCCTGGTCAATTTGTTCCGCACTGGCCTCGGGCGATTGCACGACAAGGCCGATGGCCGGGGTTTCCAGCATCTCAAACGGGGTCGCATACACCACATAGCCCAGTTGGCGGGTGGTGCGCAGCTCCTCGTAGAAAGCGCCGCTGACCACCTGGGTCAGCAGGCGGAAGCGGGCGCGTTCGGCAAAGCTCGTATCACTACCCTGGCTGTAACGCAGGTAGCCGGTATCCGGGTGTGGAACCTGTAACCGGATGGCGGTCTGGCCATCGGGCAGGTCCCGGACCTGGCTACGGCTGACCGTCGCCGCCTGTGACTCCTGCAGCAGCGTGGCCTTCGCCTGCTGGGCAGTGTTCAGGGCAAAGGCCCGGGTGGCATTACCGTGAACCAGCATGACCGCGTCGACGTCTCTGGTGAACGCCTCGGCAAATGCTCGCAGATCAACCACCGACAACGCCTCTGCTGCGTCCAGCTTCTCCTCGGTGGTCCAGGTCCCCTGGATCAGCGCATCCTGCGCCAGTGAGGCGGCCTGCGACACGGGTTTGTCCTGCAGTTGGTTGCGCAGACTGTCGACGAGTTGCTGGCGGGCAATGCGGAAGCGTTGCTCGCTGATGGCCGGATCGGCCAGGGTCGCCATCACACGGTTCATCAGCACCGGCAAGCGGTCGTGGTAGCCTCCGGTACGGACAGTCAGGCCGCGGAGGTGCGGGTAGATTCGGTAATCCAGGCCGGCCATCTGCGCCGGATAGGCCCAGGGGTTGAGCTCCACCGACACCGCATCTGCCAGCAGGTGGGTCAGCACCTGGCCCCGGGGAGACTCTGTGGTCAGCGGCGAGCGCAGGCTAAGGTAGATGTTCGCCTCCGGCCGACCAAAGCGGGTGTCTTTTGCGTGCCAGACCTCAAGGTTGTCCAGGGTAGCCAGCTTCTCCGGGTGTGCCATTGACGGCCCCTCCAGCAGACTGAGGTCCTCCGGAATAAACGGGTTTTTCCGGGGAAGCGCCAACTGTTCGGCGAGGGCTGTTAGCTGTTGGCCGGGGCTCGGCACTTCAATGTTCTTTTCCAGCACGAAAGGCGTGTCGTACCAGGGGCTCCTGTCGGCATCCTCCGGCAGGGCTTCGTTGGTGCGCAGGGTAATGAGCAGGTTGTCCGGGGTCAGCTCGTTCAAGAGGTCAAGGTACTGATCCGGCGTGTACTCCGTCATCATCCAGCGGGCCCGGAGCACGTCTTCAGGGGCTACCTCCTGCATTTCCATGGACAGGCGCATGGCAAGGTGCAGGGGCTGCGGGCGTTGCTGGTAACGGAAGTCGATCTCCGAAAGTTGCCGGTCTTCTTCGAAGCGGAACCGGTCTATGCCCTGTTCCCGGACCAGTCCGATATAGTCAAACGCCAGCGCGATGATCTCGTCCTGATGGTTGAGACCCTCATCGGTCAGGGCCATGCCCAGCTCCAGGCTGGAATGGTGGCCCGTGTCGGTGCCGCTGCCGGCAGACAGGCTTTCCACCCAACCCTTGCGTTTCAGCACATCGAACAGGCTGCCCGGGCCCTCGTGGCCAAGCAGGCTGGCGACATAGTGCATGGGCTTGGTGCGATAATGTTCCTGCTGTGAGGGAATGGGAAATACCAGCTTCAGCTGTTTGATATCCTTGATGGTCTGAACCTGCAGGCGGGCAGGAAGGGCGTCGTTGTCGAATAACGGCTCCTGATGTTCTTTTACCTCGAGGTTCCGGTTTTCAATCGCGCTGAACCGAGGGCGCACCATGCTCTCGAGTTCATCCAGGGGCTGGGGGCCGTATACCGCCAAGGTCATCAGGTTGGCAGAGTATTCGTTTTCCCAGAACTCAATAAGGTCAGCCCTCAGCGGGCGTTCGTCGGTGTTGTCCAGGGTGATCAGGTTGCCCACGGAAAACTGACTGAAGGCATGGTCCGGGTTGCTGATGGCCTTGCGGACTGAAAAATACCGGCGGCCATCTTCTTTGAGTGAGGCACTGTATTCCGAATGCACGGCGTTACGCTCACGGTCCACCAGATCGGCGGTGAACAGGGGAGCGGCAAACTGCTGGGCGAAGCGGTCCAGCGCGGGTTCCAGGTGGGGGGCCTGGATATCAAAGAAATAGTTGGTGTCCTGGAACGCGGTAAAGGCGTTATGAGTCCCGCCGTGGCTACGGATGAACTGCTGGTACTCACCCGGATCCGGGTATTTTTCGGTGCCCAGGAACAGCATGTGCTCAAGGAAGTGTGCCAGACCTTCACGGCCGGCCGGGTCGTTGCCGCTGCCCACGGCAACGTTCAGGGAAGCCGCGGCCTTGTCTGCATCCGGGTCGGAGATCAGCAGTACCTCCAGGCCGTTCTCCAGGCTCAGGTACCGGTATTCATTGCTGTCCGCCGGGCTTTTGATGGGCTCCACACGCTCCGGGCTGGCTGCCTGCGCCGTTGAGATCGCCAGCAGTGCCAGCAGTGCGGCCATCCAGGTGAACATCAGGCGTGCAACAGAATGATTACCCATGCAGTGATTCCTTTACCGGTTTAAACGGGAGTAGCGGTGATGACTGATCAGTGCACCTGGCCCTGGTCGGTTGCGGCAGGATGCTGGTCCAGGGTGATTCTGGCAAGGGTGGCAGCCTCATCAGCACTGAGTTTGCCGGAGGCAATGCGTTCCAGCACCGAGGCCATTACCGCAACGGCCTGACGCTGCTCGGCGAACTCGGCCTGGAAAGCATCATCAATCGCCTGGTAGACGGCCTGGATTTTCTCTTCCCGGCTGCCGCTGTCTGTGGCGGTGTCATTGATGGCCTTGAGACAGGCGCGGGCAATGGAAATGTAACGATCAGCATTGTCCTGGCTGGACATTAACGGTTCTCCTGGCTGGCTGACTGTCCGGGGTGTTACTTCGTTTGGAGATCCCCGGGATGATTAGGACCGGTATTATCGCATCTGGTTCCGCGGGATGCATTTCGCGGCAACACTGAGACAGGTCAAATGTTTATTGTATTCGCGTTTCGCGATGCCCCATGTTGGCATAGAGTAAGGGTCAGGAAGACAACCATTACAACAACGTGAGCGCAGGGCAGGATGATCATGAACTATTTTCTGACGGGTGGTACCGGTTTTATCGGCCGTTTTCTGGTGGAAAAGCTGCTGGCCCGGGGCGGTAAGGTCCACGTGCTGGTGCGGGAAGAATCGCTGGACAAGTTTGAGAGCCTGCGTAAGCGGTGGGGTGAGGGGGCTGACCGGGTGAATGCTGTAGTCGGCGACCTGAACAGGCCTGGCCTGGGCCTCGATGCCAGGGCCCGCAAGGCCCTGACGGGTAAGGTAGACCACTTCTTCCACCTGGCCGCCGTGTACGACATGGCATCGGACGCCGACGCCCAGCAGCAGGCCAACGTGGAGGGCACCCGCCACGCACTGGAGGCTGCGGAAGCTCTCAAGGTCGGTTGCTTCCACCACGTTTCATCCATTGCCGCCGCCGGCCTGTTCAAAGGCACCTTCCGGGAGGACATGTTTGATGACGCCACCAACCTCGACCATCCCTACCTGAAAAGCAAGCATGACTCTGAGGCGGTGGTGCGTAACGAGTGCCAGGTTCCGTTTCGCATCTATCGCCCCGGCATGGTGATAGGCCACTCCTGCACCGGCGAAATGGACAAGGTGGATGGCCCCTATTATTTCTTCAAGCTGATCCAGAAAGTCCGCCACGCGCTGCCCCAGTGGGTTCCCACCATTGGTGTGGAGGGCGGCCGGCTCAATATCGTGCCGGTGGATTACGTGGTAGACGCCCTGGATTTCCTGGCCCACAAGGAAGGGGAAGACGGTCAGTGTTTCCACCTGGTGGATCCCGATCCGTACAAGGTGGGAGAAATCCTCAATATCTTTTGTGAGGCCGGGCACGCACCCCGTATGGCCATGCGGGTGGACTCTCGCATGTTCGGGTTTGTGCCGCCGTTTATTCGACAGTCACTGAAAGGACTGCCTCCGGTGAAGCGCCTGACCTCGGCTGTCCTGGATGACCTGGGCATTCCCGACTCGGTACTCTCGTTCATCAATTACCCGACCCGGTTCGACAACCGGGAGGCGGAGCGGGCGCTCAAGGGTAGCGGTATCGAGGTGCCCCGGTTAACGGACTATGCCCCGGTGATCTGGGACTACTGGGAGCGGCACCTTGACCCGGACCTCTTCCGTGATCGCAGCCTGCGGGGTGCTGTCGAGGGCAAGGTGTGTGTGGTGACCGGGGCCACGTCGGGTATTGGCCTGTCTACGGCGGAAAAACTGGCCGATGCGGGGGCCATCCTGGTGATTGGCGCCCGCAAACCGGAACGGCTCAAGGAGGTGACCGAGGCCCTGCGCGAGCGGGGAGCGGAGGTCCATGCCTACCAGTGCGACTTCGCCGATATGGAAGCCTGCGACCGGTTTGTAACCGACGTTCTGACCAATCATGGTGGGGTGGATGTGTTGGTGAACAACGCGGGGCGCTCCATTCGCCGTTCGCTGTCCCACTCCTTCGATCGCTTTCACGACTTTGAGCGCACCATGCAGCTCAATTACTTTGGCGCTGTGCGGCTCATCATGGGCTTCGCCCCGGAAATGCTGAAACGCAAGCGGGGCCATGTGGTGAACATCTCATCCATTGGCGTACTGACCAACGCCCCCCGGTTCTCCGCCTACGTGGCCTCAAAGTCTGCCCTGGATGCGTTCAGCCGGTGCGCCGCCGCAGAATGGTCCGACCGCAACGTGACGTTCACCACCATCAATATGCCGCTGGTGAAAACGCCGATGATAGCGCCCACCAAGATCTATGACTCCGTCCCCACCCTGACACCGGATGAAGCAGCGGACATGGTTGCCGAAGCGATTATCCACCGCCCCAAGCGAATTGCCACCCGGTTAGGCGTTTTCGCCCAGGTAACCCATGCAGTAGCCCCGAAGCTCGGGGAGATCGTGATGAATACCGGTTACCGGATGTTCCCGGACTCGCCCTCTGCAACCGGTCGAAAGGGCGAGCAGGCAAAGGTCACCTCGGAGCAGGTGGCCTTTGCCGCCCTGATGCGGGGAATTCACTGGTAGGGGAGCCTCCGGTGGTCAGGTTCCTGAGCCTTCGCTGGTTGCCTGTGGCAGCGGGAATCCGCCCAGGGTTTTCCAGCGATTGACAATGCCACAGAACAGGTCCGCGGTTTTCTCGGCGTCATAGGCTGCGGAGTGGGCCTCACGGTTACTGAACTCCAGTCCGGCCCTTTTACAGGCTTCGGCCAGCACGGTGTGGCCATAGGCCAGGCCCGCCAGGGTAGCCGTGTCAAAGGTTGAGAAGGGGTGGAACGGGTTGCGTTTGATGTCCGCCCGCTCCGCTGCCGCGAACACAAAGTTATGGTCAAACGTGGCGTTGTGGCCCACCAGCACCGCTCGCTTGCAGTCAAATGCCTTGACCGCCTTGCGGATCGGGAGGAACACATCCCGCAGGGCATCCTTCTCGTTGATGGCCCCACGGTCCGTCGCCCATGGATCAATGCCGGTGAAATCCAGGGCGGATTGCTCAAGGTTCGCCCCCTCGAACGGATGCACATGGCGGGAGATAGTCTCGCCCCGGTGCAGCCACCCTTCTTCATCCATGGTGATCAATACGGCGGCCACTTCCAGCAGTGCATCGGTACGCGGGTTGAAACCCCCGGTCTCCACATCCACCACAACCGGCAGAAAGCCCCGAAAGCGGCGGGCCATGGGGTGGGGTGTCCTGGTTTCGTCAGTCACAAGGTCTCCGGATCGGAAAAGGGTTCAGGGGCGCTCTCAGGCGAGGCGCCAGCGCAGGGTTTCACCGGCCTTTAAAGGCACAATCCGGCCACCTGCCAGGGGCAGTGAATCCGGCACCGTCCAGGGCTCCCGGGTGAGTGTGATGGTATCCGTGTTGCGGGGCAGGCCATAGAAATCGGCGCCGTTGAAACTGGCAAACGCTTCCAGCTTGTCGAGGATGCCGAGGTCTTCGAAGACCTCGGCATATAGTTCAATCGCTGCGAAGGCAGAATAGCAGCCGGCGCAACCGCAAGCGGTTTCCTTGCGGTCCTGGGCGTGGGGGGCCGAATCGGTACCCAGGAAGAAACGGCGGTCACCACTGACCACGGCATCCTGCAGGGCCTGCTGGTGAACGTTTCGCTTCAGTACCGGCAGGCAGTAAAGGTGTGGCCGTATACCACCGACCAGCAGGTGGTTGCGGTTGTACATCAGGTGCTGGGGGGTAATGGTCGCGGCCAGGCGATCTTCGCCGTGTTCCCTTACGAAGCTGGCGGCATCCCGGGTGGTTATGTGTTCCATGACTACCCTCAGTGTCCGATGCCGTTCCATGACCGGGGCCAGCACCTGGTCGATGAACTGCTGCTCCCGGTCAAAGATATCCACGTCATCGTGGGTGACTTCACCGTGAACCAACAGCAGCATGCCGCACTCGGCCATGGTGGCCAGTACCTCGTCGATTTCCCGGATATCACGGACGCCAGAGGCCGAATTGGTGGTCGCGCCAGCCGGGTAGAGCTTGGCGGCGGGGATACCGGCCGCGTTCGCCTCCCGGATATCGTCGGGGGTGGTGGAACCGGTGAGATACAGGGTCATCAACGGCTCGAAGCCGGTGTGGTCACCCAGGGCCTCCAGGATGCGCTGCCGGTATGCTTCTGCCTGCCCGGCGGTGGTTACCGGTGGCACCAGGTTAGGCATGATAATGGCTCGCCCAAAGCGCCGGGCAGTCGCTGGCACGACATCCGCCAGCACATCGCCATCCCGCACATGGAGATGCCAGTCGTCAGGGCGGGTAAGGGTGATCTGATCAGTCATGGTGGCGTTGGCTCCGGTTGATCCTGGCGCGAAAAAACGCCGCGAGTATACCAGAAGGAGAGGGCTAAAGAATCCGGCCGATCAGCCGATACCCTTTTCAGGTACCTTTCAATCGGACATCCGGAAACCGTTATGGCAATACAGCAGCGGGCAGGACAATCCTCAGCCTCTTTACCGGCAGGCAGACGTTTCCGCAGGTCACTACTGGCACTGTTCGTTGGTAGTGCTCTGGTATGGACCAGTCTGGCTGAAGCCCGCAGCTTTGGCGCGGGAATCGAGAACAGTGACTGGTATCTGTCGGAATCGGTGTTTGATTGCACCCTGAGCCACGAAGTGCCCGGTTACGGACGTGCGGTCTTCAGTCACCGGGCGGGCGAGCAGCTTTCATTCTACCTGGAATCCGACCTGCCACTGATGCGCCCCGGTCGGGGGCTGTTGGTGGTCGAGGCGCCGGCCTGGCGCCCCGGGGAGGGCACAATGCGGTTGGGCTATGTCAACGTGAGCAATGATCGCAAGGCTGTGGAAGTTGGCCATCGGGAGGCCATGGCCATGGTAGAAGGGCTGCTTTCGGGAATGGCACCAACGGTTACCCGCCAGGCCCGCTATGAGGGGGACCCCGTCAGGGTCCGGCTGTCCAACATCAACTTCCGGGCCCCGTTCGAGAACTACCGTCGCTGCGTGAGCGGTCTTTTGCCGGTCAACTTTGACCAGATCCAGCGCTCCAGGGTGCCTTTTGCATCCGGTAGTGCCGGGTTGTCAGATAACGACCGGAAGCTGTTGGATAACATTGCTGCCTATGTCGAGGCCGACCAGACCGTCGAGCGGCTGCTTGTGGACGGTCATTCGGACAGCATTGGCAGTCGTATCCAGAATCGTGCCCTGTCAGAGGAGCGCGCGCGCGTGGTGGCGGACTACCTGGTACAGGCTGGTGTGCCGGAGTCGATGATTATTGTACGGTCCCATGCAGACCAGTTTCCGGTATCGAATAACCCGGCGGACAATCGTCGGACAACGATTCGCCTGGAGCGGGAAGGCCAGGGCCAGGAGATTCGCCGCGCAGATCGGGGCGCAGGCGCCTACAACGGCTGATCAAGCGGGTCAGGAAACCCGCTTGCGAGTATAGCCTCCTCAGCATCCCTGAGCTGATAAAGGGGTGGGTTAACGCCCTGCCCGAACCAGCTCACCCACGTGTACGCCAACGCTCTCTGCCAGGGCCCGGAGGTGATAGCCGCCTTCAAGCGTTGATACGATCCGGTCGTTGGCGTATTCCCTGGCAACACCGGTCAGCATCTGTGTCAGCCACAGGTAATCGTCGGTTTCCAGGTTCATCTCTGCCATCGGGTCCAGCCGGTGGCCATCAAACCCTGCCGAAATCAGTATCAGCTGCGGCTTGAACTCTTCCAGCCGCTTCAGCCAGCCTGCTTCCACCAGCTTGCGATATTCTGGCCCCTGGCATCCGCCCGGCACCGGCACGTTAACGATGTTTTCCGGCAGCCGGTAGACGTGGGAGTGGGGGTAGAAAGGATGTTGGAAGCTGGAGCACATCAGGATGCGCTCGTCACCCTGCACGATATCCACCGTGCCATTACCCTGATGTACATCGAAGTCGATGATGGCAACCCGCTCAAGGTGGTGGAAGGTCAATGCCCGCATGGCGGCCAGGGCTATGTTGTTGTAAAAGCAGAACCCCATGGACTTGGCGCGCTCGGCGTGGTGTCCCGGCGGCCGGGCACAGATAAAGGCATTGGTCACCTGACCACTGAGCACCATATCGACCGCTTCGATATTGGCCCCGGCGGCAAGCCTGGCAGCACGGAGGGTATCCGGCATCAGTGCTGTGTCCGGGTCGGTAAACACCCGGCCCTTGGTGGGTTGCATCAGGTCCAGCTGATGCAGGTACTTCTCCGGGTGCACCATCTGCAGCTGGTCTCGGGTAGCCTCGTCCGGGCGAACCCAGTCCAGCTCCTGGTCCAGGCCAGTATCTTCGATATAACTGATAATCCGGCTCAGACGTTCCGGTGATTCCGGGTGCTCGGCGCCCATATTGTGCATGGCGCAGTCGTCGTGGGAGAAAAACGCTGTTGTCATGTTATTGATACGTTCCTGACAAGCCCCCAGGGCGTAAATGAATAATCTCATGGTAACAGGGATCTTCCGGCTTCGCTGCGTTTCTTTGGTCGTAGTCAAACCCGGCGCGATTTTCGTTTTACATCAAGAACGCAGCGCCTAAGATAGAAGCTATCCCACAGCGTTAATGTCTGTAAAAGGAGACTGCATTTTGGGCACCCGATACCTGGAAAGCCTGTTCAATCCCTCATCCATTGTGGTCGTTGGTGCGTCCGAACGCGCCGACAACCTTGGGGGCATGGTACTGCGTAACCTGTTGGGCGGAAGCTATCCCGGTCGGATGCTGGTCATTAACCAGAGCAGCTACGAATCGGTGCATGGGGTACCTTGCGTGGCGCGGGTGTCCCAAATGGAGTTCAGCCCCGAGCTTGCCATCGTCTGTACGCCGCCGGACACAGTGCCCAAGGTGATAAGGCGTTTGGGCAAGGCCGGGGTTCGCACCGCCATGGTAATGACGGGTGGTATGTCCCGTGCCCACTCCAAGACGGGACAGCCATTGATGTACTCTGTGGGCGAAGCGGCCCGGGAGACCGGTATACGGGTGCTGGGGCCCAATACCATCGGGGTGATGGTTCCGGCACGAAGCCTTAATGCAACCTATGCCCATATGGGGGCACTACCGGGAAAGGTGGCCTTCGTGGGGCAATCCGGCAGCGTGGCCAGTGGTGTGATCGACTGGGCATTTGCCAGGGGGGTGGGGTTTTCCTACTTCCTGACTCTCGGGGACTCCATGGACATCGACCATGATGACCTCATTGATTACCTGGCCCAGGACTCCCAGACCCGCGCCATCCTGCTGCATATCGAGAATATCCCCAATCCCCGCCGGTTCATGTCTGCGGTGCGGGTGGCCGCGCGCACCAAGCCGGTCATTGCTGTCAAGAGCGGCCGGGTACCGGAGTCCGAATGGTTTCGCCATGAGCTGCCGGCAGGCCTCAACCGTAGTGACCCCATATATGACGCCATGCTGCAGCGCGCGGGTGTGTTGCGGGTGGACGGTCTGGGGCAGATGTTTGATGCCCTCGAAACCCTGTCCCGGATGCGTCCGCTGAAACGGGAATCCCTGGCCATCATGGCCAACGGCGTGGGCCCCGGGGTTCTGGCCGTGGACCGCCTGGCGGCCCTGGGGGGCGAACTTGCCACCCTGTCGCCGCAATCCGTAGACGCCCTGGCGGAGATCCTGCCGCCTTACTGGACCCGCAAGAACCCCATCGACCTGAACTACGATGCTTCCCCTGAACTATACGCCAGGGCCATTCGCATCCTGGCGAAAGACCCGGAGGTCTCCAACGTACTGATCATGTACTCGCCGAGCCTGACGGAAGATAGCCTTCAGATAGCTGACGCCGTGGTACAGGCCATCAAGGGAACCCGGCTGAACGTTTTCACCTGCTGGCTGGGGCAGAGTACGGTGATGGATGCGAGGGATGAGTTCTATCGGGCGGGCGTGCCTTCATTTTTCTCACCGGAAAAGGCGGTGATGGCGTTCATGCAGCACGTTAACCACCAGCGGGTACAGCGGCTGCTGGGGGAA
Organism: Marinobacter segnicrescens; assembly: GCF_900111555.1. Taxonomy (GTDB): domain Bacteria; phylum Pseudomonadota; class Gammaproteobacteria; order Pseudomonadales; family Oleiphilaceae; genus Marinobacter; species Marinobacter segnicrescens. The sequence continues at coordinate 16,132 of NZ_FOHZ01000026.1, forward strand.
ACCCCGGAAAGCTTTACGGATCATTTCGCCGACCACTCCCATACCCGCCGTATCATTGTCAATGTGAAGCGCTCTGGTCGCAACCACCTCACCAACAACGAGGCACGACAAATCCTCAGCGATTACCACATCAACACGGTGCCCACCGTGTATTGCGATGATGTGGAAGAAGTCCTTGAAGCCTTCGCTGTGGAGCGTCGCCCGGTGGACGTCACCCTGATGCACCAGCGCGCCTGTCACCCATTCATGGAGTACCAGTCAGGGCAGGGGCGCTACCGCTCCACTGTGCACGGACTGACCAACGAAAACGATCTCATCGACGCTTGCCGTCAGCTGATGGAAGAGTACCAGCAGCACTTTCCGGAAAGCGGTTTCCTGGGCTTTGCTGTACAGCGCTCCTACAAACATATTGACGGCATCGCCTTCAGCGTCGGCATCACCCGCGACCCGCTGTTCGGCCCCCTGGTAGTCTGCGGAGCCGCCGGTGCACAGATTAATGTCATGACCGACCGTCAGACGGCCTTGCCGCCGCTGAACATGGTGCTGGCGCGTGAGCTGCTGCGACGCACCTATATGTACCGGTTGCTCAGGGAGTTCAGCACCCAGCCGGAACGGGACATCCGGGCGATTTGCGAGGTTCTGATCACCCTGTCGCAGATCGTTATCGACCAGCCGGAGATCCGCGGCCTGGAAATCTCGCCATTGATGTTCGACAACGAGCAAATTCTGGCGGTGGATGTGGCCATTGACCTGGCCGACGACCCCGGCAAGCCCATCATCCAGCCGTACCCCAGGGAACTGGAAGAGTGGATCGTACTGCCCAAGTCGGGTCGCCGGGTCATCATCCGCCCGGTGCTGGCCGAAGACGAGCCTGCCCACCGGGCCTTCCACGAGCACCAGTCACCGGAATCCATCCGCTACCGGTTCTTCCAGTTCCGTAAGCACTTCTCACGGGAAGACGTGGCCCAGATGGTCCAGATCGACTACGACCGGGAGATGGTCTTCATTGCCAATGCGCCCCGTGAGGATGGCGAAGGCGAGGAAACCCTGGGCACCGTCCGGGTCTGGACTGATGCCGACAACCTGCGCTGTGAGTTCGCGGTCATGGTCCACGACAAGATGAAGGGCGAGGGGTTAGGGGTGGCCCTGATGCAGAAGATGATCGACTACTGCCGTGCCCGGGGCACCATGGAGATGGTCGGCAACGTACTACCGGAGAATCGCCCGATGTTGCAGCTGGCGGAGCACCTGGGTTTCGATATCCATTACAACCGGGAAGAGGAGGTGATGGACCTGCGGTTGGTGCTCAACGAGCCGGAGAAGGACTGGCAGCGGGAGCGCCTGGCGAAGGCACATCATTAAAGCCCATTGTCTTGAGGTGCAATCGTTCTTGGGTGCAGGCGCATGGTCGGAGGGGGACTTTTCTGGACACGCCGTAAATCCATCCATGGAGGCTCTTCAAAAACGTCCCTGTTTTTGAAGGTCCAGAAAAGTCCCCCTCCGACCACACGCTTCTGGCTATTCTCGTGCCTTCGGGGGTTAAAGGCGTTATCTCGGAGTTTAAAGGGCGTGGGCCAGGTAGCTTGTTCCGGGACCTTCAAAAACAGGGACGTTTTTGAAGAGCCTACAGGGACGTATCCACGGCGTGTCCCGGAACAAGCTACCTGGCCTGCGACCCGGCACCGAACCAATCAGGCTAGGGACCAGGCACCAATCTGAAAAGGTCTACTCGGAGACAATAGCCGACGTATCCTCCCCACCCATGGCATCGAGCATACCCGGAATGAGCCGTGACAACTCCAGCGTCATCAGAGAAAACGCGGCATCAAACTTCGCAGCCGCATCATCGGAGTCAACGTCATCCAGCTTCTCCTGGAGCGTCTCCCCGAACTTCAGCCGGCGGATACCAAACTCCTCATCCAGCACAAACGACACATTCTCATCCCAGGTCAGCGACAACTTCGTCACCTGCATCCCCGCCGCCAGATGATTCTGGATCTCGTCAGATTTCAGGTCCATACCCTTACAGCGAACCACGCCCCCGTCCTCAGAGGGATCTTTCAGCTCACACTCCATACCCAGCTCGATTGAGGCCGGCAAATCAATAGACTCATCCAGCCAACCGGTAAAGGTGAACGCCGGCGCCTGCTCCAGCACCGGTGGACGCACCGGCAGCGAACCAAGACTCTGGCGCAGTGCAGAGGCCACATCTTCCGCCTGCTTCGCCGAGCCGGCATCCACCACCATGACACCGTCAGCAGGAGACAGATACGCATAGGTACGGCGATTGCGTGAAAACGCCCGGGGCAAAAGTTCCAGGGTTACCTCCTCCTTGATCTCGTCCTTCTCCTTCTTCCGGACCTTGCGGCCCTGTTCCTGCTCGATGGCTTCGGCTTTCTCCTCAACCATCTCCTTGATCACCGGGGCTGGCAGAACCTTCTCTTCCTTGCGCAGGGCCACCAGGTGGTAACCACCGGCGCTATGTACCAACAGCTCGCCGTGCTTGCCCAGGGGCGGCACCCAGCCATGGCGGGTGGTCTCCTGCGGACCGCAGGGTTTGAAGGCGTCGGCGGCCAGCTTTTCCTCCAGCGCTTCCGCGCTGATATCAAACGGCTTGGTGAAGCGGAAAACTCGGGCGTTACGAAACCACATGGAGTCGGGTCCTTGCGTTGTTGTTCAGTTCAGTCGGTTATTGAGCGGGCGGTGCTGGTGGTGGGGGTGTCTGGTTATATCTGCATGACTTCAACCAACACGGTCTTGATCACAAAACCTACCACGCCGGCACCCAGCACGGTAAAGAGGGCGATGGTACCAAAACGGCCGGCCTGGGACTTCTTCGCCAGGTCCCAGACGATAAAACCCATCCAGCCAATCAGCCCGGTGAGGCAGACGTAGAGGGCAATTTCAGAAAACAGCGCTTCATTCATGCAAGGCTCCGTCAGGTTTTTCAAACACAAAAGCAGTCGCCACCAGCCCCGGAGAGCTGGTGACAAAAAGAATTCAGTTGGTGCGGAACGGCGGCGTTGTTATTGCGGCTTATTGCTCGTCGCGCAGGAAGGTCCAGTTATCGCCGGAGGACTGCTCCTCACTGAAGCGATAGCCGGCCAGGTCGAAGCCTTTGAGGTCATCGGCCTGGGTGATGCCATTGGTAATGGCGTAACGGCACATCAGTCCACGGGCTTTCTTGGCGTAGAAGCTGATCATCTTGTACTGGCCGTTCTTCCAGTCCTTGAACTGGGGGGTAATGATCCGGGCGTCCAGCTTTTTCTTGCGAACGCTCTTGAAGTACTCGTTGGACGCCAGGTTGACCAAAACACCGTCATCGGCCCGGAGTTCCTCGTCCAGGGCATTGGTAATGGTATCGCCCCAGAATTCATACAGGTCCTTGCCCCGCTTGTTCTGGAATTTCGTGCCCATCTCCAGGCGGTATGGCTGCATCAGATCAAGGGGGCGCAGCACACCATAAAGGCCGGACAGGATGCGCAGGTGCTTCTGGGCGAAATCAAATTCTTTCTCGCTGAAGTCCTGGGCCGCCAGCCCCGTGTAAACGTCACCGTTGAAGGCCAGCACCGCCTGCCGGGCATTTTCCGGGGTGAAGGGTGTGTGCCATTGCTGGAAGCGTTCCGCGTTGAGCTGGCCCAGTTTTTCGCTGATGCCCATCAGGTTGCTGACCTGGTGAGGCTCCAGGGTTTTCAGCTGGTCAATCAGTTCGCAGGCCTCATCAAGAAAGGCCGGCTGGGTGTGTTTCTCGGTGGCCAGTGGGCTCTCGTAATCCAGGTTCTTGGCAGGGGAGACAACCATTAACATGACAGCAAATCCTCAGTGAAGTTGGCCTGATGGTGCGCCTGCCTTCGGACCCAGGAAGTCCAGCAGGTCATCCCGGGTGAAGGGCCAGCCCAGTTCGGCACCGGTATCTTCCCGGCGCAGTACCGGAATCCGCGTGCCGTAACGCTCCACAAGTGCTTCCGACGATGCGATGTCTACCGCTTCTACCGGAATCGGATGGGGCAGGGGTGTGTTGATCAGCAGGTGTTCCGCCAGCTCGCAAAGTTCGCAATGACTGGTGGTAAAGAACGTCAACTGCATTACTTTTCCTGGGCGTTCAGTTGCTGACCGGTGACCCCGCGGCTATCCGGGCCCATCAGGTACAGGTAGCTGGGCATCAGATCTTCAGGGGTCGGGTTATGCATGGGGTTTTCTGCCGGGTAGGCGTGGGCCCGCATGTTGGTTCGGGTAGCGCCAGGATTAAGGCTGTTGACCCGGATGTTATGGCGTTCGTCGTCCAGCTCGTCCGCCAGCAGCTGGCTAAGGCCTTCCAGCGCAAACTTGGATACGGCATAGGCTCCCCAGTACGCCTTCGCCTTACGGCCGACACCGGAGGAGGTGAAAATGACCGAGGCGTCTCCCGCCTTGCGCAGCAGGGGGATGGTGGCCCGGGTCAGAAGGAACGGGGCGGTGGCGTTGACGTGCATCACCTTGTTCCAGGTTTCCGGATCGTAGAGCTCTACGGGGCTACGGGTACCCAGGATGCCGGCGTTATGGAGCAGGCCATCCAGCTTGCCGAAATTGTCCTCGATGGTCATTGCCATCTCTTCGTAGTCCTTGACGGCTGCGCCTTCGAGGTTCAGCGGCACGATAGCCGGCTTGGGGTGACCGGCGGCCTCGATCTCGTCGTACACGGATTCCAGCTTGGATATGGTACGCCCCAGCAAGATGACTGTGGCACCGTAGGCTGCGTATGTCTTTGCGGCAACACGGCCAATACCGTCTCCGGCACCGGTGACCAGGATGATCCGGTCCTTCAGCAAACCCTCAGGGGCCTGGTAGGTGTGCATGGGGTTGTCCGCCATAAGACAGTATGCTCCTGCGTATTGTGCTTGGTTTATCGCTCTGCCGCCGCTGTTCGGCAGGCGGCTAGTGTATCAGTTTTACCAGTTCGTCGACGGTATCTACGATATGGTCGGCTTGCCAGAGATCAACCTCGGACGGCCGCACGATGTAACCATAGCGAACCGCTACGGTGACCATGCCTGCGTTGCGACCGGCCTCGATGTCCCTGACATGGTCGCCTACGTAGATACCGCGATAAGGGTCCGCGCCCATGCGTTCACAAGCCAGGTGAAGTCCTTCCGGGGCCGGCTTGCGCTCGGTTACATGGTCGGGGCAGATCAATGCGCTGCAGCGGTCGTCCAGGGCAAGGGCGGCCAGCAGTGGCTCTGCGAACCTGGCGGGCTTGTTGGTCACGATTCCCCAGGGTACACCCGCATCCTCAAGGGCACCCAGCAACTGGTCCATGCCGGTAAACAGTTCCGTTTCCTCGCAGATACCGGCTTCGTAAAGATCCAGGAAACGGGCGTGCCGCTCCCGGTAGCCAGGGTCTTCTGGCTCCAGGCCAAAGCCCAGGCGAATCATGGCCCGGGCACCGTCGGATACGTGGGGGCGGATACCTTCGGCTGGCAAGGGCTCAAGCCGGTGCTCCTCGCGCAGGCTATTGAGGCAGCGAATAAAGTCCGGTGCGGTATCTATCAGTGTGCCGTCCAGGTCGAACAGGACCGTGGACGGCGGCCTGGGTAATGGCCTCGCCATGCTATTATTCCCCCGACGGTTTGCCCGCGTGCATCAGGTAATTGACGTCCACATCCCGGGCAAGGCGGTAGACCTTGGTCAGCGGGTTATAGGTCATGCCTGTGAGGTCATGGATATCGAGCCCCGCCTGGCGCAGGTGGTCGGACATTTCAGAGGGACGGATGAAGCGCTTCCATTCATGGGTGCCCTTGGGCAGCAGGCGCAGCACGTACTCGGCGCCCACAATGGCAAACAGGAATGACTTCGGGTTCCGATTGATGGTGGAAACGTACAGGTCACCACCGGGCTTGAGCAACCGCGCACAGGCGCGGATGACCGAGGCAGGCTCGGGAACGTGTTCCAGCATTTCCAGGCAGGTAACGATGTCGTATTGGCCTGCATGGTCGGGGTCCGCCGCGAGTTCTTCCACGGTGGTCTGGCGGTAGTCCACCTGAACGCCGGATTCCAGACCATGGAGTCGTGCCACTGCCAGCGGCGCCTCGCCCATATCAATTCCCGTCACATTGGCACCCCGGCGAGCCATGCCCTCTGACAGGAGGCCTCCGCCGCAACCGACATCCACAACGCGACGACCGGCCAGCGGCGTACGCTCGTCGATGTAGTTCAGGCGAAGGGGGTTGATGTCGTGCAGAGGGCGGAACTCGCTGGTGGGATCCCACCAGCGGCTGGCTAGGGCCTCGAACTTGGCGATTTCGTTCTGGTCTACATTGGTTCTGCTCATGGTCTCGGGCCTGGCTGTTTATTCAGAAAAAGGAAAGGCTGTCAGGATGCTGGCCGGTCGGCTCCGGCAATGCGCTGGTGCCAATCGCTGACCCGCAACATCAGGTCTGGTACGTCGATCCGGGTCAGGCGACCATCCTGTACCTGTGGTACGCCGGCAATCCAGCTGTGGCTTACCTGACGACCGTGGTTGCTGTAGACCAGGTGGGAAGCCGGGTCATAGACCGGTTGCAGGAACGGGTCGCTCAGGTCTACCGCAATCAGGTCTGCCTGTTTGCCGGGTTTGAGGGAGCCAAGTTCATGGGAGCGCCCGAGGGCCCGGGCACCATTGATGGTGGCCATTGCCAGTGCCTCGTGGGCGCCCAGGGCAGCTGCATCACCGGAAACAGCCTTGGCCAGCATGGCTGCAGTGGACAGCTCACCAAACAGGTCCAGATCGTTATTGCTGGCCGCGCCATCGGTGCCGATGGCGACATTTGTGCCCGCCTTTTGAAGGGCATGGACCGGACAGAAGCCACTGGCCAGTTTCAGGTTGGATTCGGGGCAGTGGATAATGTGCGTACCACTACTGGCCACCATGGCCATGTCGTTGTCGTCAAGGGTGGTCATGTGCACGCACTGGCTGTGGGCATTCAGCACACCAAGTGCCTGCATCCTGGCAATCGGCCGTTGGCCGGTCTGACGCAAGGCCTCTTCCACCTCGAACGCGGTTTCATGGAGGTGAATCTGCAGCGCGGCCCCGGATGATTGCTGCAGCGTAACGGCCCGCTCAAGGGTGTTGTCCGCTACGGTGTAGGGCGCGTGGGGACCAATGGCAATACGCACCCATGGATCATCGCGCCACTCCCTCAACAGGGCCTCGCCCTTTGCCAGGTATTCGTCCGGGCCACTGCCCCAGGCGGTCGGCATTTCCATAAGCGGAAAGCAGACCTGGGCGCGCATGCCTGCATCCCTGGCCATTTGTGCCGCAATTTCCGGAAAGAAGTACATGTCGGAGAAACAGGTGGTACCTGTGCGGAGCATCTCTGCCATGGCAAGCTGGGTACCGTCTGCAATAAAACGTTCGCTGACAAAGCGTCCTTCTGCCGGCCAGATGTGATCGTTCAGCCAGGTCATCAGGGGCAGGTCATCGGCGAGGCCACGAAACAGGCTCATGGCAGCGTGCCCATGCATATTGATCAGCCCGGGCAGGACCACATGATTGGGCAGGTTGATGACTTCCCGTGCCCGGTAACTCTGATCCGCTTCCCGCTGAGAGACGATGGCCTCAATGCGATCACCCAGCAGCAGTACCGCCTGGTCTTCCAACACTTCGCCGAAAGGTTCGACCGGAATCAGCCAGCGGGCATTGATTCGGATGTCAGCGGCAATGATAGTGTCTGCGGTCATGAAGGGGCCTGTCACTCCGGCTTGGTTTGTCTGGAAGGGCAGAGTATAACGGTCGAGTCAGACAGCAGCCAGCCTGTTACATATCCACAAGAGGTGAATACATGACCCGAGTTACTCCAGATCCTTTTGATCAGTCAGCCTCCCCTGACACCGTCGCGATCCGCTGGCTGGGCCATGCCGTGCAGTTATTGGACCAGCGTCGGCTACCCCAGGAAGAGCACTGGCTGACCATCGAAGGTGCTGCTGGTGTCAGCCAGGCGATCCGGGATATGGCGGTACGGGGTGCCCCGGCCATTGGCATCAGTGCGGCTTACGGGGTTGCGCTGGCAGCGAGGGGGGCGGACGAACGCGACTGGCGAACAGAGGTCGACGTGGCCATTGCTGTACTGGCAGAGTCCCGGCCAACAGCGGTTAACCTGTTCTGGGCATTGCAGCGCATGGAAAGTGTGCTGAGACAGTGCCGGTCCCGCGAGGACGCCGTTGCCCGGCTGGCGGAAGAAGCGATAGCGATACACCGGGAGGACCTGGCTGCCAACTTGGCCATGGCAGATCTGGCCCTGGCGGCCATGGCGCTGGATAAACCCTGTGCCGTACTGACCCATTGCAACACCGGTGCACTGGCCACCGGGGGCTATGGTACCGCCCTGGGTGTGGTCCGCCGGCTCCACGAACAAAGACTGTTAAAGCGGGTCTACGCGGATGAAACCCGCCCCTGGTTGCAGGGGGCGAGGCTGACCGCGTGGGAACTGGTCAAGGACGGTATACCGGTTATCCTCAACGCGGACGGCGCTGCCGGAGCTATTCTGGCCCAAGGCGATGTGAAGTGGGTAATAGTGGGTGCCGATCGCATTACTGCCAATGGCGACGTCGCCAACAAGATTGGCACCTATGGCCTGGCGGTACTTGCCCGTCACCACAAGGTGAAATTCATGGTGGTGGCGCCTTCCAGCACTGTCGATATGACGCTCGAGCGGGGCAGCGACATTCCCATCGAAGAGAGGGATGGCCGGGAAATTCGCCAGGTTGGCGGTATTGCAATAGCGCCGGAGAAGGTGGGTGTGTTCAATCCTGTGTTCGACGTTACCCCTGCCAACCTGATCGACCTGATCGTTACCGAACGCGGTGTTGTCCATAATCCGGAGGTTACCGGGATGCACAAGTTGTTAGGATAACCTGTCGTCAACAAAAAGGCCGGCTTCCTTCGAGGAAGCCGGCCTTTTTGTTGTAAGGGCAAGCGTGCGGAAAAGCGTTTATTCGGCTTTCGCAGTCACGGTATCCACAGGCAGGATGGACGCCATGCGGCGATCCAGTTCCAGCATGTCTGCCATGATGTGGCCGCCTTCCCGGACAATGAAGTCGAGTTCGTCGTCCTCGTTGCCGTGGGCCTCGGCAGCTTGCTGCTCCTCATACTCTTCCATCGCCTCGAAGCTCTCGAAGGGCTCTTCGCCCTTGATTTCCCGGCGGGCGTTGGCGATGGTCAGCTGGCGGTGCTCAAGCTGCTGCTGGTAGTCGCGGCGCTGGTCTTCGTTCAGGCTGACCATAGTGGTCTTGCGCTGCTCCCTCAGGAAGTCTATTTCCTGCTGGAGCAGACGGAATTCCGGGCTTTCGTCGAACCGACTGGCGTGACGGTCACGAAGTTCATCAATCATGCCACTGAAATCAAAGTAACGGGTATGGGGCACCGCCTCGATCTGGTCCCAGGGCAGTGCGCGCTCAAGGGCGTCCTCACCGATCCGCGTGGTATCCACCCGTGACGGGATCTCGATGTCCGGAATCACACCCCGGTGCTGGGTCGAACCACCGGATACCCGGTAAAACTTGGACTGGGTGATCTTGAGCTGGCCATGATTCAGTGAGCGGACCGCCTGGACGGTCCCCTTGCCAAAGGTCTGGGAGCCCACCACCAGGCCGCGGCCGTAGTCCTGGATCGCGCCCGCAAAAATCTCGGAGGCGGAGGCGCTCATGCGGTTGACCAATACGACCATGGGGCCGTCCCAGGCAACACTTGGGTCCTGGTCGGAGAGCACCTGTACCTGGTTATCTGAGCTGCGGATCTGTACGGTCGGGCCCTGGTCGATAAACAGGCCCACCAGGTCATTGGCCTCGTGCAGGGCACCACCGCCATTATTGCGCAGGTCTACCACCAGGCCGTCGACGTTCTGTTCGTTACGGAGCTTCTCCAATAACCGGCGCACGTCCCGGGTGGTGCTCTTGTAGTTCGGGTCACCCTGCTGCATGGCCTGGAAGTCTGCATAGAACGTCGGTATGTCGATTACGCCAATGAGGTACTTTTCACCGTTACGCTCCAGTTCAATCACTTCGCTGCTGGCACTCTGTTCTTCCAGCTTGACCTTGTCCCGCTTGATGTCGATGGAGCGGGTCACGGTTTCGTCGCTGGCGTTGGCCGGTACCACCTCCAGGGTTACCGTTGAGCCGCGGGGGCCGCGAATCAGGTCGACCACCTCATCAAGGCGCCAGCCAATCACGTTGGTAGGGGTATCGTCGTCCTCCTGTTTCACCGACACAATCCTGTCGGCGGGACCGAGCTGGCCTTGTCGGGCAGCCGGTCCGCCGGGCACAAGCCGGACAACCTTGGTGTATTCGTTATCCGACTGAAGCACCGCGCCGATCCCCTCCAGGGAAAGGCTCATGTTGATGTTGAAGTTCTCGGAATTGCGCGGGGAGAAGTAATTGGTGTGCGGATCCCAGGTGCCGGTAAAGGCATTCATGTAAGCCTGGAAGGCGTCCTCGCTGCGCATCTGGGACACCCGTTTGCGCTGGCTTTCATAACGCCGGGTGAGGACTTCGATAATTTCGTCATCGCCACTGCCATTCAGGCGCTGGCCGAGTACGGCATTGCGAATGCGCTTGTTCCAAAGCTTATCGAGTGCTTCCTGGTCTGGCTCCCACTCTGTTTCTGAGCGGTCCAGCAGGATTTCGTCGTCACTGCTGAAATCAAACTGGTCGAGCCCGTCGTCAAGCAGGCCCAGCGCGTAGTCCATGCGCTCGATAATGCGCTGCTGGACACGATTGTAGATTTCAAAGCCCGGTTGTAGCTGACCGGTCCTCAGTGCCGCGGCCATTTCAGCTTTCAGAGGCTGGAAGTCCCGGATATCTTCTTGAGTGAGGTAGACACGCTGGCCATCGAGGTAGTCGAGATAGTCATCGAACACTTCATCGGCGAGTTCGTCATTGATGGCCTGGTCCCGGAAATGGGTGAATTGAAGCTGGCGGGAAATCAGGATGTTGGCGCGGGCCTGCTCGATGGTGGGTGTCACTGCCGTGTAGGCACCTTCGATGTTCGCCGAAAGGGAAGTGCCGATCCCGGCCAGGGGAAGGAAAACCAGCAGCCCTAAGGCGATACTCCTGGCTCGGAAAGCTATCGGCATGTTTTTTATCTTCATATCTTGGGTTACCTGCTAATACCTGGGCTCACGTGCCGATAAACAGTATCGGCACATGACATCAACCTGTCTGCCGACCGTGTCCGGTTTCCCGTAACCCGGCCAGGGAGGCGGTTGGTGCCGGCCTTTTAAATCATTGTAGGCAACCGCTCCTTGCGTTACCACAGTGTCTGTTGGCCATGTAATGACAATCTGTCCATATGATGACCAGTACTGGCTACGTAAGTTCCATCGCGCGCTGAAGTCGATCGCTCAGCTCGGGCGTGAGGCTCTCCCGGTCCAGCGCGACACACCAACGGGCGGCAAGGGCCTCCAGGTTAATCGCCTGGTCTCCCTGTGCCTGTTCGAAGCCTTGTTTCAGGCGGCGAACCTGTAGTGCCATCCGCAGTGACTGGTCCTCCTCCGGAGAGGCATGTCCGCCGTGAATCTCTGCAAGTACGACGAGTTCACGGGGATCGTGCAGGTCAGTCTCATCCGAAAGATCCGGCCAGTGGGCTGGTAACTGGGTCGGGGTCAGTTCACCGGCCTGGCGCTGATGAATCCATTGCTGCCACTGCCGCATCTGGGCCTGGCGACCAAGCTGGTCCAGACGCTCCTTTACCTGCTTTCTGGTGGCACGGAGCGATTGTTTCAAGTTCCCCGAAACAGGGGTCTCGCTCGCTACTTTAAGTGCCTCAAGTATTTCGCCCGCGTCGGCTTGCTCTGCGCCTGCTGTGTCCAGCCAATGGCGGGCTTTGGCCAGGTCAGACTCAGCTGCGGCGTCAGCCTCGGTGGAAGCCTGTGCCTTCTGCTGTCGCTGCTCCTCCCTCCTTGCAAAGATGGCATCGCAGGCGGCACGGAATGCTTTCCAGAGCTTGCGATCCTCCCGGTGGCGGGTAATACCAATGGCCTGCCACTGCTGTTGCAGTTCCTTGGCCTTATCCATCGCTTCTGTCAGTGGGGTATGGTCTACCAGTTCCCGTGCCTGGTCGACAATGGCCTGCTTGCGGTCCTCGTTGCGGCTGCGCTCTTCGTCAAGGTGGCCCGACAAGGTGTTCATCAACCGGTCAAAGGCTTTCTGTATTGTCCGGTTATCCCGAAACTCCACGGGCCAGGCTTCCCGCCATTCCTGTCGTGCGGTTTTCTCGATCTGTTCGGCCGCTTTCCAGTCCACCTCTGACCAGTCAGTGGCCTCCAGGTATCGTTCAAGCTCGTCGCAGATACTCCGGCGCTTCTGTAAATGAACCTTTTTCAGGTCCGAACGTGCCTCGAAGTAGGCTCGGCAGGGCTCAAACGCCCGGTCAGACGCAGCCCGGAAACGTTGCCAGAGGTCTCTGTCCGATGAGCCTCCAAGGTCCCGCCACTCCTGCTGGAGTTCCTGGATTCGTTCGGCCTTGGCTTCTGGCTCCATGGGCTGTTCGGCAAGGTATTCCATCTGCTCGCACAAGGCGGTCTGTTTTGGTGTCGTGGCAAAACCCTGCCAGTCACCGAGTTCCCGCACCTGCCCACCAAGCCGTTGCAGCCTGGCGCGGTAGCGGGTGCCCTCGCGTTCTGGAAGCTGTCGCTGGAGTGACTGCGCTCGTTTAAGAAGCTGCCGGGACTCTTTCAGCTGGCGGGCCTCCAGGGCCTCCTCCAGGTCGGCCACAGCCTTGTCCAGTTGCTCGAGCTGCTGCCGTTGTGCTTCCGGATCAGCTTGCGACGTTGGCTGTGGTGTCCGGACACTGGCTGTGCGTGCAAGTACCTGCAAGGCTTCCGGGAGTGCGACAGCCCCGGGCCAGTCCAGCTGCGCCAGTAGTTGCCTTGCCCTGGCGGGTTCTGGTGACTCGGCTTTAGTCAGCTGGTCGAGCTCATCCTGGTGATGACTGAGGCGGCCCAGCGCAGAGATAACCCCCCGCAGCGCCACCATTCGCTGTTCGTAGTCCTTCTGTTCCTGGCGGGCGACGTCTGTTTCCCTGGTCGCCTCGAGCCAGCGATTTTCCTGGGTGCGCTGGAGTGCATCGAGGGAGGGCAGTGCGTTTACAGCCGGAGGCTCGGCTTCAAACGCCTCCAGGGTATCCTGTAGCAGGGTAAGGGTTTGCTGACGCTGCACCTGCTTTGCCTGATGCTCCGCCCGGGCCTGTCGCTCCTGTTCCATTTCCCTGACCCGGAGGCGGCAATTGTGCAGGGCTGACAGCACCTCGCTGCGAGTCTCATTATCGGCTGCGTGTTCCAGGGACTGCCATCGTTGTTCCAGTTTCTGGACCCGCGCTTCATATAGGTTGGTGTCCCTGGTTGCGGCCAGTTCTTCAGCTTGCCGGACAATCGCCGCCACGGCTTCGTTGGTGGCGCGAGTCTTTTCTTGTTGGCGGCGCAGTTCCTGAAGGGCCTGGCGTACCTGCTGGTAGACTCCCTTGTCCTTGCCCCGGGCCAGCTTCTGCACCTGTTGCAGGTATTCCGTATCGGTCAGCCCCCGGGCTGCCTCGAGGCGTACGTCTGCGGCCAGACCTTCAATGGCAAGCTCCGCCAGGGTTTGCTGGCTGCAGTCTGGCTGAGACAGCAGGGTGCGCTGACGGTCTATCGTGTCCTGGTCAACGCCGGGGGGTTCCTTTCCCGGAGGGTTATTCGCTTCTGGCCTGGTGCCCGAGCGATTGTCCTGACTGGTCGCGGAGGTAAAGCGCTTCTGGAAGAGTCTCTGGATAAATGCGGCCATGTCGGTATCCTTCAGGGAATCAGTTCACCGGGCTTCAAGCCTGCAGGTGAAAACGGGTGGATGGTGCTACCCGGATAACGGGCGCCCGGGCACGCCAGGATTTTGGCGACTGCTCCGGCGCCCGGGCAGGTGGCATAGTCTATCCTCTGGAAACCGCCGGCGGAAAGGGGCTGTATGGCAAACCAGGACAAAAAAAAGGACCCTAATCAGCAGGCGCCCGAAATTGCCCTGCGTTTACTGGCGCGACGTGAACACAGTCGCTTTGAGCTAACCATGAAGCTTCGCCAGAGGCGCGTCGATGCCAGGGTCATTGAGGATGTGCTGGATGACTTCGAGGACAAAGGCTGGCTGAGCGATGACCGGTTTGCCGAAGTGTTTGTGCGACAGCGCATGGATGCAGGCTATGGCCCACTGAAGATTCTGGCGGATCTGCAACAGCGCGGCATCAACCGGGTACCCTCCGAACTGGATGTGGTGCCGGACTCGCAATGGGTCGCTCGCGCGGTTCAGCTGAGGGACAGACGATTCGGGCTCGGGGATATCTCAGGTGACTGGTCGGAGCGCCAACGCCAGGGGGGCTTCCTGGCGCGCCGTGGGTTCTCCGGCGACCAGGTGGAGCAGGCCCTGGGTAAAGTCAGAGTGTCGGAGGAGTAAGGCCCATCTCACGGGGAAGCACCAGGGACGTTTCCTGTTCGTCGGGATTCGATTCGCGAGTCTGGTACGTGGGCTGGTTTGGCGGTATTGACAGCTCGCCGGAACCGGAGTCGGCAACCATCGGGGCCTCTGCCTCGGACTGGAGGTCGTAACGGCGTGCCAGCACGTCGTAATAACGTCGAATGTTCTGCACGTAGATGACCGGTTCATGGCCGCGGGCGTAGCCGTGCCGGGTCTTCGAATACCATTCTTTCTGCGACAGCAGTGGCAGGAACTCTTTCACATCCAGCCAGCGGTCAGGGTTGCGGCCAGCAGATTCGGCGAGGCGGCGGGCGTCTTCCAGGTGCCCGAATCCCACGTTGTAGGACGCAAGGGCGAACCAGGTTCGGTCCGGCTCCTGAACATGCTCCGGAATCATCCCGTGGACCTGGCGGAAGTAGCGGGCGCCGCCCTCAATGCTCTGGCGAGGATTGAGCCGGTTGTCTATGCCGATATGGTCGGCGGTCGACCGGGTGAGCATCATCAGTCCCCGAACGCCGGTGGGGGAGACCGCATCCCGACGCCAGTTGGACTCCTGGTAACCGATGGCAGCCAGCAGGCGCCAGTCCAGGCCGTTGTCCTCGCCATAGTCGCGGAAGATATCCAGGTATTGGGGCAGGCGCTCCTGGATGTGCTCCTCGAAGGTCAGGGCGCCCACATAGCCCAGCTGCCCCAGATGGCCGTAAAAACGCTCCCGCAGGTTGGCCAGGGTGCCGTCGTGTTCGATTTCTTCCAGGAAACGTCTTGCTTCCCGGTACAACGAGCCGTCATTGCTGGTGGGGAACAACCAGGCGATGGCTTCCTGGTCGCTGACGCTGAAGGCTCGCTTTACATTGGGGTAGAACACATGGTTCAAGGCCAGCTCGTTCGCGTCCACCACTGCTGCGGGGAATTCGCCGGACTCAACCCGTTCCAGTATGCCGGCAGCATCCAGTCCCGAGTGGATGCGGTAGGTGAAGGCAGGGTGCTGCAACTGTAGCTGCTCGAGGTGGGGGAGGTGGTTTGACTCTGTCGCCACATGCACCACAACATCCTGCTCAAGCAGGTCTTCAATACCATCGAGGTGCTCCAGTCCGCGATGGTAGATCATTACGGATTCAGACGTCAGGCCGTTGGCCAGCGAACGGAACCGGTCGCCCCAGTCCCGGTCGGCAGACAACCCGGTAAAGCCTATGTGGGCGTAGCCGTCATCAAGCACCCTCAGAATTTCGCTGTTGCCGTCAGCCAGCCTGACCCGGAGCTCAACCCCCAGGTGGTCGGCAAAACGGCGGGCCAGTTCATGGTCAAAGCCGGTTGGGCCTTCCCGGCCTTCGTAATAGATAGAGGGGGCATTACGGGTTATGACGTGGAGAACGCCCTCGGCCTGAACGGTTGCGAGGGTATCCGGCCGTGTGCACCCGCTGGCCAACACGACCCACAGCATGGCCAGCAGTATGCCGGACATGGGCAGGTGGTGGTTTCTTGAATGTCGGGACTCACCCAAATTCACAGCCTCCGGAGCGGGATGCTTCATAATCCCCCAGAGCGTGGAAAAAGGTCAATCGGTACCGGGAGAGATTGCTTGGACATGGGGGTATTGTACATTTGTTGTTCGCTGCTGTATCCCCGCACCAGTTTCCAGTATTATTGCGCCCGATCATAAACGGTGCCCTGATCCCCCGCCTGCCAACACGCAGCGACGGGTTGCAGGGTATCGGTTTCCCAAGTTCGCGCGATACAGGTTATAACCCATGCTGGAACTCCGCGGCGCCCCCGCTCTTTCCCCTTTCCGCTCCGAAAAACTGTTTGGCCAGCTTACCAACGCTGTCGAAGGCGTTCAGGCCATCTATGCGGAATTCATGCACTTCGTGGACACCGAAGCGGAGCTCGGCGATGCCGACCAGGTCGTCCTCGACCGGCTGCTGACTTATGGCCCGAGTGCTGATCGCCAGGAGCCCGCAGGCATACTGTTCCTCGTGGTTCCCCGGCCAGGTACGATGTCACCCTGGTCGACCAAGGCGACCGATATCACCCGTAATTGCGGTTTGCGTCAGATACGCCGGATCGAGCGAGGTATTGCCTACTACGTAACCGCGGACAAGAAGCTTGGCCGCGAAGACCGCCAGGCCATCGCAGCGTTGCTCCACGACCGCATGACTGAAACCGTGTTCCACGAGATGGGTGGCGCCGAGTTGTTGTTCCATCGAGAGGAACCACGTCCGCTTGGGCGAGTCCCCGTGCTTGCCGGCGGCCGTCCCGCGCTGGCGGAAGCAAACCAGCGCCTGGGCCTGGCCCTTGCCGAGGATGAAATTGACTACCTGGTGGCGTCCTTCAGTAACCTGGACCGTGATCCTACCGATGTCGAGCTGATGATGTTTGCCCAGGCGAACTCCGAACATTGCCGGCACAAGATTTTCAATGCGTCCTGGGATATCGACGGCGAAGGGCAGCAGAAATCCCTCTTTGCCATGATCCGCAATACCCACGAAATGAGCAGTGAAGGGGTGTTGTCTGCATACCGTGACAACGCCTCGGTGATTCGTGGTTCGGTCGGTGGTCGCTTCTACCCTGATCCGGAAACGGCTCGCTACCACTATGTGAACGAACCTATCCACATTCTGATGAAAGTGGAGACCCACAACCATCCCACGGCTATCTCCCCGTTTGCCGGTTCCGCCACTGGCGCAGGCGGTGAGATTCGTGACGAGGGTGCTACCGGACGGGGCTCCAAGCCAAAGGCCGGTCTTACCGGGTTCACCGTCTCCAACCTGGAAATTCCCGGTGACCTGCAGCCCTGGGAGGATGGTTACGGTCGCCCGGAGCGCATTGCATCTCCGCTGGATATCATGATCGATGCCCCGGTCGGCGGCGCCTCCTTTAACAACGAGTTCGGCCGGCCGAACCTCGCCGGTTATTTCCGCACCTTCGAGCAACGTGTGGCCGGGGCCGCTGGTGACGAAGTGCGCGGATACCACAAGCCCATCATGATAGCCGGCGGCCTCGGAAATATTCGCGAGGAGCATGTCGAGAAGGGTGAAATCCCGGTCGGCGCCCGGCTGATCGTACTGGGCGGCCCGTCCATGCTGATTGGTCTGGGTGGTGGCGCCGCATCATCGATGGACTCTGGTACCAGCAATGAGAACCTTGACTTCGCTTCCGTTCAGAGGGGCAACCCGGAAATGGAGCGTCGTTGCCAGGAGGTAATCGACCGTTGCTGGCAGCAGGGCGGCCAGAACCCGATAGCGTTTATCCATGACGTCGGCGCCGGTGGACTGTCCAACGCCATGCCGGAGCTGGTCAAGGACGGCGGCCGTGGTGGCAAGTTTGAACTGCGGGATATCCCCAGCGATGAACCCGGCATGTCGCCACTGGAAATCTGGTGTAACGAGTCTCAGGAGCGTTACGTACTGGCGGTTGCCGAAGAAAACATGGAGCGCTTTGATGCCATCTGCCGTCGTGAGCGTTGCCCCTACGCGGTTATCGGCGAGGCCACGGAAACCCACCACCTCTCACTGACGGATGCCTATTATGGCGACTCGCCTGTAGACCTTCCTATGGACGTGCTCTTCGGCAAGCCGCCACGGATGCACCGCTCTATCAACCGCACGTCTTTCACCAAGTCCATCTTTGATTCCACGAAGGTGGACCTGAATGAAGCTGTGCGTCGGGTCCTGCGCCTTCCATCCGTGGGCAGCAAGAGCTTCCTGATTACAATTGGTGACCGCACCATTACTGGACTGGTGGCCCGCGACCAGATGGTTGGGCCGTGGCAGGTACCGGTTGCTGATGTGGCGGTAACGGCTGCGAGTTACGATGTGCTTACCGGCGAGGCCATGGCCATGGGTGAACGCACCCCGGTGGCGTGTATCGACTCGCCTGCATCCGGCCGTATGGCCGTGGGTGAGGTTATCACCAACCTCGCGGCGGCGCCGATTGCGCAGCTTTCCGACATTCGCCTGTCGGCAAACTGGATGGCCGCAGCAGGTCATCCGGGTGAGGATGAGAACCTCTACGAAACCGTTCGTGCCGTCGGCATGGAGCTATGCCCGGCACTTGGTATTGCCATTCCGGTGGGCAAGGACTCCATGTCCATGAAGACCGTGTGGGAAGAGGGCGAGGAACACAAGAGTGTGACTGCGCCGCTGTCACTGATCATCAGCGGTTTTGCACCGGTAACCGACGTCACCCGTACCCTGACACCGCAACTGAGGACCGATCAGGGCGAAACCGACCTGATCCTGGTTGACCTTGCCGCTGGCCAGAACCGTCTTGGCGGCTCTGCCCTGGCGCAGGTCTTCGGGCAGATGGGCGCGGTAGCGCCAGACCTGGATGATCCAGAAGACATCAAGGCGTTTTTCGCGGTCATTCAGGGCCTGAACCAGGATGGTAAGCTGCTCGCCTATCACGATCGTTCCGATGGTGGCATGTTCGTGACCCTGGCGGAAATGGCCTTTGCCGGACGCACCGGGTTGGATATCCGTCTGGACGGCCTGGCCGAAGAGGCTGGCCAGTTCGCCCGTGAGCTGTTCAACGAAGAACTGGGTGCGGTTATTCAGGTACGCCGGGACGACACCCCGTTCGTTCTGCAGCAATTCTCTGGCGCCGGTCTGGGTGAGCATACCTCCGTGGTTGGCACCCTGAATGCAGAGGACAGGGTCCGGTTTACCTTTGAAGGGAAGCCGGTTATCGACGAGGCCAGGGCAGATCTGCAGCGTCTTTGGTCAGAAACCAGCTACCGCATCCAGAGCCTGCGGGACAACGCCAATTGTGCGCAGGAAGAGTTCGATAACCTGCTAGCCAGTGATGACCCCGGACTTGGCGCGCAATTAAGTTTCGACCCCTCCGAGAACGTGGCGGCACCGTTTATTGCTGGCAGTGTTCGTCCTAAAGTCGCCGTACTGCGGGAACAGGGCGTAAACGGCCAGACTGAAATGGCCGCGGCTTTCGACCGGGCCGGCTTCGATGCGGTGGATGTTCATATGAGCGACCTGCTTTCCGGCAGGGTCACCCTGGACGGGTTCCGCTCACTGGTCGCCTGCGGCGGCTTCTCCTATGGTGATGTGCTCGGCGCAGGTGAGGGCTGGGCCAAGTCCATCCTGTTCAATCCGCGGGTCAGGGACCAGTTTGCCGGTTTCTTTGATCGCGAGGATACACTGGCGCTGGGAGTCTGTAATGGCTGCCAGATGCTTTCCAATCTCCATGAGTTGATTCCGGGCACAGCCAACTGGCCACGGTTCGTCCGTAATCAGTCAGAGCAGTTTGAGGCTCGCCTGGTGATGGTCGAAGTTCAGCCCTCGAAATCGGCCTTTCTTGACGGCATGGCTGGTTCGCGAATGCCTATTGCAGTCGCCCATGGTGAAGGACGTACCGAGTTCGGAGTCGGGGGCTTCGAGGCGTTCGACCGGTCCGGTCAGGTCGCCCTGCGTTACGTGGATCACCATGGTCAGCCAACAACCCGTTACCCCTATAACCCTAATGGCTCTGATGGCGGTATCACCGGTCTGACAAGTGAGGATGGCCGTGTCACCATAATGATGCCGCATCCAGAGCGGGTATTCCGCACGGCACAGTTCTCCTGGCATCCGGAAGGCTGGGGTGAGGATGGACCGTGGCTGCGAATGTTCCGTAATGCACGCAAGTGGCTGGGATAAGTTGACGGGCTGAAAGGCCTTGTTATGATCCTGTAAGCCGGTGACAGAGTTGCTCTGTCACCGGCTTTTTTGTGTTTTCTGAAAACCCCCACCTAATGCTACGTATTACAAGGGCTTTCGCCCTGTTTATAACGAAAAAAAATCTTGACTAAACGGTTTTATGCACACGCGGCCACCGTCTTTGTGACAGGGGTGCCTAAAACGCCGACAACTCGCTCAATAATTGGTCGGATAATGTAACCTATTGATTTATAGGGTTTAAATAATAGAGGTGGATTTCTCGCCAATTTGAGGTGAGGGCTGTAACCACGGGGCCTCCCGGCGTCTGCCCAAAAACTATCCCCAAATTTATCCACAGATTTTGTGGGTAACCCGGAAGGCCCTGAGCACGCCCGGGTTGACGGTCAAGTCAAGCTGTTTCAGTCTTGATTCCACAATTTATCAGCCGGAGATCTGTGGATGTACAAGCTCTGTTTCTTCGTACCGGTAATCGACGCCGAAACCACCAAGGATGCCGTTTTTCAGGCCGGAGGTGGTCGTATCGGTGATTATGACTGCTGCGCATGGCAAACCCTGGGGCAGGGTCAGTTTCGGCCCCTGGACGGCAGCAACCCTCATCTCGGGGAGCATGGGCAACTGGAGCGCGTGGATGAACTGAAAGTGGAGTTGGTTTGTGAGGACCGGCTGATTCGTGATGTGGTAGCGGCGATGAAGCGGGCCCACCCCTACGAGGAGCCCGCCTACGAAGTCTATCGGCTGGAAAACTTCTAGGACAGAAGCAATGCCTGGCCGGGTGGTTACTGTTTGGGTTTCATCCTGTGGCGGATGTCGCTAATGCGAAGAGGGAAGTCGTTGCGCTGAACGTCCTCCACAAAGTGCTCCAGGGTTCGGCGAACCGTTGGAAACGAAATTTCGTCCCAGGGAATACGGTTCAGGTCGAACAATTCCGCCTCCAGTGATTCCTCGCCCGCCCCGAAGCGCTCTTCGGTGAGGAACGCCCGGTAGAACATATGGACCTGATCGATGTGAGGCACATGGATCATGGTGTACAGACCCGCCAGTTCCACGTCCGCCATAGCCTCCTCAAGGGTCTCCCGGGCAGCAGCTTCCTCCGTGGTCTCGGAATTTTCCATAAAGCCCGCAGGCAACGTCCAGTACCCATAACGGGGCTCAATGGCCCTGCGGCACAGCAGGATTTTACCCTCCCATACCGGTACCGTACCCGCTACGATACGTGGATTCTGGTAATGAATGGTCTCGCATCGGGTGCATACATAGCGGGGCCGGTTGTCGCCGGCAGGAATGCGGCTTTCCACCGGATGACCGCAGCTACTGCAGAAGTTCATGAATTACCCCGTATAATAGTTCGAGTTGTGGTACCAGTGTATCGTTCGCAGGGTGCCTTGTCCCATCTCAAACGCGGAGACTGATTTTGCGTGATTTACTGACGGAAAGGCTAGCCCGACATGCACCGACCCGGCTGGCGATGGACTACCCGGAGGCCAGTGTGCTGGTCCCGGTGACTGACAATACCGGCTCCCCGGAAATCCTGTTTACGCTTCGGTCGTCCAATTTGTCCACCCACCGGGGCCAGGTCGCCTTTCCCGGCGGTAAACGGGACAGCACCGATCCGTCCCTGGCCTATACTGCGCTGCGGGAGACCCACGAAGAAATCGGCCTGCCCCCGGACCAGGTACAGTTGATTGCGCCCCTGAGCCAGGTCATCTCCAGGTACGGAATCCTCGTAACGCCATACGTTGGCGTGGTGCCTGCCGACCACCCGCTGACCCCTAATCCCCATGAGATCGAGAGTATTTTCCACGTGCCGGTGGAGTTCTTCCTCGAGGATCGCCGTGAACGCACCGATGCCCTTCCGTTCCTTGATAACACCTACCACGTTCCTTGTTACCGGTGGGAGGGGTATCAGATATGGGGGCTCTCGGCGGTGGTTCTGGTGGAGTTTTTGAATGCCGTGTACGATGCCCGCATCGATTTGCTGAAACCGCGCCACGACTGAGCCTGGCGGCGAACTGTAAGGAGAATTTGCATGTTATACGAACTCGCAGAACGCAAACCTGAGCTTGTCGGCGAAGGGCAGTTTATCGCCGCAAACGCTACTGTCATTGGCAGTGTCGCCCTGCACGAGCGGTCGAGTATCTGGTTCAACGTAGTGATTCGGGGCGATAACGACCTGATCACTATCGGGCCCGAATCAAACGTCCAGGATGGCTCGGTATTGCATACGGATTCCGGTATTCGACTGACCCTGGGCCGGGGAGTCACAGTGGGCCATAAGGCCATGCTCCATGGTTGTGAGATTGGGGATTATTCCCTGATCGGTATCAACGCCGTGGTGCTCAACGGTGCCCGTATCGGCAAGCACTGCCTGATCGGTGCAAATACCCTGATCCCGGAAGGCATGGAAGTACCCGATGGCTCCCTGGTTATCGGAGCACCAGGCCGGGTCAAGCGGGAACTTGGAGAAAACCAGAAAAAAATGCTGGAGCTCAGCGCTGCCCATTATGTACAGAATGCGGTGCGTTACATGAATTCGCTCAAACCGTTTGATCCGGAAAACGGGCAGGGCTGATGGAGACGAAGCACCGGGTCCGGTCTCCCTGTGTCAGTGTCTGTGCGCTGGATGAAAAGGACATCTGCATCGGTTGCCACCGGTCCGGTGATGAAATCCTGCGTTGGACAATCATGACGAATGAGGAGCGCCAGCAGGTACTGGAGAATGTTGCCCGGAGGGAACGTGGCAGTCTTATCTGAAACTTTATGGCCAGGGAAGGCTTTCTCGCCGGTGAGGCAGTAACAGACAGGAACAATATGACGACAACCATAGGTACGCCCCTGAAGAACAATGCTTACCGGGTGCTTTTCTGCGGCTCCGGTGAACTGGGTAAAGAGGTGGTCATTGAGTTACAGCGGTTTGGTGTGGAGGTTGTTGCCTGTGACCGTTATGCCAATGCGCCCGCCATGCACGTGGCCCATCGAAGCCATGTAATCGACATGCTGGACCCGGCAAGCCTCAGAGCGGTGATCGAACAGGAAAAGCCGGATCTGATTGTGCCGGAGATAGAAGCCATCGCAACAGCTGAACTGGTCCGACTGGAGCAGGAGGGTTACCGGGTTGTGCCAACCGCGCGAGCGGTTGACCTGACCATGAACCGGGAAGGCATACGCAGGCTTGCTGCCGAGGAGTTGGCGCTGCCTGTGTCGGACTACCGCTTCGCAGAAACCCGCGAAGAGTTTGAGCTGGCCGTTGCGGAAATTGGCTTCCCCTGCGTGGTCAAACCGGTCATGAGTTCCTCTGGTAAGGGGCAAAGCCTTGTTCGTGACGCCTCCGGCGTGGGTTCTGCGTGGGATTATGCACAAACCGGCGGCCGTGCGGGTAAGGGCAGGGTCATCGTCGAAGGGTTTATCGACTTCGATTATGAAATCACGCTGCTGACCGTGCGGCATAGAGATGGCGTCAGTTTCTGTGCGCCTATCGGGCATCGTCAGGAAGATGGTGACTATCGCGAGTCCTGGCAGCCGCAGCCCATGACAGACCTCGCCCTGGAGCGGAGTCAGAATATCGCCCGTAAGATTACTGATAACCTGGGGGGATATGGCGTCTTTGGCGTGGAGCTGTTTATCAAGGGTGATGAGGTGTGGTTCTCGGAAGTCTCCCCGCGCCCCCATGACACTGGTCTGGTGACGCTGATCTCCCAGGATCTTTCCGAATTTGCCCTCCACGCACGGGCCATCCTCGGGCTTCCTGTTCCGGCGATTCGCCAGAGCGGGCCTTCTGCATCTGCGGTCATCCTTCCTGAGGGCGAGTCTGATGCGCCGGCCTATTCCGGGCTGGACGAAGCCCTGTCAGAGCCTGATGTCCAGCTGCGGCTTTTCGGTAAGCCGGAATTGTCCGGACGGCGGCGTATGGGTGTGGCTATCGCGCGGCGTGAGTCCATTGAAGAGGCCCGGCGTGCAGCTACCCGGGCGGCTGAGAAAGTGCGGGTAAAGTTGGACTAAGCGAATATTGCTTGAAAAATGGTCGAGTCGGGCGAATAATCATCAGTCCGGTAGTGGCAAACCGAAACCGGGATAAAAAAGTTTCAAAAGGTCGTTGACAGAAAACGGTGGGGCTGTAGAATGCGCCCCACTTCGACAGGGAACGCCGGC
>NZ_FOHZ01000021.1 GCF_900111555.1 Marinobacter segnicrescens
GACCGCTCAAAGTACAAAACTGACTCCAGCGTGATGGCCGTGTGCAAACCGGTCACGATCCCCGGAATGACCGGTCACGTTCGCCGGAATACGCAGATAGGGCACCGGGTCCATGGCCGCTTTGTGGCCCAGATGGATTTTTTCATCCGCCGGGGAGATCTGGCGCAGCTGGGTTTCAATAAACAGGCGGCTTTTTTCAAAGCCGGGGGTCAGGTCTTGCTCGAAGCGGGTTTCTGCCGGGTCCAGAACGCGGATGGCATCGGCCTGTTCTTCCAGCTTGGTAAGAAAGCGGGCACTTTTGCCGTTCACCAGTTCCGACAGGCCATCCACGGTGAGCACGTAACCGCCGTCGTCGCTGGCGTCCGCCCGGCGGACGATCCATTCGCAGTCCCGGATAAGCACCCGGGCACCCGGTGCGTAGAGTGTTTGCATGCCTGATCCCTGCAGCTGTAGCGACTTTTTCTTGGGCGGATGCTAACCAGAGGGGCCGACATCCCTTGTCGCTCTATATGACATTACATTTTGGTTATTGCGGTGATGATGCGTCAGATTGGTGCAAAGGGGAAGGGTGGATTTGTAAAATTTGGTGCCTTAGTTATTTGATTTATCGGGGTATTTGCAGATCTGAACTAATTGCGATGGCGATCTTTGCCCAGCTCTAATCCGGTGACCCCCAGCGCACCGCACTCACAATTCCCCAGTTGCCTTTGGGGTTAGGTCGTCGCCATTTAGCTGTTGGCATTTTTCTCAAGTAATCGAGCGCTGATCTGTAATCGGGGAAACGCTTTTCAGCGCCTTTCTCGCCGACCGTGTAGTAGCCGTTTCGGCTACATGCCTTCTGGCAGAACCAGCTACCATCACGGGCGAACGGAACTGATTGATCAATTTGAGGAGTAACACTTTGCCTTGCCACAGCCGCACTGGCAGGGGGACGTTTCAGTGAAGCTGATTCGGTGTTTGTGAGCTGGCACTTTAGTTCCTTTCTGGCCAGGTCATCGAGCTCGACCCAGATTACCGCTCCGCTTTTGTGTCTGTATCTTATCGGTTTGGCGAGAGAAGTTACCTGCCCCAGAATCCACGCATGATTCCACTTATAATCATCTCGCGTGTAGATTTCTGGGCCCACGCGGTGCTTGTCTTCGTTGTCAAAAATCTCTTCAAACGACAATGGCCCGATGGAGTCCTGGATAGTCGCTATGCCCGTGATCGTGCCGGTCCCCTTTTCAATCAAAGCAACAGGCCCGCGGACGGAGGTTTGGGAGCTGCGCATTTCCCAGTTTTTTTCACCCCGCAGAATTTTTCCGATCCAGGGCTGGGCGATGATTAACCCCCGACGTACTTCCCCGTCTTGAATCAAACCGGTTTGTTGCCCGCCACCACCGTCTTCTCTTTTCATACCCGGTAATCCCCCCTAATTTTCGGTTTTAAAAACAAAAGCCAGATCTGAAGAAATTACAGGCCCATCGATTTCATTACTTCAGTCTCTGAGACGGCTTCAGGAGTCACAACCGCGTCCTTGAGCATTAGCTTGCCGCGCAGCAGTCGGTCGAGATGGACGTCGAAGGAGTCAAATTCCGGGTGCAATATGGCTGGCAAATGGATGTTTACTGGCTTTTCCTGCCCTATCCGGTAAACCCGATCTGATGCTTGAGCTTCCTTTGCCGGGTTCCAATGCCGCTCCAAATGAATGACATTGTTCGCCCCCACAACGGTAAGTCCTACGCCTGCAGCGACCGGGGACATTATCAGCACGTTGAAGCTCTCTGCCGCCTCAAACTGGGTAATGAGCTGTTTGCGGCTGAGCACATCTGATTTCTTGGAGACGGCTGCGGTGTCCCCGTTAATGATTGCGATATCGAGGCCATAGATCTGGTCCAACCACAATTTCAGCAGCCTTTGTAGCCGTTTGGTGACCATGAACAGGATGACTTTTTCGCCCTTGCTTTTAATTGCGTCCAGTGAGGCAAGGAGCACTGCCAACTTGGCAGATTCGGTCATCACTGTTCTTGCTGAATCGCCGTCATTGGTCATCAGCTCGGCTTCATGTCGGAGCCGGGGATGAAGGGAAATCTCTCTCAGCTGCTGCAGAACAGCCAGTGCCTTGCCCCGCATGTCTTCAGTCGCATGCTGTTCACGGTAGCCCTTTAGCACATCATCGTAAGCTCGGCGTTGGGAACCCGTCATGGTGCTTGTCAGGTCGGAGGTATAAACCAAATTGCCTTGATCTGATTGTGGCACACCGCATCGTATGGTCTTTGACGGCAGGCCGGTCAACTGATCTTCCTTAACCCTTCGCAACATGAATGGCCCAACCGCTTCCCGTAGCTCTTGTCCGAGCTTTGCCCTCACTGCGTCCCGATTCTCCTCATCGGCACTCAGTATGGGTTTTACCCAAGTATCCCGAAAGGTTGTCCAGCTTCCCAACAGTCCGGGCTGGGCTGTATCCATAAGACACCAGAAATCACCCAGACTGTTCTCTACCGGTGTACCGGTTGCGAGGAGTTTAAAGTCTGATTTCAGGCCTTTTGCTGCTCGGGTTTGCAGGGTATTCGGGTTTTTGATGTTCTGGGCTTCGTCAAAAATCACCATGCCCCAGTCGATGCGGCAGAGAGAAAACTGGTAGTCACGAAGTGTCTGGTAAGTTGCAAGTACCAGGCGGCGTTCCTGATCCAGACGTCTGGCACCCGCATCCGGGCCGATATGCAACGCGTAACGAATGGCTTCCTCATCCAATACCTGGTCGCTATCCAAAAGCTCGGCCATTTGAGCGGCTTCCCGCTTTTCTCCCTTGACTCGGTACTTGGCAAGGTCCCTGCCGGACTGCAACACCACAATGTCTTTAAAGGGAATTCCATTGTAGGTGACGCCCACTTCGTCCTCCCAGTTTTCGAGAAGGCTAAGAGGCGCCACGACCAGGACCGGCTTCTCCTGTTTGCCGGATTCCTTCTGGTGTCTCAGGTATTCACCGACGGCCACGAGGCTCATGTAGGTCTTCCCGAGCCCCATATCATCAGCCAATAATGCGCCCTGAAGGCGGTAGAGATTATCCCGTTCTTCATTACGTGCCTGCTCAATAAGGCCCATCATCCAGGATATGCCTTCCTTCTGATGGGGAAATGGCCGCCTTGCGTACAGATCCCAGTCGGGCTCCGTATTCCCTTTAAATTCGCCCGCTTTTTGCCGAAGTTCTTCGTGCAATTCTGCGGCTTCCTTCAATACCAGGCTGAGTTTTTCTTTTTTGGCCGGGGTATCACCATCCTGAGGTTCAGCAAAGGTCTGTGGGCTTCGAAGTTTCTCAGTAATCTGCTCAAGCTGCGCTGAAACTTGCTGCCGGTCCGAGATATCAATGGGTTCGCCATTGAAAGTCAGAGTCTCAGCTCCCTGCCCCCACGCAGCTTCAACTGTGTCCTGGAACTGAGCCAGATCTTCCTCTGACTGAATCACTCTGGGTAACGCTTCTGGTGGCGCAGGGAGCTTATCAAGCGCAAACCAGTCCTGCTTCTTGGCATCAAGGTCGCCAAACTCCATGTGCTGGAGCTTGCCCACTCCCTCAACACGAACGGAAAAACCAAGCTCAAGGTTGACCAGAGAGGCGTCCAGAAAGGCGCCAGGGGTTTCAATAAACTCTTTTACCTTATCTGCCGGGATCCTGCGGTTGCCAAAAACCTCCTTAACCGCTTCAATCTTCTCCGGCTCCATTAGGACCACACGCTTTCCTATCCGCAGCGCGCCGCCAGTATCTGAATTAAAATCAAGCTGATCCCATCTCCTACCTAGCTCTTCCGGTGGCGTGCCGTCGCCAAGACTGGGACTCAGGAAAAGGCTGCCGTCAGGCATTCTGGTTGCGACAACCCCTATACCCTCAGGAACTACCACATCGAGCTTTTCGAAGTGACCGAGGTCCAGTTTCACACCATTACGTTGTGCCGTCTGAAGCTCAGCCATCAGACGCAAGTTAGCGCCCTCACCTTTATTTTCCGGCGGCAACTGCTTGTGATGCTCCAGAGCCGTCAGTGCGAACAGCTCAGATGGAGTAAGACGATACTTCTCCGCGGAGGTCAGGTAGAGAAAGGGGCCTTTTCTGATAAATGGCGAGTGTTGCCCCTCGATCACGGCAGAGAGGTTTACACGAAATCCGCTGTTGCCCGTGCGCCCACTAATATCTGTGTCAAACTCTCCCGGATATCTCTGTGGCAGACCCAAAACTTTTGCCTGCTCATCATCAAGGCCAGCTACACTCTCTGCACCGATGTGGTAGCCATTTGCCATGGGTTTCGCGAGGCCTTGCTCTTCGAGCATACGAAGGGCAATGAGCTGCATTTTCTGGAGGGCGGATCCCTCACCCTGTTTTAACGCGGCGAATTTCTCAAGTTCCACAAAGAACAAGACACCTGTGGAATCTGCACGTAAATCAAAGCCCGCCTGCCCGGAAACATCCTCTTTTTCCCCAGACACCATTGAACGCAAAAGGTCGAACAGGCCCATAGAAATCCTCTTTATTTAAACTTGTTGATGAATTCCGACTTTATTACCCAGGTATGCATGTCTTTCCTTTCGACATAGGGCGCCAGGGGGCCTGCAAACATTGCAACGATCTCTTTAAGAGGAAAACCAAGTAGCGCCGCAACATGCCGTGCTTTCACATTTGGATTGTGAGCCAGGTAACCAAGTACCGTTTTATGTTGATCGGAGAGACCATTCGAATGCGGAGGGCTGGGTTCCCGGTGTCGAGAAGTGCTCCTGCGCTCGGAATGAGGCACGCTTGGTCGACCTCGTAAAAATCTATCGACAGCATTGGCCGGAGACCTCTCTGCAAATAACTCTTCAAACGTCGGAGGTGAACGCTTCTGAACCTGAGATGGGGCTAGCACATTCAGATGGCCCGGCAATTCCTTCGGTTCTGGGACCCTTGCTTTTGGAGTTTCTACTACGGGGTATCCGTATATGGAGAGGTGACCCCGGTAATCTTCTGGACTCAGCAGTGATTCGATATCTAGCTCAATGCCATGTTCCGATAGAAAGTTAATTACCTTGGACTGCCAGCTCCTATTATGAGTCACAGCCTCCAAAGGTAAGTCATACATTGCACGATATTGAGCAGGCGTTAGATGGGTTAGCTCACCATGAGTAAAGGATGAGAAATCATAAGACGGAACGATTTTCCCTGGCGGGGCAAGATATACCCAGATCTTGAAGTTATGCGACCCCTCTACAAGATAAAAATCTCCACAGTCAACGTAGATAATCGCTTTATCAGAGAGCACCCCGTCCAATGTGGCGAAATTGGTTTTGATATCGTCTCCCAAAAGCCTCTTAACAACTTCTTCTGCAGCCCGTCCAAGCATCAGGCGGGTGTTGCGAATCAGGTTCTGATTATAGAGCCCTTCCAGGAACCGTCTACGGGCTGGAAACATTCGCTGCAGATCTGCCTTTCTACTCTCAATTCCATACTGCTCCAGCGCCTGCAAAAAGAGTTTGAGATCCTCTCTGGAAAGCCAGCCCCTCACTTTTTCGACGCGCGCATTACCCAGAGGCTTCCACCATTCCTGATAACTGGCCGCAGAGCTCTTAATACGAGGATCACCCGCAATTCCCAGGACAAAATCCTGCCAGTCTTCCGAAACCTCGCGGCCAGCTCGATCTATGATCACCTCAAGCGCAACATGACCTATTCGCTTGCCATCACCGAACGGGGCCCGATTGACAGATGGCTTCAACAACTCATCAAAAATGGGATCCCAGTGGCCAACCTCTATGTCTTTAAGAGTCTCTAAGTAGTAATGAGCGCGACAAAGGTCTCCATATCGTCCATCGTCATAACCTACCAATCCAAGTACCGAAAACTTCTGTTCAAGCTCTTCGCCGTTATCACGAGCCAGTTGAGACAAGCGAGCGGGCCCATTGATACCGAGGATCCAATCAATATTCTCTTGTATCGAAACAATCGGATCTTTGGACACCTGCACATTTTTATACCGCGGCATTTTCTGACTCTGGTTCCCAAGAACAGACTCCAAATTCCCAAAAAGCCCCTCTTCCAGACTTTCCAACTGGTCGAACTCCTGGAAGTACAACCGGCATAATTGGAGAAATGTCGTGCGCGTTAGTCTCGGCTTCTGAAGATCAACCAAAGTACGTAGTACAGATGCTCTGCAACTGAGCTGTCGGATTTCTGAGTCATTGCACCACAACCAGGTTAACGCCCGACCTCCGATCCTCTTCTCTAGCACATCATAGATATCATTGAAGTCACCACGGCGTATCGCCTTGGTAATGCGCTCGCACATCGAGTCAAAAGCGCTACCACCACCCATGGATTGGGCAAACGTTTCTGTTTTAGCAATAAGCGTGGCCCAATCGGATTCGACCAAATCCGGCCACTCCATTTTCAGCTCTGGAAGCCGAGGTAGCCTCATCGAGTCAGTTCCACCTTATCACGGACCTTCTCGTAGTCCTCACTGCTGGGCCGCCGTATTGTAAACCGGATATCGATACGGCGGTTCTTACTGTAATCATCCTCGGTTCGTTGGTTTTCTACCACCGGCCGGGTTTCTGCATAACCACTTACAGAAAATAGCGGTTTTCCTTCACCATTCGTCAGACTGCTAAGCTTGGCCCCGGTTGGAAGTGCACGTTCCCAGAATTGCCATAACGAGATGGCCCTGAAGGTCGACAAGCACCAATTGCCCTTCTCTCCGCAGAGCCTCCCGTTAAAAGGCCGGCTATCGGTGTGTCCTTCGACGAAAACTGTGTCTAAATAGTCTGAGCGATTTTCCTGGGAGATCAGTTGTCGAAGCACTTCTCCTATTTCATGGGCAGTATCCTGATATTGTTGTCCGATTTGGTCCGCGCCGGTATCAAATCCCAGTAACTGGTTTGGAATCCTGAGAACGGTGCTATTTTCACTGACTTCTACCTGAATACCCCGTTTTTGGAGGATTTCTGCGGCCTCTGTTAGTATATTTTTTCTAACCTCTTCCGCCTTTCGAAGCAGTTTAATTTCCTCCTCAACCTCTACGACTTGGTCCTGTAAACGTTCCCGCTCTTGTTCTGCTTGCTCCCGCAGCTCCATCAATTGAAGAATCAAAATCACTGAGGCCAGGATGAAAATCACAAGTAACCCAGACATAATGTCGGAGAAGGACATCCAGTATGGGTTTTCTTCATCCACCGACACATGCTTCGAAGAACGGAGCAATGCCATTAGCGCGCCTCCAACTCATCGAGAATACTGTTCATATTCTCTACGACTCGGAGCATTGAATCTGCATAGGCTCGGGAACTGTCATTCCATTTTTCCATGCGGTCTTCGATTTGCTGATTCACCTGTGAGGAGTAGCTGGAGAGCCAGGATTCTGCCTGCTTTTCGATTTCAGAGACCTGCCCGGCCAGATTCTCGGATAGTCCGCTGAATTCGGTCTTTATTGATCTCAACCATTCCTGCTGATGCTGTTTGAGCTCTGCGAAACCTTCGTTGGTTAGCTTTGCGGCATTGCCGTACTGCTCAACGCTCTCGCGAATCGACATTTGCAAGCCTTCAAGCAATCTTGATTGCTCGCTCAAACGATCAGAGAGAATTCCATTCTGTTCGCCAGCCGACTCTATGACAGACAGAACCTCAGACATCCTTGTGCCCAAAACATCCGTTGCTTGCTTTACCTGAGAACTGAGAAGGCCGAGCTGATTCGAACTGCTGTCCAGATGTTTGCTGCTCTCGGATATCGAACTTGTCACCTTGGCGAGCTGTTCAAGGGTCTCTCGATGCTGGTCGGCCAACTCAATGCTTTGTTGTTGAGTTGTTTTAACAGACTCTGCAATCTCGTTAAGCAGACGTTTTTGCTGATCAGCGACTTGCTCACTCTGCTCCCTGAAGCGTTCTTGTCTGCGATTTTCTCGCTCATCTGCCGCTTCGATCTGTGACTTGAGGCTCTCCGTCATTCGCTCTGTCAGGCCCGCAAACATTTGTTCCATTTGCTGCTCGCGCTTCAAAGACCCTTCTGATGCCCGCTCAGCTCGCTGGTCGGCAGCCTCCAGCTGTGCCTCCACCTTTTCCGTAAAGCTTGCCATCAACTGACCGAATTTGTCCTCGAGCGCCTTTTGACTGCTTGAGGCAGAGTCCGCAACCTGAGCTATCTGCGCATCAAAACGACCGGCCTGCTGGCGAGAACTTTCAAGCTGTCTTTCTTGTTGTTCGTTAAGTTTCGTAAAGAGTTCTTCAAGCTGGGAGCTCATGTCTGTGACGGCAGTATTCACATCCGAGGCCGCCTGTTCCAGCAATGCCCCCTGGTTTCTCGCTGCACCGCTTACACCCTCAACGAAATCGCCGACCAATCGCTCGAGGATCTGAGTTGACTGCTGGCTTGCATTGTTAACCAGAGACTCGATAGCAGGTGCCATGATCTTGTTCAACGCGGTGCTAAACGCCTCCTCCATCGAATCGGAAACGCCTTTGATACTTTCCTGTAACCTGTCACCTATACGCTCATGGAGTTCCTGTAATGCCTCCTTGCTTTCCCGACTACTATCAGCAATGTGCACCAAAGACTGCTCTGCCGGTATTCTTGGATAGAGAAAGTCAATTTCTTGCTGTATCGACTTGATTTTCGATAATGCAGAGCGCTCCATAAACTTTTCAATCATATTGAGTAGCAAGCTAAGACCAACACCCCAGACAGAGGTCATAAAGGCAACAGTTGCCCCCTGAATGAGTCGATCAATGCCATCACGAAGTTCGGGGATGTCGGAGCGAGAACTCAAATTCAAGCTATCCAGACCGACCGTTAAGCCGACGAAAGTACCGAGTACACCGATTGCCACTAAAAAGCTTGGCGTCGCGGCAAGTAGACGACTTCCTGTAAGACCAGGAGCAAGCGTTCTCGCATTAAAGAAATGATCAGCATCCAAGGTGTTGAATAGCGCCTTTTGATCACCTGAAATTACCAGGCTTTCATCAAACTCCCGCCACACCTTGCCAACATCCTCTTTTTTTAACCCCAGAGCTTTTTGCAAAACTTCACGACGGCTGCTCGCAAGTGATTGTTTATCTTGATCAGCAATGAGGGTTTTGAGTGAGCTTAACCTGCCTTTGAAACGCAAAAAATGGCGCGTGACGGCAATGACTGCAACCACGAATATGAAAATCATCAACAGCCAAAAAAGCGTTGCCAGACCTTGCGGTGTGCCATTTGCTAAGGCAGTAAAGTCAGGAAGTAGATGCGAAAGCAAACTGACAAAATCCATTTCTATTTCCTATTTTTGATTGAATTTTTATGACCTGTGGCGACTGACGTAGCAATAACTTGCCTCGGTGAGTTCGTTCTCCCCACCCCACCTATAAGCACAGAGCTTTCCACCATTGTCACCCGCGATGCTGTAATCAAGGCATGCTACGTGCTTACTCAAAGGCGCCGGCTTTCCGGACATCCAGTAGTGCCCGACAAACACCGGCTTCTTGCCGTCGTACCCCGGCAAAACGTGTGCTGCCACCGGTTCATGGGGAATTTGGTTGATTACATTTCCGGGTACCATGGCCAAGTCACGGTAGGTTAACTCACCCTGCCGCCACCATTTTGTGCGGATATTGGTGCGCTTTTGCTCATATTTGTCAAAAAAGTGGTGATCTCCCGGTAGCGGCACTTCCAGGCCTTTAAGCAGGGTTTCAATCGCCTCATAAGCCGCTGAACCCTCTTGGCTTGCCGCTTCCCAGGCACCCGGCAGCAGCCGGTTGTCTGAATCGGTGTAATCGGCGATCGCCGCCAGGTGTCCCGGGTGCCAGCATGCATGGACTACGCGGAATTCCGGTAGATCCAGATAAACCGGCAAGGTTTTGAACCACTCAATCATGCTGTGGTGTAGTTCGCTACCCTCGCCAACTTGTTCCAGAAATTCTCTGTGCTGTTTCAGGTTTTTATCGATATGGGGGCGGAGAGACTCACCAGGGTTTTGCGGGTCAGCCGTGGCCCAGGTCACCGCGTTGAACTCGTGGTTGCCCATCACAGCCAGAGCCTGGCCGCCCTCGACCATGTTACGGGCAATGGTAACGGTTTCCACCTGCTCCGGTCCGCGATCAACGAAATCCCCCAGGAAGATGACTATGCGCTCCGGGTGCTGCCACACACCGTCTGTTTCGCGGTAATCCATCTTGGTTAAGAGGGCTTTGAGTTCGGTTGCGTGGCCATGAATATCGCCGATCAGGTCGTACATCATTCATCCCTGCCTGGTAGGTCGTTCTTGCTCAGCCTGTTTTGGTGGTTACGAAAGGTTAGGCTGCAGTTAATTCGTATTTTAAGCAATAGTGCTTGAATTTAGGGCTAATTCCAATCAAATGTAACTCTTGTTTACATTGGGAAAATGTACCCTTCGTCTGCCATCCTCGGCAATATATCGGTCGGTTGCGACACAAGGCGTCGCACTGATGTTCTATCATTTGAACCGACTAATGATCAGGGAGAAACTGATGAACCGTGCTGAACAAGAAATGCTCAAGAAGCGCATCGAGGAACGCAAAGGACTATCTGAGGAAGAAAGCCGCAAGCTGGACCAGCTCGAGGAGATGATCAACAAGATTCATTTCGAGCTGTTTCCGGAAGAGTACGACGCAATGATGGACTCCATTGCTGACGCCAATGACCGCCGCCAGGGAATCAATCCCATGAGTGCGGACTATACCGCCGAGGTAAATTCACGCCGCGAAAAGCTTGGAGTACCTCCGCTTGGTGCCAATGGGTTACCTACGGACGATGCCAGTTGGAATGTTGCCCGGGAAGAGGCGCTGCGGCGTCTCGGATAATCCACCTCTCCCAGCCGATTACTGCAGAGTTTTGGAGGCCCGGAAAGAGGTTACGGATCCTGCCGGACTCGCCTTAGCCCCTGCTCCAGCGTAGCCTCGATCTCCTGCCGCAGCCACGCGGGCTCCAGAATATCGCAATGGACGGCCTGGGCCGTCAGCCACCATCGCAGGTCCTGGGTATCGCCCACGGTAACGGCAATCTCGAAGCTCTTGTCGTCAAGCTCGCTGGTCAGCTGATCAAAGCCCAATGGGGATTCAATCAAGTGATTCAGCACCGGCCTGTCGCAGCGCAGCTTGAGGTATACCGGTTCCTCTGACTTGAGAATCCCCATGGCACCGGAGCGGATGTACAGATCCAGGTCGAAGTCATCCGGGCGAACCGTTGGCTCTTCCACGACCGCCCCCTCAGTCGCCCTGTGCAGAACCAGCTGGCGAATCCCTTCCCGGCCTTCGATAGTACCGATGAGATAGACGTTCGGGTCGCGGAAGATTAGCCCATATGGGTGCACCACGATTTCTTCCGGCTCTGGCCAGTTCCGGGCCTGGTAAGTCAGTTGACATTGGTATTCCCGCAGCAGGGCTTCCGTCACCGCTTCCAGTACATCGGCATCTATCGACGGGCGTTGCCCACCAAGGCCACGGTTGATAACCCTTACCCGATTTGGCCACTGGCCAAGCGGATTCTTCTCCCGGAGCAGGGTGCGGTGAGCCTCGTCGAAATGCGGCTTCAGGTGGGAGAGGGCTCTCGGAGGCAGCATGGGAGAAAGGTAAGCCCTGGCAAGCTCAAACGTGAGTGCTGCAGGTAGGTCCAGCGCCGGGATAATGTCCATGGTGGCATCCCGGTCGAATGACCAACGATAAGGGCGGGAATCTTCATCCACCAAGAGCGGGAAATCTGCACTCAGTTTTTCCAGGTCCCGCTGGATGGAGCGCATGGTCACCGAGAATCCCCGCCCCTCCAGCCGGCTCGCAAGCTCGGGTGTAGTGATCGACTTCGGGTAACGGGGCACCATCCGGAGCATGGTGAGATAGCGAACGGCGGTGTTGGACATAGCAGATTCCTTGCATGATCTATACGACACCATAGGCGACATAAAATGTCGTAACGTCATGCTAGATTCTTCCCCATACCAAGTAAAGCTTCCGACAAATCAGCAAGCAAAGGAGAGTAACCCTGAATCACTCAGACTTTACCCACCTTCTGGTCGAACATGGATTCACCCCCCAGTCCTACGATTTCGCGTCGACCATGCTCGGTTTCCAGCATGAGATTTATAACGCACTTATTCACGACGATCCGGTTTTCAGTCCTTATTCACAGGTCCATCAGCAGCCTCATTCACCCGACGCGATGATTCGTTGTGAACTGCTTACCAATACCGGAGACCTGACCGCTGCGGTGAAGCATTTCTATAACCGCTGGATGATTGAATTACGCTATGAAAACCCGGTGGTGGAACGTCTCAACCTGAACCGTAGCCAGGACGTCGTTACCATCCACGTGCTGACGATCAGTGAGCACAATGCCATGACTTTCCAGTTCACCATCAAGCGAGGTGTGCGATGATCTTTAGCCTTTTCGTCCTGAATGTGGTGCTCTGGATTGCAGCCTCCATGTTGTGTATCAGCTACTTCAACGACCATGTCGAGGGCTGGGAGGAGTGGGAGGCCTTCCCGGTATGGGTGAAGATTCCGATATTGCTGGTTGCACCAGCTCTTTTTCTACCCTGGTGGATCAGATAAGCGAAAAGCTATCAGACCACAATTACTGGTACCGCCATTTTAGGCATTCCTGCCCACAACACGGATTTAACCGTCTTTTCAACGGCACCGTGCACGAGGGCAGCAATGCTGCAGTATTACTTCGCTATCCTCGCCTACCGTTGATACAGAGCCGGACAGAGGCATCCAACCTTCCAGCCTTGGGTTCGCTTCGACATTGCTATTCTAGCCCATCATTCCTGCACAAACTGACGTCCGTAGCGTTGTCTTCCAGGAGTTTGCGGACGGTCTGACGAACATCCACAACCGGCCCGCCAGCAACAAACCGGGCATCAAGGTCATAGGCCATCCGCTCCAGGGGCATCTGGTCATATCCGTAAATAGAAATTTCTTCCAGGTAACGAGAGATGAAGTTGCGATAGCCAAGCTGCTGCCACTGGGCCACATGGACCAGTTCATGGAAATGAATTCGCAGGTTATTGGCCGCTGAGGGCGTCAGGTAATAGGTGTCATCCAGAGTCAGGCCTGCAACACTTCGGTCAAACAGGTCATCCAGGCCTGCCTGCGAAACATACTCTTGCGGTGGCAACGGTACTTCGGGCACTTCGACGTAGTAGCTCCGGGCGAGGAAACTTTCAGGGAAATAACCGGCAAACAGCTCCTTGAACTCCGTGCATGGGCGCCTGGAGGTTGCGAAGTGCAGATTGGTCTCGTTCACCCAGGATCGGATGGTATCCAGCATGTTCTGTCTCCTTGAATCTGGCGGCACTGTCTTGTCGGGCTGATCTGTTTTCTGTTGCAGATCGCACTCCCTCAAGATGTGTCGTCAGATTAAGCGACCAGAGCGACAGAAACGGTCGCTTACTGGAAAACCTACCGCCCCGGTGGGCTGCCGCCCTTTTTGGGGAGCCGCGAACGCCCGCCATGCCTTGTTCCAAGCCTTAGCGGCTTTGGCAGTTTGACTTGGTGACAGTCATAGGCTGAGTGTGGGCAGCACTTCTTGAGTGCGTCAGATTTGAACGGATTGAATACCGCCGCTGTCGATTTCACCAACAAATCGAACTGAGCGAAGACCCGCCCGAGCCAATGATGGCCCGGGCCGTCAAGGTTAGTAACCTCCCCAGAACCGAGTGGTGGCTAGCCCGCCAGCATATCCCGCAAAGCTTTGCGGTTCAGCTTTCCAACCGCCGTCTTCGGCACACTGTCCACGAAGACGACCTTTCTTGGTTTCTTGTAGGAGGCCAGGCGCCCGCTGACAAAGTCGATGAGCTTTGCCTCGGTAACTTCCTGACCGGGCTTGAGCGCAATAGCCGCGGTCACCGCCTCGACCCATTTTTCATCTTTGGTGCCAACGACGGAACACTCGGCAATCGCAGGATGTTCCATAAGGACATCCTCGACCTCCCGTGGGTAGACGTTGTAGCCGCCGGTGATGATCATATCGGAGGTACGGTCTTTCATGTGCAAGAAGCCGCGCTCGTCCATAATCGCCACGTCCCGCGTACGGAGCCAGCCGTCGTCAGTAAACATTTCAGCGTTCAGCTGATCGGCGTTGTAATACCTTTTCATCATAGAGGGGGCCTTTACGGCAATTTCGCCGGGCTCAACATGCGGCACATCGTTTCCAGACTCATCAATCAGGCGCAGTTCAGCATCCACACAGGGCTGGCCACATGAACCAAGCAGTTCGCCCTCATGATCCTCCGGCCGAAGAACGGTAATGATGGCACGGTGGATGGGTGGGCATCCTGGATAGCGGGGTACCGCGTCGGAACAAGACACAGTGGCGAGCTCACGAACGATCAATGAAGCTTCGAGGGTTCGAGAGACTGTTTGAGGGGCTCAGTGTTCGCCCGGATAACCTGGTTGGTGGCATCAAGGTCCTGCGCAAGGACCTGTAGGGGCTGGGTCTGGCTGCTGAAGCGCATGTGTTCGAGATTCAAGGTTTTTCAGATCAGGACGAGCAGGCAGCAAGGTCACTGTGGGATAGGCAAGCCCTGCTCCGGGACTACAAACGGTTGGTCGATCAGGTGTCCAATCAATTGAGGAGATTGGAAAGCCTGTCACCAGAAGCAGCCGCAGCGGAATCTCTGGTCTTCGGTCGGTCCGTCATTCGTCAGATTATTCGCGACCCACTGTTACCCGAGGAGCTTGTCGCCAGCAAGCAACGACTCAGGATGATCAGTCTGATGCAGGAGTATCAGACGGTAGCAATCAAAATCTGGTTGAACGTGTTGGGCGTGTAACTGCTCCCCGCTACCCTATAAAAGAAAGGCAGATCCGTGAGTTACTGGTCTGCCTTTTTTGTTTCTCGTTGGTGTGATTCCTGGGCGCATCCCATCGCAGACGATGAAAAAAGTGCCGCTGTGGTATCAAGACCGCCTACCCTGAGGTTGGTAAAGCTGGAAAGCCGATACAAAGAGCTCAACTCATTCCCGGGCGCACCACCGAGCAATAGCAATAGAGCGACCGCTCGTTTTATTATTGACACTTCCCGGTCTGCCCTTTAGCGTTAGCTGACCTATGTCCCGCCTGATTGATATTGTGGACCACAAGAGTCTGCATCGGCTCTGCCAGAACCTGGACGAAGAATAACAGAAGGCAATCCGTAAACTGTCGGAAAGCACCCTCAACCCCGAGTCTGGAAAGCTCACTACAACAAGGAGAAGCCCCCGTGGACATCACTACCACGCCAGCAGAAATGAACGACCTCACCATGTCGGAAAAATCCCGGCCATTGCTTGAGGCCGTCAAGCAACATATCCGTGACAATGTCGACCCCATTCTGGAAGAATTCGAGCGCCTGGGCCAAGGCCGCGCAGACCGGTTCAGCTACGCTCCCGGCCAGCTCGAGCTGCTTGAGGGCGCGAAGCAGAAAGCCAAGGAAGCCGGGTTGTGGAACTTCTTCCTGCCCAACGCCGAAACCGGTGAAGGTCTGTCCAACCTCGACTATGCCTACCTGGCGGTGGAGCTGGGCAAGAACCCCCTGGCTTCGGAGACCCTCAACTGCTCCGCGCCGGACACCGGCAACATGGAAGTACTGGAACGGGTTGGTACCCCCGAGCAGAAAGAGCAGTGGCTTAAGCCATTGCTGGAAGGCAAGATTCGCTCCTGCTTCGGTATGACCGAGCCCCATGTGGCCTCTTCGGACGCTCGCAATATTGAAACGAGCGCGGTACTGGAAGGCGACGAATGGGTCATCAACGGCGAAAAGTACTACATTTCCGGCGCCGGCGATCCCCGCTGCAAGATCATGATCTGCATGGTCAAGACAAGCCCGGATGCCGAGGCCTGGCGTCAACAGTCCCAGATCCTGGTCCCCATGGATGCGCCGGGCCTGACTGTGGTCGGCCCGATGCACGTGTTCGGCCACGACGACGCCCCCCATGGCCACATGCACATCACACTCGAGAATGTACGGGTCCCCAAAGAGAACATACTGTGGGGTGAAGGCCGCGGCTTCGAGATTTCACAGCTGCGGCTGGGCCCGGGTCGCATCCACCATTGCATGCGCTCCATCGGCGCCGCCGAGAAAGCGCTGGACCTGATGATCGAACGCGGTCAGAGCCGAGAAGCCTTCGGTCGCCCGATCCTGGATCTGGGCAAGAACATGGAAACCATTTCCCGCGCGCGGATCGAAATTGAAGCCATGCGCATGATGGTCCTCAAGGCCGCCAAGGCGATGGATGTGCTTGGCAACAAGGAAGCTCGCGTCTGGGTCTCCATGGTCAAGGCCATGGTGCCAGAGAAAGTCTGCAAGATTATCGACGAAGCGATCCAGATCCACGGCGCCACCGGCGTCAGCCAGTGGTCAGAGCTGCCCGACATGTATACCAAGCAGCGCACCCTGAGACTGGCAGACGGACCGGACGAGGTCCACCATAATGTGGTCGCCCGCGCCGAGGTAAAGGCCTATAACCAGGATCCCTACCGTCGGCAGGAGTAACACTGCTCAGCCGTCCCCGGATGTGATCGCCGGGGACGGCCCTTCTTCAGTACAATCAGAAGAACTCCCACTCGGCACCCCGGCGCAATAACCGGCTGCCACCCGCCCGGGTTTGACTTCCAGCCCATTGTAGCTTTGACTGAATTGGGCATTTACTCCCACGCCCAGCTGTAACAAATGTCTCGATATTTCCTTTCTGATATTAATAACAAAAGGATTGGTCAATGACTGACACCACCCAAACCGTCGATATCCCCCACCTCGGTGGCTCCACTGTGGGTTACCGCTTTGGCAAGCCCTACGATCCATCGCTCCCGACACTGATCCTGAATAACTCGTTTACCACCTCGGCTGAGTTGTTCAGGCCACAATTCGCTGACGAGGAACTTTTGAAGGTGGCCAACCTCCTGGCCATCGAGCCATACGGCCACGGCAAAACCCACCCCACCTACCGCCAGTTCACCTATTGGGACAGCGCGATCGCCAACCTGCAGGTGCTGGATGCACTGGGCATTGACCAGGCCTTCGCAATGGGCACATCCCAAGGGGGCTGGATTGTTACCCAAACCGCCATGCTCGCGCCGGACCGAATCAAGGGCATTATTCCGCTGGGCACGTCCATGGACCGCGAAAGCCAGCAAAGCCAGGCGCTCGGCTGCTGGGATGGCACCGAGTTCTGTACGCCAGCCATTGACGCGTTGGCTGAATCCGTCCCCGACGACTGGGTGGTACCGGATGAATTCGTTATTGGCGTGCTCGACGCCGGCCTGGGCGACTCGGTATCAGACGAGGACCGGGCCTTCTGGCTGGACGTCTACCGCAGGAACTATTCCGGAGATGCCGGCCGTGAGCGTCTGCGGATTTGCTCGATCAACCTGCGCGACCGGGACAGCTTGTTGGCACGGCTTAACAGCCTTACCTGTCCGGTGCTGTGGATTCATGGCACTGCGGACTCGGTTTACTCCGTTGCCAACGCCGAAAACGGCATCGCCCGCTTCACCGGGTCGAAGGATGCGCAGCTAAAAGTTGTTGAGGGTGGCCAGCACTTCTTGAGTGCCTCAGACCCAAAAGAGGTCAATGCTGCCGCAGTGGATTTCATCAGTAAATGGAAATGAGCCGACATGTGCTGCATCACTGATACAAATCATAAGCAGCCAGCATTCCCCAACAAAAACCACATGATGGAGCAGATCCCATGAGAGCAATAATAAAGCCACTTCTGGCAACAATCGTCTCAGGTACTTTAATCGCCGCAATCGCGCCGGGCGCGGTTGCGAACGAGGACTGGCAGACTTCCAAGTGGGGCGACGACGATACGATTGGTGCCGCCAATTACCTGTCCGCAGATCGTATCCTGGAAGCGACACGCCTGGTCACTGAAGGCAAGGCCTACTCCCTGGGTGTTGAGCTAAATCGTGACTTCCCTGCGTATGGCACGCGCTTCTTTGACATCACCGTGATGGAGCCCAGGGCCGGCGGTCAGGCTATCGGGCCAACCAAGCTGACCAGCACGGATGACGTTCTTCATACTTGGCTGGGCATTGGCAGTCAGATCGATGGCTTCGGCCACATCGGCATCGATCACAAACATTACAACGGGCTGGCAGCTGAGGACATCGTAGCTGTTGATGGCTTGAAGAAGCTGGGCACAGAAGGTATTCCTCCTATCGTCACCCGTGGCGTGCTTCTGGACATGACGAAACACTTCGGCCAGGACATGCTCACCGAGGGGCAGGGTTTCAACCGCGAAGAAATCCGCGCTGCAGCGGAAGCCCAAGGTGTGAAGATTCAGGAGGGGGATGTAGTCCTCTTCCACACGGGCTGGCTCAGTCTGGTAGGGGAGGATAATGAACGATTTGGCAAGGCTCAGCCGGGACTAGGTGTCGATGGCGCTGAATATCTGGCTGATCAGGGCGTCGTTGCCATCGGTGCTGATAACTGGGGCCTGGAAGTCATCCCCTTTGAAGAAGGTACCGGCGTATTCGAAGTTCATCAGACCCTGCTGGCCAAGAATGGCGTCTATATTCTTGAAAACATGAATACGGCTGAACTAGCCAAAGATAATGTGCATGAATTCATGTTCGTTCTGGGGCAACCCAAAGTTAAGGGTGCCGTACAGATGATGGTGAATCCGATAGCCATCAAGTGAATATTGAATTATAGGTGTTGCAGCGCAGGTCCCGTTCCTCGTGAGGAACGGGACCGTTGACTCAGTTCCAGGAAACAGACGTCCGCCGCGCTGATCTATTTACGGTTGCAAAGTACTGGTTTAAGAAGCGTACCACAACCTGGATCTGGTCATTGCTCTCTCCTTTCACCCCCCAATCACTGGGTAGCGCCATTCTCTGGCTCTTTCTCAATGCCTAATCTGCCGGAAGCACTTCGCCCTCTGCGACGGGTTTCAGGTCCCTGGTACCCCTGACCGGCTCACACACCAACGGCGCCGGGATATGTGTCTTCATCAGGTGTGCAAAGGCATCGGTATGATGAAAGTCCGGGTCCAGCCACAGGTCGAAGTCCTCCGGCCGGAGCATCAACGGTATGCTCGTGGGGTGAATGTGACTGAACCTCGGGTGTGGCGGCAAGGTGATGACGGTGAAAGAGCTCACCTGTTCCTCACCAAAATGCCACGACTGCCATAGCCCGGCCAGGGCGGTGGCCTCCCCCTGCGGGTGGATGTTGTAGACCTGCTTGCCCTGCCATTCATGGAAGCCGCTGACCGGCACAATACAGCGGTGGGAGGGATAGACCTTCTTCCAGAGCGGGCTGCTGGTGAGTCGGTCACTGCGCGCATTGAAGGTATGGAACTTCGGATTTGGCCGGTAGCCATGCCCCTCCGGCCGGGGCTCGATCAATAGCGACCAGATACCCGGTTCAAGGTAACGATCTCCACCAGCTTCCATAACAAACTCACCAATACCGCCCGGGGGGACGTTCAACTGGGGGCGCGGCGCAATGCCCGGCAAGCCCAGTTGCCCCATCAGTTCCTGGACCTCTGGCGAATCTGTGACGTTATAACGACCGCACATGGGCTGGCTTCCTGACCAAGGTACACCGTGACACCCTGAGCTTACACCAGTCGGGGGGTGGTTTCAGACCTTCTCGAAAAGGTCCTCCGGCCAATGCAGTTCTTCCCCGTGGATGTCAGCAATACCAGCCTGTTCACCCTGCCAGACCCCGAACGCCTCCAGTGCCTCCTGGACCGGGCGGAATGAGCGGCGATGAATGGGGGTGACGCCCTGGCGCTGTAATGCCTCCAGGTGTACGGGTGTGGGATAGCCTTTGTGGCCCG
This sequence comes from Marinobacter segnicrescens, assembly GCF_900111555.1. Lineage (GTDB taxonomy): Bacteria > Pseudomonadota > Gammaproteobacteria > Pseudomonadales > Oleiphilaceae > Marinobacter > Marinobacter segnicrescens. The sequence goes on from NZ_FOHZ01000021.1 coordinate 19,750, forward strand.
CCAGGCCATAGCCAGGATAGATTTCTTCCATGGCGACCATTTCCCGGTCACGGGTAACCTTTGCCAGGATAGACGCAGCACTGATGGCGGCAACCCGGCCATCGCCCTTGATAACGGGTTCGGATGGCCAGTGCCAGTTGGGGCAGCGGTTGCCGTCTACCAGCACGTATTCCGGCGGGACGCATAGCCCCGCTACGGCACGCTCCATGGCCACGAGGGTGGCCTGGAATATGTTGAGGCGGTCGATCTCGTCCGCTTCGCAGCGGCCGAGGCTCCAGGCAGCAGCCTTTTCAATGATTTCGTCGTACAGCGCCTCCCTGCGCTTTTCGGTAAGTTTCTTGGAATCCGCCAGGCCCTTGATGGGACGGTCCGGGTGCAGTATGACGGCTGCAGTCACCACTGGCCCTGCAAGGGGACCGCGACCTACCTCGTCGACACCAGCCAGCTTCCAGCCCTGGTATTGGCATTCGAACGGAGGCAGTACAGCTTTAGCGGCCATCAGCGTCTTTCCTTTTCGATCAATGCGGACACCGCCTCGGCAGCACGCTCGTCAGCGTTGCGACGCAGCATGTGGTGCAAGCGAGTGAAGGCCTCATGCAGCCGCTCCCGCTCCGCTGGATTGTCCAGCCGCTCCAGTACGGCTGCAGCCAGTTTCTCTGGCGTGGCGTTATCCTGCAACAATTCCGGGACCAGTTCCTCCTGCGCGAGCAGGTTGGGCAGGGACACCCAGGGCACTTTCACCAGGCGAGATACCAACGCATAACTGAGGTTACTCAGGCGATAGCCCACCACCATGGGCTTTTTCAGCAGCATGGCTTCCAGGGTGGCGGTTCCGGAAGCCAGCAGAACGACGTCTGCGGCCGCCATCACTTCCCTGGATCGGCCCCTGACCACTGTCAGCGGCAGTTTTACATCCAGGGCATCGGCCAATGCCCTGACCTGCACCTCCCTTTCACGATTTACGCAGGGCACCACCAACTGTAGGTCCGGGTGTACCGCCTGCAACTTTCGGGCAGTTTCCATGAAAAGGCCGCCCAGTCGTTCCACCTCCCCGGCCCGGCTGCCTGGCAGTATCGCCAACACTGGCTTGTCCTGGTCGAGCCCGAGGGCGTCCCGGGCACCGGCGGTGTCCACTTCCATCGACACACGCTCCGCCAAGGGATGGCCCACAAAGGCCACTGGCACCTGGTGTTCCTCATAGAAGCGGGCCTCGAAGGGCAGCAAGGTCAACATCAGGTCAACGGAGCGAGCGATACGAAAAATACGCTTCTGGCGCCAGGCCCAGACTGAGGGGCTGACGTAATGGGCGGTGGGTATGCCCGCCTTGCGGCAGCGCTCTTCCACACCCAGGGTAAAATCCGGTGAGTCGATGCCAATGACCACGTCCGGCGGCGTGGTCAGCAAGTAGTTCATCAGGCGGGCACGGATAGCAAACAGTTCACGCAGCCGGCCAAGCACCTCCACCAGTCCCATCACCGATAGACGCTCCATGGGAACCAGGGAATGAAAGCCTTCGGCAATCATTTCCTCGCCACCGATACCCACGAACCGGGCATTGGGATAGCGTTTGCGCAGGGAGCGAATCAGGCCAGACCCGAGAATATCCCCGGAGGCCTCGCCGGCCACCATGGCAATGGTGACCGGTGCCCGGTGAATAACCCCGGGCACCAACGAAGGCTGCTCAGTAACGGAAACGTCGGCGGAAGTCACCGGACGACCTAGCGGACGATGCCCCGGTCGGCGATGCGCAGGGACTCCATCAGGGGCTGCATTTCCGACAGGGAGGGCCACGCCTTCTCCAGCTCCTCAAGTGCCTGGGCTGTGGTGAGGCCCTGACGGTAGATAATCTTGTAGGCCCGGCGCAGCTCGGCCAGCACCTCCTTGCTGAAGCCACGACGACGCAACCCTTCGGTGTTGATGCCATGGGGGCTGGCCGACTGGCCACTGGCCATCACGTAGGCGGGAATATCTTTCAGGACGATGCTGCCCCCGCCACTCATGCTGTGGGCCCCGATATGGCAGAACTGGTGCACCATGGTACCACCGCCGAGGATCGCCCAGTCGCCAATGGTTACGTGGCCAGCCAGGGTCGCACAGTTGGCCAGAATCGTGTTGTCACCAATCACGCAGTCATGGGCCACGTGGACATAGGCCATCAACAGGTTATCACTGCCGATACGGGTTTCGCCCCGGTCCTGCACCGTACCACGATGGATGGTGCAGCTCTCGCGGATAACGTTGTTGTCGCCAATGACCAGGGTAGTCGGTTCGCCGGCGTACTTCTTGTCCTGGCAGTCCTCGCCCACACTGGCAAACTGGAATATGCGGTTGTTACGACCGATCACGGTCGGGCCCTTGATCACCACATGGGAATGCACCTCGGTGCCTTCACCGATCTCGACCCCCGGTCCGATGTAACTCCACGGCCCCACACTGACCCCGTCAGCCAGTTTGGCGGAAGGGTCAACGATTGCCTGGGGATGGACACCGGTCCAGTGCTTTTCAGTCATCAAGCGTCTCTCTCGGCCGACATGACTTCTGCAACACAGACTACCTCGCCATCCACCAGCGCGCGACAGTCAAATTTCCAGATGCCATGCTTGTTGGACAACAGGGTAGACTCCAGCCGCAGCTGATCTCCCGGCACGACCGGACGCTTGAAACGGGCCTTGTTGGAACCCGCCAGCAGGTGGATAGAACCATCCGCGGCAGAGCGACCCGCGGTAACATAGCCGAGGATACCCGAGACCTGGGCCATGGCTTCGATGATCAGCACACCGGGCATAATGGGCTTACCCGGGAAGTGGCCGGTAAAGAACGGCTCATTGAAGGTCACATTCTTGTAACCGGCAATGGACTTGCCGGCTTCCACTTCCACCACTCGATCCACCAGCAGGAAGGGGTATCGGTGTGGCAGAAAGTTCATTATTTCATCAATTTGCATCATCGGGTATTGGCCTCAGCCCTCAATTATCTTTTCCAGTTCCTTCAACCGGCGCGCCATGGCGTCCAGCTGTCTGAAGCGAGCAGCGTTCTTGCGCCATTCGCGATTGGTCATGTGACCAGTACCGGAGGAGTACACCCCCGGCTCACGGATATCTCCGGTAACCAGCGACATGCCCGTTACCTGTACGCCATCGGCAATGGTCAGGTGGCCACTGATTCCGGCAGCGCCACCAAACATGCAGTGGCTGCCGATGCGGGTACTGCCGGCAATACCGACCTTACCCGCCATGGCGCTGTGATCGCCAATCTGGACGTTGTGGGCGATCTGCACCAGGTTGTCGAGCTTGACGCCGTTGCCCAGGCGGGTATCGTCCAGGGCACCCCGGTCAATGGCTGTGTTAGCGCCCACTTCCACGTCGTCCCCCAGGGTCACGCCGCCTATCTGGGCGATGCGGTGCCAGGCACCCTTGTGAACGGCAAAGCCAAACCCGTCAGAACCGATCACGGCGCCGCTGAGGATATGGCAACGCTTGCCCATGGTGACACCGTGGGCCAGGGTAACCCGCGGACGCAGTATACTCTGGTCACCGATCACACAACCGGCGCCAATAATGGAGTGAGCGCCAACGACCACCCCATCACCCAGCCTGACGCCTGCTTCGATGACCACGTAGGGTCCAATGCTGGCACTGGCAGGGACCGTCACCGACTCATCGATAATCGCCGTGGGGTGCACCCCGACCACCGGCGCCGGTGACGTATCAAACTCGTGGCTGATACGAGCGTACCCAAGGTAGGGATCGTCCAGTACCAGGACATTGGTCGGTACCTTGTCGGCCATGGCCGGGGAAACCAGTACCGCCCCTGCCCGGGTGCGTTCCAGGTAACGACCGTAGGAGGGATTGGCCAGAAAGCTCAGCTGATCCGGCTGCGCCGCCTCCAGTGTCGCCAACCCGGTAATGACCAGGTGCGGGTCACCCCTGAGTTCGGCACCCAGTGCACTGGCAATCTCCCCGAGCGTGATGGTCCTGGCAGGCATATTACTGATTCAGCTTTTCCAGCAGTTGTTCGGTCAGGTTCAGTTCCGGCTTGACCGAAACCACTGCCTCGGAAGGCAGGATGATATCCAGGTCGTGTTCTTCCATCAGCGCTTTCACGGCGGCATCGACTTCCGGACGCGCCTGGTCCAGGAACGCCTGCTTACGGCTATTCAGCGTCTGATCCAGCTGCTGCTTCTGGCGAGTGAACGCCTCTGCCTTTTGCTGGAACTCGGCCGTCAGCTGCTGGCGCTCGCTTTCGTTCATCATGGCACCGTCTTTCTGCAGGCGTTCCTGCAGCCGGCGGGCCTCCTGCTGGGCCTCACGAACCTGGGCCTCGGTACCGGAGAACTCCTGCTCCAGCTGATCACTGAATGCCCGCGCATCGTCAGACGAAAACAACGCCTGGCGCAGGTCAACCACGCCGATACGGGTTTCCGCCAGGGCTGGCATAGCCATCACCAGCGCCACGGCAGCCACAAACACTCGCACACCCGGCGCACACTTCACGAATTTCCTGAATCCAGCCATTGTGTTACCTCCTGTCCTGCCATGCGGTTTCCACGCTCTTTTTGCCTGAAAAGCCACCTCATTGCTGAGACCGCGATCGCCCCATGGCATGCGGTCGTCAGAAACTCTGTCCCAGCGAGAACTGGAATATCTGGGTCTCATCACCGCTCTTGTCGGTAATTGGCTTCGCCAGGCTGAACGCCAGCGGGCCAACTACGGTAATCCACTGGAAGCCGACACCTACCGAGGCGCGGATTTCACCAAACTCCGGGTCAAAGCCGCGGGCCGTGTCAAACACCTGGCCGGCGTCCAGGAAGAATGCCGTGCGCATGCTGCGGGTGTCGCCGGCAAACGGGGTCGGTACGATCAGCTCCAGGCTGCCCTCCGTGAGGACGTTACCGCCAAACGGGTCATCATCGTCGGTCCAGGTCTTGTTGGTATCGACACGGTTACCCAGGGAGTTGGCCTCGAAGCCCCTTACCGAGCCATAACCGCCAGCATAGAAGTGCTCATAGAACGGCATCTGGGAGCGGTCACCGTAACCATCACCGTAACCCAGTTCGCCACGGGCACGGATAGCCCAGGTTTCCTGCTCATTCAGCGGCCAGAAGCTGTCTCCCCGATAACGCAGCTTATAGAAGGTCAGGTCACTGCCCGGCACTGCCACATCGGCCGACAGCGTATGGCTGTAACCATCCGTGGGCAGCATGCCCCGGTTAAGGGTGCTGCGGCGCCACGAACCAGTGAGGAAGTAGTTGTTGAAGTCGTTGCCTTCTTCCTCGATAAAGCGCAGCACCTCGTCTGCGGTGTAATCACCGGGCTTGATCTTCGACAGGGTATAGCCCACCCCGAAATTCAGGCGGGTGAAGCGGTCGATGGGATAACCGAAGGTCAGGCGACCGCCGTATTCGTCCAGCAGGTAGGAGGATATGTCCTGCTCCTCAAAGTCCGTCTCCCGGGCGAACAGGCTGAAGCCCCGGCTGACGCCGTCCACGGTGTAGTAGGGATCTTCGTAGGAGAAGTTGGCGCTCTTGATGGAATCGCTCACGTTGGCGCCAATGGACACCCGCTTGCCTGTGCCGAAAAAGTTGTTCTCGGAAATATTCGCCCCCAGGATGACCCCGGAAACCTGGGAGAATCCGATAGAGGCAGACAGACTGCCGGTAGGCTGCTCTTCGACGCTGTAGTTAACATCCACCAGGTCGTCCGAGCCGGGCACCGGTATGGTATCTACAGAAACGGAACGGAAATACCCAAGGCGCTCCAGCTGGTCCTTGGAGAACTCGATGCGGTCGGTGGAGGCCACCCCGCCTTCCATTTGGGTCATTTCCTGGCGCAGGACCTCGTCCTTGGTGGTTACGTTGCCGGTGAAGTTGATACGACGCACATAGGTACGCTTGCCCGGCTCCACATAGAAGGTCACAGCCGCGGTGTCTTCCGAGTCTGACTCGGGAATGGCGTTGACGTTGGCAAAGGTGTAGCCCTCACGCCCAAGCCGGCGGGACAGACGCTCGGAAGTGGCAGTCAGCTCTGAGCGGGAGAGCACATCCCCCGGCTCCAGCTCGATCAGCTCACGCAGTTCTTCCTCACCGACAATCAGCTCACCACGCAACTGAATATCAGAAATCGTGTACTGACGGCCTTCATTCACAGAGACCGCCACAAAGACATCCTGCTTGTCCGGCGAAATGGACACCTGGCTGGACTCGATATTGAAGTCCAGGTAGCCCTGATCAAGGTAATGGGAGCGCAGGGATTCCAGGTCACCGCTCAGGCGTTCGCGGGCATACTTGTCCTTGCTGGTAAGGGAGTTCCACCAGCTGCTGGTGCGCAGTTCAAACAGGTCCAGCAATTCCTCGTCAGAGAAGGCATCGTTCCCCACGATGTTGATATGGCGGATGGCGGCGACGTCGCCTTCGTTAATATCCAGGCGAATAGCAACCCGGTTACGGGGCAGCTCCTCTGCGTTGGCCTTCACCCGCGCATTGTAACGGCCCTGCCCAACGTAGGAGCGCAAAATCTCCAGTTCAAGTCGCTCCAGGGTGGCCCGGCGGAACACCTGTCCTTCCTGCATGCCGGCACCGGAGAGTGCATCCATCAGCACATCGGTTTCGATGTTCTTGTTGCCCTCGATATCAATGGAGGCAATGGCAGGCCGCTCCTGGACCTCCAGGATCAGGGTGCCGTTGTCACGGTAGGCTTCGATGTCGGTGAAAAGACCCGTCTTGAACAGGGTACGAATGGCCTCGGCCAGCTCCTGTTCACTGAGGGATTCGCCAATATCGACAGGAAACGCCGAAAACACGTTACCGGCCGAAACCCGCTGCAGGCCTTCGACTTCGATATCCGCCACCGTAAATTCCTGTGCCGTGGCCGGCTGGCTGGCCATACCGGCAAGGGCAAGACCAATCGCTGCACCCAGTAAAGAACGTCTCATTCAGTCAGATCGCCTGTTTATGCGCGTAAGGAGCTCGCAATTCTCACAACCGCATCAGGTCGTTGTAAAGAGCAAACACCATTAAAGTCAGAATCATGGCCATACCGATCCGCAATCCCAGTGCCTGTACCTGCTCGGAGAGCGGGCGCCGGCGGATGGCCTCGATGGTGTAATAAACTATGTGCCCGCCGTCCAACACCGGTATGGGCAGCAGGTTGAGAATGCCCAGACTGACACTCAGATAGGCCAGGAAACGGACAAAGTCCTCAAACCCGGAGCTGACGCTGGCCTCTGCTACCCGGGCAATGGTGATCGGCCCACTGAGATTGGTTGGCGACAGCAGGCCGGTAATCATCTTTTGTATCGCCACCAGGGTCAACCGGGTATCGGACCAGGTTTCCGAAAATGCGTTGGGAATCGCCGCCAGCGGCCCGTAACGAACCTCCCGCAGCATGTTATCCGGCCAGCTGACCTGGGCCACACCGGCACCCACATAACCCTGCTCGACACCCTCCACCTCTCGAACAGCGGGGGTAACCTGCAGGGTCAGGGTGTCATCACCACGCCGGACCCGCAGCTCCAGGGATTTTTCGGGTGACTGCTGGATCACTTCCACCAGTGCAAACCAGTCTGCTACCGGCTCGCCATTGGCTGCGAGCACCCGGTCGCCTTCCTGTAGTCCCGCTGCCTCTGCACGTCCGCCGCTGACAACCTGCCCGATTTGCGCCGGTACATTCGGACGCAGCGGACTCAGGCCAAACTGGCCAAGAGGATCGGGATTATCGTCCGGCAGCTGCCAGCCGTTCAGCGTGGTGGTCAGTGTACGCTCGCCCTGACCGTCGCTGATGGTGAAGCTGACTTCGTCCTGCTCACCGGCCCGCTCCAGCAGGCGCATATTGATGTCCCGCCAGGACGTCACGCTCCGGCCGTCCACCTGGTGAATTTCCATGCCGGACCGGAGCCCCATACGGTCTGCAATGGAGCCTTCGGCAATCTCGCCGGTCACCGGCGCGACCGTGGTGAAGCCCACCACGCTGAGCAGCCAGTAGGCAGCAATGGCAAAGATAAAGTTGGCGGCAGGACCCGCGGCAGCAATGGCGATACGCTGCCCTGGTGGTTTTGAGGTAAATGCCTCATGAAGCTGGTCGTCCGGCACTGGCCCTTCCCGCTCGTCCAGCATCTTGACGTAGCCGCCAAGGGGAATGGCCGCAATCGCAAACTCGGTGCCATGGCGGTCATAGCGCGACCAGATGGGATTGCCGAAGCCCACCGAAAAACGCAGCACCCGCACACCACACTTGCGGGCCACCCAGAAGTGGCCGAACTCATGGATGGTCACCAGGATGCCGAGGGTGACGATCAGCGCCAGTACTGTCTGCAGAATGTCCAACATGGTGTCAGGGTGGCCTCCGGCCGTTACAACGTCAGGGCGCCAGGGTGCGTCTGGTCCGGCGTTCGATTTCAGCGCAAGCCTCGACCCGGCCAGACTGGTCCGCCGCCATGATGGCGCCGAAATCATCCGCGGCCCGGGTGGGCACCCTGGCAAGGGTATGCTCTATGATAACCGGGATATCGGCAAAGCAAAGCTCCCCGGAAAGGAATGCCGCCACCGCCTCCTCATTGGCAGCATTGAGCACCGCCGGCGCCGTGCCGCCCGCCTCGAAAGCTTCCGCCGCCAGGCGCAGGCAGGGGAAGCGCTCCACGTCCGGGCGCTCGAAATGAAAGCGCCCCAGGGCGAACAGGTCCAGTGGCGCCACCCCGGCATCCACCCGCTCCGGCCATGCCAGGCCATTGGCAATGGGGGTGCGCATGTCCGGGCTGCCCAGCTGGGCCAGCACAGAGCCGTCCACATATTCAACCATGGAGTGGATGATGCTCTCAGGGTGCACATGGACTTCGATCTGGTCCGGCCGGGTGTTGAACAGCCAGCACGCCTCGATGAGCTCCAGCCCCTTGTTCATCAGGGTGGCGGAATCCACCGAGATTTTCTGGCCCATGGACCAGTTGGGGTGCTTGCAGGCCTGGGCAGGGGTCACCTCACGGAGCATGTCCGGCGTATGGTTACGGAAAGGCCCGCCGGAGGCCGTCAGCAGGATGCGTCGCACCCCTGCACCGGGCAGGTCCCGCACCCGCTCCGCCGGCAGGCACTGAAAGATGGCATTATGTTCGGAATCAATGGGCAGCAACAGGGCGCCGGACTGCACCACGGCGTCCATGAACAACTGCCCGGACATCACCAGGGCTTCCTTGTTGGCCAGCAACACCCGCTTGCCGGCCTTGACCGCGGCCAGCGTGGGAGCCAGTCCTGCGGCACCGACAATGGCGGCTACCACGGTATCGGGTTCTGTCGCCTCAGAGACCTCCACCAGCCCGGCTTCACCGGCCAGCACCCGGGTACCGGAAAGGTCCGCCAGGGCCCTTTCCAGCTGTTCCGCCGCTGCAGCATCCGCCATCACCGCGACCGCAGGCCGGAACTCACGACACAGGGCGGCCATGTCGTCCACCTTGGTGGACGCCGTGAGCGCATACACAGAGAATCGATCCGAATGACGGCGTACCACGTCCAGGGTACTGAGCCCGATGGATCCGGTCGCCCCCAGCAGGGTCAGGTGGCGCTTGGCAGCCTGGGTCGTCACAGCGTAGCTCCTGCGGATAACCAGCCCACCAGGGTAATGATCAGGGCGAAAAGGGGAATGGCGGCGGTCAGGCTGTCAATCCGGTCCATAATACCGCCGTGGCCGGGCAGAAGCTGGCTGCTGTCCTTGATGCCGCGAAAACGCTTCAGCATGCTTTCGAGCAGATCCCCTACAACGGAAATCGCCGCCACCACAACGCTGGCCACCAGCAGCAACAGGATATCGGCCGTCTGGGCGCCTGCAACAAGCCCCGCCGCAATGGCCAGCAGGGCCACCGCCACCAGGCCACCCCAGACCCCGGCCCAGGACTTGCCCGGGCTGACACGGGGTGCCAGCTTGGCCTTGCCAAATGCCTTGCCGGAGAAATAGGCACCAATATCAGCCACCCAGACCACCAGGAAGACATAGAGAATCGCCATCAGGCCGCTGTCCAGCTCGCCAAACAACAACGTGCCGTTGCGAAGGTGATTGAGGCCGACCCAGGCCGGCACCAGCACCAGAAGGCCCATCAGGCCCCTGACCACCGGGTTGCTCCAAAGGGCGCTGGCCCGCGGATACACGCGCACCATTTGCAGGGCCACCAGCCACCAGGCCAGGCCAAGCCACAGCAGCGGCAGGGTTGGCAGGTTATAGACAGCCACCAGGATCAGGGCCACCAGGGCACCGTAACCTGCGCGGGCCGGACCACTGGTATAGCCGGCCATATTGGCCCACTCCCAGGCACCCAGGGTGATCGCCACGCCGGTAAATACGGCAAAGCCCAGCGGCGGCAGGAAGAAGATGCCGATGACGGCGATGGGCGCCAGGATCAGCGCGGTCAGAATTCGGGTCTTGAGCACGTCGCTATTCGCTCTTGTCCTTGGCTCAGTCTGTTTCTTGTTCTCTGGCGCAGGCCAGCCCCGATAGCCACCGGAGCCTGGCCAGCGAACCCGTCGGGAGCAGCCCGCAACGCCTTGTTACTGAGCAATTATTGCTGGGCAGCCAGACGCTGGTCCACCTGGTCGTCAGTCTGGCCAAACCGGCGCTTGCGCCGGGCGTAGGCCTCCAGGGCCTTGCGCATCTCGTCGCTGCGAAAATCCGGCCAGAACACCTCGGAGAAGTAGAACTCGGTATAGGCCAGATGCCACAACAGGAAGTTGCTGATGCGCTGCTCCCCTGCCGTGCGGATCATCAGGTCCGGCATGGGCAGATCACCAATGGACAGGTACTGCTGGACGAGGTCGTCAGTAATGTCCGACGGCGTCAGTTCACCGGCTGCCACCCTGGCCGCGACCTGACGGGTCGCCTGGGTGATGTCCCAGTGGCCTCCGTAATTGGCGGCAATCACCAGGGTCATCAGGGTATTATCCCGGGTCAGCTCTTCCGCCCTCGCCATGTGCTCCTGCAGCAAGGGGGTGAAAGCGCTGCGATCACCGATAATACGCAGGCGGATGTTGTTGCGGTGAAGCTTTTTAACTTCCCGTTCCAGCGCAAACAGGAACAGGCGCATAAGGGCGGACACTTCGTCCTCCGGCCGTCGCCAGTTCTCGCTGGAGAAGGCGAACAGGGTGAGCACCTCCACCCCTTCCCGGGCGCAGGTCTCAACCACCGACCGCACCGAATTCACGCCCGCCTTGTGGCCAGCCACTCCGTTGAGCCGCCGGGCCTTGGCCCAGCGGTTATTGCCATCCATGATAATGGCGACGTGACGCGGAACCTTGCCGGCTTCTACCGGTATTTCCGCTGTTACTGAATCCGTCATGCAGTCCCCTGGTACCGATCGGGCATTACTTCTGGCGGTTATACCGCCATCAGGTCATCTTCCTTCGCCTTGAGCGCCTTGTCGACCTCGACAATGTACTGGTCAGTCAACTTCTGGATCAGGTCTTCACCGCGACGCTGGTCGTCTTCGGTGATTTCCTTTTCCTTTTCCAGCTCTTTCAGGTCGTTATTGGCGTCACGACGGGCATTACGGATACCTACCCGGGCATTTTCCGCGTCGTGCTTGGCCTGCTTGACCATCTCCCGCCGGGTCTCTTCCGTCAGCATGGGCATGGGCACGCGGATGATGTCGCCACTGGTAGCGGGGTTCAGGCCCAGGTCGGAGGACATGATGGCCTTCTCGATGGTGGGAATCAGGTTCTTCTCCCAGGGTGATACGGTCAGGGTGCGGTTATCTTCGACGTTAACGCTGGCCACCTGTTTCAACGGTGTATCCTGGCCGTAATAGTTAACGTGCACACTGTCCAGGATCGCAGGGTGGGCACGACCTGTACGGATCTTGTTGAAGGCGGATGAAAGGGCCTCCAGGCTCTTCTTCATGCGCTTTTCGGCATCGGCTTTGATATCGTCAATCACTTTGCGCGTCCTCGCTTGTCTGTTTGTCTCTGCCCATGCCAGTACGGCGTGGAGCATGAATTCGTCTGCCAGGGCGGTTTGTTCGCCATTGCGCCCTGATCGCTGGGCGGGGATCCTATTCGACGAGGGTCCCTTCCGGCTCACCGGTCACAATGCGGGTCAGCACACCCGGCGCAGTCATATTGAACACCCGCAGCGGCATGCCATGGTCCCGGGCCAGGCAGATGGCGGTCAGGTCCATCACGCCCAGTTTCTTGTCCAGAACCTCATCATAGGTCAGGCGGTCGTATTTGACTGCTGAAGGATCTGTCATGGGATCCGCGGAGTAAACGCCATCCACCTTGGTGGCCTTGAGCACCGCATCCGCCTCAATCTCGATACCCCGGAGACAGGCGGCGGAATCCGTGGTGAAGAACGGATTTCCGGTACCGGCGCAGAAGATCACCACGTCGCCGTCCTTGAGGTCACGCACGGCCCGGCGACGGTCGTAATGTTCCACGATACCACTCATGGGAATGGCCGACATGACCCGGGTGCGGATGTTCGAGCGCTCGAGGGCGTCCCGCATGGCCAGCCCGTTCATGACGGTCGCCAGCATGCCCATGTGGTCACCGGTCACGCGATCCATACCGGCGGCGTTCAGGGCTGCGCCCCGGAACAGGTTACCACCACCAATCACCAGCCCCACCTGGACACCGATACCGATCAGGGCACCAATTTCCAGTGCCATCCGGTCGAGGACCTTGGGATCAATACCAAACTCGTGCTCACCCATCAGGGCCTCGCCACTGAGCTTGAGCAGAACGCGCTTGTATCTGGGCTGGGTTTTGGATGATGCTGGCATGCTGTTCCCCTCGTCGCTGGAGTTTCTGGGTGCTATGGACCTGTATCTGACATGCTCCTCATGCCCTGGCAAAAGGGGCATCTCAGATACAAGCCCGCCACGGCAGCCCGGGCGAACCCGCACTGGCGTGGCAGACTGAGGGGGCTCCGGCAAAAACCGGAGACCCCGTCGGAGCGATGAACACCGCCCCGGGGGTCAGCAGACTCAGGCCTTGCCGGTACCGGCGGCGGCAGCCACCTCGGCAGCGAAGTCCACTTCTTCCTTTTCGATGCCCTCGCCCACTTCCAGGCGAACGAAGCCGACCAGCTCAGCGCCGTTGGCTTTCAGCAGTTCGCCAACGGTCTGGTCCGGGTTCTTCACGAAAGGCTGTTCTACAAGGCTGTTCTCCTTGAGGAACTTCTTGATACGGCCGCCCATCATCTTCTCGACGATCTCGGCAGGCTTGCCTTCCATATCCGGCTGGGCCTTGATGATGTCCTTCTCTTTTTCGACTTCCTCGGCAGGCATGTCTTCCGGCTTGCCTACACGGGGGTTAACGGCAGCAGCATGCATGGCGACATCGCGGGCAATTTCCGGGTCACCAGCAGTCATTGCCACGACAGCGGCAATCTTGTTGGTGTTGTGCACGTAACCACCAACTACAGGGCCTTCTACCTTCACGATACGGCGAACGGTAATGTTCTCACCGATCTTCTGGACCAGCGCTTCACGCTTGGCTTCCAGGTCACCTTCCATCAGCTTGGCGACGTCAGTTTCGCCACGCTCGAAAGCAACATCCAGCACATCGTTGGCGAAGTTGACGAAGTTGTCGTCACGGGCCACGAAGTCAGTCTCGGAGTTCACTTCCAGGATAAAGGCGACGGTGTTGTCGTCAGAGATCTTCACCAGGGACACGCCTTCAGCGGCGGTGCGGCCGGCTTTCTTGGCGGCCTTCAGACCGGACGACTTGCGCAGCTCTTCAATTGCAGCTTCAACACTGCCCTCAGCTTCCACCAGTGCCTTCTTGCATTCCATCATGCCAAGGCCGGTGCGCTCGCGGAGCTCTTTGACCATTGCAGCGGTAATAGCAGCCATGTTCAATCCTCTTAACAGTTAGAACCAGCCGGGCCCTGGTTGGGCCCGGCGGTTGAATCCAGCGAAAGGGAGGCGGTTACCCTCGCCCCCCATTCAATCGGGTCAACGTGATAGCCGTATGACCAGCAGCGTTACTCGGCTGCGGGGGCTTCGCCGGCTGCAGGCTCTTCGCTGACTTCAACAAACTCGTCAGCAGCGCCGCCAGCCTGGGCAGCTTCGATGCAGGTGTCGGCAACGGCCTTCACGTAGATCTGGATGGCGCGGATGGCGTCATCGTTGCCCGGAATCACATAGTCAACGCCGTCCGGATCACTGTTGGTGTCGACAACGCCGATAACGGGAATGCCCAGCTTGTTGGCTTCCTTGATGGCGATACGCTCGTGGTCCACGTCGATAACGAACATGGCGTCCGGCAGGCCACCCATATCCTTGATACCACCGATAGAACGCTCCAGGCGCTCCATTTCACGGGTGCGGTCCAGGGCTTCTTTCTTGGTCAGCTTGTCGAAGGTACCGTCCTGGCTCTGGGTTTCCAGGTCACGGTAGCGACGAATAGACTGACGGATGGTCTTGTAGTTGGTCAGCATGCCACCGAGCCAGCGATGGTTGACGAACGGCTGACCGGAACGCTCGGCTTCTTCCTTGATGATCTTGGCGGCGGCGCGCTTGGTGCCGACGAACAGGATCTTGTTCTTGTTACCTGCCAGCTGCTCAATGAACTGCAGCGCATCGTTCATGGCAGGAACAGTCTGTTCCAGGTTGATGATATGAATCTTGTTGCGGGCGCCGAAGATGAACTTCGACATTTTCGGGTTCCAGTAGCGAGTCTGGTGACCGAAGTGAGCACCTGCCTTGAGCAGGTCACGCATATTTACCTGAGCCATGATAGTTACCTTTTAGCTTCGGGTTAGTCCTCCACACGTCCGATTGCTCCAACCTGAGCGGCCTCCCGGCCATGAAACAGGCACCCTGGAACAACGTGCTGACGCGTGTGTGATTTTGCCGGCGCCCCGAGCCAGGCCCGGGTTCGCATTTCGGCGGCGCGTTTATACCATAAACCGGCCCGTTGAGGCCAGTCTTTCGTGCTTCCTTGTACCTGTGGAGGCAGCCCCTTAAAATAGGGACTTCGCCCCGCCTGCCCATGACGGCAGAGGCCGCAGCAGGTGCCATGCCGGTACCCGATAAACCAGTGCGGCCCCACCAGGCGACCCCATTCATTCAGCAGGAATTCCCATGACTGTATCCATCAAGACACCGGACGAAATCGAGAAGATGCGTGTGGCCGGTCGCCTGGCGGCCGAGGTGCTGGAAATGCTCGACGAGCACGTCAAGCCCGGCGTTACCACTGAGGAACTCGACCGTGTTGCCCATGACTATATCGTCAACGAGCAGCAGGCCATTCCGGCGCCCCTGAACTACAAGGGATTCCCCAAGTCCATCTGCACCTCTGTCAACCATGTGGTCTGCCACGGCATCCCGACAGAAAAGAAGGTGCTAAAGGACGGCGACATCATCAATATTGATGTCACGGTGATTAAAGATGGTTACCACGGTGACACCAGCAAAATGTGGGTCGTCGGCAACCCCAAGCCGGGCACCGAGCGACTGATCCGAATTACCCAGGAGTGCTTATATAAGGGTATCGAGCTGGTCAAACCTGGCACCCGCCTGGGGGACATTGGTCATGTGATCCAGGAACACGCGGAGAAGCACCGCTATTCCGTGGTGCGGGACTTCTGTGGCCACGGCATTGGCAAGGTCTTCCACGAAGAGCCCCAGGTGATGCATTACGGCACGCCCGGCACCGGAATGGAATTGAAAGAAGGCATGACCTTTACCATTGAGCCCATGATCAATCAGGGCAAGTACCACACCAAGGTGCTGGGGGATGGCTGGACCGCCGTCACCAAGGACCACAAACTGTCCGCGCAGTGGGAGCACACCATCCTGGTCACCGCGGATGGATACGAAGTGCTCACCAAGCGCAAGGAAGAGTCTTTCTGAGTGGACACCACGGTTCTCACCTACCAGATCGCTAACGACCCGTCACCAGTGCGGTCCGCCCGGGAGCTGTTACGGGATGCGTACGAGGCCGACGCCGACGCTTTCCGCAGCGGTGCCGATGTTCGCGAACTGGTGAAGTCCCGGGCGGATACCGTGGACAAGGTACTGAGGACCATCTGGAACCGTTACGACTTTGCCCGCTCCCCGGACATTGCCCTGCTCGCGGTCGGCGGCTACGGCCGGGGGGAGCTGCACCCCCACTCCGATATCGACCTGCTGATCCTGACCCGCGATGGCATTGCGGACAGCTGGCACGATGACCTGGGCGCCTTCGTCACCCTGCTGTGGGACCTCAAGCTGGACATCGGCCACAGTGTGCGCAGCCTGGACGAATCCCGCCAGGCCGCCCGTGACGACGTCACCGTTCTCACCAACCTGCTGGAAACCCGCATGATTGCGGGTCCGGAAGAGTTGCGCACCGAACTCACCCGCATGGTCTACTCCGATGAAGTCTGCAGCGACCGCAGCTACTTTATCGCCAAGCGGGAAGAGCAGCTGGCCCGCCACCGCAAGTACAGCAACACCGACTACAACCTGGAGCCAAACCTTAAAGGCGCCCCTGGTGGCCTGCGGGATATCCAGAACATCGGCTGGATCACCAAGCGCCATTTTGGCCTGGACAGCATCGCCGACCTGACCCGGTTCAGCATTCTCACCCAGGAAGAGCACGACATTTTGCTCAAGGGCGAGACCTTTCTGTGGCGTCTGCGATACGGCCTGCAGCTGATTGCCGACCGCAACGAGAACCGGCTGCTGTTCGATCACCAGCGGGCCCTGGCGGATATGCTGGGTTACCGGGACAAGGGCCGCAAGCTGGGCGTCGAGCAGATGATGCAGGTCTATTACCGCACGGTGCTGGCCCTGTCCGAGCTGACCGACGTTATCCTGCAGTACTACGACGAGGCCATCCTGCAGCAGGACCAGGAAGCGAAGATCCAGCCCCTGAACCGCCGCTTCCGCATCCGCGACCAGTACATCGAAGCCATCAACACCCAGGTGTTTGCCTACGCCCCCTACGCCATCATGGAAATCTTCCTGCTGATGGCCCAGCACCCCTCCATCAAGGGTATACGGGCGTCCACCATTCGTGCCCTGCGGGCCCACCGGCACCTGATTGATGACCAGTTCCGAAACGACCTGGCGGTGACCTCCCTGTTCATGGAGCTGGTCAAGACGCCCCATCCCCTGGACGAAACCCTGGCCCACATGAAGAAGTACAACGTGCTGGGGCGCTACCTGCCGGAATTCGGCCAGATCATCGGCCAGATGCAGTACGACCTGTTCCACATCTACACGGTGGATACCCACACCCTGAGGGTGATCCGCAACATGGTGCGGATGAACCACCCGGAAAGCCGCACCGAGTTTCCCCTGGCCTCGCGACTGGTGCACCAGCTGCCAAAACCGGAACTGCTCTACCTGGCCGGCCTTTACCACGACGTGGCCAAGGGCCGTGGTGGCGACCATTCCGAGCTGGGCGCGGAGGACGCGGAAGCCTTCTGCCAGCGCCACCACCTGAGCGAGCGGGACACCCAGCTCATCGCCTGGCTGGTGGAGAACCACCTGCTCATGTCCATGACCGCCCAGCGCAAGGACATCTCCGACCCGGACATCATCAACGAATTTGCCCGGGCGGTGCCCAGCCAGGTCCACCTGGACTATCTGTACGTGCTGACGGTTTGCGATATCAGCGCGACGAATCCCAAACTGTGGAATACCTGGCGGGCCTCCCTGCTGCGCCAATTGTACGTGGAAACCAAGCGGGCCCTGCGCCGGGGCACCGAGACGCCCTTCAACCGGGAAGAGTGGGTGCGTGCCACCCAGGCGGAAGCCCGGGGCATCCTCAATGCCCAGGGCGTTACCGACGAACAGATTGACCGCATCTGGGACACCCTGGACGAGGAATACTTCCTGCAGGACTCCACCGTGGACATCGCTTGGCAGACCGCCGCCATTATCCGACATGGTGACGACCCCAAGCCGCTGGTGCTGATCCGTGACACACGGGGCGGGCCGACAGACGGTTACTCCCACATCGTCATCTATGTGAAGGACCGGGTAGCCCTGTTCGCGGCGACCACCGCCATACTGGAACAGCTCAACCTCAATATCGTGGACGCCCGCATCAGCGTGGCCAGCAAGGGGCCCTGGTCCATCAGCTCTTACGTGGTTTTGGATGACCAAGATCAACCCCTTGGCAAGGATCCTGCCCGCAAGGAGCGCGTACGCCAACGGCTTGAGGAAGAACTGGCTGACCCTGACAACTACCCGGAAATCATTCAACGGCGCACGCCCCGGCGGCTGAAGCATTTTTCGTTTCCTACCGAGATCACACTTTCTAATGATACCTATAATCAGCGCACGGTTATCGAAGTGATCACCCCCGACCGCCCAGGGCTGCTGGCCCGGGTTGGGCAGGTCCTGCTGGATCACCGGGTGCGGCTAACTAACGCCAAGATCGCCACCCTCGGCGAACGGGTAGAAGATGCTTTCTTTGTCACTGATGAGCATGGCTGGCCAATCCGCGACCCGGAAGTCTGCCAGGCCCTACAAGAAGACCTGCGTATCATGCTGGATAACATTCATTGACTGCTCGCCCTTCTGAAGGAAGAGGATTCCCAATTCACAGAGAACCGGACAAGGAGACTGACTCCATGCCACTTACATTCTCTCCAAGGGCTAACACCGCCAGCCCGGCGGCTTTAATGTTGATCGCGGCGTTCAGGTCGCGATCGTGTTTGGCTGAGCATTTCGGACACGTCCAGTGCCGGATGTTCAGAGGCATGGAGTCCATCACAAAGCCGCATCCCGAACAGCGTTTGCTGGACGGGTACCACTGGCCAATCGCCACCACCTGGCGACCGGCCCAGTCAGCTTTGTATTCCAGTTGGCGGACGAACTCGCCCCAGCCGGCATCGCTGATGGATTTGGCCAGGGCCCGGTTGCGCAGCATGCTCTTGACATTGAGGGATTCGACGCAGATCACTTGGTTCTCGTTGACGATCTTGCGGGACAATTTGTGCAAATTGTCCATCCGACAATCAGAGAGCTTGGCGTGAATACGCGCCACCTTCATCCGAGCTTTGGCCCGATTCCGGGAGCCAAGCTTTTTCCTGCTCAGGCGCCGTTGCGCCTTCGCCAGTTTGGTCGCGTATTTCGCCGTATGGCGGGGATTGCCGACTCGGTATCCATCGCTGGTCACGAACAGGTCTTTCAGGCCCAGGTCTATGCCGGTCATTCTCGGAGTGACCGGCAACGTCCTTGGATCAAACTCGCACAGGCAGGACACGAAATAGCGTCCGGCACTGTCTTTGGAAACCGTGATCGTTGTGGGTTCGCAGGGCAGGTCCCGACTCCAGCGAACCGCCAGCGGCTCTTTGGACTTGGCCAGGTACAACTGCCCATCCCGGTACTTGAATGCCGAACGGGTGAACTCCGCCGACTGGCGGTGCCGCTTGCTCTTGAACCGGGGGTAACGAGCCCGACCCTCGAAGAAGTTTTTGAACGCGGTTTGCTGATGCCGGAGACATTGCTGCAACGGCACCGAGCTAACCCTACTCAGATAGGCCAATTCCGGGTCTTTCTTCAAGGCCGTCAGTTGGGCATTGGCTTGAATATAACCAATTGTTTCCTGGCGCTCATAGAAAGCATCAGTGCGATAGCGAAGCACCGCATTGTAGACGAAACGTAAACACCCGAACGTCCGAGCAAGAAGCTGTTCTTGCGCGGACGTTGGGTAGAATCGGTATTTGTAGGCACGCTTCTTCATGGCTTACACAATAGCCATAAAACTGTAAAATAGAAATCAATCTAAAGGAGGCCGCGAGAACAGAGTCGGTTAGCACCGACACGCTATCCCCTCACCCAACGTGGGGATTTCTCGCAACGATAGCGATGAACTCCAACCTGTCCCGACTACACCCCTACCCGTTTGAGAAACTGGCCAAGTTGAAGGCCGATGTGGTGCCACCGGCTGACACCCCCCCGATTTCCCTGGGCATTGGCGAGCCCAAGCACCCCTCGCCGGAATTCGTCAAACGGGTGATTGCCGACAACCTGGACCGGCTGGCCAACTACCCGACCACCGGCGGCATGCCGGAACTGCGCCAGGCCATTGCTGACTGGGCGACCCGCCGGTTCCAGCTGAACCCGGGCACCCTCAGGGCCGATGGCAACGTGGTACCCGTTAACGGCACCCGGGAAGGCATTTTCTCATTTGTGCAGGCAGCGATTGACGCCAGCCGTCCGGCCACCGTGGTCAGCCCGAATCCCTTCTACCAGATCTATGAGGGAGCAGCGCTGCTGGCCGGTGCCACGCCCGTATACCTGCCCTGCGATGGCAGCAACGGCTTCATCCCGGATTTTGACGCTGTGCCCGAGAGCGTCTGGAAAGACTGCCAGATCCTGTTCCTGTGCTCGCCAGGCAATCCCAGTGGCGCCGTGATACCCCGGGATACCCTGGTGCGGGTCATCGAACTGGCCGACCAGCACGACTTCATCATTGCTTCCGATGAATGCTACTCCGAGCTCTACCCGGACGAGTCTAACCCGCCGGAAGGCCTGTTGCAGACCTGCACCGCCATCGGCCGGGACGACTACGCCCGCTGCGTCGTGTTCCACAGCCTGTCCAAGCGCAGCAACCTGCCCGGCCTGCGCTCCGGCTTCGTGGCCGGCGATGCGAATATCCTGAAAGAATACCTGCGTTATCGCACCTACCACGGCTGCGCCATGCCGATCCACAACCAACTGGCCAGCATCGCCGCGTGGCAGGACGAGGACCACGTAAAGGAAAACCGCGCCGCCTACCGGGCCAAGTTCGAAGCGGTGGTGCCCATCCTGCAGCAGGTCATGAAGGTGGATTTCCCGGACGCCGGGTTCTATCTGTGGCCGCAAACGCCCATGAGCGACGAAGCCTTCGCCCGTGATCTTTCCGCCGAACAGAACGTACACGTGCTGCCAGGTCGTTATCTGTCCCGCACCGTCGACAGCTACAACCCCGGCGAGAACCGCGTACGCATGGCGCTGGTCGCGCCGCTGGAAGAGTGTGTAGAAGCGGCTGAGCGGATTGTGAAGTTTCTGCGGAGCAGAGAAGCTTAAAAACCAGGACCAACCAATGAAACTCTACGGCATCAAGAACTGCGACACCGTCAAGAAGGCCCGCAAGTGGCTGGACGACAACGGCATCGCTTACGACTTCCACGACTTCAAGAAAGACGGCCTGGATGAAACCCTGCTGTCCCGCTGGGAACAGGCCATCGGCTGGGAAGCCTTGATCAATAAACGGGGCACCACCTGGCGAAAGCTGCCGGAGGAGCTTCGTGATACCATTGGCGCCCAGACCGCCCACGAGATCATGCTCGACAACCCGTCGATTATTAAACGGCCGGTGGTGGAGAGCGGTGATCAGGTGAGCGTTGGCTTCAACGCCGAAGAGTGGGCAACACGATTCAAGAAATGATTTCAGAGGAGCACCAGATGAGTTTTGCATTCGGAATTGGCATCGGCAGCCAGAACCAGAAAAGTGAGTGGCTGGAAGTCTTTTATCAGCAGCCGGTGCTGATGCCGGACAGCGACCTGATCGAGATTGCCGGCAACACCCTGGGCTACCAGGGCGGCAACCAGGCCATTGAAGCCACCGCGGAGCAGCTCAAGGCCTTCGCCGATGCACTGGGCTCCACCGCCCAAACAGCCCAGGCAGAGCTGGCACTGAAGGCCGCCGAAAGCAACAGGCCAGTGGCCGTCACCATCCTGGAAACCGACGACACCGCCAGCAGCACCCCTGAGGTGTACCTCAAGCTGCACCTGCTGTCCCACCGTCTGGTGAAGCCCCATGGCGTAAAGCTGGACGGTATCTTCGGCCTGCTGCCCAACCTGGCCTGGACCAACGAAGGCGCCATCGACCTGGATGAATTGCCGGAGCGCCAGCTGCAGGCACGCCTGCAAGGCCGCATCCTGGAAGTCAAATCCGTGGACAAGTTCCCGCAGATGACCGACTACGTGGTACCCCGTGGTGTGCGCATCGCCGACACCGCCCGTGTCCGCCTGGGTGCCTATGTGGGCGAAGGTACTACGGTGATGCACGAGGGCTTCATCAACTTTAATGCCGGCACCGAAGGCACCAGCATGATCGAAGGCCGCGTATCGGCCGGCGTCATGATCGGCAAGGGCTCAGACCTGGGCGGTAGTTGTTCAACCATGGGCACCCTGTCCGGTGGTGGCAACATCATCATCTCCGTTGGCGAAAACTGCCTGCTGGGTGCCAACGCGGGTATCGGCATCCCCCTGGGCGACCGCTGCACCGTAGAAGCCGGCCTGTACATTACCGCTGGCACCAAGGTTGCCCTGCTGGATGACCAGAACAACCTGGTAGAAGTCATCAAGGCCCGCGACCTGGCTGGCAAGCCGGACCTGCTGTTCCGTCGCAACAGCCAGACTGGTGCGGTGGAGTGCAAGACCAACAAGACCGCCATCGAGCTGAACGAAGATTTGCACGCGAATAACTGATATGGACCTGTCCCCCACCCTCAAGCTCGCGATCGACCTTATCCGCCGTCAGTCCGTCACACCGGACGATGCGGGTTGCCAGGAACTGATGATGTCCCGCCTGGCCCCGCTGGGCTTTGCGGGTGAGAACCTGCGTTTTGGCGAAACCGACAACCTCTGGGCCCGCAAGGGCTCCGAAGGACCGGTGCTGGCCTTTGCCGGCCATACCGATGTGGTACCGACCGGTCCTGAGAAAAACTGGGCCCACCCGCCGTTTGATCCGGTGATCCGCGATGGCTACCTGTATGGCCGAGGCGCCGCCGATATGAAAGGCAGCCTGGCGGCATTCGTTACCGCCTGCGAACGCTTCGTGGCGAAAAACCCGGAGCATCGGGGCTCCATCGCGTTGCTGATCACCAGCGACGAGGAAGGCCCCGCCCAGGACGGCACGGTCAAGGTGGTGGATACTCTTGAGAAGCGCAACGAGAAGATCGACTGGTGCCTGATCGGCGAGCCGTCCAGCACTCATCAGGTGGGAGACATCATCAAGAATGGTCGTCGTGGTTCGCTACACGGGTACCTGACCGTCCAAGGCGTGCAGGGCCACGTGGCCTACCCCCACCTGGCGGAGAACCCCGTTCACCTGGCCGCCCCGGCGCTGGACGCACTGGCCAATGAGTTCTGGGACAATGGCAATGACTTCTTCCCGCCCACCACCTTCCAGATCACCAAGATCGAGGCGGGGACGGGAAGTAACGTGATTCCCGGCGAGTTACTGGTGCACTTCAACTTCCGCTATTGCACGGAAAACACGGCGGAGAGCCTCGAAGAGCGGGTCGTAGCCATACTGGACCGGCACAAGTTGAAGTACGACCTGCAATGGCACCTTAGCGGTCGCCCCTTCCTGACAGACCGGGGAGCCCTGGTGACAGCCACACAGAACGCCATCCGTCGTGTGACCGGCCGTGAGACCGAACTGTCCACCTCCGGCGGCACCTCCGACGGACGCTTTATCGCCCCGACGGGCGCACAGGTAGTGGAGCTGGGGCCGCTGAATGCGACGATCCACAAAGTGGATGAGTGCGTTAAAGCAGAGGACCTGGACACCTTGTCCGAGATTTACGAACAGGTGTTGGTGGAGTTGCTGGGCTGAGAACCCTATCCCTCTCCCTGATCACAGGGAGAGGGATATAACGGTCAATCGAGGGTAGAGACGTTATCCGCCTGCAAGCCCTTGGACGCCTCGACCACATCAAACCGCACAGCCTGGCCCTGACGCAGGACCCGGCGGCCGCGGCCGCGGATGGCGCGGAAGTGCACGAACACCTCATCACCGCTTTCGCGGACAATAAAGCCAAAGCCTTTCTTCACATTGAACCACTTGACGGTGCCTTCTTCCTCACCCTCAGGGCCGTAATCTTCATCATCGTATTCGTCATTGTCATCCTGGGCCTGCGGGCGTGAACGCTGCTGACCCTGGTTGCTGACGGGGCGGGATACCTTACCGGGTTTGCGCTCATTGATGACAACCGTCAGCACACCCACAATGGCAAACAACACAAAGGTGATGATATAGGCGGCAATACCCTGGGCGCTGCCCAGAACAAATTGCGGGCTGTCTGCAATCGCACTGCTACCGGCGGCGGAAAGGATATAAAGGACTTCCGGCGTGGTGTTTACAAGGATAAATCCAAGAACCAGCGGGGCGAGGATCGCAACCAATACCGCTGACAGAATTGCTCTTTTTGGATTACGCATGGATACAACGGGCTCCGTAAAATCATTGATAACGTTTGTGGAAATAACCATTATTCACCGGACACGTGCCAAAACCCGACACCCCGGCAAATAAAGCGGGCATAATACCAGATTCCCCACAAACCTGACCAAAGCGTTCCACATAATGGCGAATACCGACACAAACACGACAGAAAAACTGTTGGAAAGAATGGATGAACTGGAAACCCGCCTGGCCTTCCAGGATGAACTGATCAACACCCTGTCAGACCAGGTCGCCCAGCAGGAACTGAATATCCGCAAGCTGTGGGAAGCCAAGCAGCACCTGAAGAAGCAACTTTCTGAAATTTCACCATCGAACATCAAACCCGAGCACGAGGAGTCTCCACCACCTCACTACTGAAAATGACGAATGCAGATCAACGACCATGCTCCAGATTGAGATCGAGGCCCAGAAACAAAAGTCCCGCTGATCATCATCAATCTCACCTCGCAGACATTCAGGTGCGCCCCTGAGTAGAATCTTGCTAAAGCCATTCAAGATCATTGGTGCGCCGACTTCTTTTTACTTTGTCCGGTGTTGAATCACCGCCACTCCAACCTTCCCCAATACAGCCCTCGACTAAACGGAAGCGTGAGCAAGTTCGGCGCCGTTCACTCGCGCTATTCGCCGCATTCCAATCATTCAACATACTGGCAACACTGAAACGTGTAGTCGCGCCGCCAGAAGTGATCATTTCAATCCTCCATAGCACACGATGATATCAGTGCAGCAAAAATACTCCTCTGCCCCATTTTCACCACGCCTGTCAATGGCCATTTATTTTGACCCACCTTTGGCCAATAAAATTGACCCACCTTTCATAGTCTAACTTGTAACTTTCTGCTTCAGTCGATAGCTTTCTCCTCCCAACATGAAGATGTGTGAATGGTGGATAACCCGGTCAATGATCGGCACCGCCACGTTGTCGTCGTGGAAGAACTCGCCCCAGCTGGTGAAGTCCTTGCTGGTGGTCAGGATGATGGAGCGGTATTCGTACAGGCTGTTTATCAGCTGGAACAGGTTGTACCGGGCCTGCCGCGTCATGGGCAGGTAACCCAGCTCATCAATGACCAACAGGTCGTATTTAGCCAGGGCGTTGACCCGCTTTTTCAGCTCACCCTTCATCTCCGGAGTCTGTCAACGTAGTTGTCGCGTTTAAG
Source organism: Marinobacter segnicrescens (assembly GCF_900111555.1). Lineage (GTDB taxonomy): Bacteria > Pseudomonadota > Gammaproteobacteria > Pseudomonadales > Oleiphilaceae > Marinobacter > Marinobacter segnicrescens. Next base: position 45,058 of record NZ_FOHZ01000021.1, read on the forward strand.
CATTCAGCTCTTTAACAGTTCACCGCCTTCTCCGGATTCAGGGTCACTGATTCCGGCAAGCTGAAGTTTCGGATATCACCGGACCAGCGCCGCGGGTTCGCGGTCTTCGCAGCCTCGATCACCTGTTTGCGCTGAGCCAGGATCTGGTCAGCCTCGCCATCGTGACGCTGCTGAGGTGTTACGTAATTCAAGGCGCTGTGACGGTGCTCGGTGTTGTACCAGCGCACGAAGGCCAGCACCCAGTCACGGGCGTCCTCGATGGTGCTGAAGCCGTTGACCGGGAACCCTGGTCGGAACTTCAGGGTTTTGAACAGCGACTCTGAGTAGGCGTTATCGTTGCTTACTCTGGGCCGGCTGTTCGAGGGCGTAATGCCCAGGTCGTACAGCTTTTCCAGGAAGGTCGAGGCCTTCATGGGGCTGCCATTGTCCGAGTGCAGCACAAGAGGCTTCTCCCTGGCTGCCAGGTGCTCACGCCAGTAAGCCTTTTCGATGAACTCACTGGCCAGCTCTCCCGTTTCGCTCTGGTAGACCTCGTGACCAACGATCTTGCGGCTGTAGACGTCCAGCATCAGGTACAGATAGAACCAGGTGCCTCGTGCTGGGCCCGGCAACCAGGAGATATCCCACGACCACAGTTGGTTGGGTTCTGTGGCTTGGTGTGTCGTCGCCTGTCTCTTGGGCTGTGGCGCTTTCTGACGGCCTCTGGGGTTAACCTGGCCATGCTCCCGCAGCACACGGTAAAAGGTCGACTCCGAGGCCAGGTAATGCCCCTGATCCATTTGGTCCGCAACGATGAATGCCGGCGGACAGCTCTGGTATCTCTTTTGATTGCTGAGTGACACCACAGCCTGACGCTCCTGATCCGTCAGTTTGTTAGTCGGTGCCGGCCTGGGCACCACCGGTCTCTGATCCGCTTTGACAGCCTTATCAGTCGTCCAGCGCTGGAAGGTGCGCACACTCAGGTTCAGCAAGGCACAGGCCTTGGCCAGCCGGGCGCCGCTGCTCTGAGCTTCGTGGATCAGAGCAACCGCCTGCTGGCGATCCGGGAGGCTGGTCATTCGTCCTCGTCTTTGGGGCCCCAGATCGCCTCGGCTTTTTTTGACAGCGTCAGTAGCGCTGCCGTTTCTGCCAGGGCCTTTTCCTTGCGACGTAATTCAGATTCGAGCTTTTTGACGCGCTTTTTCTCAGTCGTCGCCGCTTTCCGGTTACGCCTGGCCTGTTCATCAGACTGGGCGTTGGCACCCATGCAGGCGGTCTTCCAGGCTTCGATTTGTTCCGGATACAGACCGTGCTTGCGACAATATTCACCGAGTTCCGCCTCGGTCATCGGGGCGGTCTCCAGAACAATGCGGAACTTCTCTTCGCTACTCCACTTTTCAGGCGTGGCTGAGTTCGACGGCAAAACGGCACCTCGTTCTCTGGCGGCTTTGCGCCAATTGTACAAGGTCGCGGTGCTGATGCCTTCCTGGCCAGCTAACTCGGCCACCGTCAGGCTGTGAGGTGGGGCCATCTTCTGGAGGATGGCTTCCTTACGTTCCGGTGAGTAATGGGGCATGGTTGTCCTCTGAAATCATCAGGCGACAACTACGCTGACACATAGGG
>NZ_FOHZ01000022.1 GCF_900111555.1 Marinobacter segnicrescens
CAAAAGCGCAGAATCGATTATGACTTCAGTGGCGCGAGCAAAGTTGAGTGTCATTAATGATAAATAAACGAATTACCCAGACGGGACACTAGGAGATCCACAAAAGCCGATATACCTGGTTACGCCATCGTAAGAGCCTTGAGGGGCAGAAGATTCTGCAAGTCCGGGCCTTGTTGGATGCTCTCAAAGACACCGGCCTGGTGTGGTACTTAAAGGCGCGCGCGGCCTGACAGAAATGGATTCACATGACCCGGCTGACAGAAGTTCGAGGTTTAGCCTCAGGGGCCATTCAGATCGAAACCAAGCTGTTTGGCATTCTCAACGCCATGCGATTTCGGGCCTCCGGTGGACTAGCGGAGGCAATCAACGGTCAGGTTCGAGCTTTAAAGATGCGGTCCTGGGGGTTCCGGCGCAAGGAAAGATTTAAACGGGCAATCCTGTTCCATTATGGCGGGCTGCCTATGGCTCCTGACCCGCACGGATAAGTGAAGATCCTCATCCGTACACTGTTGGTCGGGGCTATGTTGAGAAAGAAGCCAGTAAAGCTCACTCTCTACACCGCATTCACCCTAGACCTTTTTCAGTGTGGGTGACCTGTGGAGACTTTGATTGGGTCGATCCGGCTGCAGACAAGTGACGAATTGTAACCCAGTTGGCGATATGGGGTCATCAACCGGACCCCGGACGTATGAATTCAGCTACAATCCCCTGTGCCTTCTCCGGCGACGTGACCCCTTGGCCGGGGGAGATGACTGAAGTCGATGTAGTCAACAAGGATCCCGATGCCGACACCACCAAAGACAACCCTGGGACTCTGGTCCGGACGGAGCACCTTCTTCTGGGCGGCTGCGGCCGCGACGATCGGGCTGGGTAACCTCTGGCACTTCCCGTGGCTGGCGAGTCAGTTTGGCGGTGGTTACTTCGTCCTGCTTTACCTTTTCTTCCTGTTGGTTATCACCCTGCCGTTGCTGATGGCCGAAGCCGCACTGGGGCGCCGGCACCGGCATAACCTGGTACTGGCCATGCGCAGTGAGACCCGGGATCGCTACCAGTCCCCCCGCTGGCGCTGGCTGGGCCGGGTGAGTGTGCTGTCCGGCTTCCTGGTGTTGTCGATCACACTGGTGATTGGCTCTATCTGCCTTGCCTATGTCTTCTATGGTGCCTTTGGCCGGTTCGGCGATGCCACGCCCCTGTCGATGACGGGAATGCTGGCGGAGCTGGTGGAGAGCCCCTATGACTATCGCGAATTTATGGCGTGGCATGCGTTCTTTATTTTGCTGGTGGGCGCGGTGGCTTTCCGGCAGGAGCTGGTAGAGCGGGCATTCCGGTTGGTGATGCCGGTATTCCTCGCCCTGCTCCTCGGCCTGGTCTGGTGGAGCTGGGAGCAAGGTGTCGGGCCAGGTGCGCTGGAATCTGTAGCCGGGCTCCGGTGGCAGGACGTCAACGGTGGCACGGTCTGGTTTGCCTTGTCCCATGCGTTTTACACCCTGGGTATCGGGCTTGGTATCTGGGCCGTTCTGGGCGCCCTGATGGCCCCGGGGTCTCCGTTCAAGCGTGCTGTATTCGGCGTTGCCCTGCTGGACACGCTGGTGGGTGTGCTGGCCGGGGTGGTGATTTATGGAATTGCCGAATCGTTTGACGGTTACGGTGATGTGCGGGGGTTTGGGTTGGTGTTCGTCGCCCTTCCGGTGGGTCTTGGTGGCCTGGAGTATCATCAATTACTGGCGACGGCGGTGTTTACGCTCATTGTGCTGGTGGCGTGGAGTTCAGCGCTGGTACTGACGGAATCCGTTGTCAGCTGGTTGCGGGAATGGGTGATTGCTCCGCGCCCCGTTTCAGTATTGCTGGTACTGGTGTGCGCCTGGCTGATGGGGCTCGTGACGCTGTATTCCTTCAATATCTGGGCGGATGTCCAGGTGGCAGGGCTGACACCATTCCGCTGGATCGAGCTGTTGACCAGTGGCCTGCTGATACCCGCCGTAGCGGCCGCCCTGGCGGTGTTCCTGGGGTGGTTGGCGCCGGTTGGCTACCTGAATACCCTGCTTGGCAACACGCAGGAGTGGCTGGTCAGGGTATGGCGCTTTGCGCTGCGTTACCTGTTGCCGGTAACCGTCATTGTGGTGGGCGCAGGTTACTCGATGATGTCCCTGAAATTGCTGTGCGACAATGGCGAGCTCATTTGGTGTACACCTTCAGCACATGAACTGTCTGGTGAGCCGCCGGCTGGCGATGGGGAAAGACGCAGAGGGCCGGGGAAGGCGGCAGAATTCTGAGTTTTCTCCCTGGCGTCAGGATGTGCCACGACTGCCGCAACAGGCACGAAATCAGATATCATGGGCGCAGTGTTTACAGAAAGAAGTCATCGCAAGGTTCCGAGGTTTCATGGCCCATCAGATCGATAAAAGTGCGCTGGTAATGCATTCCGCCGAGCGTATGTTTGCCCTGGTTGACGATATTGCCCGCTATCCGGACTTCCTGCCCTGGTGCGCCGGTGCCGAGGTGCACGAACGGACCGGCGCCCAGGTCGTGGCATCCCTGGAAGTTGCCAAGGGGGGCATGCGGCACCGTCTGACGACCCGGAACGAGTTACTGTCTCCGCAACGTATCGATATGAAGCTGGTTGATGGGCCGTTCCGGGACCTCGAGGGTCGATGGCATTTCAATCCGCTTGATGAAAACGCCTGCAAGGTCACTCTGCAATTGAGTTTCGAGTTCTCTGGTACGCTCTCAAGAATGACCTTTGGGCCAGTGTTCAGCCAGGCCGCCAATACCATGGTTGAGGCGTTTTGTCGCCGGGCCAACGAAATCTACACGGATGCACTGGTGAGTCGCTGATGCGGGTAGAAGTGGCATACGCAACACCGGAGCGCCAGGAAATTGTCCCGGTTGAAGTAGAAGAGGGCGCCACCATGCTGAAGGCCGTTCGTCGCTCCGGTATCGCCGAATTGTTCCCGGGGCTGGATCCGGAGCAGGCGGATATGGGGATATTCGGGAAGGTGGTCAAGTCACCGCAAACCCATGTGCTTCGGGCGGGAGACCGGGTAGAGCTGTACCGGCCGTTGAAGATTGATCCAAAGCAGGCCCGTATGAACCGGGCCCGCAAGAAAAAGGATGAAGGTTAGCGGCGGGTCATCAGTACGCCGGGAGTTCGTCCAGCAGGTCTTTTTCCATGTGGGTGAAAGTGTCACCATCGTAGTGCACAACGATCCTTTGCTCGCGAATCTCGCCGCCGGCCTCCTGGAAGGTGTAGATGTAATATTCCACCGAGGTGTCCGCCGGGTTCAGCATGATGGGCGTGCCGAGTACCGAGTGGACCTGGGAACGGCTCATGCCCTCTTCGAGCTGGCTTATTTCTTCCTCGGTGATGATATTGCCCTGCTGCACGTTGATCTTGTAGACGCCGGGAAACACGCAGCCGGCAAGCAGGGACAGCAGGAGTACAGGGGCAAGTCTGGTAAGCAGGTGCATCAGGGACAGATGTCCTTATTGGCTGTAAATGAAACGGTTTATGAGTCGCAATATGGCGCTATAATACCGGAAGCACTGAACACACCAAAGAGCGAACAGCATTATGTCATCTGAAAACGCCGAACTGCGCAAAGTGGGTCTGAAAGTCACGCTGCCCCGGGTGAAGATCTTCAATATCCTGGAAAATGCGGAAGAACACCACCTCAGCGCTGAAGACGTGTACAAGAAGCTGCTGGAGCAGGGTGATGATGTGGGGTTGGCCACCGTCTACCGGGTGCTGACCCAATTTGAAGCGGCCGGACTGGTACTTCGCCACAATTTTGAGGGGGGCCATGCGGTATTCGAGATGGCGGGCGATGACCACCATGACCATATGGTGTGTACCCAGACTGGTGATGTGATCGAGTTCGTCGATGAAGTCATCGAGGAGCGTCAGCAGAAGATCGCAGCAGAGCACGGCTACGAAATCGTGGACCACAGCCTGATTCTTTACGTGAAGCCGCTGCAGAAATCCTGACCGCTTACCCTCACTGCTTTTCCAGGCATGCGGCCGTCTGTTGGCGGTCTCGTGTGCCTGTGTTACCTGCCAATACCAATTCGCTTTAAAAAACGGTCTAAAAAAAGAGCGCCGGGGCGGCGCTCGAAAAGCTCTCAGGTGAGAAGGGAGTCTGTGAGAGCCGAAGGAAGATACTTCGACCGCCCCGCAGGCTTTATTGCGAGGCGCGTAATCCGCTTAAGGGTTCAGTGATGGGTCGCCTGACCCTTGGTGTACATTTCCCGGGCGTGTGCCAACGTTTGCTCGGTCATGTCCACGCCGCCCAGCATCCGGGCCACTTCGCTGATTCGTCCCTGATCGTTAAGGGTTTCGATTTTCGAGAAGGTGGCGTCTGCTTCTGTAAACTTGCTGACAAACAGGTGCTGGTGACTCTGGGCCGCCACCTGGGGCAGGTGGGTGACGCAGATGATCTGACCGCTTTCGCCCAGGGATCGCAGCAGGCGACCGACCACTTCCGCAGTACCCCCGCCAATGCCCACATCCACCTCGTCGAACACCAAAGTGAGGGTCGTTGACGTCTGGGCCACGACCACCTGGATAGCCAGGCTGATCCTCGACAGTTCGCCGCCAGAGGCCACCTTGGCGAGCGGTCGTGCCGGCTGGCCGGGGTTGGCGCTGATCAGGAACTCGATCTCCTCGTTGCCGGTAGCGCTCGGTTCGTTATCGCTGGTGTCCAGTTGGGTAATGAACTGCGTGGTGGGCATGCCCAGTTCGGTCAGCTCAGCGGCGACTCGCTGGTCGAGGGTAACCGCACCTTCGCGGCGGGTGTCGGAAAGCTTGTCCGCAACGGCCTGGTAGGCCTTGCGGTAGTTCTCCACATCGGCTTCCAGCTGTTCCAGGCTGCCCTCGCTGTCATCCAGTTCGGCAAGTTCGTCGCCCAGGCGCTGGTGCAGCTCGGGAAGCTCTTCGGGCTGAACGCGGTGTTTACGGGCCAGCTGATAGATGGCGCTGAGCCGTTCTTCCACTTCCTGCAGGCGCTGCGGATCCGCATCGTAGTCTTCCACGAAGTGCACCAGGTTGCTGCCGGCTTCCGTTAACTGGATCTGCGCCTCGTTCAGCATCTGCAAGGTATCCGCCAGGGCAGGGACTTCCACCGGCAGTTGTTCCAGCTGGGACAGGGCCTGGCGCACCAGGTCTGCGGCGCTGGTTTCGTCCTCGGAGCAGAGCATGGCCGCCTGGTGGCTGGCCTGGCGTACTGTCTCCGCGTGGCTGAGCTGTTCCTGTTCCTGTTCGAGGCGAGCTTGCTCTCCGTCCTCAAGGGCAAGGCGGTCCAGTTCTTCCACCTGGTAACGCAGTAACTGCAGGCGCGCTTCGGTTTCATCGGCATTCTGCTGGCGGCTCAACAGCCGGTCCCGGGCCTGGTGCCATTGTTTCCAGGCCAGGCGAGTCTTGATCGCCAGGTCTTCCGCGCCGGAGAATTCATCCAGCAGCCGGCGATGGGTGTCCTTTTTCAGCAACGACTGGTGCTGGTGCTGGCTGTGGATGTCCATCAGGGTGGCACCCAGCTCCTTGAGCTGGTTCAGGGGGCAGGGCTGGCCGTTGATATAGGCCCGTGAGCGGCCGTCACGGCCGATGACCCGTCTGAGGATGCAATCGTTGCCGTCGTCCAGGTCCTGCTCTTCCAGCCATTCCCGGGCTTCAACGATACGGCTGATATCAAAGGTGGCGGTAATGTCGGCACGCTTGGCGCCATGGCGCACAGCGCTGGCATCGCCACGGCCTCCCATGGCCAGCCCGAGTGCATCCAGCACGATGGACTTGCCAGCACCGGTCTCACCGGTCAGGGCGGTCATACCCTTCTGGAATTGAAGTTCCACCCGTTCCGCGATGGCGTAATTGGAAACCGTGAGTTGAGTCAGCATGCGGTGTCTCCCTGAGTCACGAATACTGTTGGCGTATACAGTATCTGTGAATATATACAGGTTAAAAGCTGTATGCAAACCCAGTGGTGCAATTTCTGTGAAACAGCAATGGTTGAAAGCGTTGGTTTGGGCCCCATATCCGTTGGCAAGTTTTCACCATCATTGGTTATTGGCGCGGCCAGCCGCGCACTCAGACACAAGCGGGAGTAGCAGATGAGCGCTGACGAGAATCGCAACGAGAATGTCGATGAAGAGCTGAAGGCGGAAGAGCGCGCCGGTGAGCCGGTTTCCGAGCAGCAGGAAGGGGAAACCCCGGATCCGGAGAATGACGTGGATTCCATGGAAGCCCGCATGCAGGAGCTTCAGGACCAGATGCTCAGAACCCAGGCGGAGATGCAGAATGTCCGTCGTCGTGCGGAAATTGACGTCGAGAAAGCCCACAAGTTTGCGCTGGAGAAGTTCGTCAAGGAGCTGCTGCCGGTGGCTGACAGCCTCGAAAAGGCCGTGGAGAGTACTGAAAACCAGCAGAGCACTGATGAGCTGGTGGTGTCCATCCGCGAAGGGGTTGAAATGACCCTGGACCTGTTTATGAAGAGCCTGGGCAAGTTCAACGTCAAGCAGCTCAATCCGGTGGGCGAGCCATTTGACCCGCAGGTTCACGAAGCCATGTCCATGGTGCCGGCGCCGGATGCCGAGCCCAACTCGGTAGTGGCAGTGGTGCAGAAGGGTTACACCCTGAATGAGCGCCTGGTTCGCCCGGCCATGGTGGTGGTTGCCAAGGCCGAAGGTGCGCCAAAAATCGACGAGCAGGCTTGAAAAGTCGTCGTCGGAGCCAATATAGGCAGGTAACGGTCAACACGCCGGCAGTCGGGCCGGCAATGAATCAGAACAACCCGGATCTCAAGGCATTCGGACTGAACAGCTAACTGGAGTGATTTCATGAGCAAGATTATCGGTATCGACCTGGGTACGACCAACTCCTGTGTTGCCATCATGGATGGTGACAAGGTCAAGGTGATCGAGAACGCCGAAGGCGATCGCACCACGCCGTCCATTATCGCGTACACCGACGATGGCGAAACCCTGGTCGGTCAGTCCGCGAAGCGTCAGGCGGTCACCAACCCCCACAACACCCTATACGCCATCAAGCGCCTGATTGGCCGTCGTTTCGAAGACGACGTGGTCCAGAAGGACATCAAGATGGTGCCCTACAAGATTGCCAAGGCTGACAATGGTGATGCCTGGGTAGAGGTGAAGGGCGAGAAGATGGCACCGCCGCAGGTTTCCGCGGAAGTGCTCAAGAAGATGAAGAAGACTGCCGAGGACTATCTGGGCGAGAAGGTGACCGAGGCGGTAATCACCGTACCGGCCTACTTCAACGACAGCCAGCGCCAGGCCACCAAGGACGCGGGCAAGATCGCGGGCCTGGAAGTGAAGCGGATTATCAACGAGCCGACCGCTGCCGCCCTGGCCTACGGTATGGACAAGCAGAGCGGTGACCGCACCGTGGCTGTCTATGACCTGGGTGGCGGTACCTTTGACCTGTCCATCATCGAGATTGCCGATGTGGACGGTGAGCATCAGTTCGAAGTGCTGGCAACCAATGGTGACACCTTCCTGGGTGGTGAAGACTTTGACCTGAAGGTTATTGAATACCTGGCAGACCAGTTCAAGAAGGACAGCGGCATTGACCTGCGCGGCGACTCCCTGGCCATGCAGCGCCTGAAGGAAGCGGCGGAGAAAGCCAAGATCGAGCTGTCCAGCAGCCAGCAGACCGACGTCAACCTGCCGTACATCACGGCTGACCAGAGCGGTCCCAAGCATATGAACGTCAAGCTGACCCGGGCCAAGCTCGAGTCGCTCGTAGAAGAACTGGTCGAACGCAGCCTTGAGCCCTGTAAGGTGGCCCTGAAGGATGCTGGCCTGTCTGCTAACGAAGTGGACGAGGTTATCCTGGTGGGCGGGCAGACCCGTATGCCGCTGGTTCAGGAGAAGGTGAAGAACTTCTTTGGTAAGGAAGCCCGCAAGGACGTTAACCCGGACGAGGCAGTTGCTGTCGGTGCAGCTATCCAGGGTGCGGTACTTTCCGGTGATGTGAAAGACGTCCTGCTGCTGGATGTGACTCCGCTGACCCTGGGTATCGAAACCATGGGTGGTGTGGCCACGCCGCTGATCGACAAGAACACCACGATTCCGACCAAGAAGTCGCAGACATTCTCCACAGCGGAGGACAACCAGACTGCGGTAACCATCCACGTGGTTCAGGGCGAGCGCAAGCAGGCGTCCCAGAACAAGTCACTGGGCCGCTTCGACCTGGCGGATATCCCGCCGGCGCCCCGCGGTGTGCCGCAGATTGAGGTGACCTTCGATATCGACGCCAACGGTATCCTCAATGTGTCCGCCAAGGACAAGGCCACCGGCAAGGAGCAGTCCATCGTAATCAAGGCCTCTTCCGGTCTGAACGATGAAGAAATCGAGAAGATGGTGAACGACGCCGAGGCCAACGCCGAGGAAGATCGCAAGTTCGAGGAACTGGTCCAGGCCCGTAACCAGGGTGACGCCATGGTTCACACCGTGCGCAAGACCCTGAACGACGCCGGCGACAAGGTCACCGACAGCGAAAAGGAAAACATCGAAACGGCCATCAAGGAGCTTGAGGAAGCGCTGGAAGGCTCCAACAAGGAAGACATCGAGGCCAAGACCCAGAAGCTGACCGAGGTTTCCGGTGAGCTGGCCCAGAAGATGTATGCCGAGCAGGGCGAACAGGCCCAGCAGGCTGGCGGCGAAGAGCAGGCCAGTGGCAGCGCCGACGACGCGGTGGACGCAGAGTTCGAAGAAGTCAAAGACGACGACAAGCGATAAGCAACACCGCGATAGCAGGAATGACGCGGGGGTGAAGGCCCCCGCGTTTTCTGCGTTTGAGAGCATCGGGCCCTGGTACGACAGGGCCCGTATCCAGTGAGTACAGACAGGTTTTCAACAGGGTTTTTCCAGCATGGCCAAACGTGACTACTACGACGTCCTCGGCGTCACCCGGGAAACGGACGAGAAGGAGATCAAGCGGGCCTATCGCAAGCTCGCGATGAAGTACCATCCGGATCGTAACCCGGACGACGCTGACGCCGAAGCCAAGTTCAAGGAGGCCACGGAAGCCTACGACATCCTTATGGACCCGAACAAACGGGCCGCCTACGACCAGTTCGGCCACGCCGGTGTGGATGGCCAGGCCGGTGGCGGCGGTTTCGGAGGTGGCGGCGCCAGCTTCTCCGACATCTTCGGCGACGTGTTTGGCGACATTTTTGGTGGTGGCGGCCGCGGTCGCTCCAACCGGGGTGCCGACCTGCGCTACACCCTTGAGCTTGACCTGGAAGAAGCCGTTCATGGCACGACGGTGAAAATCCGTGTACCTGGCCATGTGGAGTGTGATGTCTGCGACGGCAGCGGCGCAGAGAAGGGCTCCCGCCCGGAAACCTGTGGCACCTGTAAGGGCATGGGCCAGGTTCGTATGCAGCAGGGCTTCTTTACCGTGCAGCAGGCCTGTCCCACCTGCCGTGGCAGCGGACAGATCATCAAGAACCCGTGCAAGAAGTGCCACGGTGCCGGCCGGCTGCAGGAGGAGAAAACCCTCTCGGTCAAGGTACCACCCGGCGTGGATACCGGTGACCGGATTCGTCTCTCTGGTGAAGGTGAGATGGGCGTCGAGGGTGGCCCGTCCGGTGACCTTTACGTGCAGATCTCCGTGCGCGAACACTCCATCTTTACCCGTGACGGCCGCAACCTCTACTGTGAAGTGCCCATCAGCATTGTCGATGCGGCCCTCGGCGGCGAACTGGAAGTGCCCACCCTGGATGGCCGCGTGAAGTTGAAGATTCCGCCGGAGACCCAGACCGGCAAGCTGTTCCGCCTGCGCAACAAGGGCGTGTCCCCGGTTCGCGGCGGCCCCGCCGGCGATCTGCTGTGTCGGGTGATCGTAGAGACTCCGGTCAACCTGACGAAGAAGCAGAAAGACCTGATGGAGCAGTTCCAGGAGACCCTGGACGGTAACAATGGTAACAACCATGGCCCCCGCAAGACCTCCTGGTTTGAGGGCGTGAAAAACTTCTTCGATGAAATGAAATTCTGAGGTCTGCCATGACACGGATAGCAGTAACCGGCGCCGCCGGACGTATGGGCAAGGTGCTGATCGAGGCCATCGATGAGGCGGACGACCTCACCCTGGGCGCTGCCATTGTCCACCCGGACAGCTCCCTGATCGGAGCCGATGCGGGTGAAATGGCTGGTATCGGCAAGAATGGCGTGGCCCTCGCCGGCAACGTGGCCGATGTGAAGGACGCCTTTGATATCCTGGTTGATTTCACCTTCCCGGACCTGACCCTGGAGAACCTGGAGTTCTGCAGCCAGAACCGCAAGGCGGTTATCATCGGTACCACCGGCATGACCGAGGCAGAGAAAGAGCAGGTGAAGGTGGCCGCCGAGAAAACCCCGGTGGTCTTCGCCCCGAATATGAGCGTTGGTATCAACGTGATGCTCGACCTGCTGCACAAGGCGGCCACGGTGCTGGGTGACGACTACGATGTGGAGATCATCGAAACCCACCACCGCCACAAGAAAGACGCGCCTTCCGGCACAGCGCTGCGCCTGGGTGAGGTAGTGGCCGATGCCCTCGGGCGTGATCTCAGGGAGTGCGCGGTCTACGGCCGCGAGGGCTTTACCGGAGAGCGTTCACAAAAGGAAATCGGCTTCGAGACCATCCGCGCCGGTGATGTGGTGGGCGATCACACCGTGCTGTTCGCAACAATGGGAGAGCGCATCGAGCTGACCCACAAGGCCAGCAGCCGCATGACCTTCGCCAAGGGCGCCGTACGCGCCGCCCGCTGGCTGCAGGGCAAGCCGGCCGGTTTGTACGATATGCAGGATGTTCTGGGTCTTAAAGACTGATTTTTTGCCACGGAATCCACTGCCCTTCGACAAGCTCAGGGCGAGCGGGGATAGAATGGTAGGGTACCTGTCGAAGAACCGGGTTCCACGATTCTGGCTGGATTCTGTATGACTGGTCAGACTACGAGTTTCTCCGTTCGCTCTGCAATTGTGGAAGTGTCAGGCCAGGCCCCTTCGCCCTGAGCTTGTCGAAGTGTCAGGCCAGGCCCGTTCGCCCTGAGCTTGTCGAAGGGCGTTGGACGGTGTGTTATGTAGACGTCTTTAACATGGACACAGATCGCCGAATTTCCTACAATAAGGCGATTTAACTGCACCAAGCGTAGCCAATGACAAAGCCCGCCCGGGGTCCGGACCAGTCCTGACGGCGGAATAAAAAAGCGGGACGGGGCAACACCCCCTCTCGCTTTTTTGCGACCTGAATTTGCGCTTGCGTTCCCGTTCGCCCACACGAACCCGATTGAGGATACAAGCCTTGAGTACACCTGCCATCCTTGCACTCGCAGACGGAAGCCTGTTCCACGGTGTCGCCATTGGCGCCGAGGGAGAAACCAGCGGTGAGGTGGTCTTCAATACCGCCATGACCGGCTACCAGGAAATCCTGACGGATCCGTCCTACGCCCGACAGATTGTCACTCTGACCTATCCTCACATTGGCAATACCGGTATTAACGACGAAGACGTGGAATCCGATCACATCCAGGCGGCCGGCCTGATCATCCGCGACCTGCCGCTGATGGCCAGCAACTGGCGTAGCCAGAAGACGCTCTCCGAGTACCTGAGCGAAAACGGCAAGATCGGTATTGCCGGTATCGACACCCGTCGCCTGACCCGCATCCTCCGGGACAAGGGCTCCCAGAATGGCGCCATCGTTGCGGGTGCCAGCGCCACTGATGACCGTGCACTGGAGCTGGCCAAGGCCTTTCCCGGCCTCAAGGGCATGGACCTGGCGAAGGAAGTCTGCCGCAAGGATACCTGGACCTGGGACGAGACCGAGTGGGCCCTGGGCGAGGGCTACGGCAAGCGTACCGAAAACCGCTTCAAGGTGGTGGCCTGGGATTACGGCGTCAAGAAGAACATCCTGCGCATGCTCGCCAGCCGCGGCTGTGAGCTGACCATCGTACCGGCAGAAACACCGGCCGCCGACGTGCTGGCCATGAATCCGGATGGCATCTTCCTGTCCAACGGCCCCGGCGACCCTGAGCCCTGCGACTACGCTATTACCGCCATCAGCGAAGTGCTGGAAACCGACATTCCGGTCTTCGGCATCTGCCTGGGCCACCAGTTGCTGGCCCTGGCCAGTGGCGCAAAGACCGTCAAGATGGGCCACGGCCACCACGGCGCCAACCACCCGGTGCAGAACCTGAAAGATGGCACGGTGATGATCACCAGCCAGAACCACGGCTTTGCCGTGGACGAAACAACGCTGCCGGACAACGTGGAGGCGACCCACAAGTCCCTGTTCGACGGCACGCTGCAGGGTATCCGACGCACCGACAAGCCGGCGTTCAGCTTCCAGGGCCACCCGGAAGCCAGCCCGGGCCCCCATGACGTGGCCCCGCTGTTTGACGAATTTATCCGGCTGATGGAAGCGCGTACCGCGTAAGCGGCGATACCCGACACAGCGTTGCCGAAAGGCCCGACTATTACGAATTTTTGCTGACAGGTTGACTGAGAAATGCCAAAGCGGACCGACATCAAGAGCATCCTGATCCTGGGCGCTGGCCCCATTGTGATTGGCCAGGCGTGTGAGTTTGACTATTCCGGAGCCCAGGCCTGCAAGGCCCTGCGTGAAGAGGGCTACCGGGTTATCCTGGTGAACTCCAACCCGGCAACCATCATGACCGACCCGGCCATGGCGGATGCCACCTACATCGAACCGATCACCTGGAAAACCGTCGAGAAGATCATCGAGAAGGAGCAGCCGGACGCACTGCTGCCCACCATGGGTGGCCAGACCGCGCTGAACTGTGCCCTTGACCTGGAAAAACACGGTATCCTCGAGAAGCACGGTGTCGAAATGATCGGCGCCAACGCCGACACCATCGACAAGGCCGAGGACCGGGACCGCTTTGACAAGGCCATGAAAAAGATTGGCCTGGAGTGCCCCAAGGCGACCATTGCCCACTCCATGGAAGAAGCCTGGAAAGTCGCTGACGAAATCGGCTTCCCGTGCATTATCCGCCCGTCCTTCACCATGGGTGGCTCCGGCGGCGGTATTGCCTACAACCGGGACGAGTTCGAGGAAATCTGCACCCGGGGGCTGGACCTGTCCCCCACCAACGAGCTGCTGATTGACGAGTCCCTGATCGGCTGGAAGGAATACGAGATGGAGGTCGTTCGGGACAAGAACGACAACTGCATCATTGTCTGCGCCATCGAGAACTTCGACGCCATGGGCGTGCACACCGGTGACTCCATTACCGTGGCGCCGGCCCAGACCCTCACCGACAAGGAATACCAGATCATGCGGAACGCCTCGCTGGCGGTGCTGCGTGAAATCGGTGTGGAAACCGGCGGTTCCAACGTGCAGTTCGGGGTTAACCCGGACAACGGCCGCATGGTGGTGATCGAGATGAACCCGCGGGTATCCCGTTCGTCGGCGCTGGCCTCCAAGGCCACCGGCTTCCCCATTGCCAAGGTGGCGGCCAAGCTGGCGGTGGGCTACACCCTGGACGAACTGCAGAATGACATCACCGGCGGTGTTACCCCGGCGTCCTTCGAGCCCAGTATCGACTATGTGGTCACCAAGATCCCCCGGTTTACCTTCGAGAAGTTTCCCCAGGCCGATGCCCGCCTGACCACCCAGATGAAATCCGTCGGTGAGGTGATGGCCATCGGCCGTACCTTCCAGGAGTCCGTCCAGAAAGCCATGCGCGGCCTGGAAGTGGGCTCTGAAGGCTTTGAGGAACAGGTCGACCTGGACACCACCGAAGGCCGCGAGACCCTGATCAAGGAGCTGAACGTGCCCGGCGCCGATCGTCTGTGGTTTATCGGCGAGGCTTTCCGTGCCGGCATGACCGTAGACGAGGTGTTTCGCCACACCAAGGTGGATCCCTGGTACCTGATCCAGATCGAAGACCTGATCCGCGAGGAAGCCGCGCTGAAAACCGCCGGCAAGTCCGACATTGACCGCGACACCCTGTTCCGGCTCAAGCGCAAGGGTTTCTCCGATGGCCGCCTGGCCAAGCTGCTGGGCATCTCCGAGGTGTCCCTGCGCAAGCTGCGCCATGACCTCGGCGTGCGCCCGGTGTACAAGCGGGTAGACACCTGCGCGGCCGAGTTCGCTTCCGACACGGCGTACATGTACTCAACCTATGAGGAAGAGTGCGAGGCAGAACCGTCCGACCGGGAGAAAATCGTTGTCATCGGTGGCGGTCCCAACCGGATCGGCCAGGGCATCGAGTTTGATTATTGCTGTGTGCACGCCGCCCTTGCCATGCGTGAGGACGGTTATGAAACCATCATGATCAACTGCAACCCGGAGACCGTCTCCACCGACTATGACACCAGTGACCGGCTTTACTTCGAGCCCATCACCCTGGAAGACGTGCTGGAGATCGTCTACAAGGAAAAGCCCAAGGGTGTGATTGTTCAGTACGGCGGCCAGACCCCGCTGAAACTGTCCCGTGGCCTGGAAGCCGCCGGAGTACCCATTATCGGTACCAGCCCGGACGCCATTGACCGTGCTGAAGACCGTGAGCGGTTCCAGCAGATGATTACCCGCCTGGGCCTGAAGCAGCCAGAGAACGCTACCGTGCGCAGTCACGAGGAAGGCATCCTGGCTGCACGGGACATCGGCTACCCGCTGGTGGTACGTCCGTCCTACGTATTGGGCGGCCGTGCCATGGAAATCGTCTATAACGAAGAAGAGCTGGTGCGCTACATGCGCGATGCGGTGCTGGTCTCCAATGACAGCCCGGTACTGCTGGACCACTTCCTGAACGCGGCTATCGAAATTGACATCGATGCCATCAGCGACGGCAAGGAAGTGGTGATCGGCGGCATCATGCAGCACATCGAGCAGGCCGGGGTGCACTCCGGTGACTCTGCCTGTTCACTGCCGCCCTACACCCTGCCCAAAGACGTGCAGGATGAAATGCGCGAAGCGGTCAAGAAAATGGCCCTCGAGCTGGACGTTATCGGCCTGATGAACGTGCAGCTGGCCTGGCAGGACGGTGAGATCTACGTAATCGAGGTGAACCCGCGTGCTTCCCGTACCGTGCCGTTTGTGTCCAAGGCGGTGGGTGTGTCCCTGGCCAAGGTGGCGGCCCGCTGCATGGCTGGCCGGAGTCTGAAGGAGCAGGGCTTTACCCAGGAAATCGTACCGACCCACTTCTCCGTGAAGGAATCGGTGTTCCCGTTCAACAAGTTCCCGGCAGTAGACCCCATCCTGGGGCCGGAAATGAAGTCCACCGGTGAGGTGATGGGCATTGGCGACAGCTTTGACGAAGCCTTCGCCAAGGCTGCCCTGGCAGCGGGTGAGCGCCTGCCGGCCAAGGGCACGGCGTTTATCTCCGTGCGGGAAGTGGACAAGTCCAGTGTGGTGAAGCTGGCCAGGGATCTGATTGAGTCCGGTTTCCGCCTGGTGGCCACGACCGGCACCGCGAAAGTCATCAGCGATGCGGGCCTCGAGGTTGACCGGGTGAACAAGGTGGGCGAAGGCCGTCCGCACATTGTTGATGCCATCAAGAACGGCAAGGTTCAGCTGATCATCAACACTACCGAGGGTCGCAAGGCCATTGCAGACTCTGCGCAGATTCGCCAGTCGGCGCTGCAGCACAAGGTAACCTACACAACCACGCTGGCGGGGGGCGAAGCCTTCTGTCGCGCGATCAAATTCGGACCCGAGCGGACGGTACGCCGTCTGCAGGAACTGCATTCAGGAAAGTAACTATGACGACTCGAGTACCCATGACCATCAATGGTGAAGCACGCCTTCGGGAAGAGCTTCAGCAGCTCAAGTCCGTCGAGCGCCCCAAGGTCATTGCAGCCATTGCCGAAGCCCGTGAACACGGCGATCTCAAGGAGAACGCCGAATACCACGCGGCCCGCGAGCAGCAGGGCTTTATCGAGGGGCGTATCCAGGAAATCGAGAGCAAGCTGTCCGCCGCCCAGGTGATTGATGTCACCACCATCGAGAACACCGGCAAGGTGATCTTCGGCACGACGGTACACCTGCTGAACGTGGAAACCGACGAGCAGGTAGTCTACAAGATCGTTGGTGAAGACGAAGCGGACATCAAGGCTGGCAAGATCTCCATCTCCTCACCCATCGCCCGCGCCCTGGTGGGCAAGAGCGAAGGCGAAGTGGTCGCCATCCGCGTGCCTTCGGGTACCGTGGAGTACGAAATTGAGGAAGTGGAACACATTTAAGGCGAAAAGCCCCTCTCCCTTGGAAGGGAGAGGGGTTGGGGAGAGGGGTTGGGGAGAGGGTGGAGACTTCGAACTCCTGGCCTGGCGCCACTCACCCTCTCCCGGGCCCTCTCCCTTCCAAGGGAGAGGGGATGCAAGACGTTAACTGTCTTTGAGCGTGATCAATTACTCCTGTGACGCCCCGGCGACAGGGGCTTCACATTGCCGGAATCCTGCGGTGGCGGGGTTCCGGTTTTTTCATGCAGCAACATCCCCAGCTTTTCATCGATGCCCTCCAGGGCAGCAGCCATTCGTGACAGGGTGTCACCCAGCTCACCGCTTGCGCTTACCGGCGCGGATTGAGAGGCAGGCGGCTCGAAATCCGCGGAGCTGGTGCTGGTGGGAATTTCCGGTGAATTCCCGATGGCCGGCTCGTCCCCCAGCAGGTCCTTGCGGATTTCCTTCAGGTCCCGGCGATCCAGCACCTGCCGCTCGTCGGAGAAGGCGCACATCATCAGGCCATCGCAGAGCTTGTTGATCACCCGGGGAATGCCGCCGCTCATGGCGAAGATGTCCTTGACCATGGCCTCGTCGAACAGGGGCGCGCCCTTGTGGCCGGCCACCAGCAACCGGTAGTCGATGTATTCGCCGGTTTCCTTCTCGGACAGGCCCTCCAGGTGGAAGAACAGTTTGACCCGCTGGGACAGCTGCTGGATCTTGCGGATATGGTCCTTCAGCTCCGGCTGGCCGAGCAGAATCACCCGCATGGCCGGGCCGCCGAGTCCCTCAAGGCCCGCGAGCATCCGAATGTCCTCAAGGTTTTCCTTGCTCAGGTTCTGGGCTTCATCCACCGCCAGTACAACCGGTGTGCCCCGGTCTGCCATCATCTGCAGGTAGTCCATGATGGCAAACAGCATGGTGACTTTGCTGTCGGTTTCGGCCTTGATGCCCGCCTGGTGAATCAGCAGCCGGAAGAAATCGTCGGATTTCAGGTTGGTATAGGAGACATGGAGCAGCTTGAGATTGCCGTCCAGGCTGCGGATGGTTTTCTTCAGCAGGGTGGTCTTGCCGGACCCGATTTCGCCACTGATTACCACGAAGCCCTCCGGGCTCCAGATGGCCGAATTCATGTACACGAACGCCCGCGAGTGCTGCTGGCTCATATAGACAAAGTCGTCTTCCGGCGTCATGCGGAAAGGATGTCGGCGTAGTCCGAAGTGCTCGAGATACATGGTGCGCGTCCGTGTTGGGTCAGGCCAGGCGAATCATTTCGTTCTGGTGGAGCTTGATACGGTCTGGCTGGTAGGCCTCATAGCTCTCGCTTACCGTGCCAAAGCTGAAATCGTTCAGCAAGCGTTCAAGCCGACCGTAACATTTGTCCAGGTTGGTGTAATGACGGAAGCGTGAGAACCAGCTGGCGTCATTGTAACGGGGCTGGTCCGGGTCAATCTCCCAGGGGTGCAGGTAGAACATCTGGGGCTGGGTGTCGTCTTTGCTGGCCAGGCGGAACAGGTGCCGGAACAACGGGTAGGGGAACTGCCGGAAGTAGCCGCCGCCCGCCGCTGGAATGGTCAGCCGGAACAGCCGGGCAGTAGTGAGCGGAAATTCGCGCAGGGCAACACCGTTACTGGTCTGGATGGTGTAGGGCGTTTTCGGTGAATCCGGAATGCCATAGCGGTCGTGGTGGATCGGGAAAATACTGGAATCCCAGGTGAAGCCCAGCTCCGCCAGTATGTCCAGGGCCCACAGCGACTCCCTGGTGATGGAGTAACTGGCGGCGCGGTAACCGGTCACTGGCCGCTGGATAATATCTTCCAGAATCATCTTGGATTTGCGGGTTTCCTCGGCAAACACCGCCGGGGTCTGGTCGTACACCAGTTGATGGCTGTATCCGTGGGACGCGATCTCGTGGCCATGGTCGGCCAGCTTGCGGATCAGCTGCGGGTAGCGCTCGGCCACCCAGCCCAGTACGAAGAACGTGCACTTCACCTGGTGCCGGTCAAACAGTTCCAGCAGGCGTTCGGTGTTTCGCTCCACGCGGGAGGGGAGGGAGCCCCAGTCATCCGGGGATATCACGCGGGACAGCGCTGCCACATGGAAGTAGTCTTCCACGTCTACACTCAGTGCGTGCAATGTGCCATTCCCGGGACTGCTCCCGTCAGGGCCCGACTGCTGTGATTCCGTCATAGGAGGCTCCGTTCTCCGTCTCCCTGAATGCCAATCATGAAATCTGTCCGGATTTCGTATTCGTTCAAATAGTAGCCTGAGCGTACCGCGATGTCATCGGAATTGCCCGAATCTTTGGAAGCATTCTCGCAGTGTGATGTAAAACGTTGTAAAATTCCGTTACAAATTGATACAGACCGCCTTGAGATTGTCACAGTGCCGGCGCAGAATGAGTGACAGGATATTAAGCTTTCAAGCGTCGTCTGACAGATTCGATTGATGGCAGGTTAACCCGGTTTTCTCCAGATCGGGTGCCACGAGTTTTATAGAGACGACAAGGATGTTCGGTGTGTCCTATATACGCATCAGAAAACACTATCTGCACCTTCCATACCTGGTCCTCGGGGCCTTGGAGTTTGCAGCGCTTTTTGGCACTTTCTACCTGCTGGGCTTTGTTCTGGACCAGCTGGGTGCAGCCGAAGCAAACCTCCATACCAGCGCTGGCGCTGCGTTCCTGTTTGCCCTTGTCATGAGTTGCGGCACCCTGGCCATGGGCGTCTATTTCGCCATGGTGCGTGAGGGGTTCGCCTCCATGTTCTTCCGTACCCTGGTGGCCTTCTGTTTTCTGGGTGGCCTGGCGCTGACTATTCTCTACATGCTGATCCCCAATGTCAGCCCGGGTAGTGACAAGCTGTTCTGGGCGGTTCTGCTCGCCATTTTCCTGGTCACCCTGATCCGGCAAATCTTCCTGAAGGTCGTCGACTCCGACCAGCTTGCCCGCCGGGTGGTCATTTTCGGTGGTGGCGAATTTGCCGAATCCCTGATGACCGACTATGAAAGAAACCTGAGGGCTTCGGGTATCCGCATTATGGGGTGTATTCCTGATTCGGCCACTCCGCGGGTCGACGCCAGGCATCACCTGCCAGCCCCGACAGATTTCTATCAATTCTGTCGCCAGAACCGGATATCCGAAATCGTGATTGCACAGCAGGAGCGCCGCAAGAGTGAGGGAGGGCAACTGCCTGTGGAAGCGTTGATGGAGTGCAAGCTGCGGGGTATCGATGTAACCGATGCGGTGGCTTTCTACGAACGCGAGCTTAAAAAGGCGCGGCTGGAACTGTTGCATCCCTCCTGGATCCTGTTTTCTGACGGCTTCAAGGCGTCCCGTTCCCGGGACCTGGCCAAGCGGGTGATGGACCTGGTGATCAGTCTGACCCTGGCAGTAGTGATGGCGCCGTTCATGCTGCTGACAGCGCTGGCCATCGTGCTGGAATCCGGGTTTCCGGTCCTTTACAGCCAGGACCGGGTCGGCGCCCGGGGGCAGGTGTTCCGCATCTACAAGTTCCGCAGCATGCGCCAGGATGCAGAGAAAGATGGCAAGGCCCGCTGGGCTTCGCAGAATGACAGCCGGGTGACCCGGGTGGGCGCGTTCATCCGCAATACCCGGCTCGATGAGCTGCCCCAGCTCTGGAATGTCATCAAAGGGGAAATGAGCTTCGTCGGTCCGCGTCCGGAGCGGCCCGAGTTTGTTGAACAGCTCAAGGACCAAGTGCCTTTCTACAACACCCGGCATTATGTGAAGCCGGGACTCATGGGGTGGGCTCAGCTGAATTACCCCTACGGGGCGTCCATCGAGGACGCCCGGGGCAAGCTGGAGTACGACCTGTACTACACTAAGAACCACAGCATCGTGATGGACTTCCTGATCATGATCCAGACCGTTGAGGTGGTGTTACTGGGCAAAGGGGTGCGATAAGCGATATGGACAGCAACAAGATAACAGCACTGAAAACTGCCATCCTGGTTCTGCTGGTCAGCGTGCTTGCTGCCTGTGCAGGTATACCGGAAGGCGGTAACAACCCGCCGGCGGTGACGGCTGAACCGGAGGACTACCGCATTGGCGTTGGCGACTCGATTTCCATCCACGTGTGGCGTAACCCGGAAGTCTCCAAGTCTGTGGTGGTTCGGCCCGACGGCAGGATATCCATGCCGCTGATGGGTGACGTGGACGCCGAGGGCATGCGCCCTGAAGAGTTGGCCGATGAAATCGCAGCCGGGCTCAGTGAGGACATTCGCAGCCCGGTAGTCACCGTGGTGGTGGATAGTCCGGTGAGCTCGGAATATCGCAACCGGGTGCGTATCACCGGCCAGGTGGGCCAACCAATCTCGGTCCCCTACCGGCAGGGCATGACGGTGCTGGACCTGGTGCTGGAAGCCGGCGGGTTGACGCCGTTCGCCGCTGGCGACCGGGCGGTGATGCACCGGCAAACTGGCGACGAGTACGAAAGCTTCGACCTGAACCTGGAAGCGATCCTGGAAGATGGCGACATGCGCACCAATTACACCGTGCAGCCGGGTGACGTAGTCAGCGTGCCTCGCAAGTCCCTGCTGCGTGGAGAACTCTGATGGACTGGCGGTACATTCTCGATATGATCAATGCGGTAAAGCTGGAGCTTTACCGCTATCGGGTGCTTGCCGCCATCATCTTCATGTGTGTGACGGCTGGTGTGCTCGGACTGGGGTATGTCACCCCCAAGACTTACACCTCTGAAGCGCTGCTGTACGCGGACTCTTCCAGTATCTTGCAGCCGCTGCTGCGAGGAAGTGCGGAGGTGACGCCCATCGACCGGATCAATGAGGCCCGGGAAATGCTGCAGAGCCGGTCCTATCTGGAGCAGGTCGCGTTTGATGCGGGCATGCTCAACGGTGGTGAAACGGACAGCCAGAAGAGCCAGGTGACCAGCGGATTGAGAAACGCCCTTAATATGCGAGTGTCCAACCGCAACTTTCTCGAGCTGAGTTATAGCAGCGACAGCCCGGACAAGTCATTCCGCGTACTGAGTGCGGCGCTGAATCGCTTCGTGGAGCGGACCTCCAGCAAGAAGCGTTCGGAAAGCCAGGGTGCCTACGAATTTATCGATGCACAGGTCAGTACCTATCGTCGCCAGCTTGAAGCGGCGGAAGAACGGCTGAAGCAATTCCGGCAGGAAAACCAGGATGGCACCACCTCCAATGTCCAGTCACGGATTGAGCGGCTGCGTGGCGACATTGAGAATCTGAAGCTGGCCATCCAGCAAACTGAGTCCGAGGTGGAGCTTACCTCGGAGCAGCTTACAGAAGAACAGCCCTATCGCACAGTCAGTCGTGGCGGGGGCGGTTCAGAAGTGGACCGCAAGATTTCCCAGCTCCAGAGTAACTTGTCTGACCTGCGCCTGAGTTATCACGACAGTCATCCTGATATCGTCTCTGTGCTCGGCCAGCTGGAGGATCTGCGTGAACGCAAGGCCCGTGGTGATGTAGGACAGCGCAGTGCCGGTTCCAGTGAGGTCATTGAGAACCCGGTTTACGAGCAGCTCAGGCTCAAACTGACAGATGCGCAAACCCGCTTGGAGGTTCAGCGCAATCGGCTGGCTTCCCTCGAAAGATTGCTGGATGGGGCCTTTGAACGAGCAGAAAGGGTGGCCGCGAACGAAGCGGAACTGGCGGAACTGACCCGGGACTATAACGTTACCAAGAATGTCTACGAAGACATGCTGGAGCGGCGGGAGAAAGCCCGCCTGTCCATGACCCTGGACGTGGAAGGCCAGGGCGTCAGTTACCGGATCCAGGAGCCGGCATCCTACCCGACTCGCTGGGACGGGTTGCAGTTACACCAGGTGGGCATGGCAGGACCCTTCCTCGGTGGCACCATGGTGCTGGGCCTGTTGGTGGCGCTGGTGATGTTCGACAACCGGGTTCGCTCAAGTCGCACCCTGTTGACTCAGTTGCCGGCTGATATCCCGGTCCTGGCCTCTATTCCTCACTATTCCAGTCGGTGGAAAGAGCGGTTTCTGCGCAAGGACACGCTTTTCATTCTGTTCCTGTTGGCGATCTTTATGGCGGGATACCTGGCCGTACTGGTATTCAGCGTCCTGGGTATTACGCCGCAACAGATCATCAACACACTCACCGGTATTTTTGCCGGTCAGGGCGGTTAGTCTTCATGGACAATAACAAACTCTATAACGCGCTGCTGAAAACCCAGGAACGCCAGAAAGCTGAGCAGGCTGCACACCCTCACTCGGTAGCGGAGGGCGATCATGCCGAGCAGGGCCCGGAGCAGACCGCCAATGGTTCGCGCCTGGAGTCAGCCTTCCTCAAGGAAGCCTGGAAGGAGCAGCAGCGACATTCAAGACAGGTGGAGTCCGAGGCGCAACCGGTTGCTGATGCTCATCCCAACTGGACCATGGTGGAGGAGTCGGCGAAAGAGCATCCGCCGTCAATCTACGATTCGTCCATCTCCCTGGACCTGATCAATAATCCGCGCCCATGGTCCGTTGAGGAGCTTCAGCAGCGAAAGATTATCTATCCCGGAATGTCGAACAAGGCCATCCTGGATGCCTTCCGGGAAGTGCGGATCAAGTTGCGGGACCGGGCCGGCGCAGTGAATTTCTCGGTACTGGTTTCTTCCCTCGGGAACGCCGACAACTCGGCACTGACCGCCTATAACCTGGCAGCCACCTTTGCCATGGACGCCCATAGTTCCGCCTTGCTGGTCGACTGCAACCCCTGGGACAGTGACCTCGACCACCTGGTCTCATCGTCTATGGCCCAGGGCGTCACCGACTATGTGGCAGACAAATCCGTCAAGGTGAAGGATATCATCTACCCCAGTGGTATCGACCGGCTCAGCGTGGTGCCGCCGGGCACCCTGGCCAGTTCGGCCGTGGAGTTGTTCTCGGCGGTGCGCATGCGGGACCTGATGGGTGAGCTGAAAAGCCGCTACCCGGACCGCTTCCTGATCATCAACGCACCGCCGCTCAAGGCCAGCACCGAAGCCCATATACTGGTGCGCTATGCCAATCAGGTGGTGCTGGGCGTACCGTTCGGCGAAGTGACTCCGGAAGAGATTGTCAGCTCGGTTGAAACCCTCGGGTCCGAGAAATTCTCTGGTCTGATTTTCCAGCAATGAGGTGGGCCATGGACGTAGCCTTTCGCAAGCCATCGGCCGGGGGCATCGTAATTCCACTGCTGGTGGCGGTTGTCACTTCTGGTCCGGCCCGGGCTGAGGAAATCAGTTACACCGCCACCACAACTGTATTTACTGATATAACCCACACTGAGCGGGATTCCCAAACGGATACCCGGGGAGGTGCCGGGGTCAGTGGGAACGTGGGTGCCAACTGGCTGTCTGGCCCCCACCGGTTAAATGCGCTCTACGGTGGAACCCTCGAAACGGAACGCAGCAGCCTGGCGACAGGTGACCGAGACAACCTGTCAGTCCGTGGTTCTTCCCGCTACAACTTCTACCAGCCTGGCGGTCGTTTTGACTTCAACGCCGGCCACACCATTCGCTCGGTTCGCAATGACACCGGCTTTACCCTGGATGACTCAGCCTATGACACCCAGAACGCCGTTAATGCAGGCGCCGGTGTCATGTTCTATCCCGGCGAGCTGACCACCCTTCGTCTGGGTGGCCAGGCCGCGAAAACCTGGGCCGAAGACGATGTTCAGGACGGTGAATCCCAGAGCGTTCAAGCCAACCTTTCGCGGCAAGTCTCTGAACGCAGCACCGTGTCCCTTACGGGCCGCAGGGCCTGGGAGCATGAGGAGGATCTGGACATCACCCTGGACTCCGCTTCGGTGGGCCTGGATACCCTTCTTGAGAACGGCAGCTTCTCTGCGAGCGTCGGAGTCTCCCGTGCCGAAAGTGACGACTTTGAAAACGATGCCGTCATTGGCTCCATTGCTCGCCAGTGGCAGACCTCCCTCACCAGCACGCGCGTCAGCTATGACCGCACCCAGAGCAGTACCCTGCTGGACCTGGCACTGGCGCCGATTCCGGAGCTGGGCATTGAAGACGAGTTTTCAGTCCGGGTCCAGGGGGTGACGCTGAATGACACCGTCACCCTGGCCCACAGTACCCAGCGCTTGTGCGACCTGTGTACCCTGAATTTTATCGTTCGGGGCAGTGAAGAAGAAAACGTGCAGACGGGCGAAGAGACCTGGGAATACCTGGCCGGCGCCGGCCTGAGGCTGGCGGTCACAGAAGACAAAAATGTTAGCTTTAATTACCGCTGGCAGGGCGATGCGCTCGAAGAGCGCAGCTCCATCGACGATGAAAGGCACCAGTTTACGGTGACCTACCGTCATCAACTGACGGACCTGGCCTCCTGGGGCGCGGCCTTCGACTCCGCCTTTACCCGGGGTCTGACCGACCAGGACCGCTACCAGGCCCGGGTGTTCTTCACCCTGGGCTGGGACGGCATGGAAAGGGCCTGGTAGCACCGCCACGCCACCGATAAGAACAGGGAAGACGCTGTGTTCGAAAACAGACAAACCATCCAGTTGCCGGCGGATACGCCGGCGCAGCTGATTGTGGTGATCGACACCGAAGAGGAGTTCGACTGGAATGCCGAGCCGGATCCCCAAGCTACTTCTGTCACCGCCATGGACCATATCAACCGTGCCCAGGATATTTTCAATGAGTACGGTATCGCGCCCTGCTATGTGGTGGACTATTCCATTGCCAGCCAGGCCCGCAGTGTTACGCCCCTGAAAGCATATCTTGATGCGGGGCAGTGTGAGATCGGTGCACACCTTCACCCTTGGGTGAACCCGCCTGTGGAAGAGACCCTGTCCCGTTCCAATATGTATCCCGGCAACCTGCCGGAACCCCTGGAGCGAGAGAAGCTCACGCGGCTTCGTGACACCATCGCCGAGAATTTCGGCGCAGCACCACGCATCTACAAGGCAGGCCGGTACGGTTACGGACCCAACACCACGGCCATCCTCAATGACCTGGGGTTCGACATTGACCTGTCGGTATGCCCACCGCTCGATGCCCGTGGTGACGGCGGGCCGGACTACCGCTACTACGACGCCGGGCCGTTCTGGTATGGCCCGTCGGACAAGCGCATCCTGGAGTTGCCGGTGACCGGTGGATTCGTGGGCTGGGCTGGCAAGCTGGCACCGCCGGTATTCGACCTGGCCATGGCCTTCCGCAAGCTGAAGGCACCGGGGGTGCTTTCACGGCTGGGCATGGTGGATCGGTTGATGCTCTCCCCGGAAGGATTCCCAACTGCAGAGCACATCAAGCTGACCCGGGACCTGTACCGCCGTGGCGTGCGCACCTTTACCTGGAGCTTCCACAGCCCCAGCGTCGTGCCCGGCCACACCAGTTATGTGCAGAACGAACAGCAGCTGTCGGACTTTCTCGATTCGTTCCGCCGGTTCTTTGATTTCTTTTTTAACGAACTGGGTGGGCAGGCTTCGACCCCCACCCGGCTCAAGTCGCATATGGAGAAGTTTGCATGAGAGTGCTTGGTATTTCGCCACTGGACAAGGACTCAACAGTCTCGATCGTGGAAGACGGTGAGATCCTGTTCGCCGCCGGCGAGGAGCGGTTTTCCCGGGTCAAACAGCAGGACGGCTTTCCGCAACTGGCGCTGGAAAAGGCGCTGGAATATACCGGCAGCAAGATGAGCGACTTTGACCAGGTCTGCTACCCGTTCCTGACCTGGGAGAACGAGGCCAAGCTCTTCAATCAGAACCTGGAGGACGAACGCCAGTTTATCCGCAACTTTGAGCCGGCGGACCTGAACCGGCAGATCAAGGAAGCCCTGACCAGGGTGCCGGATCGTAATGAGCCGATCCATGGCCTGGAACACCCCAACGCCATCATGGAGAAGGGCTTTCTGCACAGCTCTTACTATTCCATGGCAGGGGCCCAGCGACTGGCTTCCAATAATGCCGCAATTAAAGGCTCTCGCCATTGGGGCGAAGGCGCGACTGAATCCTTTCAGAGGTGGGAACAGTCACTGACTCAGGGCCTTCGCGCGATGGGCTGGGAAAAACCGGTGAAGCGCATGGACCACCACCTGTCCCATGCGGCGAACAGTTACCTGGCCAGCGGATTTGAGCGAGCCCTGTGTATCACCTTGGACGGCTATGGCTCAGGCCTTGCCGGCTCTGCCAGTGAAGCCCGGGATGGCAAGATCCACCGGTTACACGGCATCAGCTACCCCAACTCCCTGGGTACCCTGTATGAGCACGTCACCTCCAGCCTTGGTTTCAAACCGAGCCGGCATGAAGGCAAGATTGTCGGCCTGGCGTCCTACGGCGATCCATCGATCCTGGGCGACATCCTACTCAGCCGTATCCAGCAGGAACCGGGCGATTACCGGATCTATGAAGCCAACAACGTCTTCTTTTCCCGTTACCTGGCGTCCAAGTTCCCGAAGATCGACGTGGCTGCTGCCTATCAGCATGCCCTGGAGGTGGTGGCCACCAATTACGTACGTTACTGGGTCGAGAAAACCGGTATCGACACGGTTGTGCTTTCCGGTGGCGTCACGGCCAACGTCAAGCTGAACCAGCGTATCTTCGAGATTGAAGGCGTTAACCATATCTTCGTCTACCCAAACATGGGTGACGGCGGCTGCGGTACCGGCGCGGCCCTTTACCATTGTTGGCCCGGTGGCGTTAAGGACTCCATATCCAGCGCCTATTTTGGCCCGGACTACAGCGAAGCTGAGATCGCCGCTGAACTGGAAGCCGAGGGTCTTGAATACACCCGTCCCAACAACCTGGCGGCAGAAGTCGCGTCGCTGATCCATAGCGGAGAAGTGGTCGCCCGCTTTGACGGTCGTATGGAATACGGCCCCCGGGCCCTGGGCAACCGCTCGATCCTTTACCACGCCCGGGAGCCGGAGGTTAACCAGTGGCTGAACAAGCGCCTGGGTCGCACCGAGTTCATGCCGTTCGCACCGGTAACGCTCTATGAAGCCAGGGAGAAGTGCTACCACAATATCCGGGGTGCCGAGCACAGCGCCGAGTTCATGACCATTACCTTCGACTGCACCGAGTTCATGCGGGAGAACTGCCCGGCAGCGGTGCACGTGGACGGCACCGCACGGCCCCAGCTGGTCCAGCGTGAGGTCAACCCGGGTTATTACGACATCCTCAAGGAATACGAGAAGATCAGCGGTATTCCGAGCCTGATCAATACCAGCTTCAATATGCACGAGGAGCCCATCGTTAACACGCCGCACGATGCGGTGCGGGCATTCGTACAGGGGGCGTTGGATTACCTTGCCATTGGGCCCTTCCTGGTCAAGCAGCCGAACCCGGCCCACTGATCTTACACGGCGGGCGGAGCAGGACGCTGATGACGACAGGCAAGCTGGAAGTAAGCCAGCAGGCGGTAACCAAACCGGAGCAACTGCGGGCCGAGTGGGAGGACCTGGAAAGCCGGTCCGCGCCCACGGTATTCCTGTCCTGGCAGTGGCTAGGACACTGGCTGGAAGTGTACGAGCCGGATGTGCGGGTGCTGAGAGTGACCGAAAACGGCCGGTTGATTGGCCTTGGCATGGTGGTGGCGTCTGACGAGCGGCGCCACGGTTTACTTCGCTCCCGGTGTTTGCGTCTGCACCAGACCGGCAGCAGGGTGCTGGACCAGATCTGGATCGAGTACAACGGTTTTCTGGCGGAGCATGGCCGTGACCGGGACGTGTCCTCGGCCTGTCTGAAGTTCCTGGAGGCCCAGCGGGATAGCTGGGATGAGTTTGTGGTGGGCGCCATTGATGCAGACGAGGCGGACTTTTACGCCCGTACCATGGGCCTGTTCAAACACGTTCGCTGGGAGGCTCCCTGCTATGGCGTAGACCTGGACCAGTTACGGCGCAGTGGCCGGCATTACCTGGACACCCTGTCCCGCAATACCCGGTACCAGATCAACCGGGCTCATCGCCTCTACGAAGAGCGGGGGCCGGTGGAACTGATCCGGCCCGACAATGTGGACGAGGCGTTGGCGGTCTTTGACAGCATCGGGCCTCGTCACCTGGAGCGCTGGGGCAGTGGGCCCGACCAGAGTGGCTTTGCCAACCCGGACTTTGTCCGCTTTCACCGCAGCCTGATCCGCAGCCAGTGGCCGGAAGGTGGGGTAGACCTGGTATCAGTAAGGGCAGGGGACGATGTAATTGCCTCTTTTTACAACCTGCTGCACAACCAGGTGGTGTACTTCTATCTGGGTGGCATGATGACGGAAGCCGACAATAAGCTGAAACCGGGTTTGCTGGGGCACAGCCTGTGTATCGAAGACTACCGGCAGCATGGCTTTCACTATTATGACTTCATGGGCGGTGACGAACGTTACAAGTCCAACCTGGGTGAGTGTCACCGGCAACTGGTACAGGTTGCCCTGCAGCGGCCCCGTTTCAAACTGAAACTTGAGAACGCCCTGCGGGAAGCCAAGCACCACTGGCTGGGGGAGCCCGGAGCTGGTTATGGGCGCTGAGGAGAAGTTTGTGTCGAGTACAGACGATGTTGAAGTTGTCTCGACAGGCATTGAGGAAGCCCGGGCAGCGGGATGGGATGACTACGTTAGCCGGCACCCGGACGGCACCGGTTATCACTACCTGGCCTGGCTGCAGAGTATTTCCGAGGCCTATGGCCACCGGCCCTGGTGCCTGGTGGCCCTGTCGCCGGGTGGAGACCTGGCGGGAGTGCTGCCTTTGTGTGAATTTCGCATCCCGTTGCTGGGCGCCCACTGGGTATCCCTGCCTTTTTGCGATTTGGGCGGCCCCCTCGCCAGCAGCCATAAAGCGGCTGCCGCCCTGCGGGAAAAGGCCGTGGAACTGACCCGGCAACGGGGCGGAAAAGGAATCAATCTGCGCCTGCCCGGAGAACCAGTGGATGATCAGGAAGAAAAGACCCTGGCGAAGGTCAGCATGATCTGTGCACTGCCAGAGAGCAGCGACGCGCTCTTTAAAAGCTACAAACCCAAATTACGCAGCCAGATCCGCAAGGCAGAGAAAAACGGTTTGCGGGGGGAGGTCACTAGCCGGATAGATGCCATTGATGCTTTCTACCGGGTGTTTTCCGTCAACATGCACCGCCTGGGGTCGCCGGTGCACAGCCTGGGCTGGTTCCAGTCACTGCAGCGCAGTTATGGTGAGCGGATGCAAACAGGCCTGGTTTGGCATGGGGAAACGGTGGTGGGTGCCGGCATCGTTTTGATCAATGGCACCCGCGCAAGCATCCCATGGGCGTCCACCCTGGCGGAATTTAATCGACTGGCACCCAACATGCTGCTCTACTGGACCCTGCTGGCCCATGTCACCGATGGCGGATGCCACACCTTCGACTTCGGCCGGTCCACACCCGGTGAGGGGACCTACCGGTTCAAGAAGCAGTGGGGCGCCGAACCCCACGCACTGAACTGGCTGGACCTCAAACCCGATGGCGAACCCGAACCGGCCCGGAAGTCGCAACAAACCGGTGGCCTGCGTAACCTGCTGGAAGCCACCTGGCGACGGCTGCCCCTGCCTGTCGCCAACCTGATCGGCCCCGGGGTAAGGAAGTACGTCAGTCTATGAACACCTTGCTGTTGCTGATTACCCTGTTATGCCTGTTTATCCCGGTGTATGTCTACGCCGGTTACCCGCTAGCGTTGTGGCTGCTCACCCTGGGCCGGGACAAGGTGACCCACCGCGTCGCAGAAACACGTCCCTCCGTTGCGCTGATCATCTCCTGCTACAATGAGGCAGCGGTCATCCGGGACAAGCTGGAAAATGCCCTGGCCCTGGACTATCCCCGCGACAGACTAAGCATACTGGTGGTGTCTGACGGCTCCGATGACGGCACCGACGACATCGTCAAGCAATACACGGAGTCTGGCGTCGAACTGATCAGGCAGGAGGGCCGCTTGGGCAAAACCATGGGCCTGAACCTGGCCATGGAACAGGTGGACGCCGACGTTACCGTTTTCAGCGATGCTAACGCCATGTACGCCCCGGACGCCATCCATAAGCTGGTCCGCAACTTTGCCGACGAACGTGTGGGTTATGTGGTGGGCGCAGCGCTTTATACCGACGGCGACTCCGGTGCCAGCGCGAAAAACGAGAACCTTTACTGGCGCTATGAGCTGGCCATCAAGTCCATGGAATCCCGCCTGCACTCGGTAGTTGGCGGCGACGGCGCCATCTACGCCATCCGCAGCCACTTGTGGCAGCCACTGGAGCAGAAAGACATCAACGATTTCGTTAATCCCCTTCAGATCATCGCCCGGGGTTACCGAGGTATCTTTGAGCCGGAGGCAAAATGTTACGAAGAGACCGCGGGAGAATTTAATAAGGAGCTTGCGCGCAAGGAGCGTATTGTCAACCGCAGCATCCGGGGGTTGATGCGGGTCCGGGAGGTAATGAACCCGTTTCGCACCGGCATCTTCTCCTGGCAGGTGATTTCCCACAAGTTGTTACGCTGGCTTATTCCGTTCTTTCTGTTGGCGGGACTCTGTGGGAGCATGCTTCTGTCACTGCAGGGGCCGTCCCTGTACACCGGGATCGTGGCCGGCGCGCTCCTGGTCGTGGCGCTCGGGTTCGTAGGTGCGCTCATGCAGGGCGCGGGCAGGCAGCCAATGCTATTCGCCGTACCTTACTACTTCCTGTTGGTGAACCTTAATGCAATGACAGGAATTGTTATGGCGCTCTCCGGAAAGACCCAGATCACGTGGAGTAGTGCAAGGGCTCAAGGTGATAGCAGAGGCCCGGGACTGCGGTGGCAAACCGTTGGCCTGTTTGTGGCGACAATCGTGTTAGCGGCTGCGCTGCTTGGCAGCCTGGGAGTCTGAATAATGACGTATTCGCCCCTTTTCCTGGTCGGCACGCAACGTTCTGGAACCACGCTCCTTTGCCGGATGCTCACGGCTCACCGGGATATCTTTATCAAGAATGAGCTGCCGGTTCGCAGTGTATTCAAGCCCGGATTTTCGAAGGATGACATTCGCGCGAATATCAGCCGACATATCGAAAAACGTTATGGCCAGAATCTTGATGAACTGATGAGGGCGGAAGGCAAATCGGTCTGGGGGCTGAAGGACCCGGAATTGACCTACTACCTCGGGGAGCTCAGGGTATTCCTGCCACAGGCCCGGTTCATCGTGATTACCAGGGACCCGCGGGCTGTCGTTAATTCCTATATGGAGAACAAATGGGGTCTGGGTACCAATGCCTATACAGGCGCGCTTCGATGGCGAGATGAAGTACTGGCCCAGCTGGCTTTCGAGCGAGAGCTACCCGACAAGGTCTTGCGCATCCGCTATGAGGACCTCGTTATCGATCAGCAGGCAACGCTGGAGGCAGTTTGTCAGTTTATCGATGCTCCTTTTGACGACACCATGCTCTCCTTCGACCAGCAAAAGTCCTTTATCCGCGAGGGGCGGGAAAATGCCAACACCTCTCGCGCCCTGGATGAGAGTCTGACCCGTAAGTGGAAAGACAAACTCAGTGCACACGAGATTGCGGTTGTCGATTCCCTGTGTCGAGACGTCATGGCTATGACCGGCTATGAGCCAGAGGCAGCCCCCTACCAGGTTCCAGGCTGGCTGGCTGCGTTCTATCGGGTCCACCAGGCTGTGCTGGGTGAATTTCAGATCCAATACAGGTGGCGGGTCGGTAACTGGAAGAAGCGGCTGCAGCGCTCGGGGTCGGAGAGAGTCACATGAGTGGTTGTAGCTCCAAGGAGTGGTTGTAATGTCGAAGTTCGCCCTCCTGTTTCTGATGATCTTTTTTGGTGGCACTATCGCCACCTTCATGATCAGCGGCTCGGTTTCGTTCTTTCTTTATCAGGTCATTTATTTCCTCAACCCCGACAACCGCTGGTGGTCGGCTGACATTCCCGGCATCAGCTATTCCTTTATCGCTGCCTTCCTGATGATTTTGTCGCTGGCTGTGGGGTACCGAAAGTATACCGAGCAGGCTCCCTGGAGCGAGCAGCCCCTATTCAAGTGGCTACTGGCACTGCTGGCGGTTTATTACATTGTGGGATTCTGGGCAATCAATCCGGCTGTCCACGACCGCTTTGTTTACGACCTGACCAAACTGGTTGTGGTTGTTCTCGTTGCCTACAAGCTTGTGTATACGCCCCGCTTGCTGGACGGAGCGCTTTGGGCATACCTTGCTGGTGCCACTTACATTGGTTACCTAGCAACGATTACCGGCCGCAACTCCGGCAACCGGGTAGAAGGGATCGGATTGGTCGACGCGCCAGATGCCAATGGTGTCGCATCGGCCCTGGTGCCCAGTGGTGTTTTGCTTATGTATTACGCATGGATGGGCAGTTACAAGGTCAAAATGCTGTGTGCGCTTTGTGGTGGTTTGATTGCCAATGGACTGGTACTGATAAACAGTCGTGGATCCTTTGTGGGCGTCGTGGCGAGCGCCGGTCTGTTTCTGATGTATATGCTCTTTTCCCGCTATCAGAAAAAAGGGCAGCGGGGCATGGCGGTACTGATCATTATCTTTGGCATCAGCGGGGGGCTCTATGTCGCTGACGAGGGTTTCTGGGAGCGTATGCGCACGCTTCAGAATCCCAAAAGCGAAGCTAGTGGATCGGGTCGAATTGACTACTGGCTTGCTTCGATTGAAGTGGCTCGAGACAACCCGGTTGGGTTGGGGGTTCAGGGTTTCAACGCTGTCGCAACTGCTTATCTACCGCCGGAAGATCTTGGAGGGAACGAATACAAAAGCGTTCACTCGATGTGGTTCCAAGGACTGACGGAGGTGGGCTGGCTTGGACTCTGCCTGATGTTAATGGCATTGCTGTCACTCTATAGGATGTCGAGGAAGGCCAAACGGTGGGTCTTATCCATGGATGAGAATGTCTCCTACTTCAAGTTGCTGGCGCTGGAATGTTCCTTACTCGGCTATCTTGGAGCGGCGAGCTTTATTAACCAGTTCCGCGCTGAAATCCTCTACTGGATGATGTTGCTGCTGGCAGCCGGGATCAACGTGTATTACCTGCAGCGAGTGAAATCACAGGAGAAAGGTAAAAAACGTGTACCGGTCAAGTCGGGCACTCTAAAGCCACCACAGTACGCCAGGGAGAAGTCGGCCTGATGCATCAATTGAAAGTTCTCCAGTTCATAACACCCTCGGGCTTCTATGGTGCCGAGCGATGGGTCCTGGCGCTGGCCAATAATATTGATCGTCGCCGTGTGACATGCGACCTGGCCGTTACCCGGGAGAGCGATCAACAGGACCTGACCGTGGCTGAGGTATATCCCCAGGAGGCTGGAGCAGTTCACTATCTGGACATGTCGGGCCGGTTTGATTTTCGGGTGGTGCGCCAGCTTTGCCGGGTCATACGCGAGCGCCGGATCGACGTTATCCACACCCATGGTTATAAGTCCGATATTCTCGGCCTTCTGGCGGCAAAGAAAACGGGAATCGCCTGCGTAAGTACGCCTCATGGGTTTCCGGGCAAAGTAAAGCTGAAGCTTTCCGCGTTTATCAAAATCGGCACCCATATGCTCCGCTATTTTGATGCCGTTGCACCACTCTCGGAGGAGCTGGTGAGTGACGTGGCAAAAGCGGGTGTGGCCCGACATAAAACCCGTTTTATCCGAAATGGGGTGGACCTCACCGAGGTCGATGCCGTTCTGGCCAGCCTTCCCCGGCAAGGCCAGTCAGGGCAGGCGCAGAAAATCGGATACATCGGGCAAATGATTCCCCGCAAGGGATTAGCTGACCTGATATCGGCATTCGACACGTTATATCAGGAAAATCAGGCACTGACGCTGGAGCTGGTGGGCGACGGTAGCCAGCGAGGGGAGTTGGAAGCCCAGGCCCGGATGCTATCAAGTTCCGATGCCATACAGTTTCCCGGATTCCGTAATGATCGCCTGGAGCTGCTTCGCAGCTTCAGCCTGTTCGTGATGACCTCGTCACTGGAAGGGATTCCCCGTTGTCTGATGGAAGCCATGGCTGCGGGAGTGCCCGTGGTTGCCTACGACATTCCCGGTGTTGACCAGCTGGTCCAGCACGAGAAAACGGGTATGCTCGCCCCCCATGGCGACAAGCAGGCTCTGGCCGAGTGTTGCCGCCGAGTCCTGTACGACCCTGAGCTTGCTGCAACGCTCGCCACTGCTGCACGAAAGCATGTGGAGGAGACCTACTCGGGCGCACGAATGGCCCGCGAGTACGAGAGCCTGTTTTTCGAGCTTTCCGGCCTGGAACATGCCGACCAGGTCGCCTCCGGTAAGGCAGGTTAGGTATGTGTGGATTTGCCGGATTTCTGCGCACCTTATCCACACCCGATCGGGATGCCCATGAAGGTTGGCTCGCCGAGATGGGCCACGCAATACGGCATCGCGGGCCTGACGCCGGGTCCCGATGGTTTGATGACCACGTTGCGATGGTTCACCGGCGCCTGAGCATTCTCGATCTGACCAATGCGGGTATCCAGCCGATGACGTCGGCGTCTGGCCGCTATATCATTGCCTTTAACGGTGAGATTTATAACTACCGTGAGCTAAGGCAAGCGCTCATCGCCGATGGCGTTACGTTTCGTACCCGGACGGATACCGAAGTTCTGTTGGCATTGTTCGAGCAGCGGGGCGTTGATTGCCTGGACGCCCTGAATGGCATGTTTGCCATTGCCATCTGGGATACCTCGGCCAGGCAGCTGTTTCTGGCGAGGGACCGGCTGGGCAAAAAGCCACTCTACTACTATCGGGAAAATGGGCGCTTCGCCTTCGCCTCCGAGATCAAGGCGTTGCTCCCGGCACCGTTTGTCCGGACAGAGCTGCGCCCGGACGCAGTGAAGGACTTCTTTGCGTACCAATACGTGCCTGATCCGAAAAGCATCTATCGAAACATACACAAACTACGCCCCGGGCACTGGCTGATCACCAATGGTGACGAACTGCGCCAGCATCAGTACTGGAACGTCTCGTTTGCTTCCCCGAGTACCAGCAGCGAGGACGAGCTTAAGGCAGGCCTGTATGACCTGATTAATGATGCGGTTCGATTAAGGATGGTCAGCGAAGTACCGCTGGGTGCCTTCCTCAGTGGAGGAGTGGATTCGAGCGCCGTTGTAGGATTGATGGCGGGGCAGGGCACCCGACCGGTCACCACATGCTCGATAGGTTTCGACTCGAAGCGTTTTGACGAAGTGGAGTGGGCGCGTAAAGTCGCTGGCCAGTTCGGAACAGACCATCACGAGTTCACCGTGCGGGAAAATGTGGCGGCCAATATTGACGGTATTGCACGCTACTTTGACGAGCCGTTTGCCGACCCTTCCTTTGTGCCAACCTATTTCGTATCCCAGTTGGCCAGGCAGAAAGTTACGGTGGCTCTGGCGGGTGATGGAGGCGATGAGAACTTTGCCGGTTACAGCAAATACCGGATTGACCAGACCGAGAATCGCCTCAGAAGGCTGTTTCCCGGGCCTCTGCGCCGTGCGCTGTTTCCCGGCCTGGGGCGAATGGCTGGTCGAATTGGTAGTCCGGCAACGCGCAAGGCTGAGTCCTTGCTTGGCACTTTGGCCATGGATCCGGACCGTGCATTCTTTACAACCAATTGTTTCTTCCGGCAGAGCTTGTGGGACGAGTTGGTCAGGGATGATCTCAGGCGGGAGACGGCAGAATACGACCCTGCTGAGATTACCCGGGCTCATTACGCTGACGCGGATACCGACGACCATCTGGGCAAAATTCTCTATACCGACCTCAAAACCTATCTACCCGGCGACATCCTGGTGAAGGTAGACCGGATGAGCATGGCGCATTCCCTGGAAACACGCGCCCCGCTTTTGGATTACCGAGTGGTGGAATATGCCGCCAGCCTGCCATCGGCGCTCAAGCTGCACCGTGGTGAGAAGAAATACCTGCTCAAGAAATCCTTTGAAGGCATGCTGCCGGACGATGTGCTGTACCGTCAGAAAATGGGGTTTTCGGTACCGCTTGCTCACTGGTTGCGCCATGAAATCCGGGGGCTGGCCGATGGTGTTTTCAGTGACGACGGTGGCGGGCTTGCAGAATGTTTCGACATGAACAAGGTCCGTCAACTATGGCAGAGGCACTTGCAGGGCCAGGACCACCACACCCAGGAGCTCTGGAGCATGGTGGCATTTGAGCTTTGGTGGCGGGCTTATCAGAAGGGGGAGCGTCATGGAAAGGCGACATAGACCGTGGTGGACAAGCCGGTTTTTCCTGGTACTGGCCGCTATCAGCCTGATCATTGGCCTCGTGTTAATGGGGCTGAACTTGTATGGCCTTACCCAGCCCATTCGTAAGCCGGGCCTGGGTGTTACCGATGTTGATCAGCTGCGGTTTGTTCCGGACGAGGTCTGGAGTTACGAAAAAAGTATGGAGGCCATCGCCCGGCTTGATGGAGCAAGTCCAAACAGCGACTTAGCCAAGCAAGCGAACCGGGTCGTCAATCAAAGTCTGGTGCACGTGTCCTGGAAAGAAGTCGACCCGGTTGAATACCGGCAGTTGATACCGCCGTGGGAGAACTATTTCCTTTGGGGCATTGGAAAGTTCTCCGGTTTGCCACAGTTCGAACGCTATCACTACGCTAACTACCAACGAAACATAAAGCGGGGTATTGGTATCTGTGGTGATGCGTCGACCATTCTTTCCAGTATCATGGACAAGCATGAAATTCCGAATCGCATTATCTCGTTTCGGGGACATGTGATCGTCGAATACCAACGCGAGGACGGGCGTGCCGAACTGATCGATCCCGACTTTGGCGTCGAGCTGGAAATGACACTTGATCAATTACGGGCTGATCCCGAACAGGCCAAAGCAAAGTATCTAGCTGCCGGGTACAGTGAGAAGGAGTCGGAGACGTTGCGGAAGGCTTACCAGACAAGTTATGCGGTTTACGATAATACCTTTCACTTCATGAGTAATCGGTACCTTTTTGAAGAACTGAGTTATTGGCTGAAGTGGCTGCTACCAACCCTCCTGATCCTGCTTTCCGCTCTTTACTTTAGGCTTTGGGCAAAAGCGAACAAGCGTGACATCTATGGCATTTGAGCGTTCTGCAGAAATGTCCTGTTCCATCCGTGGCTGGCTGGAAGCTTCATGAAGAAGACCCGGATTATGCACCTGACCTTCAATATGGGTATTGGAGGTACAGAACAGGTTATTCGCCAACTGGTTACGAATCTGCCCATCGAGCAGTTCGACAACCAGGTGGTATGTATCGATGGCTTCGTGGGTGAGGTTGGTCGGCTGGTAGAGAAGTCCGGCATATCGGTATCCGCTCTCAAGCGTCGACCGGGGTTTGATTGGTCTCTGGTTCGCAGCATCCGAAAAAGAATAGTGTCCGGTCAGATAGACGTGGTTCATTGCCATCAGTACACGCCGTGGATTTATGGCGTCCTTGGCAGCCTGGGCACTGGCGCCAGGGTAATGCTGACGGAGCACGGCCGGTTCTACCCCGACCGGTATCGCTACAAAGCCGCCCTGGTCAACCCGCTGATTGCCTTGTTAACCCACCGTATCGTTGCGATATCAGCCGCCACCAGGAATGCCCTTGCCCGTTACGAATTCGTCCCGAAACCGATGATAAGCCTTGTTTACAACGGCATCACAGGGCTGGCGGTCAAGCCGGAGGAGGTTCAGCAACTCAAACAGAACCTAGGTATCCCCCAAGACCATTTTGTTATGGGGACCGTTGCACGACTGGATCCGGTAAAGAACCAGGTGATGATGCTGGAGGCGTTTGCTCAGGTGCGGAAGCGACATGCCAATAGCTGGTTACTGATGGTCGGCGACGGGCCGGATCGGGCAAAGCTTGAGGCGACGGCCAAGGATCTTGGTATCGATGACCGGGTGATTTTCGTGGGCTTCATTGATCACCCGGCGACCCACCATGCTGCCATGGATCTGTTTTTACTCACTTCAAATACTGAAGGTACCTCCATGACCCTGCTGGAAGCGATGAGTTTGGGAGTTCCCGCCATAGTGACCAATGTGGGCGGCAACCCTGAGATCGTTGAACACGCGAGAACTGGAATGTTAACCCCAATTGGTGATGTGGCCGCGTTTTCGTCAGCAATTTCAATTTTGTTGGAACAGCCGGAGATACGGTTGGAACTAGGAAGGTGCGCCCGAAAAGCTTTCTTCGAGCAATTCTCTGTGACCACTATGATTGAAAAGTATGCAGACCTTTATTATAAGGCCGCGTTGAAAAGGCCCACCGATGATTAATTCCCGACTTACCGTAAAAGGCGCAGCAGTTCATGTCTAAAGTGCGAAGAGCCGTTATCTTTTCATCGCTGGGGCAATACACGATGCGGCTGATTGGCCTAGCATCTACCATGATTGTTGCTAGGCTGCTGACCCCGGCTGAGATCGGGACTTTTGCCATTGCCAGCGCGATTAT
This sequence comes from Marinobacter segnicrescens, assembly GCF_900111555.1. GTDB lineage: Bacteria > Pseudomonadota > Gammaproteobacteria > Pseudomonadales > Oleiphilaceae > Marinobacter > Marinobacter segnicrescens. Next base: position 38,502 of record NZ_FOHZ01000022.1, read on the forward strand.
CATGATGCTCAGCGAGTTCAGGGTATTGGGGGCAGGTGCCTACCTTGTTCGTGAGAACGAGCTTACAGATGAGAAAATTCGTCGTGCACTAGGGCTGACTATTATCATTGCCTGGGGTATCGGCCTGATAGTGTTATTGTTGGGTCCAGTTGCAGCTTACTACTATGATATTCCCCCCCTAACTCTGATTTTCGCAATTTTGGCGGGCTCCTTCTTTTTGGCCCCTTTCCTCAGTATTACCATGGCGCTCCTGGCCCGAACGTTCAGTTTCAAGACTGTCCTTAAAGCGCAGCTTGTGGGTTCCTTCGTGAATCTGGTGGTTACGGTTTTTCTTATACAGGCGGGTTTCAGTTATTACTCCCTAGCTATCGGTCAGTTAACCCAAAGTGTTGCGCAGTTTGCAATGATTGCATTGCGAAGCGAGTTCCCAAATTTTTGGCGACCGGCTTTTTCCCGGCTCGGGGAAATCGCCAGTTTCGGCATATATAACTCGCTTACCAACTTTTTCAGAAAAACTGTCACTGTGGTGCCAGACTTGGTCATCGGCAAATTAGGTACCACCACACAGGTCGCCATGTTTTCTCGCGGGCTGGGGTTTGTTGGGTTCCTTGCAGGTACCCTGCAGATGGGCGTCTCGCCGGTCGTACTGCCCTATCTTTCTGAGACCCGCCGGGCGGACCAGGATATTACAAGGGCATATACCCGTGCGGTGGTACTGATCTGTGCCCTCGTGTGGCCTGTACTTGCCGTGGCTGCAATAGCAAGTCTTCCAGTAATCCGCCTTTTTTTTGGTGGTCAGTGGGATGCGGCCGCACCGCTGACATCTGTACTCGCGATCTGGCTGATACTCCGCGCCACCCATCGCTTCGCCAATAATCTGCTTGTGGCTACAGGAAACGAGCGTGTAATGACTGCGAAAGAAGCGTTTCTGTTCGTTGCCATATGTCTGCTTGTAGTGGTTGCCTTTCCACACGGATTGCAGGCGGTGGCAAATGGGTTCGTAGTCCTGGGTATTCTGGAAATCACATTGGTGACCTGGTTGCTGGCAAAGCGGGTCGGCCTTCAGGTTGGGGTTTTCTACAGAGCGTTGCTGCCAAATCTTCTGATCACCGTTATCTGTACGCTGACGACATTATTAATCTCCCGCTATGTGGACTTCGAATCCAGAGATCCGTGGAAGCCGGTTGCTGTGATTGCTGTTTGCTTGCCGCCAGTATGGCTATTATCACTTGCGCTTTTCCGGCACCCTCTGATGGCGGAGATCCTCAGGATGATCGGGGTCGGTCAGAAAGTGGTAAAAAAAATGTCGTGACGGCTCCATTGGGTCGCTGAAATACGTAGCCGTGAGACGCACGATAAATGGGCAAAGTTCAGAACAGGAAACCTTTTTGGTGCCAGCGAAGTGATAGCAAATAAAAAGTCCACACGAAGGATGAATATGTCATTAAAAGGACAGCTAAAGCGTCAGTTAATGGGATTTGTACAGCGCCTTCAGCAGTCGGAGGAACTTCGCCTGTATGCCAACAGGAAGGCCCACGACTATGACGTCATCCGAAAGGCTGGTCTCTATCAGCCATCGCCGTATGGTGAGGTTGAAACGCCGAGACGCGAAGGTGGCGGACAGGCTTCGCCGATATTTATTACCGGTCGGTTCCGTAGCGGGTCGACATTGCTCTGGAATCTGTTTCGAAACCTGCCAGGGCATAAGGCGTTCTACGAGCCTTTCAATGAGCGCCGCTGGTTCGATCCGATGAGGAGGGGGGAGCACACGGATACAACCCATCGTGGAGTGACGGACTACTGGGCGGAGTACCAGAATCTGGAATCATTAACTGCCCTCTACAATGAAGACTGGATCCGGTACCGGCTTTACATGTCTGAGACTTGCTTCGACTACAGGATGAAGCGCTTCGTCGATACGCTGGTTTCAAGCAGCGAGGAACGAGCTGTGCTGCAGTTCAATCGGGTAGACTTCCGGTTGCCCTGGTTACGAGCAAACTATCCTTACGCCCGGATTGTCCACGTCTATCGTAACCCTCGCGACCAGTGGTGCTCCTCGTTACGTAACGAGGGTGACTACCCCGCCTCCGCGATGTCGGGCAGTGGTTTCGTCGATCATTTCTACCTGGGTGTCTGGGCCCGGGACCTGGTGCGACAATTTCCGTTTCTTGCCGATTACGATAGCCACCATCGCTACTACCTATTCTATATGGTCTGGAAGCTTTCATACTGCTTTGGCGTCCATTACTCAGATATTAGCGTGGCTATGGAGTCCCTGACGGAGAACCCCTCGACCTGTATGGCTGACGTACTGGTTGCAATCGGGGCAGACCCTGCAATCCTCGGTGAAGCGGATCTGACGTTCGTGAAACCTGTGACGTCCCGCTGGCAGGATTATGCAGATGACGCCTGGTTTTCAAGGATTGAGCAGGAAGGTGAAGCTGTCATTCGGGAATTTTTTCAGGGAGTGGTCAGGTAATGAGGAAGATACTGCTGGTCAGTGAAATTTTTCCACCCCGCCATGGCGGAAGTGGGCGGTGGTTCTGGGAGATATATAGCCGCTTCCCAGAGCAATCGGTGGCGTGCCTGGTTGGCAATCACCCGGAAGCGGCCGTGGCCGACGCAGATTTCCCCCATCCGGTATACCGGGACGAGCTAGCAAGCTCGCAATGGGGTATCCGCTCACTGACCGGTATGAAGTATTACCTCAGAACCTGGCGGCGGTTAGCCCGGCTGGCCAAGCAAGAACAGATGAGGCAGGTGCACTGTGGTCGGGTACTGCCTGAGGGCTTGGCTGCACTGATGCTAAAGGCAACGCACCGAATCCCCTATTCCTGTTATGTGCATGGTGAAGATGTGGAAACGGCGCTAACCAGCAGAGAGTTGAGCTTTCTGACGCGTCGCGTGCTTAAGGGTGCGGAGCGAATTATCGCAAACAGCCAGAACAGCAAAAGAATTCTGCTGGAAAAGTGGGGGATGTCGGAACAACAGGTCGTCGTTATGACCCCCGGTGTCGATATCGAGAAATTTCACCCGGGTGACCACAGCTCCAGGCCTGCCCCATGGGTTGGTAGAACGGTGGTTCTGACTGTGGGACGATTGCAGAAGAGAAAGGGTCAGGACATGATGATTAGCGCACTCCCTGAGTTGAGACGGTCCTTTCCGGATATTCTGTACTCCATTGTCGGCGATGGTGAAGAGAAGGAACGCCTACAGGCGTTAGTGGAGGAACTTGGTGTCGCCGAGTACGTAGAGTTTGCCGGTGAAATCAACGATCAGGAACTGAGTGTTCGGTATCGGCATTGTGAGCTCTTTGCTCTGCCGAATCGGCGTGTAGGAAACGATGACGAAGGGTTCGGTATGGTGCTGCTAGAGGCTCAGGCTTGTGGCAAGCCTATTTTGGCTGGAAAGTCAGGTGGTACCCGGGAAGCGATGGAAGAGGGGCGCACAGGGTATTTGGCAGACTGTACCAGTCCAGACTCGCTGAAAGAAGCCGTCGCCAAGATTTTGAGCAACGACGATGAACGACAGTTAATGGGCGAGGCCGGACGGGAGCTGGTGGAGGAACATTTTTCATGGAAGGTACTTGCTGGGAAGGCAGCTGTTGAGTTCGAACTGGGAGAAGGTGTCAACTAGAATAATGATCATGCATGGTTGAAATTTTGGATTATCGGATTATTTTCTATCTAACTACTAATAATAAAAATTTCGGGGGGTGGTTTGTTGTGGAAAGCTTTTCAAGAGAGCGTGGGCCTAAAGTTTCTATAATCGTTCCTATATATAACAGGTGTGAGTTTGTTGCCCAGTTGATGAGTTCGATAAAATCTCAGACGTTTACAGATTATGAGTTGATAATTGTCGATGACGGAAGTACCGATGGTGTGAAAGAGAAGTTGGACGCTGCTGCTGGTTCGATCGACTATACTTATATATATCAAAAGAATAGGGGGCACTACGCTGCTAGAAATCTGGCGCTTTCAAGAACCAGAGGTAGGTACATAGCTTTCCACGATAGTGACGATGAGTGGCCCGATTATCATTTGGAAGAATTTGTGGAGATTCTCGATGAGCATAGTGACATCGACTGGGTTTTCGGGTCAATCAAGAGAATCGACCACAAGACAGGGGGCACTCTCGCCGAGAGCAATTATTACGAGAAAGGGGGGTTGCACCCCTTTTTTCAGCTCAAGACGGTCGACAGAGGTAGCGCTAAACTGGTCAAGGATGGCAATATTACCTGCATCTCGATTATGCACAACGTTCCAGGCAGCACCCAATGTGCCCTGATTAGGGCAAAGGTGTTCAAGGACAATTATTTTGATGAGTCCTTCAGAACAGCATACGATCGATTTTTCGCCATAAAATGCACTAAGTTAGGCTTTGGGTTTGCCTTCGTAGATAAAGTCCATCAAATATACCACGTTCACGATGGGCATATATCTCTCGTATCGGGTTATACACCAGAAAAACTGGAAGCCAGTGCGAAAACGATGCTGCGCGGGTATGATCAGATCGGCGAACTGAATTTGACGGATGATGAGCGTAAGAACCTCTCACATAAAATCGCTTCTATCTATGCGTGGCAGTTATCTATCTCCTATAGGAAAAGAACCATGTACCGGGAGGAGTTGTTGGCGATGATAGAGGCATTCAAGATAAGGCCGGCTAAATACCTAAAGCCTGTTTTGTCGTCGTTTATACGATATTCCGTGAGCATAGGTTCGGGGCGAAAAGGGTTAGACTCCAGGTAAAAAAGGAAAGCGCTCGCTCAGTCAAAGCGAAAGAGCTATTTGGTGGTCTCGGCCCCGGTCCGACGCAATGTGTTAAGGAGGGTGTCCTGATGAGCCGTGCTGACCAATAATTAGACGCTTATGACCTCACCTAAGCCGGTATAATGGCAGGCCACCCAGTCTGACAGGCGTCTCGACGACTGTTAGTTCCCAGAACTGGCATTCGCTCTGTCAAGCATGATGAACATACTGTGGCGGGGGCTGAGCATCACGCTCTCCATTAGTTTTATGCCGAAGATGCGGCTAATCTGGGTCGTTAATTCGGCGTGGATACTGCTGAGTGACTAACCCTACATTGAGCCAGCTCGCTGCCTGATCCAGTATTCGAACCATCCGCACACATTTGCGAACTGCCCCGCGAGTGCTATCTTAACTAGCAGCAATACAGCGTAACCAAATAAACAGTTCGTAACGCAACAGTGTGTCTCACCTCACTTCTTAGGGCGGGGTTCTTTGTAAAATAGTATCAAATGGCTCCAGAATGGGGCCTTTAACACACGAATCCTGTCGAGGGGGTCAGATGAGTGTAATTTCTCTTCTTTCAAAAGGCATAGCACTGACGGCTCTAACTCTGCCAGTCGCTACGGCAAACGAGACTTTGATCTTCGACGCTGAATTTGACAAGCAGGAGAACTGGGCACCTAAAGTTCGGTCCCAACGGTATCGCTTCGAAGGTGATACAGGCTGGGTGCCAGACATCCCTGAAAACAAGCCGGGGAAATTTGACTTTTATTATCTATCTGAATCTTGGCATCCGTCTGACTATCCCGAAAAAAAGCCTGTTGTACAGATAACCGACGATTTTCCAGGATATTCGGGCAGACGGGCTTTCGTAATGTGGGACGAGTCCTATGGTGGACCAGGGAGCTGGGGGGCTGATTCCGTGATGACGAAAGACTTAGGCCAAGAGTATGACGAGCTCTATTTGGAGTTGCGTATCAAATTTAGTCCAGACTGGATCTGGGAAGATATACAGCAAGGTTCGGGTCAGAGTGTAATGAAACTGCTGAGGTGTCGACGTTACAGTGGAATTACAACACAGAACCGGTTTTCCTTTTTTGGCGAGGATGCTCGATCGGGATCACCCGTAGCTATCTTTGACCTGAAGTCCTGGACTACTTCCACTGGCAACTGGCTGAGACCACTAATGCATATATACGGGTATTCTCATCCGGACTATTATAAGACAGAGCAAGATTATTTTGGGTTTGGTAGTGACTACAAAACGAAAATAGAAAATGGCGTTAAAGTTAATGGCCGCTCGCTTTCTTGGGCCGATGTTTTTTTAGATGGTAATTGGCATACCATCGGCATGTACTTGAAAATGGACTCGCAGGCTGGGGCTGGGGATGGCCAGGTTAAAGTGTTTATTGATGGTGACCCTGTTATAGACGCGAATGATGTTCCTTGGCGCCGGGTCGGAGATGAGTCAATCAAAGGCTGGAATGAATGCTCTCTTGGCGGAAACATAAATAATGTCCCTTTCGACTCCAGTGAACGTTACGAGCAGTGGTATGCGGTGGACACCTTTAAAATTCATAGGACGCTACCGAATAAGCCGAACCCGCCTTCAGACATAAAGATTCAAGAATAAAGTGATCACGGCAAGTTGTACCCACTTTGACGGCAATACTTGGTGTTCTGTCAGGTGGGTGTCTTTCTAACGCAAGGCAAGTTGATGCTTGTGTGGTATAAATATCGTAAGCGTCCGGTAATCCCATCTTGAGCCAGGCGCTGCCGCCGTCAGGATAGTGTCCACTTATTTTCTAGTGGACACTTAACATGAACGAATTAAGCGTAACCAAGCCCTACCAACGCCGTCGCCGTTTTTCCCGCGAATTCAAAGCGCAGATTGTCGCCAAATGCCTGGAACCCGGTGCTTCCGTTTCCCGGATCGCCCTGGATAACGGCCTCAACGCCAACATGGTCCGGCGCTGGATGAGTGAAGCGCAGCGAGCGGATAAAACACCGGGATTTGTACCGGTCAAACTGCCAGCGGCAACCTCAGCACCGAGCAACCCGTCGGTCTCGGACAAGCGTAGCACCATCCGCATCGAGATTCCCCGCCCCCGGCGGTGCGGTTGTAGTGGAGTGGCCTGCGGAGCAGGCCCATCAATGTGCTGCTTTGCTCCGGGACCTGTTGGGATGATCCGCATCGACGAGATCTGGCTGGCCACCGAACCTCTGGATATGCGGGCCGGGCCCGACAAAGCCCTGGCTCGGGTTATTCAGGTCTTTGGTTCGGCCAGGCCCCATTGCGCCTACCTTTTCGCCAACAAACGGGGCAACCGGATGAAGGTCTTGATCCATGATGGCTTGGGCATCTGGTT
>NZ_FOHZ01000020.1 GCF_900111555.1 Marinobacter segnicrescens
AGCCATTCGTAAATTCGTGCCCGGCTCATGCCAAGCGCTTTGATGACGACTTCCGGGCTCTCGCCATCCATGACTCGTTGAACGGCGCGAACGCGAATGGCTTCTAATGTTTTGTGATCAAGTTTACGACCGTCATCGTGGCGCATGTGTGTAGATATCCGATAAGCTTGGCAAACGACCGCTACATTATAAATGATGTTCGCTTACTTTTGTACCCATTAGTATATGCAAACAGCTCCTCCCCAGTTTTCGCGTGGAACGCATGAAGGAAGCCGTCGTTTGCCCCCACATATATGACATCAGGTCGCTCGTTATAATCATCACTGGCGCGAAAGGCGGCGTAGTCAGCCCCTTCCGTGCCACCCAAACGCCGATGACCATAATTCACCTTGCCAACATACTGCGGATTTGACCCGATGATATCTCCCAACATGCGAGGACGGGTTATGGAGCTGCCCTCGGCTTTGTGCGTGCGCTCGCGGAAGTTCACTCCCGCATTATTGTCACCACTCAACCAGGCAATACGCTCCGTCCCCAGACCATCTGAAGTCCCGTCGAGTGCCGTATCCAGGGCATTTCTTTGAAGCTCTGAGAGGCCATCGTAGTCAAGTGCTGTTCCCGTAGTGCCTGTGTATGTAAAAAGGTCACGCTCACTGAAGCCTTTGGATTCCAGCTCCCTTTCAGCATCCCACATCAGCTGTCCGCGAGCGCCCCCAGACAAGATTCGACTGGCTTGCAGCGCACCGCTCCAGTCCGTGGAGCGGAAGCCCGCTGAATAACTCAAAGAGCCTTCACTGAACACAGCAGAGCTGGCTGCTGCCGCTGTGGCAGATTGTTCGACCCGGCTAATAATAACGGAAAGCACATTAGACAATTCGGTAGCAAAGCTGTCCGGATCATCGACACTAAAAAAACCACCCCGGCTGTTTACAGCTGCATGCAACAGGTCATCTACTTTTGCCGGTTCGCTGGAGCCAGGATTTGGCCACTCAAAACTTGGGTTATCCTTCCCAATTTCGGCGAACGGGTCGGAGTCAGGATAATCTATTGTTCCATTTACACCGAGGCCTACGCCAAAGGTAACCATGTGTTGCCAGAACGCAGGATTAATACCAGTGACCGGTACCTTGTTTTCCAGATCAGGCCGCAGGTCACGGCTCCAGTAGTCCAATGCCACGTCGGCAAGAGTGTTATGGTAGGTATCCCTGAACGGCGCTACCGCTTTATACCCTTCATAGTCTCCTATAGCATTACCATCACTACCGTCTACATTACCCACGTTTGGGCTACTACCACTCCAGTACCCATCGGTCATAAGGATCGTAAAAGATTGCCGGCATTCAAGGTGCTCCGAAGAGTTGTTTGTCCCAGGCTCGGCGCCCCATGGCCCCCGGTTATCCGTCCTCTCGAAGTATTCACCAGCTCGCTTTAGCGCCAATCGCAATGGTGTGCCTTTATTCGGCGTTTCATCAGTATATAGGCTAGTAAAAAATTGCTCTCGATCACTGCCTTTAAACAAGCGCACACCATTCACAATAGTGCTAGTGGAAACTCCATCAACACTGGAACTGCCTTTGTTAAGACGTCCGTATCCTACTCGCATTCCTTCAGGCTGCTGCGAAAAAGCATTGCCTATACCAGAGCGTGCGGCTAAAGTCCTCGAACGATAATAGGAAAACCAGTTGGCAAAGTTTTGTATTTCGTCCTCAACGCTTCTGGCAGGACCACTACCGAACTGGAGTGATGACACCGAAACTTCAACCCCTGTAGCAAGATCTTTTCGGTACGCAACTTGATTCCGAACTTGGTATCGATAATAACTATCCCGTTCCCATACGTCATCACCATCATTTTTCAGAACGTAATAGGTAATGGGCCAGTAATTTTTCGAATCATTCTCGTAGTCATAATCATTGCCACCATCATACTCCACCCATCGATTATAACTTTGCTCAGTAGTAATATTTAGTGTATCGGAATTTTCCAATCCTGGAAAATAGGGAGCAGCGGTCGGATCAGCGTCGGGCCACTGCGACCTATCGCCCTTATACCAGGGCTCATAGGTCTTCTCTGGATTGTAAAAAAACGGGTTGTTATGATTTGACCGGAAATATCGATTTCTTGGATTGTTATCACTAAAATCAAAAATATTGTTCTCGTATATATTCTGCCCGTACATATCTGGAACGGGTGGAAAAAGGTAATCTGTATTAGAAGTATATGAACTCTCGGGCAACTCAAATTGCATAGATCCCGAATCATCGATAATGAACATTATATTCGGTTCAACTCCGGCACTCAGTGATGGCGGAACATCCGCAATATCAACCGCATCAGCCAGTGCAGAGTTCATCGTCACAATGCTAAAAAGGCAAGAGAGCAAGCAATGCATTGATCGGGTACTCATAACTTTCTTTCTGCTCTTTGGATATTCCATTGCTAGTCTCCTGGCTTAACAAGAAGCCTGATAATCAATTCGAATCAAGGTTTCGGCATAAACGTAGATTGCAAAATCACCACAGAGGTGGACGTGCCACCTACAGCACGAGATGTTACTGCGAACCGGTCATAACAAGGCAAGGCACCTTCTGGCGATGGCGGACAATAATCTCCAAGCCAGCCAACGTGATATTCCGGCTGTGAGGCAAGCTGATCATCCCCGGTATTGAGGGTAACAGTGTCATTCCCACCACCGGCCCAACTAGCCGGATTCTCAAGACTGTCGTTGAGGAGCGCAGAAAGAGGATTGTCGACAAGCCAGTTCTCACCCACTTTCAATGCCCTTTCACTGGCCTGGAAGGAAATGTTGCGGTCCTGAAGGTTAGATGCCATTCGTTCCTGTAGTACCGTTCCTTGCATGCTGCTTATACCAATCAGTGAAATCAGCAGCAGCATTACGAGGGAAACTATTAAAGCGCTCCCTGCTTCAGTACTGAATGTTGTTTTGGGCGTTACGTTTCTCATGGCATTCGATTCCTGAGGCCAATCGTGGTGGATGAAACGATTCGCGCACGACGATCCGCGGGTGAAGTGGCTTCAGTGCCAACCAGGTTGAAGGTACGGGTAATATTCTCGCTATTGGCGTTGTCTCCACTACGAACCACGAATGCGATCCGTACGCTGGTAACCTCTGGCCAGTTCTGCGCGCTGATTTCATCAGCCGTCAGGTAGTTGCCCCCTAGCCCATACACCACCTGCATCGCCTCAACACCTTCAACCAGTTCTTGGCCCGCTGCTCCGACCCCCAATTCACGCGAGAACAGGGCTGGTTCGCCACTAGCACCCTCTGCTACGTAATATGCCTTCGTGGCAAACTGTGCTACACGAGACCCGTCTTCATACTCCATTTGGAACCCACTACTCGGCTTGTTTCCTGGCGTAAAACCAGAGCCTGCCATCGGAATAGACTGCCCATTCGGAGAGTTCGCCTTCTGGAACAACTCGCCCCCTGTGCAACCAGCAGTGATAGACAAGATCAAAGCACCTTGGGGAATACCGGTTGAGTCGTCCACGTCAAGATTGCCAGTACTGTACCCTTCGACCTCGACAGGCAACGTGGTAACAGAGTTAACGATCAGCACGTCAGAGCTGGTAATCAGGTTTGCCGAGGCCTGCGCCAACTCAGCTGGCAATGCCTTGCCCCCCGCTCCTTGTTCCCAATCACCCCAGCTTGTTGCTTTCGAGATAGAAAGATTCAAGGAATCGCCAACGCCAGTATTCTTGGCCTCCCAGCCATTGATACCATGCCCAAGCGAGACGGCCCGATCTCCCTGCAGCTTAACATCGAGTAATAACGGGTCCGGGTTACCATCTTCATCCACGCTGCTGGGCGGCAAACAGCTTAGCCCCCCCGCACTACGCACGTCCCGCTGAATCATTGAGGTTGCAAAACGTATGGTCTCCTGAACATGCGCGATACCATCCGTAAGGCGGTAGGTCTGGCTTGTCCCCAGGTAAACTTGAGTAACCCCCAAGGTCAGGATTACGCCGAGCAGCAAGGCAATCATCAGCTCGACCAGTGAGAGGCCCGCCATTAGTCGAAGTTGTGGCATGTGTCTGTTATTGATCATGTCACCCCCTAGATCACTGTGGTTACGGTAACGGGCTGACCATCCGGATCCCGGCGTTGCCAGTCGATCCAGACCGTCACCGCACCTGTGGCGGCATTAACGTTAACGGTGCCCTCACCTTCAGGAAGCGTACAGGCGAGCAGGTTTCCCCATTCGGCAATATCATTCTGGGCTACGGTCTGGCCGTTGTTATAGGAGAAGTCGGTAGCGCAATTGACGTTGTCCGGATCGATCACGACTCCGTTGTAACTGTTGATAGCACCCCGATTAGCACGGATACGATCAAGCATATCGGCTGTAAGCAATACCGCCTGCGTGCGCTGTTCAGCACCGTTGGTCATCTGGCTCGACACCGATTGCATGGCCGCCATACCAAGTAGGCCTACACCTAGCACCAGTACTGCGACGAGTACTTCAATCAACGCTATACCGGTATTTTTTTTGGCTTTAGAGCCGAAAGAACTCTGCGGTTTAAACTGAATTTTTCCCATTAGGTACAGTTCCCCTGAGTAACTGAAGCACGCCCTGCGCGAGCCACGTTCAGTTGCCGCAAGCGTTGGTCTCCCAAAGTGCAGGATAGAGGCTGAAACTCAATCTGGACGTTGACGCCGGCGCCAGGGGCAGACCGAAAACCACGACCGTCGAAACTCACGTTGGTCAACCCTCCATCTCTGAGGATTAACGCGCCCGGTTCCTCGAAGGACCGAATGACATCATTGCCCGCTTCCGCAGCCCCGCAATTGGCGTAGTTCCCGACAGTCACGCAGTAACCATTGGCGAACCCGCCCGCCTCCGCAAGCAACGTCACCTCGGTTCCCCGCTTGATAGCCTCGGTTCTTGCCAGGTTCACAGCACTCAGAAGGGTATTTGCCTGAGAGGTAACCCGGTTGTTTTCGATCAGTGTTCTGAACGACGGGATCCCAATCGTCAGAATAATTGCGAGCACCGCAAGAGTGATCATCAACTCGATTATCGTAAAACCAGCACTTCGACTTCTTCCGCGCATAGTCCACTTCCATCATGACTTACTGAAAGATTAACCGGCGTCCATTGTGCCATCTACGGCAACACGATGAGCGGTTTTAGTTGGCGGATAAGCGGTTGAAGGACTGGCGTTGGCGTGATGGGGATCACAGGTTGAGGGTTTGGGTTTGGGTTTACGGCGACGCGGCGCTGAAGACTGGGCTGGGGAGTCGGCCCATCTCCCCAGCCCTTCTCCCACGTCGGGGAGAGGGGCTTACGGCAGGTGAGACAGGTTCACGATGGTTAGAGTCAGACGTTTACAGCGTCAATACGCAGCTCTTTGGGCATGGAGAAAACGATATTTTCTTCGCGACCGGCGATTTCTTCAGGGGCTGTACCGCCCAGCTCCTGCAGGCGTCTGATAACGTCGTTAACCAGGACTTCCGGAGCGGAGGCGCCAGCGGTTACGCCCACGATGTTGCAGTTTGTCAGCCAGGCGGGGTCGATCTGGGCGGCCTCGTCAATCAGGTAAGCCGGTGTACCCATGCGTTCGGCCAGTTCCCGCAGGCGGTTGGAGTTGGAACTGTTGGGGGAGCCCACCACCAGCATCAGGTCGCAGTCGCCGGCCAGTTGTTTGACGGCGTCCTGGCGGTTCTGGGTGGCGTAGCAGATGTCATCCTTGCGGGGGCCCTCGATGTGGGGGAACCTGTCCCTCAGGGCATCGATGACCCGGGCCGTGTCGTCCATGGACAGGGTGGTCTGGGTGACGAAGGACAGTCGCTGGGGGTCTTTTACCTCGAGGCTGGCTACGTCTGCCTCATTTTCCACCAGGTAGATGTCACCGCCGTTGCTGCGATCATACTGGCCCATGGTGCCTTCCACTTCCGGGTGCCCCTGGTGGCCGATGAGGATACACTCGCGGCCGTCACGGCTGTAGCGCATCACTTCCATATGAACCTTGGTGACCAGCGGGCAGGTGGCGTCGAAGACTTTGAGACCGCGGTCTGCGGCTTCTTTCTGGACGGCCTGGGAAACGCCGTGGGCGCTGAAGATGACCAGGGTGTCGTCCGGAACCTCTTCGAGTTCGTCCACGAAGATGGCGCCGCGGTTGCGGAGGTCGTCTACCACGTATTTGTTGTGGACGACTTCGTGGCGTACGTAGATTGGGGCGCCGAAGACTTCGAGGGCCCGGTTGACGATTTCTATGGCTCGGTCTACCCCGGCGCAGAAGCCGCGGGGGTTGGCTAGTCTGATTTGCATAGTGCCTTGGTTACTCGGGCCTGCTGGCTTGGGAGTCTGGCTTCGCTGCGGGGCGGTACTCTCCGGGACACGCCGTAAATCCATCCATGGAGGCTCTTCAAAAACGTCCATGTTTTTGAAGGTCCCGGAGAGTACCGCCCCGCAGCGAATCCTCGTAACTGGTTGCGAGTCGCCAACTAATGCGCTGTCGCAACAGGTTCAACGTCAATAATTTCTACCTCAAACACCAGTGTACGCCCCGCCAGCGGGTGATTGAAGTCCACGTCCACCTGATCACCTTCCACCCGGCTGACCACACCGGGCAACTCGCTCTGGCGGGCGTCGGCGAAGGAGATCATGACGCCGGGTTCAAGAACCATGTCGGCGCTGAACTCGTGGCGTTTGAAGGTTTGTACGTTGCTGGGATTGTGCTGGCCAAAGGCATTTTCCGGGGGAACTTCGAAGGTTTCCCGATCGCCGGCCTTCAGGCCCATCAGGTAGGCTTCGAAGTTTTCCGGCAGGTTTTCGTCGCCGATTTCCAGCGACGCCGGCTCCTTTTCAAAGGTGGAGTCTATGACCTGGCCGTCGGTGAACTTGAGGGCGAAGTGCAGGGTCACCCGGGTTCCCTGGTCGATGGGCAGTTCTTTCATGGCTATCAGTTGCTCCCGTCCGCCGCCTCGTCGTCAGGCTTGCGGAACATGTCGAGTATCATCATGCCGGCACCAATGGTAATGGCGGTGTCGGCCAGGTTGAAGGCCGGGAAGTGCCAGTCCTGCCAGTAGAAGTGGAGAAAGTCCACCACGTAGCCATGGACTACCCGGTCATAGACGTTACCAATCGCGCCACCAAGGATCAGGGCGATGGCGATGGCGGTCCAGGTTTCGTGGCGCTTCAGTCCCTTCAGCCAGTAGACCAGTACCACACTGACAACCACTGCCAGCGCCACGAAGAACCAGCGCTGCCAGCCGGCGGCGTCTGCCAGGAAGCTGAACGCGGCACCCGTGTTGTGCAGCAGGGTCAGGTTGAACAGGGGCAACACCGGCACCGGCTGACCGTAGGTAAGCATGGCGGTAGCCATGGCCTTGGTGCCCAGGTCGATGGCGATGACGGCCACGGCCAGCCACAGCCATTTCAGTTTGGTGCCGGTCTGTTCCCGGGTCATGGCAGCGTCCATCAGGTATTGGCTCCGTCAGGCAAAGGAGCGGGTTTCACCCGGGCCTTCCACGTTGGTGACACAGCGGCCGCACAGATCGGCGTATTTCTCGTTCTGGCCGACGTCTTCCCGGTGGTGCCAGCAGCGTTCGCACTTGGCGTGGGCCGCCGGCGTTACCTTGACCATCAGGCCTTCGTGGCCAGTCTGCTCGGCGCCATCTGCCTCGGAGACCGGGCGCACAGTGGCTTCGGAGGTAATCAGTACGAAGCGAAGCTCCTCGCCCAGGTGTTTCAGCCGGTCAGCCAGTTCGCCTTCACAGTACAGAGTGACTTCTGCACTGAGGGAGCCCTTGATCTCACTGCGGCCGCGAGCTTCCTCCAGGCACTTGTTTACGGCTTCCTTGACGCTGTAGATCTCGCGCCAGTAGTCACGGCCCAGTTCGGCATTATCGGGCAATGCGGTGAGGCCCTCGTACCAGGTTTCGTAGAACACGGTCTCGCCCCGCTCACCCGGCAGGTGCTGCCAGATTTCATCGGCGGTGAAGCTGAGGATCGGGGCGATCCAGCGCACCAGGGCTTCGGCCACATGGTACAGCGCGGTCTGGCAGGAGCGACGGGCCAGGCTGTCAGCCGGGGTGGTGTACTGGCGATCCTTGATGATGTCCAGGTAGAAGCCACCCAGGGTCGCTTCACAGAAGTTGTAGACCTTCTGGTAGATCCGCAGGAAGGCATAGTTGCCGTAGTCCTCGTTCAGCTCGTTTTGAAGCTGCAGCGCCCGGTCCACCATCCAGCGGTCCAGGGCAATCATGTCCTCCGGCATCACCATATGCTCCGCCGGATCGAAACCGGTGAGGTTGCTCAGCAGGAAACGGGCGGTATTACGGATGCGACGATAACCGTCAGCGGTCTGTTTGAGGATGTCCTTGGACACGGTCATCTCGCCGCTGTAGTCAGTAGCGGAGACCCACAGGCGCAGGATGTCGGCGCCCAGCTCGTTCATGACCTCCTGGGGCGCAATCACATTGCCCAGGGACTTGGACATCTTGCGGCCCTTGCCGTCAACGGTGAAACCATGGGTGAGCACCTGCCTGTAGGGCGCCACGCCGTTCATGGCAATGGAGGTCTTCAGGGACGACTGGAACCAGCCACGGTGCTGGTCGGAACCTTCCAGGTACATATCCGCAGGGAACTGGCCCAGTTCCGGCCGCGGCCGGAGGACGGATTCGTGGGTAACGCCGGAGTCGAACCACACGTCCAGCGTGTCGGTGACCTTCTCGTACCGGTCCGCATCAGCGCCCAGCATGTCGTTGATGTCCAGGTCGTACCAGGCGTCAATACCGTCTTTCTCGATGGCCTGGGCGGCCTTTTCAATCAGGGCCTGGGTGTCCGGATGCAGCTCCTGGGTGTCCTTGTTCACAAACAGGGTGATAGGCACGCCCCAGGTGCGCTGACGGGAGATGCACCAGTCCGGGCTCTGCTCGAACATGGCTTCGATACGGTTCTGGCCCCAGGCCGGCACCCAGCGCACACCCTTGATCGCTTCCAGGGCATCGGCGCGGAGGTTTTCCTTGTCCATGCTGATAAACCACTGGGGCGTCGCCCGGTAGATCAGAGGGGTCTTGGTACGCCAGCAGTGGGGGTAGCTGTGCTGGAACTTCTCAGAATGCACCAGTTTGCCTTCGCGCTCTAGCGCCGAACAGACAGGTTCGTCAGCCTTGTAAACGTGGACACCGGCAAATTCACCGGCGGCATCGGTGTAGGTACCGTCGGCCCGCACCAGGCTGATCGTGCCGATGCCGTAGGCCTTGCCCACTTCAAAGTCTTCCATACCATGATCTGGCGCGGTATGAACTGCACCAGTACCGGCGTCTGTGGAAACGTGGTCACCCAGGACGACCGGCACCTGCTTGTCGTAGATAGGGTGGCGCAGTTCAAGCCGCTCCAGGGCCTCGCCCTTGCAGGTGGCCAGTATTTCAAACTGCGCCACACCCCAGCGGCTCATGATGCCTTCGACCATTTCAGCGGCCAGGATCATCCGCTCCGGTCCATGGCCCACATCGGTCTGCACCAGGGCGTACTCCAGCTCGGCGTGAAGTGACACCGCCTGGTTGGCCGGGATGGTCCACGGAGTGGTGGTCCAGATCACGACAGAGACATCGCCCTGCCCCTGGTCGGTGCCGAAGGCCGCCAGTGCCTTGCCCTGGTCCACGGCAGTAAAGCGCACGTCGATCTGGGTTGAGGTCTTGTCCTGGTATTCAACTTCGGCCTCTGCCAGCGCGGACTGACCGACCACGCTCCAGTAGACCGGCTTGAACCCACGAACCAGGTGCCCCTTGGCGACGATCTTGCCAAGTGCACGCACGATACCCGCTTCCACCTTCGGATCCATGGTCAGGTAGGGCTTGTCCCACTCACCCATGACACCCAGGCGGATAAAGTCCGCCTTCTGGCCTTCAATCTGTTTGGTGGCGTAATCCCGACAGGCCTGGCGGAAGGTCTTGTAGTCCACCTTGACCCCGGCCTTGCCGATTTCCTGTTCCACCTTGTGCTCGATCGGCAGGCCATGGCAGTCCCAGCCAGGCACGTAGGGCGCATCGAAGCCCATGAAACTGCGGGACTTGACGATCATGTCCTTGAGAATCTTGTTGACCGCGTGACCGATATGAATGCTGCCGTTGGCATAGGGAGGGCCATCGTGGAGGATGAACTTGTCACGGCCTTCCCGCTGCTGGCGCAGGGTGCCGTACACATCCAGGTCCTGCCAGCGCTTGAGCATGTCTGGCTCGCGTTTGGCCAGGTTACCGCGCATGGGGAAGGCGGTTTCAGGCAGATTCAGCGTGTGCTTGTAGTCGCTCATAATCTCTCGGTCAGTGTTGGTTGGCGACCGTGCCGTGGTCGGCGATCCACGCCCGGGCATTCTCGAAATCCCGGGCGATCTGGTCTTTGAGTTCGTCAATGGAATCAAACTTGGTCTCGTCCCGCAGCGGGTGGCGGAACGTGACAGCTATACGCTGGCCATAAAGTGTGCCAGCAAAGTCCAGCAGGTGCACTTCCAGCGAAGGCTGGCGCCCGTCTACCGTGGGCCGCAGTCCGATATTGGCCACGCCATCACAGCGGGAGCCGTCCGGCAGCGCCACGTCAACCACGTACACACCCCGCAGGGGGGCCAGCCGGCCCAGCATGATGTTGACGGTGGGTGCTCCGATGGTACGGCCCAGCTGCCGGCCGTATACCACCTTGCCACGAATCGTGTAAGGGTGGCCCAACAGTCGGCCGGCCAGTTCAAGCTGGTTTTCCTGCAAGGCGTTGCGTATCCGGGTACTGCTGACCCGCTCACCGTCAATGGTTACGGTTCGGGTGTTTTCCACAGAGAAGCCCTCTGTCTCCCCCACGTCACGAAGCAGCTGGAAATCGCCGGCGCGGTCGCAGCCGAAACGGAAGTCGTCCCCCACGACCAGGTGATGCACCTTCAGGCCATCAATCAGAACGTCTTCGATAAAGCCCATGCCGGAATAGCTCCGGAAGTTCTCGTCGAACTTCAGGCACAGCACACAGTCCACCCCGTGGGACAGGATGGCCTCGAACTTCTGACGAAACCCGGTCAGCCTGGGCGGGGCGTCATCCCCCTGGAAGAACTCCCGGGGCTGGGGCTCGAACACCATGGCGACCGAGGGTACGCCGAGTTCGGTGGCCTTGTCCTTGACCTGGTCAAGGATGGTCTGATGCCCCAGGTGCACACCATCAAAGTTGCCCACGGTGGCCACACAGCCCCGGGACAGAAAGGTATTCTCCTGGTGTGACAGTAGCTTGAGGTTGGTCAGCCCCCGGATCAGACGCATGCGTACTGCGAACCCTCTGTTGAATGCTTGCCAGCGACCCCATGGTGCTGGTGAGAAAACGCGCGATTATAACCTATCGACGGCGGAAATGTCTTACCCTCACGCCCACCAGGGCCAGCGCCAGGAAGTAGGCCGCCACACCAGCCACCACCAGGACGGCCATCTCCAGCGCCCGCTCCATACCGCCATAAGCCAGCCAGGTGGAAACTGGCTCATTCAGCAACAGGATAACGACTGCCAGCACACCATTGGCAATGGCGAGTTGCAGCAGGAACCTGGCGGCCCCGGACTGGGCCTTCCAGGCACCCTCTTTCGCCAGCCCACGCCAGAGCAGGAACGCATTCAGCCAGGCAGACAGGGAGGTGGCCAGGGCCAGGCCGGCGTGGGCCAGCGGCAGAATCAGCGCCAGGTTGAAGACCATGTTGGCCACCATGGCGATGACACCGATCTTGACCGGCGTTTTGGTGTCTTCCCGGGCAAAGAACCCCGGCGCCAGCACCTTGATCAGCATAAAGGCGAGCAACCCCAGGGAATAGGCCCGCAGGCTCTGGGCCGACATGGCCACGTCCCGGTCGGTCACCTCGCCGTAATGGAACAGGGTGGCAATCAGCGGCTCGGCCAGCAGCACCAATGCGACTGCCGCAGGCAGGCCGATCAGCAGCACGGCCCGAACCGCCCAGTCCACGGTAGCCGCAAATTCGTCTCGAGACTGCGAGGCGTGCTTGCGGGAAAGGTTTGGCAGGATCACCGTGCCGATCGCAATCCCGAAAACCCCTAGAGGCAGCTCCGAGAGCCGGTCCGAATAATAGAGCCAGGACACACTGCCGGTCTGCAGAAACGACGCCAGCACCGTATCCAGCAGCAGGTTGATCTGGCTGACGGATACCCCGAACAGGGCCGGGGCCATCAGCTTCAGGATCCGGCGAACGCCCTCGTGGCGGTAATCCACCCGCGGCCGGGGCATCAACCCCAGACGCATCAGGAACGGCAACTGGAAAAACAGCTGCAACGCACCGGCGATAAACACGCCCCAGGCCAGCGCCATGACCGGCTCGTCCATCAACGGCGTCATAAAGATCGCTGCGCTGATCATCGACAGGTTGAGGATGACCGGCGTGAACGCCGGGACCGCAAACCGGTCGTAGCTGTTGAGGATGGCCCCGGCAAATGCTGTCAGAGAGATCAGCAACAAATAAGGAAAGGTGATGCGCAGCATGTCGCTGGCCAGGCCGAACTTGACGGCGTCATCGGTAAAGCCCGGCGCGAAGACGGCCGTTAGCACCGGGGAGCCAGCCATGGCCACCACAGTGACCGCCAACAACACCAACCCCAGGGAGCCGGCCACCGCATTCACCAGCCGTCTGACCTCGGTGATGTCACCTTGCTCACGGTAGGACGAAAGCACCGGAACGAAGGCCTGGGAAAAAGCGCCCTCGGCAAACAGGCGGCGCAGGAAGTTGGGGATTTTGAAAGCGACAAAGAAGGCATCTGCCCCGGCGCCGGCCCCGAAATAACGGGCAATCACCATATCCCGCACCAGCCCCAGTACCCGGGACAGCATGGTCATCACCCCTACCACGCCGGAGGATCGCAACAGGCCGGGGGCTTTCGGGGGTTGTGGCGGGGCTTCCTGTGACTCCGACTGGCTCATTCAGACCGCTTCCTGTGGTAATGGTGGCGGGAGTTTATCACAGGCTTTCGGGCCGTCGTGAAGCGCTCCCGGCTCTTGACATTGGCGGCATCTGAAGGCATGATTCCGCGTCATTTATTTTGACGCGTCGAATGCAGTGGGCGCGGCTACGATTGTCGGGGCGACTTCCGCGAAGGCGCTCTCAGCGAATTCAGATTTTCACACAGATTTTTCAGGAGTTACACGGTGGCAAATACCCCGCAAGCCAAGAAGCGCGCACGTCAGAACGAGAAGAACCGCAAGCATAACGCCAGCCTGCGGTCCATGGCGCGTACCTATATGAAGAAGGTTCAGGCCAAGATCGAGGCCGGCAACTACGAAGAAGCCCAGAAGGCCTTCCAGGAAGCCCAGCCGATCATGGACAGCATGGTCAACAAGGGCATCTTCGCCAAGAACAAGGTTGCTCGCCACAAGAGCCGTCTGACCACCAAGATCAAGGCGCTGAAAGCCTGATTGGTCAGATCGACTGAAAAACCCCGCCACGGCGGGGTTTTTTTATTGGACAAAATTCGTCCCCTGCTGGCCTCCCCCACCGCCAATACGGTTAAGATGCCCATACTCATCCAATGACAAGGTGCGAATTATGGCGGACAACATCCACTTCTACGAACCGTCCAACGGCCACGGGCTGGCCCATGATCCGTTCAACGCCCTGGTGGCACCACGCCCCATCGGCTGGATCTCCTCCCGCGATGGCCGGGGCAACCTGAACCTTGCGCCCTACAGTTTCTTCAATGCGTTCAATTACCACCCGCCCATCGTCGGTTTCGCCAGCATCGGCTACAAGGACTCTGTACGTAACGCCGAGGAAACCGGTGAGTTCTGCTGGAACCTGGTCACCCGCCCGTTAAGCGAAGCCATGAATGAAACCTGCGCTGCGGTAGGTCCTGAGGAGAACGAATTCACCCTCTCCGGGTTGACGCCGAGGCCTTCGCAAGTCATTTCAGCGCCCCATGTAGCCGAAAGTCCGGTGGCCCTGGAGTGTCGGGTATCCCAGGTACTACGCCTCACCGGCGCCGATGGTGTACCCGTGGATACCTGGATGGTCTACGGCGAGGTGGTGGGAGTGCATATCGCCAAACACCTGCTCAAGGACGGCATATACGACACCGGCGCCGCCGAACCGGTGATGCGTGGTGGTGGCCCGGCGGACTATTTCAGCGTCGGACCGGAGCAGAAATTCCGGATGCATCGCCCTGACTGAGACTGCAGGACAGCGCGGCGCCCCCGTGCCGCGCCATACCAGTCGCCTATAACTCTTCTATATCCGGCCTGCGCCCGATGGAGACATCCTTGATGCGCTCGGAGGCAAACCCGCGCAGCAAGGCAAACATCATGGTAAACACCAGGATGAACATGGGCAGGCCAACCACCGTAATGACCTCCTGAAGTGCCGTCAGCCCGGCATCACCAGCCAGGACAATCAGCATGACCGCGAGCAGACCCTCTGACACACCCCAGAATACCCTTTGATGCCAAGGGCCAGGATCCGGGGTACCGGTGCAGAGCATATCCACCACCAGCGAGGCGGAGTCCGATGAGGTGGCAAAGAAGATGGCCACGATCACCACGGCCAGCCCCTGTATCAGGGTTGCGAAGGGGTAGTTCTCGAAAAAGGCGAACATGGCCAGTGGAATACTTTCTTCCACCGCAGCAGACAGTGAACCGGCCTGGGCACCGAGCGCCGCCCTCGCCTGCTCACCAATGCCATCAATTTCCATCGCAGACCAGCCATAGATGGCAAACCAGACCAGGGTGAAAACGGAAGGCGCGAAGAGGACTCCCAAGACGAACTCCCGGATGGTCCGCCCGCGAGAAATACGGGCTACGAAAATACCGATAAAGGGTGACCAGGTTACCGTCCACGCCCAGTAGAACACTGTCCAGTTGCCCTGCCAGCCCCAGCCGCCTTCCTGGTGGGTGTATTGCGCCAGCGCATCGTTCCAGAAGGCCATGGGCAGCAGGTTGGTAATATAGATGCCGAAGGTTTCCACAATCGCCCGGAGAAGGAAGACGGTAGACCCGGCAAACAGCACAAACAGCATCAAACCCACCGCCATGCCGATGTTCAGGTTGGACAGAAACTTGATGCCCTTGTCGAGGCCAGCCACGATAGAAGTTACTGCAACCGTGGTGAGCACCAGGATGATAGACACCTTGGTGGTGACATCATCCGGAAGCCCCAGCAGTTCGCTCAATCCTGCGTTGATCTGCTGGGTGCCCAGCCCGATGGAGACGGCAACCCCGAACAGGGTTCCAAGAATGGCAAAGATATCCAGTGTCTTGCCAAGCGGGCCGTAGATACGGTCACCGATGAGCGGGAAAAAAACCGAGCTGAAACGCATGGGCAGGTCGTACCTGTAGATAAAGTACGCAAACGCGAGCCCCGGCAGGGTGAAGATAGCCCAGGTATGCAGCCCCAGGTGGTAAATCGCGAAGCCCATGGCATCGTCCGCCGCATCCACCGTGAATGGCTCCACCTCGGGACGCGGTGGATTGGCGAAGTGGGAGATGGGCTCGGCAACCCCCCAGAACATAAGCACGGTACCGATACCACCGGCGAATAACATGGTGAACCAGGAAATATTTCCGTAGTCCGGCCGGGCATGGTTGCCGCCAAGGCGAATGGAACCGTGGCGACTCAACGCCGCCCACAGGAGAAATGCCACCCAGCTGGTCACGCCGAAGATAAAGAACCAGCCCAGGTTGGTGACGATCCACTCCCGCCCACTGCCAAAGGCTGC
Organism: Marinobacter segnicrescens; assembly: GCF_900111555.1. Classification (GTDB taxonomy): domain Bacteria; phylum Pseudomonadota; class Gammaproteobacteria; order Pseudomonadales; family Oleiphilaceae; genus Marinobacter; species Marinobacter segnicrescens. Next base: position 15,698 of record NZ_FOHZ01000020.1, read on the forward strand.
ACCAATGGCTTCTGGCGCCAAAAGCAGTGCAACCAGGAAGGCCACCATAATGCCAGCTGACCAGAAGAATATGGTTGTATCAGTGCGTAGCCGCAGGATCCTTGCCAACGTTTCCATCATATTGTCGCCCTCCATGCCTGAAAGGTAGGAGCAAACGACAGGCCCAGCCAACGCATTGCAAATATTTCATGGGCTATGACCGGAATGGTTCACCAAGCCGATGTAAGGACACATAGATTAACCGGTAAAAAGTCGCACCAGTGCTGCAGCGAGAATACCGGCGGCGATAGCCGGCAGGGGGCGTTGCATGATGAGCATGGTCAAGGCCGTGGTAGCCAATGCCGCCAGCGCGCCAGCGTCGCCACTGAAGGCCATGGGTACGATAATTGCGATCAGCACCGAGCTGGCCATGGTATTGATAAAGCTTTCAATGCGGGGGCTGATCCGTACAAACGACATGACAAACGCCCCGCCGTACCGGGTGGCCAGCGTAACCACAGCCATCAGAGCGATAATGATCAGGATACCTGTGGGAGTGGTTTCGACCGTCATTACGCCTCCGGGTCAGGCCGGGGTTTGGCAACCCGCCCGGTTTCAAGCCAGAAGAAGCCAACCACCCCACCGGCGAGCGCGCCAACAACCACATGGATATTGGGCGGCAACCATCGCCATGCCGCCAGCGCAGCAGCCGAGGCAACGCCCCAGGCCACCAGGGTACGAGGGGATTTCTTACCACCTAGGGCCATGGCCAGCAAAAAACACCCCAGTACCATGTCCAGGCCCAATGCCTGGGGATCCTTCAGCAGGCCGCCGAAGTAAACACCCAGGATGGTGCCGATCACCCAGGCCAGCCACAGCACCAGGCCACCACCAACGATCACTTCCAGGTTCTTGCGGCCGTTCTGGTAATCCTGTGCGGCGACCGCCCAGTTCGCATCCGTTAACAACAACAGCACGCCGTAGCGCTTTACCGGCGGCAGCTCCCGTAGCACCGGGTACAACGAGGCCCCCATCAGCAGATGCCGGGAATTGATGGCAAAGACCACGGCCAGTAACGGCACCAGCGACACTTCCGTTCCCCACATATCCACCGCGGCAAACTGGGAGGCACCAGCAAACACCGTCACGCTCATCAGCAGAGCCTGCAGCGGCTCCAGCCCTTCCTGCACCGCAGCCAGACCGAAGGCCGCCCCGAAAGCGACGACAAACAGAGAGATTGGTAGCAGCCGGAAGAATTCTGCACGGACTCTGGCCGGCTGCCACTGGTAGGGATAGGGAGTGGCAGACATGAAAGGAACCTAACAGAATTTGCGGCCTCTGGCACGTAATTCAGGCGGCCCCAGCCCGGACCACTCGGGTCCCTGCCTTCCCCTCAAGAATAGCCAGCGCATCTTCCAGCCGCCCGATACCACTGATTCCACCACCCTCGGCAAATGCCCGGGCAGCGGCCAGCTTGGGTCCCATGGAGCCGGCCGGCAGGTTGAGGCTGTCAGCCTCAGCGATGGTCAGCCGATGAAGGGGAGTGGCAGTGTCCTTACCGAAGTCACGATAGACAGCATCCACGTCGGTGAGCAGCAGGAGCACATCGGCATCCAGCTCGGTGGCCAGGAGAGCGCTGGCGGCGTCCTTGTCGATGACCGCCTCCACCCCAACCATACTGCCGTCGTCACGGCGCAGCATCGGAATACCGCCGCCCCCCGCACAGATAACCACAACGCCCTGGTCCAGCAGCAGTTTCAGTACCCGCATGTCCGGGATTTCCAGGGGCTTTGGCGAAGGGACAACCCTGCGCCATTTGTCCCCGTCACGGGCAATCTGCCAACCGGCAGCTTCCGCCCTCGCTTCGGCTTCCGCCTTTTCATACACCGGCCCGACAAACTTGGTCGGGTTACGAAAAGCGGGGTCATCCCTGTCCACCCGAACCTGGGTCAGCAAGGTAGCGACCGGGCGATCGTGCCCAAGGGCGTTCTCCAGCTCCTGCTCAATGATGTAACCGATCATGCCTTCGGTTTCCGCCCCCAGCACATCCAGCGGGTAAGCCTCATCGGGCTTGTAGGCGGCTCCCTGTAATGCCAGCAGGCCCACCTGTGGCCCATTGCCATGGGTGATGACCAGCTGGTGCCCGGCGCGGACAATTCGAGCCAAGGACTCTGCCGCAGTCTTTACGTTGGCCCTCTGGGCCTCGGCGGTCAGGGGTTCACCGCGCCGCAAAAGGGCATTGCCACCCAGGGCTGCAACCACACGCATAGAGCAGACTCCGTTGATCACAATTCAGAGAAAGGCCCCCGCCGATCGGCCGGGGCCTGTCAGATGGCATCGCGCATGGTCGGACAACTCATGCAGCGCCCTCCACCTCGCCCCCGGCCGAGTTCGGCGCCGGGAATGGCGAGCACTTCAATCCCGGCCGCCGTCAGCGCGGCATTGGTGTCGTCATTACGGTCATAGCCAATAACCACTCCGGGACTCAGGGCAAGCACGTTATTACCGTCGTTCCACTGCTCGCGCTCCCGTTCCGCCGGGGTATCACCGCCGGTGGCTATAACCTCCAGCGAGGTATAGCCGAGCACGTCGGCGACTATGTCGAACAGCGGTCGCCGATCCTGCTGGAAGCCAAGGTGCTTGTCGCCCTTTCCAGGGCGCAGGTCGTAGCAGATGACTTCGTCGGCAACCTCCTTGAAGGCGGTGACCACATTGCCACCGCAGAAGGTAAATACCGTATCCAGGTGCATGGCAGCGCGTGTGCGGGGAAGCTGGCAGGCAATGACCCGCTGCGCTGCACCCCGTTCAAAAAGGGCATTGGCCAGCTGACCGATGGCCTGGGGAGATGAGCGCTCCCCCATGCCGACCAGCACCGTGTCGTTGCCTACCGGCATGATGTCCCCGCCTTCCAGTGTGGCCAGGCCATGGTCTGCCAGGGGATCACCCCAGTAGACGTCGACCTTGCCAGCAAAGGCAGGATGAAACCGGTAAATAGCCGTGGTAAGCAGGGTTTCGGGACGCCGTGCGGCCCAGTACATGGGGTTCAGGCTGACGCCGCCATAAATCCAGGCACTGTTGTCCCGGGTGAACAGAAAATTCGGCAACGGGGGCAACACAAAGCCCTGGGGCCCAAGATGGCTACCGAAAAGTCCAGTCGGGTCAAAAGGCAGGTCACTGACCTGCATACCCCCGATCAGAAATTCCGCCAGGATGGTTCCAGGAAGCTCATCCATCCAGGCCCGGAGGTCGGATACCATGCCCACCCCAATATGGTTCCAGGTAATCCGGTGATCCAGTATCCAGCGCCGGGCCTCGGCGATGCCCAGGGTCTCTGCGAGCAGCTCGTTTACGTCCAGAACGTCGATCCCTCGGGATCGCATCACCCCGGCAAAGACGTCATGGTCTTTCTGGGCCTGCTTCACCCAGAACACATCGTCAAACAACAGCGCGTCGCAGTTCGACGGGGTCAACCTGCGATGGGCAAGTCCCGGCCGACAGACAATCACTTGTCGCAGGGTACCGGTTTCGGAGTGAACCCCCAGAGTGTGCTCAGTCATGTTGGTTTCTCCTTTACCGACTGGTCACAGAAATGCACCGATGCTGATAACAACCGATATGAACAGGGTGAGGATCAGCAGCAGGGGCCAGATGAAGGCAAGCCACCGGTCATAGGACACACGGCCTATGGCCAGGCCGCCCACTACGACTGCAAACGTCGGATTGACCAGGTTCACCAGGCCATTGGCGGACTGGTAGGCGGTAACCACCAGGTCCCGGCCTACGCCCGCAAAGTCCGCCAGCGGTGCCAGGATAGGCATGGACAACACCGCAAGGCCGGATGAGGACGGCACAAAGAAGCTCATACCCACCTCCAGCCAGAACATCACATTGATAAACGCCAGTTCCGGCAGGCCACCCAGGGTCGTTTCGGCACTGTGGAGGATGGTGTCGGCAATCATGCCCTGCTCCATGATCACCACAATTCCCCTGGCCAGGCCAACGACCAGCGCTACACCAAGCAGGTCCCGGGCGCCGTCGACAAAGCTACCCGTCAGCTTTTTCTCACCCAGACGGGCAATCAGGCCAATGAGGATGGCCGAGCCGAGGAATAATGCCCCCATTTGTGCCATCCACCATCCCTGGGACGAAACGCCCCAGATCATCACCAGGAAGGTCAACGCAAAGATCACCAGGGCGATCTTCTGAATGCCAGTCAGCGTGAAATCCTCGATCTCGTCATGCCCTCGCAGGAACAGTCGGCGGTGAGCGTCCCACTGCCGGGCGACAACAGAACGGGATGGGTCGGCCTTGACCCGCCTTGCATATCGCATAACGTAAGCCGCACATATCACCAGGCCGCCGACCAGCAACACCAGCCGCAGCGCAAGGCCATCGGTAAAGGGAATGTCGGCGGCATTAGCTGCAATGACCGTCGCGAAGGGGTTGATCGTCGAACCGAGAACACCTATGCCCGCACCCACCAGGATGATGGCAACACCGGTGACCGCATCGTAGCCCGCTGACAGCATTACCGGAATCAGGATGGCATAGAAAGCCAGGGTCTCCTCGGCCATACCGTAGGTGGTGCCACCCAGGGCAAACAGCGTCATCAGGATGGGAATCATCCAGATCTCCCGGCCCTCCAGCCGATGCATGGCACTGCGAATACCGGTATCGATGGCCCCGGTGGCATTCATCACACCCAGGAATCCACCCAGAAAGAGTATGAACAGGGCCACATCGATCGCGTTGGCCGCGTAGCTGTCGGGGTCATAGAAGCCAGCAGTCGGCGCCAGCATCACATCGACGAAACCCTGGGGATTCGGGTCGACGGTTTCATAGGTACCGGGCACGGCAACTTCGCGGCCTACCTCCTCGTTCATGGCCCGTTCGTACTGACCGGCCGGGATGAACCAGGTCAGCGCTGCCATCAGAACAATCAGCAGGAACAGAATGGTATAGGCGGTAGGAAACCGGGTTTGCAGCTCTGATTCGGGATTTGCTGAGACGGACTGATCGTCAGACACGGGGCACCTCCTGTCCCTGGTGACACGTAACCAGGCTTTGCCATATTCCTTGTATTAGCCTTATTTTTAGTACACAAATTGATCAACAGCAATGGAATCCCTGGTTTCCTGGCAGTCGATCCAGGCGCTTGGTTCCCGGGAAACGAGCCCAGAGAAGGACGACCAGGCACCTCACCGGTCGCAGAGTACCCTGCGAAGTCTCTGCAGACCTTCCGGCTACACGCCTGCAGCCAGGTCAGCAAGCATGGCCTCTACCTCACCCAGCCATTGCAGGTTGCTCTCCATGCCGAGAATGCCGCGGCGCAGGGCCAGGTGCTGAAATCGGAAGTGGGCTGGCATTTCGGCCCGGCTGGTGAAGTACTGCGCTTCCACTGACCGGTAATAGGCAAGCTGCTCCCGCCAGATCTGACGGGTATCCGCCAGCTCATGCGCCAGTTTGTCCCGGTCCAGCAGGCCGCCGGCGAACAGTTTCACCAGCAATGGATCCCGCGTCGGTGGCCGGTTATGGGCGGTGTTTACCCAGTCTGACAGAGCGGCTTCGCCGGTTTCGTTAATCCGGTACAGACGCTTGTCCGGCTTGCCTTGCTGAGGAATGTCTTCCACGGAAACCAATCCCTCTTCGTGCAGTTTTCCCAACTCCTTGTAAATCTGCTGATGACTGGCGTTCCAGACATTGGCTAGTCGGGTCTTGAACTTCAGGGTCAGGTCATAGCCGGTCAAGGGCTCTTCATAGAGCGCTGCCAGCAGGGCAAATCTCAGGGCCACAAGCTCCTCCTTTTGTTATGCATACTATTGCATATCATGGGCCCCAGGTCTATTATGCAAACAAATGCATAATAGAAGTCATAAGTCAGCCTTTGGAATTTTCAGAGAAACAGGACCCCGGAGGACAAGGAAGATGACAATCGAACCCATCCTGGCCGCCTCACCGGCTATTCAGATTCATGTCTGGGCGGCACTCGGCGCCCTGATGCTGGGCGCTGCACAGTTCACAACGCGGCGGGGCTCAACCCTGCACCGCAGTCTTGGCTGGGTCTGGATCGTTCTGATAGCAGCCGTTGCCCTATCGTCCCTGTTTATTCATCAGATCCGGATGGTGGGTCTGTGGAGCCCCATCCACCTTCTGACCGTAACGACCACCGTTACACTGGTGTACGCGATATACGCCGCCAGGGCCCGAAACCACAGGGGACATGGCATCGCCCTGGCGTCGATTTACGTTACGGGGCTGATCGGGGCTGGCGCGTTCACATTAATGCCCGGGAGGATCATGCATCAGGTATTGTTTGGCGGTTAATCGTTGGGTACCTTTTATTCCTGCCAGACTGGCTTTTCCCTGCCCCTTCGGAGAATCCGACCATGAAAACCCTGCTGCAAATCGATTTTCCCTTTGACGGTCCCTTCGGGAACGAGATGACCGATGCCATGAAAGGCCTGGCCGAGTCCATCGCCCAGGAACCCGGCCTGATCTGGAAAGTCTGGACAGAAAACGCCGATAACCGTGAAGCCGGGGGCATCTATCTGTTCGAGGATGAAGCCAGCGCCCGGGCCTATCTGGACATGCACAGCGCCCGGCTGAAGGAATTTGGCGTGCCGGAAGTGAATGCGAAAGTCTTTGCCGTTAATGAAGCGCTATCCGCCATTGACAATGGCCCAGTCTGAAGCCTCATCAAGGGGTGACAGATAAAGAACCTACCACCCTTATCACGCCCCGGGGTCTATGACCCCGGCTCAATGATCTGTCTCGGCGGCAGCCTCTCGCCCAGGCGGATCGCCAAGTTCTTCCCGAAGGATGCGGGCGTTGCGCAGGTTCGCCTTGTAAACGAAGTCAAAGGCATCGCCAAGAACGGGCACTGAGCCGACAACCGCATCAAGCAGGATGTTCTTCACAATATGCGCGCGGGCACGACGGCTTGCCCCGGCCCGCTGGGCCTCTACCAGGATGTAGCCCGATAACAGCAATCCGGTCATATCTCCAACCACCGGCACCAGTCCCAGCAGGCCATCCAGCCCGACCGAAAAGCGGGTACCCGGAATACGAATGGCGCTGTCCATCAGGCGGCTGAACCGCTCGACCCGGCGTAATGCCTGTGTACGTTGTCTGGTCATCTATGTTTCCTCGTGACAGCAGGACGTCTATAGCTGCGGTTCTACCTTAACCTTCATTACAAGTTGATACATATCCTTCCAGCGCCTGAAGGTCTGACCAGCACCGCCTTTCGTAAACAGAGCAACACAATTAAACGAAGCAACCTGTCGTTAAGGGCTGCAATCTCCGGGAACATGCACCTCGCTCCCCGAAAGCCGATCTGACGACCGCGATCAAGGGTTTACAAAGCGATGGTCCTTTTCCTGTCCCGCCTCCTGTTCAGCTCATCCAATGCCAGCGATATTCTGGAGAACGCGCCACACGCGGTGGTCAGTGTCGACCAGCAAGGCGCCATCAGTTTTGTGAATCTGGCGGCCGAGCGGCTTTGGGGCTGCCCGCGGGGCCAGGTCATTGGACAGCCGGCTTCCCGGTTGCTTGGCCAGTCGGCCAACCCGGTCCTTTCCGGCCAGCAGCGCGAAGCCGAGCTGTCCCTGACCTCCATGGACGGGCGTACTTTCTGGGCCCACCTTGCGGTTGCGGGCAATGCCAGGTCCCGCAGCCAAACAACTACCCTCTTCATCCGGGACATCAGTGAGGAGCGCTACGCCCGGGAGCTGATGAACCAGACCCTCGAGCAAGCCATGGATGCCGTGGTTTCCATCGATGAGAACAACTGCGTCAGCGTATTCAACGCCACCGCCGAGAAACTCTGGGGATACCGCAGGGACGAAGTGCTCGGCCGCAACGTCAAGATGCTGGTGCCTGAAGCGTTCCGCGCCCGCCACGATGAGTACGTTAACCGCAACCGCACCACTGGCGAGAACCGGATAGTCGGCAGTTACCGGGAACTGCACATACAACGCAAGGACGGCTCGTGGTTCTGGGGACAGGCGGCTATCAGCAAGACCGAGTTCGACGGAAGAATCACCTACACCGCCTTCATCAAGGATGTCACCGAAGAAGTCGAAAGACGGCAACAGATGGAAATGCTGTCCATGGTCGCCGACCGGGCCAACAGCGGCATTGTGATCACCAACCGGGACGGTGCCATAGAGTACATCAACGCGGGCTTCGAGCATCTCACCGGCTACCACCTGGAGGAAATCCGCGGCAAGAAACCCGGGCCGCTCCTGCAGGGGCCGGGCACGGATCCGGGAACGGTCAGGGACATCCGATCAAAGCTTGACCGCGCCGAGCCGTTCTACACGGAAATCCTCAACTACCACAAGAATGGCACCCCGTACTGGGTGTCACTCTCCATTGCGCCCGTGTTCGGTGACAACGGCCAGGTGGAGCGCTTTATCTCAGTGGAGGCGGACATTACGGCCAGCAAACAGCAAACGGTGGATTTTACCCGCCGCATGAGTGCCATAGAGAACGCCATGGCGATTGTCGAATACAGTCCGGACGGCAACTACCTGAGCGCCAATCAATTGGTGCAGGACAAGTGTGGGGGTGGCGATGGTGCCGCCAGGGTCGCAGCGGCGCTCTGGTCCCAGCTGCCAGCCGATGCCCGGACACAGCTGAGTCAGCAGGGCGAGTTCAGTGGCAAGGCTTCGGTCGAGGCCGAGGGCATTCCGGCCCTGGCTCTGGATTACCAGGTCGTGGCGTTAAAGGACTTCAACGGCGATGTCCGCCGCTATGTTCTGTTCGGCATTGATATTACGGACCGCCACATGGCCCTGATGGAAACCCGGGAAGCCATGGACTCGGTCCTGCAGGGAAGCAAACAGATCAGCGGGTTTGTATCAACCATCAACGACATTGCGGACCAGACCAACCTGCTGGCCCTGAACGCCGCCATCGAGGCCGCGCGGGCCGGCGATGCGGGTCGAGGATTCGCGGTCGTGGCTGAGGAGGTGCGCTCACTGGCGCGCAAATCCAGTACCTCCGCCAGTGAGATCGACGCCCTGGTGGAAGGGACTCACCAGAAAGTGACGGCACTGGCCTCATCCCTGAGCCGGATCGAAGGCTGAAGCCCCGGCCAGGTCGTCAATGCGGGGCGTTTCACCGTATGGTGCCGCCCCGGAAGGCTTCAGGCAGGCTCGAGGACCTGACGATCCAGTTCTTTCGTCAACGTAGGCGGCAGCTTGAGCGCGTTAGCCAACTGGTCAAGCCAGGCCCGCTCCATGGGGTTCTGATCGTCAATGATGACGGCACTGACCAGGTAGATTTCCCGCGCCGCCTGGGGCGAATCCGCCTGCAGCGCCAGCAAATCCGCGTCCAACGGCGCTTCGAACTGTTGCTGGATCCATGCCTGTAACTCGTCGTCGGCGCCCAGCTTCTCAATTTCCTGCGTCAGCACGGCTCGCTCGTTGGCATCGATATGGCCATCGGCACGGGCTGCCATGATCATCGCCTGGAGAATTTCCAGACCCCGTTGTTCACGGGCCTGTCCCTGCAGCTGCTCAATGGGCTGGCCCTGCGACGCATCGGGACCGGACCCGCTCTGGTAATTTTGATAAGCCTTCCAGGCCAGTACGCCGATACCGGCGAGGGCGCCGTATTTGATCGCCTTGCCGCCCATCTTCCGGCCCCGTTTGGAGCCCACCATCAGACCCAGCGCGCCGCCACCCAGCAGGCTTTTCAGGTCGATACCACCGGTCGAACCCGACGAGCCCTTCAATTGCGAGGAAAGGCTGTCGACAACGCGGCTGACATCCATACCACTACTGGAGCCTTTGCCGGCAGACTGGCCTGAAGCCTGGCCGATGAGCTGATTCAGAATCGACGATACGTTCATGGGGTCATGTTCCTCTATGGACAATGCAAACAACCTTCTGGTTGCGCTATGACCAGTCTAACAAAGGGATGGTTCCTGGCTATTTAACTGGCGGTAAGACTTCGCAGCGATCTGCCAACTGTTATACTATAACAATCTCATTCCCTGTCGAGCTCGCCTGTGCATCAAACTGACATCACCGCCGTCCCCACTAACGTCATCACCGGTTTCCTGGGCGCGGGTAAAACCACTGCCATCCTGCACCTGCTCAGACACAAACCCGAGCATGAGCGCTGGGCGGTGCTGGTCAACGAGTTCGGTGAAATAGGCGTAGACGGCACGCTGGTAAAGGGCACCCATACCGAAGAGGAAGGCATTTTTGTTCGCGAGGTGCCCGGTGGCTGCATGTGCTGTACAGCCGGGCTGCCGATGCAGATCGCACTGAACCAGCTGCTGGCGAAGGCCAGGCCCCACCGACTGCTCATCGAGCCTACCGGCCTTGGTCATCCGGCGGAAGTGTTGCAGACACTGGCAGCGGAGCACTACCGGGACGTCCTTTCCATTCAGAAGACCATCACCCTGGTAGATGCCCGGAAGCTGACCGACGCCCGTTACACCAGCCACGACACCTTCAATCAGCAGATTGCTATCGCTGACCTGGTGGTGGGTAACAAACAGGACCTCTATGACGATGCCGACATGGCGCGCCTGAAGGCCTATGTCGAGGAGAAGGGCTCACCGGGTATCCGTGTTGAATCTGTGACTCAGGGCGCGATCGACCCCCAATGGCTGCAGGGCCCAGCTTCGCCGACAGCACCTGCATACCGACCCAGGCCAGCTCGGCCATCGGATACCCGTTTATTGGGCACGCCCAGTTCTCCCCCGGCTTCAGGCCAGGGTGAGGGGTACGAAAGCATTGGCTGGCATTTCGATGCCGGACAGATCTTCGATTACGGGAAGCTGCTTGCCTTCCTGACCGGACTGGAAGCAGAACGGATGAAAGCCGCCTTTATCACCGACCGGGGCGTGTTCGGCTACAACCTGACCCGGGACGGCCTGACCGAAGTCGAGCTGGATGAACTTACAGAAAGCCGTTTCGAAGTCATCGCGACACGGGTGGATTCGCGCTGGGAATCGCGATTACAGGATTGTCTCGTCACCTGAGTCTGCAGGTGAGGGGCGGCGGCCAGGGTGTATCTGATGGATGCCCGGAGTGGACCTCCCGACTGGCTAGAAACTGGCCATGGCCTCCTGCAGGTCTACCTTGAGCTCTTCCGGCGCGGTGATCCAGAGTTCCCCATCTTCGCCGGGGAGAACGCCAATCTGCAGCCCATCCCTGGTGAGCCCTGGCACCCACTTCCTGAAGAAATCCGGTAGCGAAATACTTTTTGGTGAGAGGTCACCGGCTGCCTGGGCATAGTCCACGGCCAGTTCTGAATGAGGCCAGACCGGCAAATACGCCACACCGTCTTCGTCCGATACGATTTTCAGGAACTGGTTGTCGGCATTGACCAGAATCCAGATCTCGCGCTCCTCGGCCACTTCGCTCAGGAAGTAGTCATAACGCTCCTCGCCATCCATCTGGAGTATTTGCCTTAACGGGTTATCGCTCATAACAGGGCCACGGCTCTTTCGGTATGTGTCGGGGGATTCTATCGCAAAAGCCGGTGCGATCGGGCGTTACAGCTATTATTCAGGATTGGCACGGACCGACTCAGCCGGCCCCGGCTTAAGCCAACGATACACCCGCATCGGTGGAATGTTCAGCAGCTCCAGCTCCGTGCTGACTGCCGGCCCCATCACGGGAGTGGTAATCGTGGCCACGTCACCCAGGAACTGGTACGCCACGAAGCAACCGCCGTCTGCGAGGGAGGCCTGCACAGCCTGCGCTACACGCGTCCCCACCTGCTCCGGCATTTTCGAAAACGGTATACCGGAGATCACCACATCCGGTTGCCCAAGCTGGTGCTGGGCCAGAATCTCGTCAAGGTCCTCGGCACTGCCCTGGTGGTTGATGAAACGCGGATCATCGATCTCATGGAGTAATTCATGAAACCAGGGACTCAGCTCAATGGACAGCAAACGCGCATCAGGGCCAAGATTCCGAAGAAAGGTACGGGTAGTCCCTCCGGTTCCGGGCCCCAGCTCCACCACCAGCCTGGCTGATGACAGGTCCGCCGCATCGACAATCCGCTTCTCCAGGAATCGTGAACTGGGAATAACCGAACCCACCTGGGCCGGCTCCCGCAGGAAACCCCGAAAGAATGCCAGCGGGCTGGTTCTTCGGGCTGTGTCGTACTTCGGGCTGCTACTTTCTCCATCCATGCTGTCTTCTCAACCTGGCTGTCGGGCGTGTCTGTTGAGCTTAGCAGTCAAACCTGTAACCGGCAGTCCTGTCTGCCACCGGGTGTTGCCATGACGTTCTTCGCTTGCCGGAGTCCGGCAACCCCCGGACAGCAACAAAGTGCCCCGCCCTACCCGCACCAAAATAAGTCATCTTTGCCACTGGCGTGCCTCCTGATGAGGCGGCCCTATTCTGCTCCGCGGTAGCCGACGGCCCGGCCTCCAACCAAACCCAAAGCCTAACCTCTTGTCTAGCCGATTGTTTTAATCCATCAGCGCTTTTTTGGCACAGTTTCCGCTTTTAACGGATTAAAGGCTGAACCCGATACTCACCCGGCTTTCCGGGTTCTGGCCCTTCCCTCCGGGACGACCCGGACGGCGTGGATCGCCGCCTTCCTGTCTGGACGACCAGATGACCTTTCGATACCAAAGAGGTTATCCGTATGTCAGCCGCCAGCCCAGAAACGACCGCCCACATCGCATTCCAGTCGTTACCCGTTATCGACGTGTCCGGCCTCCGGTCCGGGGATGCACGACAACGCCAGAAGAGCGCCGACGCACTAGGAAAGGCCGCTCGCGATGCAGGCTTTCTCTACGTGACGGGACACGGTATTTCGTCGGAGCTGATTGACCGTTTCAGGAAGCGGGTGCGGGAATATTTTCAGCAAAGTCACGACGAGAAAATGCGTGACTACATAGGCTACTCAGTGAACCACAGTGGCTACGTTCCCGAGGGCGAGGAGCAGTTCTACGGGGCAAAAGCACCGGACCGCAAAGAGGCTTACGACGTCAATTTCGACATGCTCGAGCCAGAGCATGCCCGGCCCATGCTCGGCCCCAACCAATGGCCTGAACTGGATGGATTCAAGACGGACGTCAAAGCCTACTACGACGAAGTCTTCCAGTTGGGCAACCTGCTGTTCAGGGGCTTTGCCCTGGCCCTGGAGCTTCCCGAAGACAGTTTCACACGACACGTTAACCGCCCACCCAGCCAGTTGCGCCTGATTCACTACCCGTACAATCCGGACGTTCCCACTGACCGGCCTGGTATCGGTGCCCATACGGATTACGAGTGCTTTACCATCCTCAAACCTACCGCCCCCGGACTGGAGGTGATGAACGGTGCCGGAGAATGGATCGATGTTCCGGTGTTGGAAGACGCTTTCGTCATCAACATCGGAGATATGATGGAAATTCTCAGCAACGGCCTTTACGTCGCCACCTCACACCGCGTGCGCAAGGTTGCCGAAGAGCGATATTCCTTCCCAATGTTCTGCAACCTTGATTACGACGTGCGTATAGAGCCCTTGCCACAATTGATCAGCAAGGAACGACCTGCCCGCTATGAACCCCAGGTCTGTGGCGAACACCTTTTTGCCCAGACCGCCCAGACTTTCCAGTATCTGAAAAAGCGCCTGGAACGCGGCGAACTGGAGTTGCCGAAAGGCAGCAAGGGCCTGTCCTCCTTCGGCCGTGAAGCCGGAGGCCAGAGATGACACTGCAAGAGCTCATCAACCGCGTCACCCGCTCCCCTGACCAGGGCGTGCCGGACTGGATGCTCGGCTGCTTCCGCCGTCGCTGTATCAGCTTCGCCAACGGGGAGTCAGACAGTGACACCATCGTTTACTGGTTGCAGAGCCGGAACTTCACCATTGACCTGCGCCTACCCCGGGCTGCTGACCAGGTAAGCCCTGCCCCGCTGGAGGATTACCCGGCAGAAGACCTTATGATCCTGGCCAGTTACGAAGGCTGGCTGGCACCCTGCGAGTGGGCCGACAGGAAAATGAGTTGGTACGGCGGTACGGCATTACAGTTGACGAACCGCTGGCCAGAACCCGCCGAACTTCGCCGGGTTGGCAACTGCATGGTCGAATTCGCCCCCAGTGGCGCCTATGTAGAGGATTGGCGTCTGCAGCCGTCCAGTCCGGGACCGCTGGTCGGTCTCCGGCTACTGGAAGAATACGATCCACAAACGGGGCATCGCTTCGCCAGGGACGGAGGGCTGATCATCTGCGGTGACTACGCCGCCCGGGTGCTGGGACGATCCGTGCCACTTACCGACAACAGTTTGCCGTTGTCAGAGATGGCGGTCTCTGCCGTGGGTAGCCGGGAGCAGCTGACCCCTGTATTCGACTTTGAAACGTCAGTGGCCTCAGGCTCACTCGAGCAGGGATACACCGTAGAGCACTCGACTCAGCCTGGACGGGTAGGGCTTCCGCTGCTGGAACAAGGGTCGTTCAGCTGGAATGAAGACCTCGAACGTGTGGAGCAGGCGTTCTCCCATAACGGCCAGAACCGGGTTCGGGTATTTGAGGTGGATGTTATCAATCCACACTGGGAGTTCGCCCTGACCACACCTTCCAATCCACAAGCCGAAGCCTGGTTCCTGCACGAATCCGATACCCTGCGCCGCTATACCGGGGTGATGACATGACCGTGCCCACGCCGCATGACAGGTGTTTCCAGCCACTACCGGTGAGCGGCTTCCCGGTACCTGCGCAATGGCGTGGCACACATGCGTTGCTGGTTTCCGCTGGTCGTGAGTGGGTTACGCTGGACTACCCGGCCGTCGTGGAGAGTCGCAACAAGCTCAAGAACCTGTTCGGTCCGCGGGATCAATGGCCACCCGACGACCTCACGCCGGAAATGGACGAAGCCGACCTGGCCTGGCATGCCCGGGAATTTTCGAGCCGCCGGTCATTCGCCTATCACCTGCTCAGCCATGACCAGCAACAGTGCCTTGGCTGCCTTTACCTGTATCCGACTGCCAGCCGAACACACGACGCCGAAGCCTATCTGTGGACTCACATCGAACTCACCAGCCCACAGGCAACCCTGATCGAAGACGAGGTCATTGGCTGGGTCAGCCAGGACTGGCCCTTCACATCCGTCGCCTGGCCGGGACGATTCATACCGTTCAAACAATGGGAGGAGTCGGGCATACCCAACTACTACGCCAGTACCCGGATGGCCGGGGAGTCACCCGATAACGGAAGCTGACATTCATTTACATCGGGCGCATGCCCTCAGCCGTTTGTGCTATCAACGCGAAAGCAGGAGTTGAACCATGAATTCACTGACCAGAACCATCGCTACCGCTGCTCTCTCTGGAATGTTGTTACTCAATGTTGCAGCCGCGCAGGCGGAAGATAACCGGAAGCAGTTCTCTCTCGCATGGTCGATCTATGTCGGCTTTATGCCCTGGGCCTATATCGATGAATCCGGCATCATGGACAAGTGGGCCGAGAAGTACGACATCGAGGTCGACCTGGTCAAGGTCAACGACTACATCGAAGCCATCAATTTATACACTGCTGGTGAATTCGATGGCGCGACCATGACTAATATGGACATGCTGACCATCCCTTCCGCGTCCGGTGTTGATACCACCGCGCTGATCACTGGTGACTTTTCCAATGGTAACGACGCAGTCGTCCTGAAAGGACGCGATAACATGGAAGACATCAAAGGGATGGATGTTTACCTGCTGGAACTTTCCGTGTCCCACTACACACTCGCCCGGGCACTCGAGATGGCAGGTCTGAGTGAGCGCGACATCAACGTGGTCAATACCTCTGACGCTGACATCGCCACCGCCTTCACCACTGACGCCGTACAGGCTGCCACGCTTTGGAACCCACAGCTGCAGACGGCAATGCAGCAGCCCGATGCGATCAAGGTGTTCGACTCCACCCAGATCCCAGGTGAAATCCTCGACATTATGGGCGTTAACTCTGAAACCCTGGAAAAGTACCCTGAGCTTGGCAAGGCAGTGACGGGGGCCTGGTTCGAGGCCATGAGTATCATTCATGGGGATGGCGAGGAGGCGATCGCAGCGAGAACCTATATGGGCGAGGAGTCCGGAACCGACCTGGAGGGCATTGAGCTACAGCTGGCTGCCACTCATATGTTCAGGACTCCAAACGAGAAGCTCGAGTTCCTGTCCGCCGGCCGCCTGCGCGAAACGATGGACTTCGTGACCCGTTTCTCTTACAAGCACGGATTGCTGGGCGCCGGCGCGCAGTCACCCGACGCGATCGGTATTGAATTGCCAGATGGCTCGGTTTTGGGCAATAAGGATTTTGTAAAAATGCGATTCAACCATGAATTCCTGGAACTCGCTGCAGAAGGCAAGCTATAGGCCAGGTCTCCCTGCAAAGGTGCGGGAGGTACTGACCGTCTAAGGCTGTTTCTGGCGGTGCAGCAAGCTCCGATAAAGACGGTTGTTCCAGTCCTGGACAATGATCTGGGACCGGAACAGCGCCCAAACCTCACAGGACCAGACGACCAGCAAAAGGCCGGCACCAGTCCACACGTAACCAGACACGAAACACCCGATAGCCACCAGCAGGGCAGCAATATCAACCATGCCCCTGCCCCACCGACCCAGGTAGAAATGGTGCAAACCCACTATGAACAACCAGTTCAAGGCCGCGTACGTGTCCGGGTCCTTGACCGCTTTTCCGGCATGCCGGTAGAACTCGCCTCTCTGGTCATCAGAGAGGCCACGAATCACCCGCCTGAGGGACTCCTCCTCGGCTTCAACCTCGTCTTTTCTCAACATGCCCGGAATCCCATCTGACCGGCTCGATACACTTACAGACTGCGTCGGGCCTGTTGCACCTGCGAACCCGATCCCAAGTCAGCCCAAGCCCCCTCAGGAGGCCAAACCTTCTGATGGCTTCCTCCGAATAGGCTGAACAGCTCGGTTCGAAATTGCAGTCAATGCCAAACCACCGGATGCCGCCGCCGGTCTTGCGATAGTAACCGATGGCCTTAAGGGTCAGTCCGGTGAGCACAACTCACCGGCCCAGCGTGACGATGACGGCTTCGCGCTGCCAGAACAGCCAGAACCGTTTCATCTCGAGCACCTGGAACACCACCTGCCAGCCTTCGGCCGCATAGCGATTCAACTCTGCTTCGATCTTCTTCAGCGGAAGGCCGGAGGAACCCAGAAGCAGGGTACCGCATCCCCCCTCAGCAATGTGGACCATCTTGTACTCGGTGAAACGAGCCTCGGACATGTTATCTCCCATTTAGTGAAAACTGGTGCATCGACCGGTTGCTGGACCGCAACAATGCCGAATCCGAATTGGTGAGGAGGCAGACTCAATCGCCCCCACAGAGGATCGGTTGTCTGTTCGCAATCATTGATACTCGTGCGCAACTGCAGTCACGCGGGCTCAAATCGCTCCTGCAGCCATGCCTTGATGTCGTCGGATTCATACAGCCAGCTGACGCTACCATCATCCTGGAGAATCTTCAGGCAGGGAACCTTGATGCGGCCGCCTCCCGCTTCCAGGTCTGCCCGATGCCGCTGGTCATGCTGGGCGTCCCGGGTCTCGATCGTCAGACCGAGCCGGGCGATCTCCTTGCGCACCTTGATGCAGAACGGGCAGGCACTGAACTGGTACAGAGCGAGGTTTTTACTGGTCTCGTCGACAAGGGCCTGCTCATCAGCGGCACGGGTTACGCCCTGGGGTGTACTGAGCTTTTCGCTTAGCAGCATGAAAGGGGTCAGTATCAGGCGCAGAGCGCGGAAAAAATAACGAATGATGACTCTCATGGGTAATGCTCATATTCCGGATTTGTAGAGGCGTGCCAGCAGTGGGCGTTGAGGCTTGATCGCGACGAAATAGGGTATCACTTCCTGACGTTGGTCAGATACCAACTGCACCGACAATCCAGTGCTTCAGTGAGAAGGAACGGTAAGGCCGGACTGCGTCGCGTATAATCGTCGACATCGATGAACCACCTGAATTGCGAGGCTCCACTATGGCTGACGAAGATACCCTCCATGCACTCAAAACCGCCTTCACGTTTATGCCCCAGCCGGTAGAAATCAACCGGTTCGAGTACGGCGACGATGCTGACAGGATTCTCGCCCAGGTGAACTTTGTGCGGGAGATCCTGGTCAGCCACGGCATTGACCCCGACGAAGTGGCTGGTGAAATCAACCCGGACTCGTCACCGAACTCCTGCTACTAACGAGCGGGGTTTTAATCCTCAATGGTGCCCGCCCGGTCCATGCACGTGGCCGTGAGCGATCTCTTCCGCATCGGCCGGGCGTACGTCGATGATCTCGATATCGAACGTCAGGGTTCTGCCGGCCATCGGATGGTTGGTGTCCACATCTGCGAACTTGTGGCCGACCTTGGCAACCAGCACGTGACGGGGGCCCTGCTCGGTTTGCACCTGGGCGATCATGCCGGGCTTCCAGCGTTTGGCACCCATCAAGTGCTTGATCGGCACGCGCTGGATGGCGTCATCCTTGCGGGGGCCGTAGCCCTTGTCCGGGGTGACGGTAACCGTAAAGCTTTCACCAGCGTCACGCCCTTGCAGGGCTTCTTCCAAGCCGCGGATGATACCGCCATGGCCATGCAGGTAGGCATTCGGCTCGCCGCCACGGGAGTCTTCAACGACATTGCCCTGTTCATCACTGACGCTGTAGTGAAACAGGACCACCTGGTTCTTTTCGATGGGCATAGGATTCTCTGAGACGGTTAAGGATATGCCATTATAAACATCAGCGGCTTTTTTCTCAGCTAATGGACCACAGCCGCCACTGCCGCCCTCGAGAGGAGAGTTACCCGATGACCAGCGACCTGCCCTGTTCCCAGGCCTGTGAGAATAACAAGGCCCCGATCCTCGAGAAGCTGAAGACCCTCTTTAACGCACCAGGCAAGGTCCTGGAGATCGGCACCCTTACCGGACAGCACGCCGAACATTTCGCCCAGGCCATGCCCCACCTGCAGTGGCAACCGAGTGACCACCCGGAGGCGGCTCACCTGTGTCGCTCCCGGCTGAAACAGGCAGCTCTGCCCAACGTCCTGCCTGTCGTTGAACTGGACGTATCCGATACCAACTGGCCGGTCGAATCCTTCAGATGGGTTTTCTCTGCCAATACCGCCCACATCATGTCCTGGCGCGAGGTCGAACAGATGTTCCGCCATATCGGCGAGCGCCTGCCAGAAGACGGCGCCTTTTGCCTGTACGGCCCTTTCAACAACCAGGGTGAATACTCGAGTGAGAGCAACCGTCGTTTTGACCAGCACCTGAAATCCCAGTCACCTCATATGGGCATCCGGGACCTGGCCGACCTCAGTGCCCTGGCAGAATCAGCCGGGATGACCCTCGCTGAAAACCACCCCATGCCTGCCAACAACCGCCTTCTGGTGTTTCGCTCACTACTCTGAGATGGTCTTGGGAGGCGCTCGCCAATAAGCTTTACTGCCCTCGTCCACCGGAAAGAAATGCTCGATCCGCAGATTTTGAGCGGTGACATCCAGGGGCGTGCCAATGGTTGCGATGGTGGAAAAGATCCTGAGTTTTTGCTCTCCCAGCATCAGGGTGAAAGGGATCGCCGGGTAGTCCAGGTGTTCCACCACGTGGCTTTTCCAGTCTTGCGGAACGCCAGGGACCGTCAGTGCCTGCTCCAGCAAACGATTGGGCTGATCCCGGAAGGGTCCTGAAAGATGCTCATGGTAGACACGTTGGAGCAAGTGACAGGCGATATTCTCCCAATCATCCACGAATGGCTTGATGCCATTGCTATCCAGCACTGACAGCAGAAAGTTTGGCCGGGGCGGGAACTGGGCACCCAGCTCTACCATTCTTGCCATCATCGCCTGCATGGCCTGGTTGGCCATCACCAGATAATACTCGTGGTCGAACACCACCGCCGGGTACGGCAGGTGAGATCGCAAGAGGTGCTCAAGCGCCTCCCGTATCATGGCCATCCCGGGTGCGCCCAGATCCTGGTCCGAGTAGACCTGGCTGTAACCCGCCGCCGATAACAACCGGTTGGTCCCGGCCAGGTCGGCCTGCAGCATCTGTGCTAAATGCAGAACCATGCCCTTGCTGGGCCTGCTTCGACCGGTCTCCAGAAAGCTGATGTGCTTTGCCGACACCTCGCACGCAAGGGCGAAATCCATCTGACTCAGACGCTTGCCCTGCCGCATTTCTCTGAACAACGTACCGAAGGCACTCATCGGATTTCCTGTCAGTTACGAGTTTTCAGCAATTATGCTGCGCGCGGGTAGGCCACACCATTACCTCAAAGGTAATTGAGACGCGCACCGCCCGGGTAGAAGCTTTGTAGCGTAGTCAAACTCACTGCGATACCCGATTGAGGTGATGCTATGAAAAACCTTGTCCGTCAATTCAGCCTGAAACAGATCATCCTGGCCGACGTGTTCCTGTCCACGCCACTCGCGCTGGCACTCATCGTCGGCTCTGAACCGATTGCCCGGTGGGCGGGAGGCCCCGGCGCGACCTTCTACCTGGTAGCCGGCATTGTGATGCTACTGTGGTGCGTGGACATGGCCGCCATGGCCATCAATGAACGATGGATTGAGAAGTTCCTCAACCTGACGATTGCCGTCGATGTCACCTGGAGCTTGCTGTCCCTTGCCCTGATGGTGTGGTTTGCCCAGAGCCTGAACCCCCTCGGCTGGGTACTGTTCGCCCTGAACGTTCTGATTCCGCTGGATATGGCGTGGATGAAACGGGTTGCTGGAAGCATACCGCAGGAGCCTGCGTTCAGATAACGCTCTGTTTCTCCCACTAAAAGCGTGTGGCTGAGCGCACCCCGCCAGCCACACTGGCATTCAAGGCAGCGTAACGGCCAAACCCAGTTAGAAGTCTCACGCTTCATTCGCCTTTCGGTAATGACCCCGGTAATCAAAAATCCGTTCCTGAACCTGCCAATAGCGCTTTTGCTTGCGGGCAATCACAAAATCCGGCGCTGTCAACAAGGCCTGCATCCGGGACACCTCATCCGCCCGATGGAAAACTTTCGGGGCCTGGCCATTGGCGATACGGCGACCGAACAGTTTGTTGAAAACGGTGCGCTGTGCCGGCTTGCCGAAATCGAACGACTCGCTGAGTTCCTCCCCTTCCTCACCGTGATAGGTGATCGTCAGCTTGCTGCCATCAACGCCCAGCGTAACCCCGGCGCACCGGATCACCATGGCATCCTTGAGTCTCAGCGCATCCCTTAACTGATCATCCGGGTCGATGATGGCGTTATGGCACTGCCCGCAATTACGCGCGGCGATATCATTCTCGCCACCGCAGTGCGGGCATTCCTTGAAACGGAAACGGTAATCGCACTGTTGCGCGCGCCCGTTCGCCCCGGCAGGCCTATCCCCATCTGCCGGTTCCAGAAGCCCCTGACAGCGGCGGCCGTAATGCTCAATAACACGGCCTTCAGCGTCTGTCTTGCCCCAGAAGATATTGGCAAAACCACAGCCCGGGCAGAATACCTGCACCGGCTCGCTGTCGGGGTCGGGTTTGGGCTCCCCTACCTCCGGGTGGTTCAGATTTACATGGTTGCCCGCATAATCAATCACCAGGCAATCCTGTTTGCCTTCGCCCAGACGGAGACCGCGACCCACAATCTGCTGATACAGGCTGACCGACTGGGTAGGCCGAAGAATGGCGATAAAGTCCACATGGGGTGCATCAAAGCCCGTGGTGAGTACAGACACATTCACCAGGTACTTCAGCTGCCGCTGCTTGAAGCGCTGAATCAGCAGGTCCCGGTCCTTCAGGTCCGTTGCACCGGTAATCAGGGCGGTCTGGTCTTCCGGAAGGTAACCGGTAATCTCCCTTGCATGGTCCACCGTTGCCGCAAAGACCATCACTCCCTGGCGCTCGGCGGCCAGTTCCATCACCTGCTCGATGATGGCCCGTGTTACACGCTGGTGTTTGCCCAGCAGCTGGTTGACGTCCTTCTCGGCGTACTCGCCAAAGCGGTCCCGGGGTAGCGCGGAGAAATCGTATTGCGCCACCGCCGCGTTCACCAGGTCCGGCCGGGTAAGGTAGCCCTGGTTGATCATATAGCTTAACGGCAGTTCGTAAATGCAGTGCTGAAAGGGTTTGTCCCGCTCTTCATCCGAGCCCCGAACAAAGCCCCGGTAGTGATAACGATAAATCCAGCCCATGGCCAGCCGGTAGGGGGTGGCGGTCAGCCCGAGCACTTTGAGGGAAGCATTTTTCTCCCGAAGCAGCTCAATGATCCGTTGATACTGACTGGTATCCTCACCGCTGACGCGATGGCATTCATCGATGATGACCAACGAGTATTCATCCCGAAACTGGTCCAGGTTCGCCGATACCGACTGCACACTGGCAAAGGTCACCTGGTGCTGGCGCTCCTTGCGCTTCAGCCCGGCGGAAAAGATGCCAGCCGTCAGCCCATAGCTCTCGTACTTGGCGTGATTCTGCTCCACCAGCTCCTTTACGTGGGTGAGCACCAAGATCTTGCGGCGGGCAAGGCGGGCCAGCTCGGCAATGACCAGGCTTTTACCAGCGCCGGTGGGTAGCACAATCACGGCTGACTCATCAGATTGTCGAAAATGACTGAGCGTGGCGTCGACCGCTTCCTGCTGGTATGGCCGGAGCTTGAAAGGTGTGTTCATTGGGCATCGGTTGGTGGTTGTCTCGATGGAAAGGCGGTCATACTAACAAATACTGGTGCCGTTACCCGTCATCCAGGAAAAACCGGCCCGGATCACCGTGTTCACGGGATTGCCAGCATTGCCGACCAATGTGTTGGCTTTCCTGGCTGTCTTCGGAACAGCTGACGTTATGGCTGGATGAACTGAACGCGGCAAGACCACCCGTGGCCGCCCTGCCAATCAATGATGTTGTGTCCGGGCTGCCTGTCGAGGGCCCGTTTCCGGCTATGGCAGAAGCCATTCGACAACTGCACTGACAGTGCCTGGAGAGCTTGCGGTGACGCATCACGACGAGTCCCCTGCCCCAGGATAGACTGCCCCGGGGTTTGGACCGTTTGCTGATCTTTCGCCGCCTGTGATGTCGTGCTGGCTGGTAACCACCACCTCCCTCGGCCACCATTCCGGGTGGTTGTCGCGGATGAATCCCAACAACTTCTCACGCACATTCATTTCGGCTTCCCAGCCGGCAAAGGGCTCGGAGGTCATAAGGTAGAAAGAAACCGTCTGGGCCGCCGCGGACTGCGCCGTGACGTAGCAGCAGAGCTTGTGGTGTTCGATGACGTTTTTTTCAGCCTCGGCGAACTCCTTGAACTTCTCCCTCAGGCATTCGACGTCGGCATTCAGGTGAAGCGCCAGCTCTATCACCCTGTACATCTTGGCACTCTTGACCGACAGATTTTCGAAGGGCCTGGAGGTAAAGTACTGGACGGGTACGACCAGACGGCGCTCATCCCAGGTTCTCAACCGAATGAACGTATAAAAGATGCCTTCCACATAGCACCATCGGCCCTCGAAAATAACCAGGTCACCAATTCTTATAGGCTTGGCGAGCGATACCTGAAACGACGAGAGGATGTTGCCCAGCACGGCCTGACCGGCGATACCCAACAGGACCGTCAGGATACTGGCCGACGCCAGGAGGGTCAGGCCCAGGGTCTCGAAGAGTTCGATCTGGGACAGGATGTAGATGGTAACTGCGACGATGGCGACCAGGATGATGCCCCGGCGCACCGCATACAGCGAGGTGAGGAAGTGGCGCTCGTCCCGGGATTTGTTGTCGTCGATTTCGCCCACGAGACGTCGCTTCACATTGAGCAATATGACGTCCACGAAACGCAGTGCGATCAATCCAACACCCCAGGCGGTGATGGTGATCAGTAATATGCGAAAAGAGGTCGTCGCCACTGCCGAGAAGGACACCACGTAATTCAACAGAAACTGGGCCACAATCGTCATGACGACCAGCGCCACTGGCACCTTGATCTGGCTGGCATAGATGCTTGGAGAGCCGGAAGGTAACCAGCGTGCAATCACGCCGACCAGACGGATGACGAGCCATCCCACCAGTCCCGTTACCAGCAGGAACACCGGAATGGCGACCCATTCCCAGACCTGGAGCCTGCCGAACGTTGATTTGAACCGTTGCGGCACATGCTTTTCCAGCCACGACGGGCCGTATTTTTCGTACAAGAGAGGAACCGGGGAGAGACTGTCCGGTGTGATCAACCAGACGGGGTCCTCATCACCCACACGATAACGGGCCAGGCGAATATCATAGGCTTGACCCTCGGCGCGAAGGGAGGCGATCTCGAGGTTGCGACGTGGCTGCCCGGCCTGGGGATTCTGCCCCGCTGGATCTTCGATAACGGCGTCCTGTCGCGCCGGCAGATCGGAGGTATCGATCCACTCGCCACGCCGGAGCACCGCGGCCAGCTGCCTGGCCAACTCAGGCCCCTTCTCGCGCTGCTCCGCAGCGCCCAGCTCTGAAAGATTGAGAAGGTGCGCCGCAGCCGAGAAGTCCTGCTGTTTGGTGAGTTCAAGAAAGCTACGGACCGAATCCCGCGGCGTCAGGCGATTGACCTCCTCCGGGGGCGTATCAAGCCCGGCATTCAGCGATTCGATGGAAAACCATCGCATCTCTTTGTCGTCTTCCGAGGCCTGCCCCACGCACAGGCTGGAAAACAGAAGAGCGATGGCCAACAGCCCCCATGTTGCATGCTTTTTCATTCGCGCCTCCCTGACATTCGCAACCCTACCCACATCCTTCACATGGACGCAGCCCTCACTTTCACTGGTAAAGCATAGGAGGCAAGGCGGTGCACGGCCAATGGCGAACACGGTTACTTCCCAGGTGAATAGGGGAAATTTACTTATGGATCAGACTTGAACAAGACACCCGTACTTCAGCTCCGAATCAGTCGCCACATTAGAAAAATCACTAGAAAAATAGATCTGTCCCGGTTCCAGGCTCACGTCGCCCAATGCAAGGGCGCGCGAGGATCAGGTTCATAGGCAAAGTAGATACCGGTGCGTACGGTCCGCGCGAGGTGCTCGCCAAGACGGGGGTGATGCCGGGCAATCCGATTGATGGCATAACGCAGTGAGCGGGTCGCGCCGGTCCGCGCACGCTCAACGCCATCGCCGACCATCCGGGCGCGGTTATTCAGGCCAACGCCGCGGCGGAGTTCATCAACCAGAAACTCGCGATCAGCACGTGCCAGCTCGGCGCGGCGGAAATCGTTCTGGCTCTCCGCTTCCGCGATGTCTTCCTCCACCTCAGTCAGCCTTTGCCGGTAGGCCTCACGGGCCTTCGAATCGAACACCTCCAACCCGCACTGGGCATCGATACGGGCTGCGGCCAGTGAGGTGTTGGCGGGGAGCGCCCCACGTTCCACCGAAACCAGGTCGAGCACATGGAATTCCCGCCCGGGCTCGGCCAGCAGCCGTTCCAGATAACGCATACCCTTGAGGTCCTTCAGGCGCACGGTGGCGCCGCCGAAGGTAACCGTTCGCATCTCACCCTCGCAGCGAAACAGGCAATGCTCGGTGTCTGCACACGGCCGCACCGGCACCGCCGGTTCCCGTTGGCGAGCCAGTTCCGCCCAGGGCCTGGCGTTGAGGGCTTCAAGGGCTCGGCAGGCTGCATCCAGTTCCATCTCTGCGGTGTGCTCGTCCCCCGCCTGCCGGTGAGCGGCCGCCAGCACTATCCGCAAATCTGCCGCATCGTAAGGCATTCGCAACTCGGCCCATTCCATGACAGCTTCGGTGAGCAGCCGTATGGCGTCATTTGCCCGCCCGTCCCGGAGTGCCAGGCGACCTGCTGCTGCCAGAGCAGCGTTTTTCAGCGTACGGCTTTGATATTTTTCCGCGATGGCAGCCAGTTCCGTTGCCGCGGCATGGGCATCGTCGAACTTGCCCGCTGCCAGGGCGATGACCACCTGAGCATCGAGCAGAGGCGCCCGTTGCAGGCTGCCCGAGGGTGGCCGTTCCTTCGATGGGATATCAAACGGATGCTCGAGCGCCGTTTCGATCATTGAAGCGGCTTCGTCGACTCGTCCCTGAGCCAGTCGCAGTAATGCGAGCCCGGGTTGGGGCAGCCAGGCGTTCTGGTGCGCCGCCAGGAAGGCTTCCTCGGCGCCCACAAAATCACCCTTGCGCAGCCGCGAATTGCCGAGTTCAGTCAGCGGCCAGCCAAATTCCCGCCGCATCCAGGGCCGCAATTCTTCACATGCCTGGAGCGCTTCCTGCTCGGCGGCGTCGCATGGCCCCCGCAAACGCATGATCTCCGCCCGGTGCACCCGACAGCGGCCATTAAGCCCCCCAAATGCTGCACCCTGACGCCATCGCTCCATGGCTTCGGTCCATTCCTCGGCGCGATCATGGTGCCCGATCCACTGCATCGCGCAGATAACCTCACACCACATCTGCCCTGTCGTCAGGGGGTCGAGATTCCCGGCGCTCAGCTCCACAGCCACGTCATCGAGGGCGCTGAGCCCTTTATCAACGTCACCGTTATAAATCCATACCCTTGCCAGGGCCACCTGCCCGATGATGGACGGCGGGGCAAGATCGTGCCTCTGGCCCAGCTCCATCGCCCTTCGGGCCCACTCACCGGTACCCGGCATATCGCCGCACATCAGTCGTTCATAGGTCCGTACTGCCGCCAGCCATGCCCAGACCGGGCTGTCAGGTACATCTTCGATCAGGCGTTCGGCCCGCGACAGCCAGGCCCGCACAGTGGCCATCAACCCCGTATCCATCATCAGATACATGCCCACCATCACCGCCGCGAATGCCGCCTCGTGCGTGTCGCCGGCGTCGAGGTGAAAGCGGTAGAGCTCACCGTAGGCAGTCAGCGTTTCTTCCAGATCTCCGCTGCCATACGCAGCCTTGGCCCGAAGCTCCAATAACTCGGCAGACCGCTCAAAAGGCAGTGAGGTAATCAATTCCCTCGCCCTGGTGAAGTCGCCAGCGTCGAGTGCCCCGCGAATCCGCGAAAGTTCCGTCTCCTCCATCACTTAGCCCTCCCTGTTCCGATGTAACAAGGATTGTTACGCCCCATTAGGTAGGTGCCTGGTGCACCTGCCGAACACCTTATGAAAAAGGAGTATTTCTTATGAACAACATCCTTACGAGCGACACCCTGTACAACAGACTCGGCGGCCAAGATGGCATCGACAAGCTTGTAGACCGCATTGTCGACCTACACCTCCAGAATGATGTTGCAGGCCCCAGATACCAGGCTCTGTCCGAGGAGGCAACTGCCAGGGCCTGCGCGAAGGTCAAGGAATTCCTCGCAGCCGGCTCCGGCGGTCCCGTAGAGTACACCGGCCGGTCGATGCTGGAGACCCACACCGGCATGAACGTCAGCTCGGCCGAATTCGTGGCCGTGGTTGACGATATAATGCAGGCCATGAACGAGATGGACTACCCGCGCCCGGTGTGTGATGAAGTCCTCGGTATCGCCTATTCCCTTAAGGAGGAAATCGTTCACAAATAGAGGGCAGAATGGTGTGTCCATCTGCTGCAGAAGGGGGATGGGAGATGATGATCCATTGACCGCCGGACCCCATTCCCGCTTCTAACGCTGCCCCCTATACTGTCATGATAGTAGACATCCTGGAGACGGAAAGCCGTAGCGTCTGGCCATCCAGTCGGCCAGGCGATGAGTACGGAATTCGGTCCATGAACCCTGGTCCCACATTACGGTGCCATGGTAGTTGGTGATTTCCATGAGAATATCATTGCAGTCCAGCACTACCTTGAGAGCCAGGGTCTGTTGCTCAGGCTCGTCGGGAAGAAAGTGGTAGGCCTTCGCCAGATGCATAAGAATCGCCGGCATCTGCGCGTACCAGACCTGGGTCCTGCAGTCGTAGAGATACGGAGGTGCCATCCCCGGGTAATGAATGTTCAGGCGCCTGTCAGGGTAGACCTCGCTGGCATCCAGCTTGCGGTAATTCGCCCGGACCTCCTCCAGAAAAAGCTGGATGAAATTTCCGCGAAAGGGCAGGTCCCAGTAATAGAGTTCTTAGTCCAGCATTGTGGTTCTCCCACACTGACGGGCGAGAAAGGGAACTGCTGACTGGAGTGTAGCGCACAGGGGAAGAACTGATCCGAAACCGATTTATTGACCAATCCCAGACACACTATGAGATGCCCAGCGGGGACTGTCGAATAATCTTACACACCGGTTTGACGCAAAACCCTAACGCGTTAAATGGTAACAACAAATATTACTGGCGCTGAATATGCATTCTGTTCCCTCTACTCAGCGAACGGGGGACAGACCATGATAAGCCGCTCTTCTTTGCTATCGCTTTTCGCCGCGATGCTTTACCTGGGTTCGATCCAGTCACATGCAATGCCCATTGACCTACTGCTTGAGTCCAACGATGACAGTGGTGCCGGGAATGAACTCTTCCTTGCCAATTTTGACGGTTACCAAAGCCTGATAGATGCCACTATCAACAGTAGTTCATTTTCTCAATTGAACATCAATTCGAACTTCAGTTCTGGCGGCTTGGCCTTCGACGGCTCGTCCTATCAGTTACTGCTTGAATCCGATGTGGACGGCAACGCCGGGAACGAAGTCTTCCTGGCCAGTTTCGACAGCTTCCAAAGCTTGCTGGACGGCACTGTCGCCAGCAGTTCGTTTTCACAGCTGAACATCAATCCAAACTTCAGTGCGGGTGGTTTGGCCTTCGACGGTTCCTCCTACCAGTTACTGCTTGAATCCGATGTGGATAGCGGTGCCGGAAACGAAATTTTCCTGGCCGGTTTCGACAGCTTCCAAAGCCTGCTGGACGGTACTGTCGCCAGCAGCTCGTTTTCACAGTTGAACATCAATTCAAACTTCAGTGCGGGTGGTTTGGCCTTCGACGGCTCGTCCTATCAGTTACTGCTTGAATCCGATATGGACAGCGGCGCCGGGAACGAAATCTTCCTGGCCAGTTTCGATGATTTCCAAGACCTGCTGGATGGCATTATCGCCGACAGCTCGTTCTCACAGCTGAACATTAATTCAAACTTCAGCGCTGGTGGTCTGGTCGCCTATGTTCCTGATGGCCCAGTGGAGGTGCCAGAACCCGCCTCATGGGCATTATTGATGTTCGGACTTGGGACCCTGATGCTGAGGAGGCGCAGGACCCGTTGATGGATAGCGGTGTTCTTGGCGCCTTTCTGGAACGGTAAAAATAGAACTTACTGGTTTTCCCTGTGTCTTGATGGATTAGTACTCCCGAATAGCAGTGCCACCAATGACCTCCTTTAGCGCCGTAACAGGTACCTTTCCCTGATCGCAGCCAACCATTGGCCAACCAGTCTGCTAACCTGCCCATTCCACTGATGCGAACGGAGTACCTGCATGATTACAGTCCATCACCTGAATAATTCTCGCTCACAACGGGTTCTCTGGATACTGGAAGAACTGGACGTACCCTACGAGATACGGTTCTACGAGCGCGATCCCGAGACCATGCAGGCTCCGGAAAGCCTCAAGAAGGTACACCCGCTGGGTAAATCGCCGGTCATCACCGACGGCGACCTGGTGGTGGCGGAGTCCGGCCTTATCATTGACTACCTGGCCCGAACCTACGGCAAGGACACCATGCCCCCACCCGACAGTGGCCAGGCGTGGCTCGACTACAACTACTGGCTGCACTATGCCGAAGGCTCACTGATGCCGCCGCTGCTGATGCGCCTGGTGTTCGAAAAAGTCAAAACCAGCCCGATGCCGTTCTTTATCAAACCCGTGGCCAGGGGCATTGCTAATAAAACCAACCAGTCCTTCATCGGTCCGATGATCAACACCCACATGGACTTTGTAGAGGCCCACCTGGCGCAGAACACCTGGTTCCTGGGTGACCGCCTCAGCGCGGCGGATTTCCAGATGAGCTTCCCCCTGGAAGCCTCCGTCGCCCGGGCCATCGTCGGCAACAACCGGCCCAACATCAACGCCTGGGTGGAGCGGGTCCATGCCCGGCCGGCTTATCAGCGGGGGCTTGAGAAGGGTGGGGAGTATGATTTTGCCTGAGGGTAAGGGGCCCAGACCGAAACGCATCAAACCGGCAGTTCGATGATTTCTCCGGATACACGCTCTTCACTCACTTTCAGCCGACCTACCGTACTGGGCAGCGTAAAACGCCGCGGCCCAGAACCACCCGGATTTCCTGTCCCGGATTTCCCTCGGTTTTCCCTGGGCGCGGGAACGCAAACCGGATCGGTGCAGGTGCTCAGTACCCAGACTGTCAGCCGACAGCCGCCATATGCCCCACATAGGCCACGGTAAAGGCCGTTTCCTGAAAGGCCTTCAGCCCGGTCTCGGCAAAGGGTACCGGCTGTGGGTTGGCTGCGAGGGTAGACTTGATCAGTGCGGGTGGAAGTAACGCCACGTCCAGATCCAGTCCGGAAATCAGCTGGATGGCGGCCTCCAGCTTGAAGCTGACGGCGCCGCCGGCGAACTTGCCCTTCTGCATCCGCTCCTTGATGACAACACGGGACACGCCGTGCTCGGCCATCAGGTCAGCGAAAGCCGACTGGAACTGCTTGAGATCTTCCCGGGTGTGGTTCCTGTTCAGCGACAGCTTGCGCAGCTTGGTCTCCGGCAGGCTGAACTGGCCGCGATCCAGGTTCAGTAAACAGACCACCGCATCGTTGCCGGTCAGTTCGACGCCACAGATCACCATACTGTTCTCCTGACGGCGTTCAGCCGCAGCACTTCTTGAATTTGTTGCCACTGCCACAGGGACAGGGATCGTTCCGGGACGGGGCTTTTGCCGTGGTTACCGTCGCGCCTTTTCCGGAAAGGGCGGTCAGTTCACTGATGGACTCGACCGCTCCATCGCGAAGATCAACGGTAATGTTCGCATATAGCCTGGCCTCTGCCACCTGGGCTTCGAGCTCCTGCTTGCGGGCCTCGCTGGTAACCACCAGGTTCAGCGGGTATTTTTTGGTGCCCGCCTTCTTGCTGGCCTTGGTTTCAAAGCCGCCGTAATCGGTGTGGTGCTGGCGTGCGTCCTGGCGGCCCTTGTAGAAAAACTTGTCTGACATGCTGATATCCTGGTGAAAGGGAGGGTACCTGGGGCGCTCGATGAGGATGGGCCACTGGGCGGCGACGTTTTAGCACGCTTTCGACAACCGGGACAATCTCCTGCATGATTTTCAGGCTCATAATCATGTCCGCTGTCCTGGAGGATTAATACTCCATAACAGCAGGGCCGTATACTTTGTACACATTAAGGAGGCCGACCATGAGCAACCCTATTATTGCAGACAACAAGCCGATGAAAGTGACGCTCGAACAGGGTAAAAAGTATATGTTCTGCGCCTGCGGGCGTTCCAATGATCAACCCTTCTGCGACGGTTCCCACAAGGGTACCGTGAGGTGGACCCCATCAGTTGGACAGCCTGAAGGTGCAGTTAAGCTCTGATCCGGCTGTATTCCCGGCTCAAGCTGCCAGGGTCATGGGTTGTTGGTAGTACACCTCATCCGGTGTTTGGTAATCAAGGGTTTGGTGGTACCGGGCCTGATTGTAATGCCGGAAGTACCGGTGGAGCGCCTGCTTCAAGTGGCGTCCATCCTCGAAGGCTGTGAGGTAGACGCACTCGTGCTTGACGCTGCGCCAGAGCCGTTCCACGAAGATGTTGTCATGATAGCAGCCCTTGCCGTCCATGCTGATCCGAATGCCATGCTCCTTGAGAGCGCCTGTGAAGGCCTCACTGGTGAACTGG
>NZ_FOHZ01000013.1 GCF_900111555.1 Marinobacter segnicrescens
GCCGAGGCGAGAATTCCTGCAATCCCCCCGACAGCGAGAGAAGCACCTCCGGATTTAGATTTGAGTTTCGACATGACGTTGACACCTGTTGCCCATGGACTCGATAAGATAAGGTTACTTCCGTAGTCAAGTACGGAGTCAAGCATCATGTTGGATAAAGCTAATTCACTGACTATTGGCGGCTTGGCCAAGGCGGCCAATGTAAATGTCGAGACGATCCGCTATTACCAGCGGCGAGGTCTTTTGTCAGAACCCAAACGACCTCCAGGTGGTATTCGACGCTACGGTTTCGCCGATATTGATCGGCTGACATTTGTGAAAACTGCGCAGCAGCTGGGTTTCAGTCTCGACGAGATAAGCGACCTCCTACGGCTAGAAGATGGCACCCACTGTGAAGAAGCCAGTGCGCTCGCCGAGCACAAGCTGAAGGATGTGCGCGAAAAGATCGAAAGGCTGGTAAAAATCGAGGAGGCTCTGAGCGAAATGGTCAGTCAATGCCACGCGCAGCCGGACAGCATCGCGTGCCCGCTCATTGCATCTCTACATGAGGGAGACATTGGAAAAAAAGGCCAAAGGGATTAGCTTCTGAACCAATCGACCTCTTGAGGTTCTACCCCGTCACTGCGGACACTACGAAAAGATAGGCAGATTTATCGAACCGAGGTGCGCGAACGTTCGCTTTTGTTTAGCTATTGCCCGGGATGCGAAAGATCGCAAAGCGAACAGTTATATCTAAGCTAGGTCTGGGTAAATCTAATTGCCCATGCGCCGAGTTTAAGGGGTGATCGCAAGAGGACGTGAAATTTTGTATGCAACCCCAATAGCCCCGAAATGAACTACATTTGTAGCAGGACGCGAGACGCGTGGTTTCAATGGAGTGAGACAGTGAAGAAGCATCAAACGGACTTGCCCAACAGCGATCTGGCATGGGACGGCAAAACGCCCACCAACCCCTACCCATCCGATGACCCACGACACGAGGCATGGTTTTACGGTCTCGATCCGTCAACCAGTGAGCCCGAGCTGAGGCCGGCACAAGTGAGATGTGCGGAGGTACTGGCAGAAAGGGCAAGCCGCACAAAGTCTCCGTCGGCCATGTTCGGCGAGGTAGTGGATTCCCTTGATGACTTGTGCGATCCAGATGACCCCGAGGATCCGGACTGGCGTGAAATGCTTGAGGACCGCCAGCTCACCGACACTCCCTGCGTCTTTCTGCTGCTGAAGCAGGGCCTCTACTTTATCGAGCCGAGCCTCGAATCCCTGAAGGAAAAGTTCTCCAGGATGAGGGGTGTGCCCAGCCACGCGAAAAAAGAGGACTACCTGTTTCTCGCCTGCCTCTGTCATCAGATACCAAAACAGACGATTCCAGAGGTGATGGAATCCTTCGAGGCCGCTTATAAAGCGAATTGCGATGCGCGTAACCGCTACATGAGAAACTGGGATTACGCCAAACGAGACTACTTGCTGGAAGTCTTCAACGAATTCTTTCATGGTATCCGGCGCGAGGATATTGCCGATTCTATTGAGCTACCGCGCAGGCCTCCAAAGTACTCCGAAGAACCGGAAATAGGACTGGATCCTGTACTGGCTCACACGCCGCTTAAACCCAAGGTATGTGATGGTTGCGGTCAGAGGATTCCCGACTGCCGATGTCATCTTTACCGAGGGGAAAGGAGAGTCTGACCGGCTGGCGGATCACATGGCCATCTGGCCACCGATCAAAAGCCCTCCCCAGGCGATGTCGAGCGGTTCTTTACAGAATGTACATAATCACCTCAGGGCGGCCTCTGGGCGATCGTTTTACTTAAATTGGAGTTGAACCGGTGCGTTTGGTGCCAGCCCAAAGAGCGATCGGCATTCTTGTTGATCGTCCGCGCTGTTGCATCTGAGAATCCCCGACGGGGTCGTCACCCACACGTCCACCCTGTTACTTGCCTGCATATCGGCCCCGAGCGTCAGAATGTCCGTGGAAAGCTTGGTCCACATCCCGCAGCTGGCGTCTCGTGTCCAGTCGTAGCACTGGTAGACCCGAGAATGCGCGCTGCCGGTTAATGACTTCGGCAGAGCGAACCATGCGATCGAGGCGTTCGAGCGGTCTGGCCACTTGGCTGCGGCATGTATGGTCGGTGCCACTTTGTTGAGTGGAGACAAGGGTAGATCGGCCAGCTTGTCGCAATTTTTCCAGGGCTGGCCCGGCCTTTGTTTCTCCCAGAAGGCACAGACGTAAATCGCCCGGTTGGTCGAAATCCAGACCTTCGGCCCGTATCGGGATCCGTAGTAGGAGACCGCCGCGACGCTGGCGGCGTAACCCTCGAACTGAGCCATCGGCTCGCAATCCGGTGCTGGTTGACTCCCGCCGCTGCACTGCACCAGAAGCAGCTGGTTGTCCTCGCGCACGGCAAGGACGGCATAAAGTTCGCCGATGCGTCTCATGCTGGCGGCTGACGTGTAGATCCTGTCCATGCGCTGGTAAGCGTCTTTCAGTGAGAGCGTCACTTCCATGGACTCAGGGGAGGTTGGCAAAGACCGATTCCGACTCTGCGCAAATGTTATGGACGAACAAATCAAGGTGACGATGAGAAGGAGCACACTGAAGCAGCGCATATCTGATCCCTTTTGATAGGGTTCATTCCGTTACTGCCGTGTACCTCCAATTTAGCCCAGCGATCGTGACCCGTCCACTGTATACATCCCTGTTTCAGCTGCAAGACTGATCAAAGGGACCCGACAAACCCTGCAACCCCAGTCATCACAATCTCCGCAGCCATCGCAGACAGTATCAGCCCACTGATCTTGGAAAGAATATTCAGCCCCGTCTTGCCCAGCAGTTTTTCAAGGTGGCCCGACAGGTGGAGTAACACGGCCAGGATCAGCAGACTGGATAGCAAACCGAACAGGCCGCCGGCCACTTCCGGCACGGCTTTCAGTTCGGCGCCGTAGACCAGGATGGCGCCGATGGTGGCCGGGCCGATCATCACCGGGATGGCCAGTGGCACCACCGCAACGTCGTCCCGCTCCTCTTCAGGCAGGCCTGTCGCGTGGTTCCGGGTGCCGCTGGTTACCAGGCTGATGGCGGTCAGGAACAGCAGGCTTCCCGCGCCGATACGGAAGGAGTTCAGTGTGATTCCGATAGCACTGAACAGCACCGGGCCGGCAAAGAACAGGACCAGGCCCAGAATCAGTGCTGAGATGGAGGCCCGCTTGATGATGGATGCCTTCTCTGCCGCTGGCAGTCCGCGGGTGAGCGCCAGGAACATGGACACCACAAAGAAGGGCGCCAGCAGGAACAGGAAGCGGATGGTGGAGCTGACGTAGGTGGAAAGGAACATTTCAAACATCGTATCCGCTTACCTCGGTCGGGAAATAGTGGAGTATAGCCGTCCGGTGTTACACAACGTGGACGGCGCCATCAGGATGAACCCTCGGTCTTTGCACCTGGTACGCCCCAGGGCATGGGCGCTGTGCGGATGTGGATATCCCGCTGCGGGTAGGGAATCTCCACGTTGGCGTCCCGCAGGGTGCGAGTGATGGCGGAGTGCAGTTCGTGTGACAGGGGCATGAAGTCCAGCAGGTCGCGAACAAACACCCGGACCTCGAAGTTGACGCTGCTGTCGCCAAGCCCGACGCAGAAGACGGCTGGGGCGGGATCGTCCACGACCCGCTCGTTGTTTTCAGCGACTTCCTGTAGCAGGTCTCGCACCTGGTCCACGTCTGAGCCGTAGGCAACGCTCACCCGGATGATCACGCGGGTTATGGGGTCGGTCAGGGTCCAGTTGGTGAGGTCCTGGGTGACGAAGGTCTTGTTGGGGATGATCTGTTCCTTGCGATCCCAGTCCACCAGGGTGGTCGCCCGGATGCGGATGCGGGCTACGGTGCCGGTAATACCATTGATGGTGACGGTATCGCCCACCCGGATGGGGCGTTCGAACAACAGGATGATGCCGGACACAAAGTTGGCGACAATTTCCTGTAGCCCGAAGCCGAGCCCCACACCGAGGGCTGCCACCAGCCATTGCAATTTCGACCATTGCAGCCCGATCACCGCCAGGGCCGCCATGATGCCGGCGAACACGATAACGTAGGTAACCAGGGTGGTAATGGCGTAGCCGGCGCCGGGCTCCAGGTTCATACGGCTGAGGAACATCACTTCCAGTGTGCCCGGCAGGTTGCGGGCGGCCAGGATAGTGCCGATGCCAAACAACAGGGCCAGCATCAGGTCGCCCAGGGTGATGGGCAGGGCCTCTTCCCCTTCTGCGCCTGCAATGGTCCACAGGGTAACGCTGTCAAACACCTGCAGGGCGGGAACGACATCCGCCCAGAACACCCATAGCACAGAGGCGGCCAGGACAAAGGCGACGATGCGGACCAGGGCCTTGCTCTGCTGGCTGATGTCCTTCAGGTCCATTTCCGGCATATCCAGGGCCACGGGCATACCTTCCCCGGAATGTTCAGCGGTCTCGCGAGTCTCTGCCAGCTTGCGCTCGGCGGCTCGCTGCTCCCGCAGTCGCTTGAGTGTCAACCGGCGCTCCCGGACGGACAGGGCTCTCAGCGCCAGGTAATACATCATCATCACGGCTGCCAGCCAGCAACCACTGAGGAACAACAGGCCTTCCAGCTGAACGGCGGTATAGTGGTAACCCCACAGGGATGCTATTGCCAGCATCAGCGGAATGACCACGGTCACAATTCGGGCGCCCTGCAGAAAGCGACTGGATGGGTTGGCGAGGGACACAGCGGACATGACCCGGTAGGCGAACCAGGCCAGCGCTCCGGAAGCAACCAGGAACAGGAAGCGCCCCAGGCTGTTACTGTAATCCGCGCCTTCCGGCGTCTCCATGGTGGGCAGGATGATGACGATTGGCGTCAGCACGGCCAGCAAAAGCGGCATTTGATGTCGAATGGCTGCCAGGGTTGCGGTCTGCCAGTGGAAATGACGCTCGCCCAACCCTTCCGGCCTGGCCACGGAGTGAAGCGTGCGAAGAAGCAGGGTCACAAAGGCGGCGCCGGTAAAGCCCGAGGACAGGGCAGCGAACAGCGAGTTCCCCTCCTTGAGGAGAAGCGCCACGGCCGAAAGCGCCAGCACCCAGGGCAGCGCCAGCAAAAAGCTCAGGCTTGCGGCAGTGAGGGTCAGGGCCATGCGGTCGTTGCCCACGTTGCCGACATCGTCGCCGGTGTTGATGACGACGTTGCGGAGGGTCCGGCGTCGCATGAGCAATACCGCCAGTATCACCAGGATAAGCAGTATCCAGCCGCCCCGCTCAGCGAAGGACGCACGGACCGCTTTGCTCAGTTCCGGCCACTGCAGTCCTGACAGCAGCCAGCTGACCCCCTGGTACAGCTCGCTGGCCATGGCTGGCGACACCCGCTCTGCACTGGGTAGCCAGAACAGGCGCTGCTGTAGCAGTTCCTGGTAGGCGGCGAAACGGTCACGCAGGGCGACCACTGTGTTGTAGTAGTCGTTAAGCACATCAATGTGGTCAGTAACCACACCGTGCAGTTGCACGATGATCTCAGTGCGTAGCTGTCTCAGACGGCCGCGGTCGGTGTCTTCGGGAGCGCTGAGTGCCTCAAACTCCTCCAGGCGGAGCTGTTCCTCCCGAGCGGCGGACAGTTGGGTACTGATGCCTTCGGTGAGGCCGTCGGCGATGGTCTGGCTCTGCAGCCGTTCCAGTCGTTGGCGAAGCAGTCGGGCATAGTCATTGGTAAGGTTGAGGCCGGCGGTTTCCAGACGTAGCTCAAAGCTGCGGTACTCGTTGTCCAGTCGTTCCAGCAGGGATTGGGCCTGGGCCAGGCGGCGCTGACTGGCTTCCAGGGCCGCCTGGCGTTGCACCAGGGCTTCTCGCAAGGTTTCGATCTGCTGGCGGATATCGGCATGTTCTGCCGCTGGCAGGTCACTTTGCAGTGGTTGTTCCGGCTCTTCTTCCAATACCGGTTGAACCGGGGTTGCTGAAGGTTCGGGTGGTGGCGCTTGCTGGGCTTCTTTCGGGTCTGCTTCGGAAGTTGTCCCTGAATCTCCGCGTGGTGAGGTCGCTTCCGCGGATTCCGTCCCCTGTGCCTCTTTCATGCCCGGCAGCAAGTCGGTCACGGCCGCGGCAGCTGATGTGGGCTGCACCAGCCACAGCAGGCTGACCAGCACGATCGCCAAGGCACGCCAGGCTGAATGGAGGGCGGTTTGTGTGAACATGGTTGGAGGAGCCTGTTCTTCCCTGTTTTCAGTAGTGTAACGGTTAATGCAGCACAACTGGATAACCTGGTCCCCCAATGCCATCCCTAGAGATCCGCGAGGGGGTCTTCCGTTTCAGGCCAGGGAGGCGTGAAGTGGCTCTCCACATAGTCTTCCGGTACCTCGGTTAACGACCGGTAACGCCATGCGGGCTGGTTGTCCCGGTCGATCAGCCGGGCGCGGATGCCCTCCGCCAGGTCCGGTCCGGCGGCACAGTTGGCCACCATGGCCAGTTCCATCCGGAAAATATCCTTCAGCGACATCTGCAGACCATGGGCCAACTGGCGTTCGAGCAGATAGAGGGACACCGGGCAGGCGTGGCGTAAACCGTCGATGCAGGCACGCCACCACTCATTTCCGGGAGGGCTGCTCAGCAGCCGTTCGGCCACCCGGGACAGATCGTCACGCCGACACAGGCGTGCAATATCCTGTTCGTAGAGCGCCAGTTCACTGTCCGGCAGGGATTCTGCCGGGGCCTCTTCCAGCTGGTTCAGCAGACGGAACAGGCGGTTGTCATCTGCGGCAAGGTCACCGGTCCAGTACTGGTCGGTAATGCGGCTGATCAGCTCATCCTGCTGGCTGCGCTCGACCACCAGGTCTGCCAGGCCAATGCGCATGGAGTCGGTTGCATTCATTCGTGCCCCGGTAAGGCCCATGAACAGGCCGATACTGCCAGGCAGGCGGTTCAGGAACCAGCTGGCGCCAACATCCGGGAACAGGCCAATAGTGGCTTCGGGCATGGCCAGCATGATGTCCGGGGTAACCAGGCGGTATCGGCTGGCCTGTAACAGCCCCATGCCGCCACCCATGGTTATACCGTGGGCCAGGGTAACTACTGGCTTGGGGAAGGTGTGGAGGGTGTAATCCACTCGGTATTCCTGAGCGAATACCCTGGTAACGGTCATCGTGTCCGGGGCTTCTTTCAGCGCCTGGTAGACTTCACGGATATCGCCGCCTGCGGAAAAGCCCCGGTCACCTTTGGCGTTGATCATGACCAGGCGGATGCTTTCATCGTGGGCCCAGTCATCGAGTTGGGCCTGCATCTGAAGGAACATGTCCGAGGAGAGGGCATTCAGGGTAGCCGGCGAGTCCAGGGTTAACAGGCCGAGCTTACCGCCACGGCAGGGGAGTTCGCGGGTCTGAACGCTCATGGTTTTTGGATGCTTCCCTTGTCGTCGACTACTTTGGGTACAAGTACCTACTGTGGTGCTAACTGTATCAGAAATAAAGCGTACAAAGGTCGGGGGTGTGCCGGTGGCCGATAGCTCTTGATCTAACTCATGTGCGGTGCCGCGAGGGCTATGCTATAAAGCGACTCAAAGGTTCCAAAAAACTGATGGAGAGACCTATGACTCTGAAAAAACTGGCAATGGCAGGTGTGGTAATGGCAACTTTTGCAGCGCCGGGCCTGGTAAACGCCGCAGGTGATGCGGAAGCTGGCAAGGCCAAGGCAGCAGTCTGTGCTGCATGTCACGGCCAGAATGGTATTGCACAGATCCCGGGTTATCCCAACCTGGCTGGTCAGAACGAGGCCTACCTGGTGTCTGCACTTAAGGCCTACAAGAACAAGCAGCGTTCTGGTGGCCAGGCTCCGGTTATGCAGGGCCAGGCCGCGGGCCTGAGTGATGAGGATATCGCCAACCTGGCAGCCTACTACGCGAGCCTGCCTGCGGACGGTGGCAAGTAAGTCACGGTAGCTCCGCGATGAAGTGCCTCTGAACAGACGTCGAAGAAAAAACGGCCGGGTCATAAACCCGGCCGTTTTAGTTTGGGGGCAAACAGGGGAAGAAACGAAGGGGTTTCTCAGTACCCGCCACTGACGATGCGGTAGCTGGGAATATAGGCAGTACTTCCCGGCAACTTCATCCGGTTCTGGGCGACAAATGCGGCCAGCATCTCCTCCAGGGGGGCAAGCAGCACCGGGTCTCCGGAAATCTCGAATGGCCCCCTGGCTTCTACCTGTTTTATACCTTCTTCCTTCACGTTCCCGGCCACGATACCGCTGAATGCCTTGCGCAGGTTCGCCGCGATCATATGCACCGGCTGGTCACGGTGTAGCTCCAGTGACAACATGCTCTCGTGGGTGGGCTCGAAAGGCAGCTGGAAGACCGGATCGATCTTCAGCATCCAGTTGAAGTGATAGGCGTCCTGCATCGCCCGCCGGAATGTCTCCACCTCGGCGATACCCTTTTTCATGGTCTGGGCTACGCGGACCGGGTCGTCGATGATGATTTCGTATTTCTCTGCAGCCTTGTCCCCAAGGGCGTTACGGATAAACCGGTCGATCATCTCGAAGTATTCGGCATTCTCTTTCAGTCCAGTGAACACTACGGGGAAGGGGATGTCAGCGTTGTCCGGGTGTAGCAGCAGACCGAGCAGGTAGAGGATTTCCTCGGCGGTGCCGACGCCACCCGGAAACACAATAATGCCATGGCCGGCACGCACAAAGGCTTCCAGGCGTTTCTCAATGTCCGGCATGATCACCAGTTCGTTCACGATGGGGTTCGGCGCTTCGGCACCGATAATGCCGGGTTCGGTGATGCCGATGTAACGGCCATTTTTGACCCGTTGCTTGGCATGGCCAATGGTCGCACCCTTCATGGGGCCTTTCATGGCACCCGGGCCGCAGCCAGTGCAGATGCTCAGGCCGCGCAGACCCAGCTGGTGGCCCACTTCCTTGCTGTAACTGTATTCCTCACGGCTGATGGAATGCCCGCCCCAGCAAACGACCAGGTCTGGCGAGCGGCCAGCCTGGAGGGCCCGCGCATTGCGCAGGATATGGAAAATCAGGTTGGTGAGATCCTCGGGGTTATCTTTCCGGAAGCCCACCACCGAGGTGGAGATGGTGTTCGAATAGACGATGTCCCTCAGTACCGAAAACAGGTGCTCGCGAATGGCGCGGAGCATTTCGCCGTCTACAAAGGCGATGGCCGGAGCATTCACCACTTCCAGTTTCAGGCCGCGGGGCTGGGGCACCAGCCGGATATCGAAATCCGCATAAGCCTCCATCAGATCCTTGGTGTCGTCGGTTTCCGCACCGGTATTGAGCACAGCCAGGGCGCACTGTCGGAACAACTGATACAGGCCGCCCTCGCTACGGTCCTTCAGGCGGCTGACTTCGTGGTTGGACAGTATTTCAAGGCTGCCTTCGGGGGAAATGAGGGCATTCACCGTGGGCTGTTTCTGCATGGATTACCTGACTCCTGATGGTTCGATGTACCCATTTCCGGCGGGTTTCGGCAAGGCCGGATTTTGAGGCACTCCGGGAACCGGGTAAACTAACGCCTTTACGTTCTATACGCCAGTCACCCAATAGTCGATTTGTTCCCCCATGAAGTTATTGATTCGCCCGGCTGCTGAAGTAGCCATCAAGAGCAAGCCGGTTCGTCGTCAGCAGATGCGCCAGCTCCGCCAGAATATCCGCAAACTGCTGGCCCGCCTGGATCCGGAAATCGTTGTCGAAGGTTCCTGGGACCGGGTCGATGTGGACGTACCCGAAGGCCGGGGGCTGCTAAGCCCGGTGCTGGACGAACTGAGTCGAATTCCAGGCATCTCCACCATCCAGGAAATCTCTGTCTACCCCCTGGTCAGCCTGGAAGATTTGGGCGAGAAAGCCCTGGAGGCCTACCGGGATCGCCTGGCGGGCAAGACCTTTGCCGTGCGGGCCCGTCGTTCCGGGCAGCATGACTTTACCTCCAGCGAGCTGGAGCGCCAGGTGGGTGGCTTCCTGTTGGCGAAGACCGATGCGGCCGGTGTTAAGCTCAAGGCGCCGGATGTGGAGATCCGGATTGATGTCCGGGACGATCAGTTCCACGTTTCCCATCGCAAGCACGAGGGACTGGGCGGTTATCCGATGGGGACCGTCGAGAATGTAATGACCCTCGTTTCTGGTGGGTACGACTCTTCCGTGGCGGCCTACCTGATGATGCGCCGGGGGCTGCGCAGTCATTTCCTGTTTTTCAACCTGGGTGGCCAGGCCCATGAGGTGGGCGTGAAACAGGTGGCCAGCTATCTGTGGAACCGGTACGCCTCAAGCCATTCCGTGAAATTTATCTCCGTGCCCTTTGAAGGGGTGGTGGCGGAAATCATGCGCACAGTGAACCACCGCCACTGGGGCGTGGTGCTCAAACGACAGATGCTGAAGGCGGCAGACAAGGTGGCGGAGGAAATCCGGGTCGAAGGCCTGGTGATGGGCGATGCCGTGGCCCAGGTGTCCAGCCAGACCCTGACCAACCTGAACGTGGTGGACCGGGCCAGCAACATGGTGGTGCTGCGTCCGCTGATTGCCATGGACAAGCAGCAGA
This sequence comes from Marinobacter segnicrescens, assembly GCF_900111555.1. Taxonomy (GTDB): domain Bacteria; phylum Pseudomonadota; class Gammaproteobacteria; order Pseudomonadales; family Oleiphilaceae; genus Marinobacter; species Marinobacter segnicrescens. The sequence goes on from NZ_FOHZ01000013.1 coordinate 10,528, forward strand.
TCATCCGTATTGCCCACGAGATCGGTACTGACTCTTACGCCCGTAACATGCCCGAGTACTGTGGTGTGATTTCCCAGAAGCCCGCCACCCGCGCCAAGCTGCACCGGGTGGAGCACGATGAGTCCCAGATGGAGCCGTCGATCCTGGAGCAGGCGGTCGCCGACCGCACCGAGACTCCGGTGGGGCGCATGATGATCCCGGAAATGACACTGGATGATGTTGAACTGGTGAACACCCCGTCGGTGGACGATGTCATCATCGATGTGCGTCACCCGGACGAGGAGCAGCGTGCACCGCTGACCCTGACCAATAACCAGGTCATCGCTATCCCGTTCTATGAGCTCAATCAGCAGTTGGAACGCCTGGACAACCACCGCCAGTACCTGCTCTATTGCGACAAGGGCACCATGAGCCGGGTGCATGCCGGGCACCTGAAGGCTGAGGGGCATGACAATATCAAGGTCTATGCGCCGGGCTGAGCCGCACTCCCTGTTCAGTTCCGGACTGGGAAGTCCAGATAACCGATAACGCCACCAGTCTCCGGAAAGGAATCGTACACGTGCTTCTGTTTATCAAATACGCGGTACTTCCGCCGTTTGCCAATATCCTGCTGGTGCTGGCCGGTCTGCTCATGATCCGTCGCTGGCCCAGGGCCGGATGGTGGCTGATTGCGCTGAGCACGCTCTGCCTTTACCTGCTGTCGATACCGCCGTCACTGTCGGTGCTGAGTACCGGTCTGGAAGATCATCCGGTGCCTACCGTGGAGGAAGCCTCCAGGGCCGATGTGATCGTGGTTCTCGGCGGTGGTCGGGACACCTCGGCGCCTCAATGGAACGGCCGTGATACCGTTGCCGAGGCACCGCTGGCCCGCCTGGCGGAGGCGGCGCGGTGGCACAGGCGTACTGGCCTGCCGCTGTTGTTGACCGGTGGGCGCAACGGGATTGATGACGCCGAATCAGAAGCGCAGTTGATGGCGCGAATGCTGGACGAAGCCTTTGGCATCCAGGCCCGCTGGCTGGAGCATGAGAGTCGGGATACCCGGGAAAACGCCGAGTTCAGTGCCCGTATCCTGGACGCCGGTGATATGGACACCATCCTGCTGGTAACCCATGCTGCCCACCTGACCCGGGCGATTCCCGAGTTCGAGAAGCGCGGTTTTGACGTCATCCCCGCACCCATGGGCTTTGCCAGTTCCGGATCGGGCGGTGAGCTAGGCCTGTTGCCGCGCAGCACCTATCTTGAGCAGAGTACACGGCTGGTCTACGAGCACATCGGTCGGCTCTACTACTGGCTGACGGACTGAATCCCTCAGAGCCCGCCAATACCCTTGAAGAACTGCTGCACGTTCTCGCTCAGGGACTCCAGGTCATAACCGCCCTCCTGCACTACCAGGGTGGGCAGGTGCAACTGGCTCAGGTGCTTGCCCAGCTTTGAGAACCCTTCAGAACTGACCGAGACCTTGGCCTGGGGGTCGTTCTTGTAGATATCGAAGCCCAGGCAGAGCACCAGCACATCCGGGTCATACAGGCGGATGTCGCGGATGGCTTTGTCCAGGGTGTCAAAGAAGTACTGCTCACTGGAGCCGTGGGGCATCGGGTAGTTGATGTTATAGCCGTAGCCGTCCCCTTCGCCACGTTCATTCTCAAACCCTGTGACCACCGGATAGAAGTTGGTGGGGTCCCCGTGGATCGATACGTAAAGCATGTCACTGCGGTCGTAGAAGATCTCCTGGATGCCCTGGCCGTGGTGCATGTCCGTATCCAGGATAGCGACTCGGGCAAACCGGTCCTGCAGGTGCTGGGCCGCGATGGCAGCATTGTTCAGGTAACAGAAGCCGCCGGCCGCATCGCGACGGGCATGGTGGCCGGGCGGGCGGCATACCGCGTAGGACACCCGGTCGCCGGCCTTGATGGCGTCGGCAGCACCCAGCGCAGACTGGGCCGACCAGTAGGCGGCCTCCCAGGTCTTGGGGCCAATGGGTGAGCTGCCGTCGGCCTGGTAGCGGGCCGCTTCCGCCAGGATGCCCTGCAGGTGGTTGGGCTCACGCACGAAGATGTTGGAGATGACTTCGTCACCCCAGTCTTCCTGTTCCATCCAGCGGCGATGGGCGGATTCCAGGAAGCGAAGATAACCCAGGTCATGGATATCCGAGATCGGCCCGGCGCCCTGGTCGGCAGGCTGCAGTACTTCCACGCCCAGTTCCTTCAGGCCTTCCAGCATCTGGCCTGTCCGGTCAGCCACCTCCTGGGGCTGGCGCATCTGCCCACGGGTAAAATACGTCTTGGGGGCATGCAGGTCCTGTGACGGGTGGAAATACGCTTTCATGCTACGGCCTCCTGATGAGTCATCATTTCCGACCAGTATAGTAGGCCCTCTCAGGGTTGCCCGCTCTGGCCGATTGCCTTTACAGACGTGACAAAGGCAGCCAATATGGTTGAACAAATTATCAAACTTGCCCGGACTTCTGGGTGTCCGGAGACTTGATCAGTAGTCTCACTCCAGGACGTTTACGTCAATACCCGGACAGCTTCCAACAACTAAAAACGACTGTCTATCAGAACGAGGAGCCATCATGATCGAATCACCCCTGCTCAAGAACCTCAAAGGCTATATCGGTGGTCAATGGAAGGCGACCGGTGACAACACCTTCGATGTCTACAACCCGGCCACCGGTGAGGTCATTGCCAGCGTACCGTCCATGCCGGCCGAGGACGTCAAGGCTGCCATTGAAGCAGGCAAGTCCGCCCTGCGCCTGACCGAACCCTATGCCATTGAAACCCGTCGCCAGTGGCTGGAAGCGATCCGCGATGCCCTCAAGGCCAACAAGGAAGAAATCGGGCGTATCCTGTGCCTGGAACACGGCAAGCCCCTGAACGAGGCCCAGGGTGAGGTGGACTATGCTGCGGGGTTCTTTGACTATTTCTCCAAGACCATTGGCGAGCTGAACTCCCACACCCTGGAAGAAAAGCCCCGGGACTGCACCTGGACCATCCACTACCGTCCGATTGGTGTGGTAGGCCTGATTACCCCGTGGAACTTCCCCATCGGCATGATTGCCAAGAAGCTTTCCGCCGCCATGGCCGCCGGCTGCCCGTCGGTGATCAAACCGGCGAGTGAAACCCCGCTGACCATGATTGCCATGTTTGCGGTGATCGAAGAGAACGTCGACCTGCCCGAGGGCATGATTAACCTGGTGATGGGCAAGGCCAGCGTTATCGGCAAGGAGCTGTGTGAGAATCCGGACGTACCCATGCTCAGCTTCACCGGCTCCACCGAAGTGGGCCGCAAGCTCATCCTGGACACCGTGGAGCACGTCAAGAAGCTGGCCCTGGAGCTGGGTGGAAACGCGCCGTACATCATCTTTGACGACGCCGACCTCGACAAGGCCGCCGATAACCTCATCGCCAACAAGTTCCGCGGCGGCGGACAGACCTGTGTTTGCGCCAACCGCATCTTTGTCCATGAAAACGTCATGGAGGCCTTCGGCCAGAAACTGGCCGAGCGGGTCAACAAGATGACCGTGGGTGATGGCATTAACGGCGACGTGGATATCGGTCCGCTGATCAACAAGGCTGGCTTCAACAAGGTCAAAGAGCACCTGGAAGACGCCCTCCAGAAAGGCGCCAGCCTCGTGGCCGGCGCGAAGCCGGAAGATCTGCCGAGCGACAAGCTGTTCTTCCCGCCCACCGTCGTCTCCGGCGTCAAGCGTGACATGGCCTGCTTCCGCGAGGAAACCTTCGGCCCGCTGGTGCCCATGGTGTCCTTCAAGACCGAAGATGAAGCGATTGAAATGGGTAACGACACCGAATTCGGCCTGGCCTCCTACGTCTTCACCGCTGACGAAGACCGCGCCCAGCGCGTAGCCGGCGGCCTCCGCTTCGGCCACGTCGGCTGGAACACCGGTACCGGCCCCACACCGGAAGCTCCCTTCGGCGGCATGAAAGCCTCCGGCATCGGCCGCGAAGGCGGCATCGAAGGCTTGTTCGAATTCGTTGAGCCGCAGTCCGTTCCGCGAGGGTTCTAAGACCAACCCTTCCCCCAAAGTTGGCCTATCGCCCAAGTTTGGGGGAGTGCGTGAGGGGACGTTTTCCCCGGACCGTCTTCGGCCATGGATGGCCGAAGTCGAGCCCTACGACCGCCATGGACGGCGGAAGTGGCGTTTTTGCAGGAGCAAAAAACGGCCATGGGATGTACTTGCGGGCGTGTCCGGGGAAAATGTACCGGAGCGCAATCCCCTCCACCAGAACTCACAGGCTACAGGGCTTCATCCACCCCAATCCCCCAGCCATGGGTGATATACTCTTGCCTCATTTTCCACCAGGCAATGAACGGCAGAACCCATGGATGTCTCCCCCATCATCGACCCCCTGAACGACGCCCAGCGCGAAGCGGTCACCGCCCAGAACGACCACCTGCTGGTGCTCGCCGGTGCCGGCAGTGGCAAGACCCGGGTGCTGGTCCACCGCATGGCCTGGCTGATGCAGGTAGATGGCGTGCCGCCTACCAGCATCCTCGCTGTCACCTTCACCAACAAGGCGGCGAAGGAGATGCGCTACCGCATCGAACAGATGATGAACATCCCCGCCCGGGGCATGTGGTTCGGCACCTTCCATGGCATTGCCCATCGCCTGCTGCGGGCCCACTATGCCGACGCCGGCCTGCCGGAAAACTTCCAGGTGCTGGACAGTGACGACCAGCTGCGGCTGATCAAGCGGGTCATGCGGGAAGCGCAGATCGACGAAAGCCGCTGGCCACCAAAACAGGCCCAGTGGTTCATCAACAGCCAGAAGGACGAGGGGCTGCGGGCGGACCACATCCAGGACAACCCGGGCGACCACTTCACCAACACCATGCTGCAGATCTATCGCCAGTACGAGAAACTCTGCAACCAGGGCGGCCTGGTGGACTTTGGTGAACTCCTGCTGCGCTCCCATGAACTGTGGCTGCACCGGCCGGAACTGCTGGCCCACTACCAGCGCCGCTTCCAGCATATCCTGGTGGACGAGTTCCAGGACACCAACACCATCCAGTACGCCTGGCTGCAGATCCTCGCCAGCAACCGGGTGCCCATCACCGTGGTGGGTGACGACGACCAGTCCATCTATGGCTGGCGGGGCGCGAAGATCGAAAACATCCAGCAGTTCCAGCGGGACTTCCCCAACGCGCGCCTGGTGCGGCTGGAACAGAATTACCGCTCCACCCAGCTGATCCTGAAGGCCGCCAACGCGGTGATCGCCAACAACCAGGGTCGCCTCGGCAAGGAACTGTGGACCGATGGGCCTGAGGGCGAACCCATCAGCCTGTACGCGGCTTTCAACGAAATGGACGAGGCCAACTACATCGCCGACACCATCAGCGCCTGGGTGGACGAGGGCAACCTGCGTAGCGAAGCGGCCATACTCTATCGCTCCAACGCCCAGTCGCGGGTGCTGGAAGAATCCCTGATGCGTCAGGGCATCCCTTACCGGGTCTACGGTGGCCTGAGATTCTATGACCGGCAGGAAATCCGCAACGCCATTGCCTACCTGCGGCTGGTCCACTACCGCCGTGATGATGCGGCCTTCGAGCGGGTGGTGAACGTGCCCACCCGTGGCATCGGCGCCAAGAGCCTGGCAGACCTGAGGGCCTACGCCACGGAGCAGGGTATTTCCCTGTGGGAAGCCTCGGAACGCATGCTCGACGCCGGCGCCGTCAAGGGCAAGGCGCGATCCGGCCTGCAGCAGTTTATCGAAATCATCCAGACCGTGTCAGAGAAGGTGGACCAGTCCTCCCTTCAGGGTCTGATGGAAGAAACCCTCAGACTCAGCGGCCTGAAGGATTACCACGCCAACGAAAAAGGCGAGAAGGGCCAGGCTCGGGTGGAGAACCTGGAAGAACTGGTCAACGCCCTGTCGGATTTCGAGGTGGAAGACGGCGAGGACGCGCTGGCCGAGTTCATCGCCCAGGCCGCCCTGGACGCTGGTGAGGCGCAGGCGGATACCCACGAAGACAGTGTCCAGTTGATGACCCTGCACTCCGCCAAGGGCCTTGAGTTCCCGCTGGTGTTCCTGGCGGGTGTGGAAGAGGGCCTGTTCCCCCACAGCATGTCCCTGGAAGAACCGGGGCGCATGGAGGAGGAACGCCGGCTGGCCTACGTGGGCATTACCCGGGCCATGAAGCGACTGATCCTCACCTACGCGGAATCACGCCGTCTCTACGGTCAGGAGAAGTTCCACGCCCTGTCCCGGTTCGTGCGGGAAATTCCGGCGGACTGCATCCAGGAAGTGCGCCTGCGTAATACGGTGACCCGCCCGGCCATGGTCTCTCGGCCCAATGAAGGGCTGTTCGATTCCGCGCCCATGGAGCAGGCCGGGTTTTCCCTGGGTCAGCGGGTTCGCCATCCCAAATTTGGGGAGGGGGTTGTGATGAACAGCGAAGGGAGTGGTCACCATACCCGGGTTCAGGTGAACTTTGACGATGGAGCCAAGTGGCTTGTTCTGGCTTATGCTCCGTTGGAGGCTTGTTAGAGGGTAACTATCGCAGGTTGGGAATCTCTGGTGCGGGTTCAGAGATGACTAGTCCTTCTATATTCCCACACCATTGACCCGCATTTCCCCACCGTTCACCCTGAGCTTGTCGAAGGGTATTTCCCCTTCTCTTATCCTCGTTATGGCCCTTCGACAGGCTCAGGGCGAGCGGAGCGGGGGAGCGTCTTCGACAGGCTCAGATGCCTGAGGGGCCGGGTTAGGGCATGTGTTTTAAAATCGTGCGGAGCCAGGGATGGCGGAGCTCGAGCGTCACATGGACGTGCCGGAAGGAGCGTGTTCTGGAAAGCCCTCCCGGATGGCCGCCTTCCCCCCCAAACCTGATCAGAGCCAGCCTTTACGCTTGAAGTACCAGTAAGGCGCAATCCCGGCCGCCACCATCAGCCCCAGCGCCCCCGGATAACCCAGTAGCCACTCAAGTTCCGGCATATACTTGAAGTTCATGCCATAGATGCTGGCGACCAGCGTGGGCGGCAGGAACACTACCGCCGCAATCGAGAAAATCTTGATGATCTGGTTCTGCTCGATGTTGATGAAACCCTGGGTGGAGTCCATCAAAAAGTTGATCTTGTCGAACAGGAACGTGGTGTGGGACATCAGGGTTTCGATGTCGCGGTTAATCTCCCGGAGGGTCTCCCGTACTTCCCCTTCGTTGCGCAGGTGGCGTAGCAGGAACGAGATATTGCGCTGGGTATCCATCAGGCACAGGCGGGTCTTGCCGTTGCTGTCTTCCAGCCGGGCCAGGCGGTTGATGGCCTCGTCCAGCTCGGCCTCCTCGTCTTCCAGTACCAGGTAGCTGACATCTTCCAGCTGGCGATGCAGGTCCTCCAGGCCGTCCGCCTGGTTCTCCACCTTCTGTTCCAGAATCGTCACCATCATTTCGCAGGGATCGCCGGCCTCCACCTGGCCACGGCGGGCCCGCATGCGCAGCAGGCGGAAGTCCGCCAGTTCCGTTTCGCGGATGGTGATCAGGCGGCTTTTTTGCAGGATGAATGCCACGGATACCGTGTTATGACGCCCTTCGGCCAGGTTGAGAAACATCGAGTGCACATGCACCCCGGCCTGGTCCACGAAGTAGCGGGCCGAGGCCTCGATCTCCTCCACATCGTCAAACTCGGGGATATCGGTTTTCAGCAGCCGTTGGAGAATCTGCCGCTCTTCTTCATCGGGTTCACAGGCGTCGATCCAGTCGGCTTGTCGTAACCGGGCGTCGGTGTCTTCCTCCTGGTTACCGATTTCTCTGATAAGACCGTCGACAATCCTGAAAAACCTCAGCATAGGCATGCTCCGGGTAAGCGGGTGAATCTGACTATAGTCTAGTGCCCCTTAACACAAGGGGCACTGTGCACCCGCTATCTTACGCGGGAAACCGGTCCCGCGTCCTGCCGGTTATGCTTTCAGCCAGCTGACAATTTTCGCGTGATCGGGGATAGAGCCGCTGTGAACCACCGTGCCGTCGACCGCCACTGCCGGGGTGGACATCACCTGGTACTCCATGATTTTTGCCGGATCGGTCACCTTCACCACTTCAATCGACTCGCCCAGCTCCTGGGCTACCCGCTCAATACTCTCAGCGGTAGTGACGCATTTCTTGCAGCCGGTACCAAGTACTTCGAAACGTTTCATGGCATTTTCCTTTGAATTGATTTCATTACGTTTAAAGGCATCAGAACCCTGAGAACAGCCAGGGGCTGATGGCGTTTATTACCCAGCCGACCACCATAAAATTGGCCAGCAGGATTACAAAAATGATAGCCAGCAGGCGAAAGCTCATGACCTGCTTGAGCATGATGAATTCCGGGAAGCTGGCTGCAACGGTGCTCATGCAGAACGCCAGGGTGGTGCCCACCGGCAGCCCCTTGACGATCAGGCTTTCCATTACCGGAATAACGCCAGTGGCATTGGAATACAGGGGCAGGCCGGCGAGTACCGCCGCCGGTACACTCCACCACTGGCCGGAGCCCAGGTTCTCGGCAAACCAGCCATCGGGAACAAAGCCGTGCAGGGCGGCACCCAGGCCAACGCCAATCAGTACCCACTTCCAGATCCGGCCGAGGATCTCCTTCAGTTCGTCTTTGGCGAACTGATGCCTTTCCTGAAAGGTCAGTTTTGGTGCTTCAGGCATTTCAGGGTTGTCTGTGTGGTTCCGGGCTTCGGTTGCAGCGTTCTGATAAGCCTTGGCAGCAAAGTCTTTCAGCCAGCGCTCGCCCTTGATCGAATCCAGAATCATGCCACCGACAATGCCTACCGCCATGCCGATCACGATATATGCGAGGGTGAACTTCCAGCCCAGCAGGCTCCACAACATGATCACCGCCACCTCATTGATGATAGGTGAGGTAAACAGGAACGCCATGGTGATCCCCAGGGGGATGCCAGCGCTGGTGAAGCCCAGAAACAGCGGAATGCTTGAGCAGGAACAAAAAGGGGTGATGGCACCAAAACCGGAGCCAAAGAAATAGCCCACCAGGCGGTTTTTCTGCTGGATATAGGCCCTTACCCGCTCCAGGTTGAGGGAGGCCCGTGCCAGTGCGATCACGTAGATCATCACTACCAGCAGAAACAGGATCTTGGTGGTGTCCTCAATGAAGAAATGGATGGAGGTGCCCAGTTTGGTCTCCGGGCTTAGCCCCATCAGATCATAAGTCAGCCAGTTGGCCAGGGATGTAAATAGCTCGAGCATGGGTTCGATGGCCCTTGTCTTGGCGTTGATAACGTATCGGCGCCCAGAGGACGAATGATCGCCAAAAAGGATACTCTTGTTCTACTGAAGCACCGACGGTGCCGTCTTCAACCTGGCGGCGCCGGGCATGAAATTTTCCAGCGCGTAGAAGTGCGCGGCCTGAGTGACGGATAATGAAATTTAATTGTGTATTACAGGCTTGGCATGACCACCAGGCCGAGCTTCGCGGCTTTCTCCTCGGCCAAGTGAAAGAGCCGGCGATGGCTGACGACCTGCTGCAGGATGTGTTTTTCAAGGCGATGCGTGAGGGACGGAATTTCTGCGAACTGGAGAATCCCCGCGCCTGGCTGTTCCGGGTGGCCCGCAACGCGCTCACTGACAGCCATCGCCTGCGCAAGCACTGGGTGCCGGTGCCGGATCATCTGCGCGATGAGCGTGCTGCGGAGCGGGCACCGGTGGACGAACTGGATGCCTGCATTAATGCGACCCTGCCGTACTTGGCGGAAAGCGACCGCGACATCCTCCAGGCCTGTGACCTCGGGCCCATGTCCCAGGAGGCCTACGCCCGGGCGCAGGGGCTATCGTTGCCGGCCACCAAGGCCAGAATCCGGCGCGCGCGAGAGCGTTTGCGGGAGGTTCTTGCCCGTCGTTGTAACGTGGTCCTCGATGAATCCGGCAATGTTTGCTGTCACGGACAATCAGAGGGCCTCAGGTGCTGAGTCTGAATGCCGCGAGTTCATGAAATCAGCGGGCGTCAGGCTCCTCGGCATTGATGATCCGCCGTTTGATGCGGCGGGTGACCCACCAGATCGCGCCGACCACCACGGGGATACTGGCTGCCGTCGCCCCCGGTGGCGCTGAACGACGGCTCCCGTCGGGCCGGTCAGTCCGGGAAGGCTCCTCGTGTCCGGTTTGCAATGCGCACCAGTACCAGCATTAGCGGTACCTCTACCAGCACGCCCACCACCGTGGCGAGTGCCGCGCCGGACTGAAGACCAAACAGGGCAATAGCTGCCGCGACGGCGAGTTCGAAGAAGTTGCTGGCACCGATCATGGCGCCGGGGGCTGCGATGCAGTGGCGGACTTTCCAGAGCCTGGCCCAGCCGTAGGCCAGGAGGAAAATGAACACCGTCTGGATAACCAACGGCACCGCAATCAGTGCAATGTGCAGCGGATTCTCCAGGATCACTTCGCCCTGGAAGGCGAACAGTAGTACCAGGGTGACAATCAGCGCCGCGGGCGTCACCGGGCCGATGCGTTTCAGGAACACCTCGTCGTACCAGTGCTGGCCGTGGCGGGCAATCAGGGTGCGACGAGTCAGGTAGCCGGCGGCCAGTGGAATGACGATGTACAGGATGACCGATAGCAACACCGTGTCCCATGGGACCTGGATGTCCGAGATACCCAGCAGGAACACCACAATCGGCGCGAAGGCGAAGAGCATGATGATGTCGTTCAGTGATACCTGTACCAGGGTGTAGGCGGCATCGCCTTTGGTAAGGTAGCTCCAGACAAACACCATGGCGGTGCAGGGAGCGGCCCCGAGCAGAATGGCGCCAGCCAGGTATTCACTGGCCAGTTGAGGAGCGATCCATGGTTCAAACACCACCGTCAGGAAGAACCAGGCAATGGCAAACATGGTGAAGGGCTTGATCAGCCAGTTGACCGTGGTGGTAATGGCCAGGCCTTTGGGCTCCTTGCGTACCCCGACAATGGCACTGAAATCGATCTGGGCCATCATGGGAAAGATCATCGCCCAGATAAGGATGGCGATGGGGATGGACACCTGGGCGTATTCGAAGCGGGAGAGTATCTCCGGAACGGCCGGGGCCAGTTGGCCAAGGGCCACACCCACAATGATTGCCAGTGCTACCCACACCGAGAGGTAACGCTCGAATAATCCCATACCCCCGCTGGTTTCTTCGGCGGTGGCGATCTCTGCCTTGTTGCTCATGGCTGAACTCTCACATGGACCGTTGGTTGACGCGCTTCGAGACCTCGTCGGCGCTCTCGACCCGCTCGGAATAGCGGTCGGTGAGATAGTCGCTGCGGTCACGGGTCAGCAGGGTGAACTTAACCAGCTCTTCCATTACATCCACAATCCGATTGTAGAAGGGTGACGGTAACATCCGGTCGTTGTCATCAAACTCGGTAAACGCCTTTGGCACCGAAGACTGGTTAGGGATGGTGATCATGCGCATCCAGCGACCGAGTACCCGCAACTGATTCACCGCGTTGAAAGACTGGGAGCCACCGCACACCTGCATCACCGCCAGGGTCTTGCCCTGGGTGGGCCGCATGCCCCCAATGGAGAGCGGGATCCAGTCAATCTGGGTTTTCATGATACCGGTCATGGCACCGTGGCGCTCCGGCGAGCACCACACCATGCCCTCAGACCACTCCGCCAGTTGCCTCAGCTCCTGAACCTTGGGGTGCGAATCTTCCTCGGCATCGGCAAGCGGCAGGCCCCGTGGATTAAAGATGCGGGGCTCGGCGCCCATGGCTTCCAGCAGGCGGGCGGCCTCTTCCACAACCAGGCGACTGAAGGAACGCTCCCGCAAGGAGCCATAGAGCAGCAGAATCCTGGGCCTGTGGGCCGATGGCGTGCTGTCAAAAAGGGCCCAGCCGGAAGGCGCCTTGAAGTGTTCGGGGTCGATGTTGGGCAGGTCATCGATGGTTGTCACAGAAATGTCCTTTACTCGGGATAAGGTGGTGCCTATTATGCACAAAAACAGATATCTGTTAAATTGAATATATGGGTGATCATATGAAGCGCCGGGTCCTGTTTGTCTGTACCGCCAACAGCGCACGCTCACTGATGGCCGAAGCCCTGCTCCGGGATATGGCCGGGGACCGGTTCGAGGTAGCCAGTGCCGGAACCGATCCGGCAACGCCTCATCCGATGGCGCTCCAGGTGCTGGAAGAGGCTGGCGTATCGACCGAAGGCCTTCGTAGCAAGCGGCTTGCAAGTCTGCAGGATCAGCCCTGGGACTATGTGATCACCCTTTGCGAGAAAGCCGCCAACGAGTGTGGTGAGGTCTGCCAGCCGGCTCAGCGCATCGCCTGGGACTTTCCCGATCCCGCCCAGAGCAACCGGCGCGCAGTGTTTGCCCTGACCCTGAAAGAACTGCGGGAGCGCATCAGCTTGTTCACCCTGGTGCACCAGAAGGAAACCGGCCTGAAGGCGACCGACTATAACCCCGTGACTGTATTCAAGGCACTGGCGGACGAGCTGCGCCTGTCAGCATTGTTGCTGATCCGGGATCAGCAAAAGCTGTGCGTCTGTGAGCTGACCGAAGCACTGGACGTGTCCCAGCCCAAGGTCAGCCGCCACCTGGCCACCCTTCGCGATACCGGCCTGGTTGAGACGGAACGTCATGGCCAGTGGGTCTACTATTACCTTAGCCCTCACTTGCCGGGCTGGCTGGTACGGGTACTCGATGAAACCGCCAGTGCCAACCAGGCGCTGATTCAGACACCGCAAGCCCGGCTGCAGGCCATGGCGAATCGCCCTGAAGTGTCATGCCCGTGAGTGAGCGTTCTCGTCTTTTCGGATTTCAGGAAATACCAGGAGCACAGTATGAGCAAGATCAAGGTAGGCATTAACGGTTTCGGTCGCATCGGGCGGCTTGCCCTGCGTGCGGCCTGGGGATGGCCGGAGCTGGAGTTTGTCGCCATTAATGATCCGGGGGCCGATGCGGCGACCCTGGCGCACCTGCTCAACTTTGACAGCGTCCATGGTATCTGGAAGCATGAGGCCCGGGCAGATGGCGACGAGATCGTGGTTGAGGGTCATCGCATTCGCGTAACCGGCAACAAGGCCATTGGCGACACCGACTGGTCCGGTTGCGACCTGGTCATCGAAGCCAGTGGTGTCAACAAGACCGTGGAGGTATTGCAGGGTTACCTGGACCAAGGTGTAAGTCGGGTCGTGGTGTCTGCACCGGTAAAGGAAACGGGTGCGAAGAATATTGTCATGGGGGTCAATGAGGATATCTTCGACCCGGCCAACGACCGTATTGTCACGGCAGCCTCCTGCACCACCAACTGCCTGGCGCCGGTGGTGAAGGTGATCCACGAGAAGCTGGGCATCCGGCACGGATCCATCACCACCATTCACAGCCTCACCAACACCCAGACCATCCTGGACGCGCCCCACAAGGATCTGCGTCGGGCCCGGGCCTGTGGCAGTTCCCTGATTCCCACCAGTACCGGCTCTGCCACGGCCATCATCGAGATTTTCCCGGAACTGAAGGGGCGCCTGGACGGCCATGCGGTGCGTATTCCGCTCACCAATGCGTCGCTGACGGATTGCGTGTTCGAGGTGGATCAGCCCACGGACCGGGATACCGTCAATCAGTTGCTGAAAGAGGCCGCCGAGGTCGGCCTTAAAGACATCCTGGGCTACGAAGAGCGCCCGCTGGTGTCCATCGACTACAAGACGGACCCGCGCTCGTCCATTGTGGATGCACTCTCCACCCTGGTGATCAATGGCACCCAGGTGAAAATCTACGCCTGGTACGACAACGAATGGGGCTACGCCAACCGCACGGTAGAGCTGGCACGCAAGGTGGGCCTGGCCTGATATGACTGCAGCTATCCGCCAGTACCTGGTCATAACCGGCAACTACTGGGCCTTTACCCTGACGGATGGTGCCCTGCGGATGCTGGTGGTGCTGCATTTCCATCAGCTGGGTTACTCGCCCCTGGAGATTGCCCTGCTGTTCATTTTCTATGAATTTTTCGGGGTGGTGACCAACCTGGTGGGAGGGTACCTGGGCGCCCGCTGGGGGCTGAACCGCACCATGAATATCGGGCTGTTCCTGCAGATTGTGGCGCTCGCCATGCTGGCGGTCCCGGCGGCTGTGCTCACCGTGCCCTGGGTAATGGCCGCGCAGGCACTATCCGGCATCGCCAAGGACCTGAACAAGATGTCCGCCAAAAGCGGCATCAAGTTGCTGGTGCCGGACGAGCAGCAAGGTACCCTGTACAAGTGGGTGGCGATTCTCACCGGCTCCAAGAACACTCTCAAGGGGGTTGGCTTCTTCCTGGGGGGCGTGCTGCTGATGGCCGCCGGTTTCAAGGGGGCTGTCATTCTGATGGCGGTGGCTTTAGGGCTGGTATGGCTGGCCAGCCTGTTCCTGCTGGGGCAGGACCTGGGCAAGAGCAAGGCAAAGCCAAAGTTCCGTGAGATCCTCTCCAAGAGCCGGGCCATCAACGTGCTGTCGGCAGCGCGCATGTTCCTGTTCGGTGCCCGTGACGTGTGGTTTGTGGTGGCCCTACCGGTGTACATGGCCACGGTGTTTGGCTGGGACCACTGGCAAGTGGGCGGTTTCATGGCCAGCTGGATCATTGGCTATGGCTTTATCCAGACCATCGCGCCGAGGATAACCGGCCATTCGGATGGCAAGTCCGGGGCCGTTGCCTGGGCTGCATTGCTGGCGCTGATTCCGGCGGGCATCGCGGCTGCGCTGATGGCGGGCTGGTCAGCGCAAGTTGTGGTGGTCGGCGGGCTACTGCTGTTCGGCGTCCTGTTCGCCATCAATTCATCCCTGCACAGCTACCTGATCGTCAGCTACGCCCGGGGGGACGGGGTATCGCTGGATGTGGGCTTCTATTACATGTCCAACGCCGCCGGGCGGTTGCTGGGCACCGTGCTGTCAGGCTGGGTCTACCAGGCCTGGGGACTGGAGGCCTGCCTGTGGATCTCTGCTGCCCTGGTGGCGACGGCATCGTTGTTGTCGCTGATGCTGCCCGATCGGCACCCGGTAGCAGTGGCCGGGAACGGATAGCCGACCGTCACATCCTTGATCTTCCCGCTCCCCGGGCCGAACATGGGCGAAACCAACTTATCGGAACCCTGAGGAGGTCTAATGGCTGAATCTGACGTGGTTGTGATTACCGGTGCCAACCGTGGCATCGGTCTGGAGCTGGCCCGACACTATGCGCAGGAAGGTTGCGAGGTGATCGGCGTTTGTCGCCAGTCCTCTGACGACCTGGTCGACGTAGCCGCGCAGGTCATCGACGGCGTGGATGTCACCACCGATGCTGGCATTGAAAAACTGAAGGCGGGCCTGGCGGGCAAATCCATCCGCCTGCTGATCAATAATGCCGGCCTGCTGCAGGATGAGCAGCTGGGTAGCATCGACTTTGACTCCATTCGTACGCAGATGGAGATCAATGCCTACGCGCCGTTGCGGGTGGCACAAGCCCTGGTGCCGCAGATCCCGGAAGGGGGCAAGATCGCCAATATCACCAGCCGCATGGGCTCCATTGCCGACAACGATTCCGGTGGTCGTTACGGTTACCGTGCCTCGAAAGCCGCCCTGAATGCCTTCGGCAAGTCCCTGGCGATGGACCTCAAGCCGAAGGGTATCGCCGTGGCCCAGTTGCACCCGGGCTATGTGAAGACCCGCATGGTCAACTTCGGCGGCCTGATAAGCCCGGAGGAATCCGCCCGTGGCCTGGCAGAACGCATTGCCAGGCTGGACCTGGAAAATACGGGCTCCTTCTGGCACAGCAATGGCGAGGAACTGCCCTGGTGACCTGAGGGGTCAGGCCTGAATGTTGCCGTAAAGCTGCGCATAAAGGCCGTCTTTGTCGATCAGGTCAGCGTGCTGGCCTTCTTCGATAATCCGCCCATCGTCAAACACACAGGCCCGATCGGCCTGCTTCACGGCGCTGAGCCGGTGGGCGATGATCAGGGTGGTCCGTTTGCTCAGAAAGGCTTCGAGATCCCGGTGGAGCTGAAACTCCGTCTCTGCATCCAGGGCCGAGGTTGCTTCGTCCAGGATCACCACCGCCGGATCGGCAAGCACCATCCGTGCGATCGCCAGTCTCTGACGCTGGCCGCCGGATAGCCGAACGCCCTGGCGGCCGATCACGGTGTCCAGCCGATCCGGCATTGCCTCGATGGTCCGGTCAAGCTGGGCAATGCGCAAGGCTTCCCAGAGTTGCCCGTCCGATCTGTGGCGACCCAGTGTGAGGTTCTGGCGAACGGTGTCATTGAACAGCGCCGGGTGCTGCAGAACGGTGGCGATGTGCTCGCGAAGGCAGGGGAGCCCGATCCGCTGAACCGGTACCCCGTTAATCCGTATCTCCCCCTTCCGCGGGGTGTACATGCCCAGAATGATTTGTACCAGGGTGGATTTGCCGCCGCCACTGGCGCCCACCAGGGCAACTTTCTCTCCGGGTGCCAGGTCAAGGTCGATGCCTTTGAGTACCTGCTCGTCACCGTAGCTGAAATGAATATTCTTCAGCGATAGACCGACTGTGTGCTTGCCCCTGAAAGGGTTTTCCAACGCCGGATAGCGCGGTTCCTCTTCCAGTTCCAGTAAGCGATTGACCCTGCCAAGGGCTGCATTCGCTGCAAACCAGGCATACTGCATATTGAGCATTTCCTGGACCGGCGTCAGCATGAACCAGAGGTAGCCAAAGATGGCGAACATCATACCAATGCTCAGGTCGCTGAACAGTACAGTCACCATCGCAGCTGCACGAAACGCATCTACCCCGAACTGGAAAAGGGCAAAACTGGCCCGGGTAGCGGCATCACTGCGCCACTCGAAGCGGATGGCGTGGTCACGAACCGCACGGGCCCGATGGACCAACTGGTGCAGGTAATGTTGCTCTCGGTTAGCGGCCCGGAGCTGGTGGATCGCGTCCAGGGTTTCCGTCAGGTCACCCTGGAAATCCTCGTAGGCGCTGTTCTCCCGACGCTTGAGTTCCTTCACCCGCTTGCTGATCAGCATGGTGGCGAAGATCACCAGGGGGTTAAAAAGCAGAATCAATAGTCCCAGCTGCCAGTGCACCCACAACAGGACCGACGCGGTACCCATAACGGTCAGGCTGGCAACAATGAACCGACTGATGGTGGTTCCCAGAAACTGGTCGATGGTATCCAGGTCGGTAATAAAGTGGCTAGTGATACCGCCAGAACCCCGGGTCTCATATTCCGACATGGCGATCCGTTGCAAGCGTCCCAGCAACCGTGACCGGATACGAAACACCACGTCCTTGGAAATCTTCGAAAACTCCCGGGATTGCAAGACGTTAAACCCCAGCGCGAGGACTCTGAGCAGAAACGCCGCCAGCACCATGGCACCAATGTAAACCGTCGGCTGATGCCACGTCTCTGGCAGCACCAGCTGCAGGAAGGGCAAGACCGGCCCAGCCTCGTCCAGCAATACCTCATCCACCAGCACTGGCAGCAATAGCGGAATCGGTACACTGACCGCTGTTGCCAGGATGGCCAGCACATTGGCACGGACAAGCCGCGGCTTATGCTTCAACGCCAGCGCGAGTATGCTCCGCCAGCTGTAGGATTGACCTGCCGCATTGTTAGGATGGTCGTGCACAGTGCCTTGCCGTGTTCCGGGTCTCAAACAGCCTCCTGTCAGTTGCCTGTGCAGAGCGCTGCCGTATTGCAGAGTCGCTCTGTAAGTGTCGATTCCCATTGCAGGATCATTGACCCCCTTGATGGATACGTCGTTAACAGGGATTCGGAGTGGTCAGCCTGGAGCGTTTTCCCGGGCGGCGGACCATTGGCGCCGTCACTCGATCATAGCGACAACATGAACTATGGTTAATGCTTTATCACCAAGAGGACATCCTATGGCGCAACGAGGCTGGGTGACCACGGCACTGATGATCTTGCTGGTGCTGATAGCCGGGGCCGGAGCCTATTTTTACTGGTCCCTCAACGACGAGCTGTCACAGATGACCAGCGCCTATGAGGAAACCCTGGCAGGGGCGAGGCAAGGGCAGCAGGCACTCGCTGACTTGCAGGCCGAACAGGAGCGCCTGCGTCAGCAGTTGCTCAGGGCTCAGGAACGTCTTGAACAGCGAACCACCAGCGCCGATCAGCTGGAAACGGAGCTGAATGATACCCGGCGAAATCTGACCGGGGCCCGGCAGCAGATCATCGACCTGGAGCGTCGTATTGAAACACTGAAGAAGGATCTGGCAGTTGCTGAGACACTGGCCAGCGACCGTGGTGAACAGCTTGCCCACAGTCAGGAACAGGTTGCAGAGTTGACGGCACGCCGCCAGGATCTGGAAGCCTCATTGGCTACCGCCAGGGAAGAACAGACCAGGGCCCGGGCCCAGGCTGATGAACTTGAGGATACGTTGGAAACCGCCCGTGCCGAACTGGATCAGACCCGAGGCCAGGTAGAGCAACGGAAAGCCGCCCTGGATGAAGTGGCTGCCGAACGCCAATCGGTCGCAGAGCAATACCGTCAGGCACGGGAACAGCTGGCCTTGCAGCAGGTCCGGAGCCAAAATGCCAGCGAAACCATCGCGGAACTTGAAGCCCGGTTGCAGCGTGAACAATCCGCCATGAACGACCTCCAGGCTCGCCTGCAGGCGCTGAGCAATGAAAAGCAGACGCTGGTGTCACGCCTGGAAGACGGCACCACGGTCATCAAACTGCCGGAGAAAATCGTGTTTGATTCCGGCTCCGCCCGCATTGGTGAGTCCGGGCGGCAAACGCTGCAACTGCTGGCCAACGCCCTTGAAAGCTTTCCCGATCACACGATCAGTGTCCAGGGTCACAGTGACAGCCGTCCCATCTCCCGCCGGCTTCAGTTCCGCTACCCCACGAACTGGGAGCTTTCAGCTTCCCGGGCGGCCTCGGCGGTAAGGGTACTCCGGGACACGGGCATCGCCGCTGAACGCATGCAGGCGGTGGGGTACGCCGATACCCGCCCGCTGGTTGAGGAAACCAATGACGCCAGCCGGCGCATGAACCGTCGCATCGAGGTCCTGCTGTATCCGGATGAACTTCAGGTGAAAGTTGACTCAGCGTTGAACCCGGAATCGGCCGACGGGACATAGGGACTGTCTGCTGGCCTTTGCGGACATCCGGTGCGCGGGGAGCTGTCAGGCACAGACGTTGTCCATTCAGATCGAGGGAGTGATGAAGTCCGGTGCAATACCGGACTGTCGGATGCAGCTGTCCAGGTCCATGCCCGCGAGCGAACCGTGGCTACTCACCAGCAGGGTGGCCATGCCGGCCGCGCGGGCACCCAGGATGTCCGTGTGCAGGGTGTCGCCCACCATCAGTATCCGGTGGGCTGGAATGCCGGCCAGGCGCGTCAGCGCTGCCGCAAAGGCAGGGGCGTAGGGTTTGCCGAAGAACTGCGGGCTGACGCCGGTGTCTTCACGCAGTCTGTGGGCAAAGAAACCGGGTTCCAGGGTCAGGCAATCGCCGCGGGGAGCCACCAGGTCAGGGTTGGCAACCTCCAGCGGGCGAGGCCGTCGCTTCAGGCTGGCGGTGAGTTGCTCGTGGAGAACCTCGTTCCAGTCTTCACTACTGAGAAAGATAAAACCGTCACAGGCATCCAGCTCCAGGTCCGTGATACCCGGTCTGACAGGGTGCTGATGAATGCCGGGTAGGGTCTGGCTGTCGGACGTGGGTGGTGCAATCACTCCCCAGAGTCCATTCCGTGGCTCTCGGCCCAGGGAATCCTCCAGTAGCCAGCGGCTGGAAATGACCTGGTGCTCGGCCAGGTCGAAGCCCATCGCCTGATACTTCGCAGTCAGTGCTGCCTGGCTGGCGGTGGCCGCGTTGGACAGCACCAGTACCGACTTGCCGCTGGCCTGCAGGCTGGCAAGCCTTTCCACCGCCCCGGGGATAACCGCCATGCCGGTATTGAGTACGCCGAAGGCATCAAACACAAAGGCGTCAAACCGCTCCTGCAGCGGCTCCAGTGAGGGTATGGCCTGGCTTGGGCCTGGATTGTAGTCAGGCCGGGGAAGCTGGTGCCGCAGGCGCTGGTACTGGTCAAAGGCCCAGGCCGGGTCAGGGGTTACCCCGGCAAAGGCGGTCGGGTGCGTGTCTTCCATAAGGTCAGATTACCGCCTGTCGTACCTTCGCGGAAACCCATTCCGACACCACCACGGTGAACAGGATCACCACGAAGATCAT
The DNA here is from genome assembly GCF_900111555.1 of Marinobacter segnicrescens. GTDB lineage: Bacteria > Pseudomonadota > Gammaproteobacteria > Pseudomonadales > Oleiphilaceae > Marinobacter > Marinobacter segnicrescens. The sequence goes on from NZ_FOHZ01000013.1 coordinate 30,665, forward strand.
CGCCACCTGGTTCCAGGCCAGGGTCGCCAGTGACGCATTGAGCTGGATGCCCAGGCCCCCGGCGCCCACCAGCCCCAGGATGGTGGATTCACGGATATTGATGTCCCAGCGGAACACGCTGATGCCCCAGAAGGCGGGCAGTATCTGCGGCACAATGGCGTAGTCGATCACCTGGGCCCCGCTGGCGCCGGTGGCGCGCACCGCCTCCACCTGGCTGGTATCGATCTCCTCGATGGCCTCATAGAGCAGCTTGGCGACAAAGCCGATGGAGCGCAGGCCGATGGCAATGATACCGGCGAGCAGCCCCGGACCGATGATGGCAACCAGCAGCAAGGCCCAGATCAGCGAGTTGATGGAACGGGACGCCACGATAACCAGCAGTGCCAGTGGTCGCACAAAGCGGGTGCTGGGTGTGGTGTTGCTGGCCGCCAGGAAGGCCACGGGAACGGCAAACAGGACGCCGAGCAGGGTGCCCAGGGTCGCGATGTTGATGGTGTCCCACAGGGGTTGCCAGAGCTGGCCGGTGTAGCCCCAGGCTGGCGGGAACATCCGATCGCCAATGTCGGCGGCCTGCTCCGGTGCGTCGCTGACAAAGGCCCAGATGGTGTTCTCGTTCATGAGTTGCCAGCTGAACACCGTCAGCGCCACCAGCGAAAACCAGCCCAGCCATCGCAGCAGTGTCTGCTTCGGTGTGCGGTAGTGCCAGACAGGTGCGGAGGTGCTTGTCATTGTACCCACCTGCGAATCCAGGATGAGGAATACTCCACCACCAGCACAATGGCGATGATGATGATCAGGATGGCGCCGGCGGAGTCATACTCGTAGCGGTCGATGGCCGTATTGAGGGTAGCGCCGATACCGCCGGCGCCCACAATGCCGATGACCGCGGATTCCCGGAAGTTGATGTCCAGCCGGTACAGGGACAGCCCCACCAGGCGTGGCATTACCTGGGGCTGGACGGCGTAGTTCACCACCTGCCACCAGCCGGCGCCGGTAGCGCGAATGGCCTCGATCTGACTGCGGTCACACTCTTCAATGTCTTCCGCCAGTAACTTGGACAGGAAGCCGATGGTGGCGAACGACAGGGTCAGGAAGCCGGCAAAGGGACCGAATCCGAACATGGCCACCAGCAGGATGGCGATGATCACTTCCTGGAAGGAACGGGACAGGGTGATAATGCTCCGGCATACCAGATAGATCGGGGCGGGAGCCAGGTTACGGGCGGCACCGATACCAATGGGCACCGATACCAGGATGCCGGCAACGGTGGAGGTCAGGGTCATGGTCAGGCTTTCCACCAGTCCCTCACGGATATCCCGCCAGCGGGTGGTGAAGTCCGGGACCAGGAAGCCCTCGATGAACTTCCAGCCCCGGTCCAGCCCCAGCCAAACCCGTTGCCAGTCGATCTCCACGCTTTGCAGTGCCAGCACCAGGTAGACCAGGGCACCGGTGTAGATTGCCCGGCGCCAGAACGGATTGGTCAATAGTACCGGTGGCCGCTTCCAGCGACCGGGATAGCTCTGTACTGCCATCTACAGCCCCTCTGCCAGGTCTACGGTGGGTGGCTGTGACTCCTCCCCGGCGTTCTCTTCCCCGCGCATGCGGGTCCAGTCCTCATCCCCATAGATGCGGGTGAGTACCTGGTCAGTGAGGGCCTCCGGTTTGCCGTCGAAGACCACTTCGCCGGCTTTCAGGCCGATAATCCGGTCGGTGAACTGCTGGGCCAGCAGCACGTCATGGATATTGATGATGGCCGGCAGGTTGCGCTTCCGGCAGGCGCTGCCAATCAGGCGCATGATCTGGCGGGAAGTCTTGGGGTCCAGGGAGGCCGTGGGTTCATCCACCAGCAACAACTCCGGGTCCTGCTCCAGGGCCCGGGCGATGCCGACCCGTTGGCGCTGGCCCCCGGAGAGGGCGTCTGCCCGCTTGTTGAAATGGTCGGACAGCCCCACCTGCTCCAGCAGCGAGAAAGCCTTGGCCACGTCTTCGGGCGAGTAACGGCGCAGAAACGACCGCCAGGCCGGCACGTAACCGAGCCGACCGGACAGCACGTTTTCCATTACCGTAAGGCGCTCCACCAGGGCATATTCCTGGAAGATCATGCCGATCCGGCGCCGGGCGCGTCGCAGGGCATTGCCCCGTAGCGTCACCAGGTTGGTGCCGGACAGGATGACCTTACCGCCGGAAGGCTCCACCAGCCGGTTGATGCACCGGATCAGGGTGGATTTGCCGGCCCCCGAGGGGCCGATCAGCCCCACTACCTGGCCAGCCGGTACTTCGAAGCTGACCTGGCTCAGGGCGGTGTCGCCGGTGGCGTAGGTTTTGGACAGACGATCAAGTTCAAGCACGTAAAGGGCTCACCGCTTATTGGCAGTTGTAGGCAACGCCGTTGGCGGCGTCGATCTTGCGAATCACTTCCCAGTGCTCCTGGAAGGTAATCGGCACGAACTGCGCTTCACCGGACTTGGAGAACTCCTCTTCCAGCGCGGTACCTTCCCATTCAAAGGAGAAGAAGGCTTCCTGGATGGCTTCCTGCAGTTCCGGCTTCAGGTTGTGGGCGATGCCGTAACCGGTGGTGGGAAAGGTCTGGGACTTGTAGAGGGAGACGATCTGGTCGTCGCTGACCACGTCCCGGCTCAGCATCCGGTTAAGTACAGAGTTGGCGATGGCTGCGGCCGGGTAATCCTGGTTGGCGACGCCCAGGATCGAGTTATCGTGCTTACCGGAAAATACCGGCTCGAAGTCTTCGCCGGCGACCATGTTGTAGTCAGCCTTGAGGATGGCGGACGGCGCCTTGAAACCGGAGTTGGACGTCTGGGAAGTGAAGGCCAGTTCCTTGCCGCGAATATCCTCCACATCCTCAATACCGGAATCCGGGTAGGTGATGATTTCCATTTCATAGCCGAACGAGCCGTCTTCCGCAGCCATCATGGTGAACGGTCGCAGACCGGCGCAGGCGACTGCCAGCGGGTTGGAACCGGTATTGAAGCCGGCAATGTGCAGGCGACCGGCGCGCATCGCCTCGATCTGGGCGGCGTTGGACTGAACCGGGAAGAACTGCACCTTCTTGCCGGTGGTCTCCGCGAGGTGATCAAGGAACTCGGACCAGACTTCCCGGTAGACGGCCGGATCCTCCACGGGCGTGTAGGCAAAGATCAGGGTAGAGGGATCCACCTGCTGTGAGGCATCAGCGGGAATATCGGCGATCAGGTCACCGTCCTTGTCCTGGTAACGGTCATCCAGCTTGAATTCAGCATTGGCTGCCACAGGCAGCAGCAGGGAGATACAGGCCAGCAGCTTGAGCTTTTTCATCACAGGTATCCTTCTGGTTTCGGAAAATGCAGTTCCGAACCTATAGATAACCGATGATATTTTTATGACAGCCGGTCAGGGTGACGACAGGTCTTTTTCTCTATTAAGGGAAGGAGGCGGGGTAGTGACTTTCCCGGCCCCCGGGTCGCTGTCAACGCTAACGGGAGCCGGACGGGAACAAACGGTTATTGTTCCGGTACTTCGCGAATGCGGCCGTTCTCGTCAATGGCCACGTAGACGAACAGGCCCTCGGTCACCTTGCGGGGCGGCTTGTTGTTGCGGTCACGGGTCCAGACTTCCACATGAATCTTCATGGAACTGCGGCCGATATCCACCAGTTCACAGTAACAACCCACCTGGGCACCGATGCGCAGGGGAGAGAGGAATTCCATGCGGTCCATGGCTACGGTGGCGTTACGGCCCTGGGAGATGCGGCCAGCCAGGGTTCCGGCGGCGGTGTCCATTTGCTGTACCAGCCAGCCGGCATAGACATCGCCGTTGGCGTTGGTGTCCGCGGGCAGGGGGACCAGCTGGATCATCAGCTCGCCGCGGGGTTTGGGCCTGTCGTCGTCATAGTCGGTCATTAAGCGCTACCTGTGTTGTTATTAGGTCTGATTAATTGGTGAGCATGGTATTCATCACAGATACGCGTGCAAGTGAAATCGACCGATAAGTGGAAATTATTTCTGCGAGTGTAACAAACTTGTCATAGACTCACCGTAATCTGCCAACCATCGGATAACCCGAAGCCAATAACCCGATGGAGACTCAACGTGATGAAACTGAAGACAGCTATTGCCAGTGTCGCCGTGGCAGGCAGCATTGCCGCCCTGTCCACCCCGGCCATGGCCCGGGACACCATCAGCATTGTCGGTTCCTCAACCGTATATCCGTTCGCAACCGTGGTTGCCGAGCGTTTTGGTTCCAACACAGATTTTCCGACCCCGAAGCTTGAGTCCACCGGCTCCGGCGGTGGTCTCAAGCTGTTCTGTCAGGGTATCGGCACCCAGCACCCGGATATCACCAACGCTTCCCGTCGCATGAAGCCGTCCGAGTTTGACCTGTGCCAGAGCAACGGCGTTGAAGACATCACCGAGTTCCGCATTGGTTCCGACGGTATCGTGATTGCCAGCTCCAGGGACGCGGACAACCTGGAACTCACCCTTGAACAGCTGTTCCTGGCCCTGGGCAAGGAAGTTCCCTCCCCGGACGACGAGAGCAAGCTGGTTCCGAACCCTTACGAGAAGTGGAGTGACATCGACGCCAGCCTGCCGAACGTGGCCATTCGTGTAATGGGGCCTCCGCCCACCTCCGGTACCCGTGACTCTTTCAACGAGTTGGCCCTGCAGGGCGGCTGTGAAGACCTGCCGGCGGTTGCCGACATGGACGAAGACCAGATGGAATCCGTTTGCCAGAGCATTCGTGAAGACGGTGCCTTCATCGAAGCGGGTGAGAATGACAACCTGATCGTTCAGAAGCTGATCGACGACGACAGCATGTATGGCGTATTCGGCTACAGCTTCCTGGAGGAGAACTCTGATCGCCTGCAGGCCGCCACCCTCAATGGTAAGGTGCCGACCGCCGAGGCGATCGCAGCTGATGATTACCCGGTTGCCCGCTCCCTGTTCTTCTACGTGAAGAAAGCACACGTTGGCGTGGTTCCGGGTATCAAGGAGTACGCTGCCGAGTTTACGGGTGTTGGCGCCATGGGCCCGAACGGCTACCTGAAAACAGTCGGCCTGATCGTGCCGCCCCGTGATGCACTGATGGATCTGCAGGACAAGGCGGAGAATCTGCCCAACCTGAGCAAGGATGAGCTGATGTAAGCGCCGGCAGAGCGCCGGAACGGTCAAAGGGTGCGGTCCAGGAGGGCCGCGCCCTTTGGCGTATGTGGAAGGTCAGTATGAATCGGCGCCCGTGACTGGGTGTCTGCTGGCCCTGAAGTCTCTCTGACAGGAAATTGCATGCAAGCGGCCAACCTTTTCCTCGTGACGATTGTACTTGCCCTGGTGGCCTATGTGCTGGGCTATGCCCGGTCCCGGTCACTGGCCACGCCCCTGGGCGGCATCCGTCACCTAAAATCCCTGCCTTTTTACTATGGCGCCCGGGCAGCACTCTGGTGCGGTATACCGGCACTGATTGTACTCGGGCTCTGGGCAGCCTTTCAGGGCAAGGTCATCCAGTTGCTGGTGGTGGGCTCACTGCCGGCGGAAATGATTCCCGACTCGGAAGGGGCCGCCAGCCTGTTGCTGAGCAAGATCAGTAACGTTGCCAGTGGTGCACTGCCGCCGGGGTTTGCAGAGCCACCGATCGTCGAGGCCGCCGAGCGTCTCACGGCCCTCCGTGCCCAGAGCCGCTGGTATATGACAGCGCTGGTGGTTGCGGTGGCCGTGCTGGCCGGCTTCCTGGGCTGGATACGCATCCAGCCGCGCCTGAATGCCCGGGCCCAGGTGGAAAAGACCCTGAAGTGGATCTTCTTCGCCTGTGCCGCCCTGGCGATTCTGACCACGCTGGGGATTATCTTTTCCGTCGCTTTCGAAACCATTCGCTTCTTCGGCAAGATTTCCTTTGTCGAGTTTTTCTTTGGCACCCAGTGGAGCCCCCAGACGGCCTTGCGGGCCGACCAGGTGGCGGCCGAGGGTGCCTTCGGCATGGTTCCGCTGTTCACCGGTACCCTGCTGATCTCGGCCATCGCCATGCTGGTGGCAGTGCCGGTGGGACTGCTGTCGGCGATCTACCTTTCAGAATACGCCAGCCGTCGTGTGCGGGGTATCGTCAAACCCCTGCTGGAATTGCTGGCGGGTATCCCTACCGTGGTTTATGGCTTCTTTGCGGCCCTCACCGTAGCGCCCTTTATCAGCAACTTTGCAGCGTCACTCGGTATTGATGCCTCGTCCCAGAGTGCCCTGGCTGCCGGTGGCGTCATGGGTATCATGATTATCCCGTTCGTGTCCTCCTTGTCCGATGACGTGATCAACGCGGTACCCCAGACCCTGCGGGATGGCTCCCTGGCCCTGGGTGCGACCCAGTCCGAAACCATGAAGAAGGTGATTTTCCCGGCGGCATTGCCCGGGATTATGGGCGGTATCTTGCTGGCGGTTTCACGGGCCATTGGTGAGACCATGATCGTGGTCATGGCTGCGGGCCTGGCGGCCAACCTGACCGCCAACCCGCTGGAGTCGGTGACCACCGTGACGGTCCAGATCGTGACGCTGCTCACCGGTGACCAGGAATTCGACAGCGCCAAGACCCTGGCCGCGTTTGCCCTGGGTGCCATGCTCTTCCTGGCGACCCTGGCCCTGAACGTGCTCGCCCTTCACATTGTCCGCAAATATCGGGAACAGTATGAGTGATCAAAGCAAACAGGCGGAGATTGTCCGCCAGTCCCTGAAGCGCCGGTACCGCAAGGAGCGACGTTTCCGGGCCTATGGCATCATCGCCATCGCCATCGCCTTGTCGGCGCTGGTGGTGCTCTTCGCCGACATTATCGGCAAGGGCCACTCAGCGTTTATCAAGACCACCATCACCATGGACGTGGATATCGACGGTGAGATGATGTACCTGGATGACGCCAGCGATGAGCGCCAGATGAAGATGGCAGACTTCGTTGAACCTCTGATCCAGGCACTGATGCGGGAAATTCCCGGGGCCGGCGAGTCTGACCGTGACGCCGTCCGCGACCTGCTCAACCCCTACGCGTCCAACCAGTTGCGGGATGCGCTCAAGGAGTATCCGGACCTGCTGGGAACCACCCAGACCATGGAGTTGCTGTCCCATACCAATGTCGATGTGTATGTGAAACACGCCGGCGACGACAACTACTCCATCAAGCTCAACCAGCAACAAAGGGAATGGGTGGATCAGTTGGTTGAGAAGGGCGTAGTGGATACTTCCTTCAACGACGTCTTCTTCAGCCGGGGCGACTCCCGGGATCCGTCCCGGGCCGGCATCCTGGGGGCCATCGTTGGCTCGTTACTGACCATGGCGGTGACTTTGGTGCTGTCGTTTCCCATCGGCGTTGCGGCCGCTATTTACCTGGAAGAGTTTGCTCCCCAGAACAAGCTCACCGATTTTATCGAGGTAAATATCAACAACCTGGCGGCGGTGCCGTCGATTATCTTCGGTCTGCTGGGCCTGGCAGTGTTCATCAATCTGTTTGGTATGCCACGTTCCGTGCCGGTGGTGGGTGGCCTGGTGCTGACCCTGATGACCCTGCCCACCATCATTATTTCCAGCCGTGCCGCCATCAAGAGCGTGCCCCCCTCTATCCGCGAAGCGGCTGAAGGCATCGGTGCGTCCAAGATGCAGGTGGTATTGCACCATGTGCTACCCCTGGCGCTGCCGGGTATGCTCACCGGCTCCATTATCGGCATGGCCCAGGCCCTGGGTGAGACGGCACCCCTGCTGCTGATTGGCATGGTGGCCTTCATCGTGGACGTGCCCGGAGGTTTCCTGGATTCCGCCACGGTCTTGCCGGTGCAGGTGTTCCTGTGGGCAGGCAGCCCGGAGCTGGCCTTTATTGAACGTGCGTCAGCGGCCATCATGGTTCTGCTGGCCTTCCTGATCAGTATGAATGCGCTGGCGATCTGGATGCGCAAGCGTCTTGAACGCCGGTGGTGAGGAGAGTTTCCATGAATACGATGAACACAACCGTAACCAAAGAGGCCGCAATGCCTGATGAAACCCCGGTACCGGTTCAGGAAGAACGGCCCGCAGAAACCATCATCCAGGAAGGTGCCACCGTGGGGACGCCCTTTGCGGATGACCCCAAGTTCAAACTGCGCAACGTCGAGGTGTTCTATGGCCAGGACCGTGCCATCAAGAACATTAGCCTGGACATTGCCCGCAACGAGGTCATTGCCTTTATCGGCCCGTCCGGCTGCGGCAAGTCCACGTTCCTGCGCTGCCTGAACCGGATGAATGACAGCATCGACATCTGCCGGGTTAAGGGTGACCTGCACCTGGACGACGAGAACATCTACGACCCGAAGCGGGATGTGGTCGAGCTCCGGGCACGGGTGGGCATGGTGTTCCAGAAGCCCAATCCCTTCCCCAAGTCCATCTACGACAACGTGGCCTATGGCCCCCGCATCCACGGCCTGGCCAATCGGAAGTCAGACCTGGACGACATCGTTGAAAACAGTCTGCGCAAGGCGGGACTGTGGGAAGAGGCGAAAGACCGGCTGGATGCCACTGCCACCGGCATGTCCGGCGGTCAGCAGCAGCGGCTGTGTATTGCCCGGGCCATTGCGGTGAGCCCTGAGGTGATCCTGATGGACGAGCCCTGTTCGGCCCTGGACCCCATCGCCACTGCGAAGGTCGAGGAGCTCATCGCCGAAATGTCCGAGAGCTATACTATCGTTATCGTGACCCACTCCATGCAGCAGGCGGCGCGGGTTTCCCACCGCACCGCCTATTTCCACCTGGGGCACCTGGTGGAGGTCAATGAAACCAACAAGGTTTTCACAGCGCCGGAACACGAACTTACCGAATCCTATATCACCGGACGTTTCGGCTGATTGCAGGTCACGAATCCAGGAGCACAGAATGCCTACAAGTAAAGAAAACATGTATGGGGATCATATCTCCCATCAGTTCAACGATGACCTGTCCAGCCTGAAGAACGACTTCCTCAAAATGGGCGGCCTGGTTGAGCAGCAGACCACCGACGCGGTCAATGCCTTGATCGATGGCGACGGCCACGCCGCCGACGAGATCCGCGCCCGGGACAAGGTGGTGGACAGGATGGAAATGGACCTGGACGAGGAGGCTACCCGCCTGATCGCCCGGCGCCAGCCCGCCGCCCGGGACCTGCGCTTTGTCATCTCGGTCATCAAGATGGTCGCCGACCTGGAGCGGGTGGGAGATGAGGCCAAGAAAATTGCCAAGTTCGCCCTGACCCTGGCGGAGGAAGGCCAGGCGCCACGGGGCTATGTGGAAGTGCGTCATATCGCCAACCATGTAACCGCCATGCTGCACGATGCGCTGGACGCCTTTTCCCGACTGGATGCCGAGCAGGCCCTGCGCATCATGAAGGAAGACAAGCGGGTGGACGAGGAATACCAGGCCGCGGCCCGCACCCTGCTGACGTTCATGATGGAAGACACCCGCAATATCTCCCGCTGCATGGCGGTCATGTGGGTGCTCCGGGCGCTGGAACGGGTGGGTGACCACGCCTGTAATATCGCGGAGAACGTGATCTACATGGTGGAAGGCGAGGATGTTCGCCATACCCCGGTCGAGGAGGCCGAAAAAGTCGTCGGCCGATAAGCCCCGATAGCAGCCAGCCGGACCGGCTTATACTGCGTAGTTATAGGCGACATAATAATCATTCTGCTCAATCCGTGGTTTTATGTCGCCGGTTCAACTAATCTGGGGTTAAAGCGTCAGCACGGGTAGTCGGCCATGGTTTCCAAGCCAGCCCATGACGGGGAGACTCCAATGTTCCCCCGCCTGTTGTCGGAGTTGGCCTCCGGCGTGCCGGGTGTGCTGTTTTGTTACCGGGTCAGTGCGGACGGAACCTTCCATTATTATCCCTTTATCAGCAGCCGGGTGAGGGAAGTCTTCGGCCTGGACCCCCGTAAGCTCCAGACGGATGCCTCGGCTGTGTTCGACATTATCCACCCGGACGACCGGGCCGGAATCGTGCCCTCGATCAGTGTCTCCGCGGCGACCCTTGAACCCTGGCAGTACCAGGCCCGGCTGCGCCTTAAAGACGGCACCTATCATTGGTTTGAAGCACACTCCATGCCGCGCCGGGAAGCGGACGGCAGTACCCTGTGGTATGGGCAGTTCACCGATATCCAGACCCATAAGGAGCTGGAAGCGGATCTGCGGCAAAGAGAGGCCGAGTCGGCCTATCAGCTGCAGTTCCACAAGCTGCTGGCAAGCCTGTCGTCTGATTTCATCAATGCGCCCATCGGCGATTTCGACCAGGAGATTGACCGCTTCCTGGCCCGTATTGGTGAGTTCTTTGACGTGGATCGGGTATACGTATACCGGTTTGCGGAGGAACTGACCCGAATGACCAACACCCATGAGTGGTGTCGCCCGGGTGTGCCTGCCCTGAAAGATTCCCAGCAAAATGTCGATATCACCGGGTTTCGCTGGTGGCAGGAGCAGAGCCGCAACCTGCTGCAACAAAACCGGGTGCTCTTTATAGAGGATGTCAGCAAACTGCCCGATTCGGCGGGGCCGGAGCGGGCCTTGCTGGAGGAGCAGGGTGTGGCTGCGATGTTCTGTATTCCTGTCGTCACCCGGGGTCTGGTGGACGGTTTCTTCGGGATGGATTCGCTTAAGGTGCGGCGCTGGCGCAGGGACCTGTCCGACTTGTTGATCCTGGTGGCGAACCTGCTTGCCCAGGCCCTGGAACGTTTCCGCCTGGAGCAGGAGCTGCTTAATCAATCCATACGGGATCCGCTCACCGGTATCCACAATCGCCGTTACCTGGAACCCCGTATCGCCGAAATGCTCGCCCGCTACCAGCGTTCCGGGGAGGGGTTTGCCCTGGCGATGCTGGACATTGATCACTTCAAACAGGTGAATGACACCCATGGCCACCAGGCCGGTGACCAGGTATTGCGCGCCTTTGCGCAGCTGTTGCAGAACCAGTGCCGGGCCTCGGACGTGGCAGCCCGGTATGGCGGAGAGGAATTCATCCTGGCCCTGGCGGACGTTACCCCCGAACGGGCGACCTGGGCGCTGGAGCGGGTGATCGATGAGGTCCGCGAGTTGGCACTCAGTTTTCATGGCAAGGTGATACCGGTCACCGCCAGTGCCGGCCTGGTCCATGTGAGTGACCTTGAAAATCCGTCGCCCACGCCGGATGAACTGATTACCGAAGCCGATCGCCGTCTCTACCGGGCCAAGCGTTCCGGTCGGAATTGCCTGGTTGATGCATCAGGGGCATCACCACTATAAGAAAACCGTATTTCACTTTATATTACCTTCCAGTATATGCTTAGAACTAAATCAGCGTTACCCGGGAGGTAAGGTCATGTCCAACCCCATCGTTCAGCACTTTTTCGACGAGCCCACCAATACGTTCAGTTACGTGGTTCGTGATCCTGACAGCAATGCCTGCGCGATCCTGGACTCCGTACTCGACTTTGACTACGCCGCTGGTCGTACCGATGTGCGTTCGGCGGATGAGATTATCGGGTATGTAGAGCGGGAAGGCCTGGTGGTGGAATGGATATTGGAAACTCATGTCCATGCGGACCACCTGTCTGCAGCGCCGTACCTGCACGAACGGCTCGGGGGCAAGACCGGTATTGGCGCCCACATCATTGAAGTGCAGGAAATCTTTGGCAAGGCGTTTAACGCAGGTACCGAGTTCGCCCGTGACGGCAGCCAGTTCGATCGCCTGTTCCGCGAAGGCGATACCTTCAGTATCGGTGGCCTGGAAGGCCGCGTGCTCCATACACCTGGTCATACGCCCGCCTGCCTGACCTATGTGATCGGCGATGCGGCCTTTGTCGGTGATACCCTGTTCATGCCGGATTACGGCACCGCCCGCTGTGATTTTCCGGGGGGTGATGCCCGCACCCTGTACCGTTCCATCCAGAAGGTGCTGACGTTGCCGGCTGAGACCCGGATCTTCCTCTGCCATGACTACAAGGCGCCCGGCCGGGATGAATATCACCATATGACCACGGTGGCGGAACAGCGCGAGGCCAACGTGCACGTACACGAGGGCGTCAGCGAGGAGGAGTTCGTCAGGATGCGTACCGAGCGGGATGCCACCCTGGACATGCCTCGCCTGATCCTGCCGTCGGTGCAGGTGAACATGCGGGCCGGGAACATGCCACCGGCGGAGGACAACGGCCAGGTCTACCTGAAAGTCCCGATTAACCGGTTCTGAGGTCAGCCACCGTGAAACTGACCCGTTTCCTGCCGGTGCTCGACTGGTTACCACGCTACAACCGGTCCACCCTGGCCAGCGACCTTCTGGCGGCGGTGATTGTCACCGTCATGCTGATTCCACAGTCGCTGGCCTATGCGATGCTGGCGGGCCTGCCACCCCAGGTGGGTCTGTACGCCAGTATCCTGCCGCTGGTGCTCTATGCCGTGTTCGGCTCCAGCCGGACGCTGTCGGTGGGGCCGGTGGCTGTGGCTTCCCTGATGACTGCGGCGGCCCTGGGCAAGCTGTTTGAGCCAGGGTCCGGTGAATACCTGGCGGGTGCGATCCTGCTGGCAGTCATGTCCGGGCTGATGCTGGTGCTGATGGGCATTTTCCGGCTGGGTTTCCTGGCCAACTTTCTCAGCCACCCGGTGATTTCCGGCTTTATCACCGCCTCCGGGCTGGTGATTGCTGCCAGTCAGCTCAAGCATCTGCTCGGGGTGAGCGTCAGCGGGCACAACCTGCTGGAGTTGCTGGCCGGGTTGTATGGACAGCTGGGTGATATCCACTGGCCGACCCTGATGATCGGGCTCGGAGCGCTGGTATTCCTGGTCGCGGCACGACGGTATATGAAGCCACTGCTGATGGGGCTGGGGCTGTCAAACTCCGCGGCCGGCATGCTCTCCAAGACCGCACCGATCCTGGCGGTGGTAGTGACCACCCTGGTGACCTGGGTGCTCAGGCTGGATCAGGGTGGCGTGGCGGTGGTTGGTGATATACCTGGCGGTCTTCCTGGCCTGGTCATGCCCAGCCTGGACCTGTCCCTGTGGCAGCAACTGGCGGTGAGTGCCCTGCTGATCAGTATCGTCGGTTTCGTGGAATCCGTATCCGTGGGCCAGACCCTTGCGGCGAAGCGCCGGCAGCGCATTGACCCGGACCAGGAACTGGTGGGCCTGGGTGCCGCTAACCTGGCCGCCGGCTTTTCTGGCGGTATGCCGGTGACCGGTGGATTCTCCCGTTCCGTGGTGAACTTCGATGCCGGAGCGGAAACCCCGGCGGCAGGGGTCTATACCGCCGTGGGTATTGCCCTGGCGACACTGCTCCTGACACCTGCGATCGCCATGTTGCCGGTCGCTACCCTGGCGGCCACCATCATTGTGGCGGTGGCAACCCTGATCGATTTCCCGGCGATTGTTCGCACCTGGCGCTATTCCCGGTCCGATTTCGTCGCCATGCTGGCGACCATTGTATTGACCCTGGCCTACAGTGTGGAGGCGGGTATCGTGGCCGGCGTGTTGCTGTCCCTGTGGTTGTTCCTCTACCGCACCAGCCGGCCGCACAGTGCCGTTGTGGGGCGGGTTCCGGGTACCGAGCATTTCCGGAACGTGCGGCGTCACCAGGTTGAAACCCGGCCGGAGTTGGCCATGCTGCGGGTGGACGAGAGCCTGTACTTTGCCAATGCGCGCTTCCTGGAAGATTGTGTGCTGGGGCTGGTAAGCAGCCAGCCGGACCTCAAGGACATTGTGCTGGTCTGTCCGGCGGTGAACCTTATCGATGCGTCGGCCCTGGAGAGCCTGGAGGCGATCAACGAGCGCCTTCACGACAGTGGTGTCAGGCTCCACCTGTCTGAGGTAAAAGGCCCGGTGATGGACCGCCTGCGGCGCACTTCGTTCCTGGAGAGCCTGACTGGCAAGGTGTACCTTACCAACTTCCAGGCCTGGCAGGCCCTGACGCCGTCAGAAGTGGCCGGCGAGCAGGCGCTGGCGGGTCACGTCGGCCAGCACGCGCAGGGGTGAGCCTTCGCACTCCAGGACGGTGATGCAGTCCTGGATGGCGGTCGGTGGCAGGTCCTGCTGCAGCAGGCTGTCGATGTGTCGCTGCTGGGCATGATGTTTCAGCCAGTCCGGATTCCAGGTGGAGTCCTGCTGGTCGGGGAAGATAGCCACGTAGGCGATGCCGGATTCCACCAGGTCCTGGAAGAAATGGGAGCCGAAGGACAGGTCCGGCACCATGCCATTGCCCATATCGGCGATTTCCACCAGCAGTGACACCCGGCTGATATCGGCAAAACCCACCGGAACACCCAGTTCCGGGCTGCTGGTGCCCCAGCGGCCGGGGCCGGCCAGCATCAGGTTGAAATGCTCGGGTGTCTGGCGGGCCAGCCGGCCTACCAGTTTTGCCACCTGGTGCTTGCCGTTGAGGTCGAGGGCGCTGTACTCCGCTGCCCTGACCAGGATGACGCGATGGATGGCCAGGTTGATGTTACCCCCCATGAAGCGCCCTTCACTGGCCATCAGCAAACGTCTCGGGTCCGGCCGTTCCGGCAGGGAGGCAGGCTGGCTGTCACCGATGGTAGCGAGTGGACGGCACTGGACCAGGTTGAGGCGGACCGGGACCTCGCTGTTATCCAGGTGTACCGTAAACTCGACATCCACCGGGTGTTGATAGGCCTTCTCAAGGGTCGTCAGCATGCGACGGGCCAGGTCTATGAATTCTCCCTGGCGAATCAGTGGCCTGAACGTAAGGCGCCAGACCGGTGCGCCCAGGCCCAGTTCCCGTGCTCTCTGTGAAGCTGCCCTGTCGGTTTCCCCCAGGCGTTCCAGGGGCAGGGATGGGGCTTCCCGCACCAGGGTAGTGAGGTCTGTGGTGGTCAGGCCAGGTCCGGTGACGTCCAGGGTGTCCACCAGGTGCTGGCTGAAGCGGTAGTTCTCTTCCAGGTTACGGAATGGCTGCTTGAGAGGCTGGTCGAGAGCGATGACCCAGGCGTGGTCCCCCTGGATCCGGTCCACCGCACGGGTGCCCAGTCCCATCACCAGTCGCAGCATACCCGCTTTCGGGTCCATATCCGGCGCCCACACAAAGGTGTTGCGGGATACACCCACTGCCGCGGCATCGGGCAGGTACCAGTGGTCATGGAAGCGGCCATTGACCCGCTGGATCAGCAGGGCCATGGGCTCTTCCAGGTCTTCCAGGTCGCGGCCCCGGCGGTAGCTGAGGGCGTCCTCGCTCATGGTGGAGGCGTAGACCTGGCGAATGGCGTTTTCCAGCGCGGCAAGGCGTTGTTCGGGATCACCCTGGTTGATCAGGAACACACTCTCGTACTTGCCGGCGAAGGCATTGCCGAAGCCGTCTTCGAGCAGACTGCTGGAGCGCACCAGGATCGGGTACTGGCCGAAGTGGTCCAGGGTGCGGATCAGTTCCGGGCGTACCTCCGGCGGGAACTCTCCCTGCAGGATAGCCTTGCGCAGGGCAGGAGCCTCGTCGAAGAAGCCTTCCCGGGTCCGGTGCTTCATGACCGCAGGCCAGAGCCCGTTGTGTACCAGGAAGGCATACCAGACGTCCGACGCCAGGAACATGGAGTCGTGGGGGTCCAGTGCGCTACCCCAGGTGTCCGGATCTTCCCTGGTCAGGATCGCCCGGGCCAGCAGCATGCCTACGGCTTTGCCGCCGATAAATCCACTACCGATGGTGCGGTTATGTATGGCCGTCAGGTCATCCAGTGACAGGTAGTCTTCCGCCAGCGCCAGGATGCGGGGGTCCCGGCTCACCAGAACCTGGAGGATGCGCTGTACCAGCGCGCGGGCGCGGTCGCTATCCGCTGCGTCACATTCCTCGGCTTCGAGGAACAGTCGGTCCCAGCCGTCCAGCAGCTGCTGGGTTGCGTGGGCCTGTTGCTCGATGGCGGCCTGCAGGCGGGTGGCGTTGCTGCTGTCGGTCACCGGAATGAACTCGCCGTCCCGGTAACGGTGGGGCAGGAACATGGTTGGCGACTGGCGCTGCCACACCTTGACCGGTTGCAGCTGCATGTCGTCATCGGCCCGATGAACGTCGATCATCACCTGGGTGGTGGCGCGGATGCGGTCGAGGGTCTGCCGCGAGTGACGCTGGGGCAGCAGCGCAAACCATGCAACGGTATCCAGCTCGAACAGGAAGGGGCAGATCACGCGGAAGAAATAGCCCACCATGGTATCGGTGGCCCAGGCATTAAGAAGGTCGCTGAGGCAGTCGCATACGTAGAACGCGCCGCGGCCCCAGGTTTCCACCAGTTCCCAGATACGGGCGGTGAAGGATTCGAAACCGTCCCGGGCGTCCACTTCGATAATGCGGATGCCCGGAGCGGGTGCCAGCAAGGGTTCATGCTGGCCAAAACGCAGGTAGATGATCTGGCGGCCGGCGGCGGTGGCAGACGCCACAAAGGGCGTCACGAACCGCCGGTAGTCGTCCAGGTCGGTGACCCGCCAGACCACATTGTCACCAATCCTCAAGCCATCCAGGACCTGGTCCAGTCCTGGCAGCCCGGTGGAGATCACCGGGGTGGCCTGAGTATCGGTGACGTTGGCCATGATCAGATCAGGCCCATGGCGTCCATGGCGCGGGCGACCTTGATAAAGCCGGTGATGTTGGCACCCAGCACATAGTTGCCCGGGGAGCCGAACTCTTCAGCGGTTTCAAAGGAGCTCTTGTGGATCTCGATCATGATGTCTTCCAGGCGCTTCTCGGTGTAGGCAAAGGTCCAGGAATCACGGCTGGCGTTCTGCTGCATTTCCAGGGCACTGGTGGCCACACCGCCGGCGTTGGCCGCCTTGCCTGGGCCATAGGCCAGCTTGGCGCTCTGGAAGATCTCGATGCCTTCCGGGGTGGTGGGCATGTTGGCGCCTTCCGCCACGGCAATACAGCCGTTCTCTACCAGGGTCTTGGCATCGTTGCCGTTGAGTTCGTTCTGGGTAGCGCAGGGCAGGGCCACGTCACAGGGTACGCTCCAGATATTGCCATCCTCCACGTACTTGGCGTGCTTGTGGACTTCAGTGTAGGCGCTGATGCGGCGACGCTCCACTTCCTTCAGGCGCTTTACGGTGGCCAGGTCGATGCCCTTTTCGTCCACGATGATACCGCCGGAGTCGGAGCAGGCAATAACCTTGGCACCCAGCTGGTGGGCTTTTTCGATGGCGTAGATGGCGACGTTACCGGAACCGGAAACGACGACGGTCTTGCCGTCGAGGGAATCACCACGGGCTTTCAACATTTCCTGGGTGAAGAACACGGTGCCGTAGCCGGTGGCTTCGGTGCGGGCACGGCTGCCGCCCCAGTCCAGGCCCTTGCCGGTCAGCACGCCGGATTCGTAGCGGTTGGTGATGCGCTTGTACTGGCCGAACAGGTAGCCGATCTCGCGGCCGCCAACGCCGATGTCGCCGGCGGGGACGTCGGTGTACTCGCCCAGGTGACGGTACAGCTCGGTCATCAGACTCTGGCAGAAACGCATGATTTCGTCGTCAGACTTGCCCTTGGGGTCGAAGTCGCTGCCACCCTTGCCGCCACCGATGGGTAAGCCGGTCAGGGCGTTCTTGAAGATCTGCTCGAAGCCGAGGAACTTGATGATGCCCAGGTACACGGACGGGTGGAAGCGCATGCCGCCCTTGTAGGGACCAAGGGCACTGTTGAATTCAACGCGGAACGCCCGGTTGATATGGATTTCGCCCTTGTCATCCTGCCAGGGTACCCGGAAGATAATCTGGCGCTCAGGCTCACAGATACGCTGGATGACTTTCTTTTCGACAAACTCCGGGTACTTCACCAGTACCGGTCCGAGGGTCTCGAGAACTTCATGTACGGCCTGGTGGAACTCGGACTCGCCGGGGTTCCGGTGCAGGACATCCTGAAAAATGGGCTCAAGTTTTTCGTCCAGGCGTGCCGGCATAGATTTCTCCTGATAGTGGGATTTAATGGTGGTTAATACTTATGGGAACCAGCTATTGCACCATGATAGGGCGATTTTGGCAATCAATGATTGATTCAAGTCAGCGTTCGCTTTCTTCTCCAGCCCGGTTCTGGCAGCATCCTGCCGGCTTTTCGGTAACCTGATCCCATCCGCGTGAGGCCCGTTTATGGGACTGACAGACAACCTTTTTCCCGCCTGGTTACTGCTGGTCACAGCGGTGATGTTCGCCGGTATCCTGGTGCGGGCAGTCCGTCAGACCGACTGGCAGTGGCTTCGCTCGGAACAGCGTCTCCAGCATTGTCTGTTCGGTGCGGCCGTGGTGCTGGGCTTCCTCTGGCAACTGCGGGCCGGGCTGTCGCCAGGTCTGAGCATCCATATTTTTGGCATGACCGCCGTGACCCTGATGCTGGGATGGCGGCTGGCCGTGTTCAGCGGCCTGTTGGCGTCGGTGATCGTGGTGATCACCGGGCGGGAGCCGGCCAGTCTGTTTGCCGTCAATGGCCTGATTACGGTCATGGTGCCAGCACTGGTGACCCATGCCATCATGCGCTGGGAGCGACGGCGCAATTTCCGTAACTTCTTCGCCTATATTTTCTTCTGCGGGTTCTTCGGTGCGGGTGCCTCAGTGCTGGCGGCGGGCATGACCATGGTGGTCCTGCTGTGGCTGACCGGCGTGTACGACTGGTACCACCTGCAGCATGACTATGTGCGTTACCTGCCGCTGTTTTTGCTGCCGGAGGGGTTCGTCAACGGTGTGGTGGTGACCGGCCTGATGGTCTTCCATCCGGAATTACTGACTACCCTGGACGAACGCCGGTACCGTTAGCGGGTTCCTGGCCTGCCACTGGCGCACCCACTGGGCAGTTTTCTCCGCCGGCATGGGCCGCGCCACGCCAAAGCCCTGGATCTGGTCGCAGCCCAGCGTGGCGAGCACTTCCCCATGGCGATCGGTTTCCACGCCTTCGGCCAGTACCGTGCGATTGAAGCGCTGGGCCATGTAGATCACGCTCTCCACAATGGCCCGGTCGCTGTCATCTTCCAGCATGCGAAGGGTGAAACTCTTGTCAATCTTTATGACGTCGACGGGCAGGCTGCGGAAGTAGCTCAGTGAGGAAAACCCGGTGCCGAAATCGTCCAGGGCAATCTGCACGCCCAGGTCACGGCACTCGTGAATTACCTGGCTGGCCCGCTGCATGTCATCCAGGGCGGTGGATTCAAGGATTTCGAGGGTGATCAGTGCCGGATCCAGCCCCGGATGATCTCTCAGATACCGCCCCAGGAACCGGGAAAACCCCGGTGCCAGCAGGTGCGCGGCGCTGATATTGATGCTCATCCCCAGGGGCAGCCCCGCCTTTGACCACTCAGCCTGCTGGGCCAGGGCGTGCCTTAGCACCCATTGACCGAAGCGCTCTTCCAGGTGACTGCCCTCGATGTAGGGGAGGAACTGGCCTGGTGCCAGCAGGCCCTTGTCAGGGTGTTGCCAGCGTACCAGGGCTTCCACCCCGATGACGGCAGAATCACGCAGCTGGATCTGTGGCTGGTAATGAAGTTCGAATTCGTCCTCCCGGATAGCCCTGGCCAGTTCGGTGATCTGCTGGCGCCGTTGCTGGAGGTTTTCATCCAGTGTGGGGTCGAAGAAGTGGTAGTTGTTACGACCCTTTTCCTTCGCGGAGTACAGGGCCTGGTCCGCATGGCGCACCAGTCGTTCGCCGTCAGAGCTGTCATTGGGGTAAACCGTGATGCCCATACTGCCGGTGATGTTGGCGGTTGTGGGGCCGACAGACAGGGGCTGGCGAACCGCATTGAGGATGCGCTGGTAGACCCGCTCATCATCCACGTTGCGTAGCAGAAGTACAAATTCGTCACCACCCACCCGGGCAACGGTGTCATCGCTGCGCACCGCCAGTCGCAAACGGTTGGCGATGGTGACCAGGGCTCGATCCCCCAGGCCCTGGCCTACCTGGTTGTTGATGGCCTTGAAGCCGTCCAGGTCCAGGTAGCAGACTGCAAGGGGCTGCTGGCTCAGGTCACTGTGGTCCATTTCCCGCTTCAGACGGGTGACCATCAGCTGGCGGTTGGGCAGGCCGGTGAGGTCGTCGTAGTGGGCGGCCCGCTCCAGTTCCTCGGCGTGGTTCTTGAGGGCAGTGATATCCGAGAAGCTGGCGACGTAATAATGTTCTCCCGGCTCATCGAGCTGTACCCGGGTGATGGACAGGAATTCCGGGTATTCCTCGCCATTCTTGCGCCGGTTCCAGATCTCACCTCGCCAGAAGTTCTGCTCATGAAGGGCCCGCCAAAGGGAGTGGTAAAATTCCGGCCCCTGGTGGCCAGAACTGAGCATGTTGGGGTTATTGCCGATGGCTTCTTCCCGGGTGTAACCGGTGATGCTGGTAAAGGCCGGGTTGACGTCGATAATCCGGTTATCGGCATCGGAGATGATAATCGCATCCTGGCTGCGCTCGAACACACTGGAGGTGATCTTGAGGCGGCGTTCCAGTTCCTTGCGCTGGGTGACGTCAATCAATACCGCCATGAACCCGCCATTCCCGGAGGTGCCGGGTGAGATCGGATTGCATACGGCCCGCAGCCAGAGGGTGGTACCATTCCTGCGATAGGCGAGTATGTCCTTGTCGAAACCCTTGCCGGACTCCACGGCCTGGCGAATGGCGTTTTCAGTGTTGGTGTCCGTGTCGGGACCGGTCAGGAACTCACCGGTACGATGACCGCGGATTTCGTCCAGCCGGAAACCGGTCAGCTGCTCAAAGGCGCGGTTGACCCAGCGGATCCGCCGTTGCGTATCAGTAATCACCACGCCATTGCTGGTCTGGTATGCGACTTCTGCCAGTAGTGCAGTCAGGTCGTCGTTGTGGTGATTGGCAGGTGTGTCGTCCATACTCCGGGCTCGGGCTGTATACAATGAAAAGAAATGCTGCCCTGCGACCAGTATAGACTTCCGTGGCATTACGAGTAGTTAGCTGATTATGATCAAGGTGCCAAACCAAAACAATGACAGATACAGTAAAGAGGTAAAAAGACCATGTCAGACGTAAAGGGCTATGCCGCCACCTCGGAGCTCTCCGGGCTCGCCCCCTTCAGTTTCCAGCGCCGCACTCCCCGTGCCGACGACGTCTCCATCGACATTCTTTATTGCGGTGTCTGCCACACCGATATCCACTTCGCCGAGAACGACTGGGGGCGCACCAATTACCCGGTCGTTCCAGGGCACGAGATTATCGGTCGAGTGACTGCGGTTGGAAATGATGTGAATCAATTCACAGTCGGAGAGTTGGTCGGAGTTGGCTGTATGGTGGATTCCTGCCGTTCCTGTCCCTCCTGTGAACAGGGTCTGGAGCAATATTGCCGGGAAGGCATGACCCCCACCTATAACGGTGAGGACCGTATTGACCGACTGCGCACCTACGGTGGCTACTCCGAGCGCATCGTGGTCAGCGAGCGCTTTGTGGTACGGGTGCCGGACAAGCTGGACCCCGCCGCAGCGGCGCCAATCCTGTGTGCCGGCATCACCACCTATTCGCCCCTGAAACACTTCGGCGTGGGCAAGGGGCACAAAGTGGGGGTCCTGGGTATGGGCGGTCTCGGTCATATGGGCGTCAAGTTTGCCCGGGCACTGGGGGCCGAGGTCACCATCTTTACCCGCTCCGAAGCCAAGGTGGCCGAAGCGAAGAAGCAGGGCGCCGACCACGTCATCATCTCTACCGATCCGGAGCAGATGGCCGCCGCTACCGAGAGCTTTGACTTCCTGCTGGATACCATTCCGGTCCACCATGACCTGAACCCGTATCTGTCTACCCTGAAGGTGAACGGCAGTCATATCCTGGTGGGCATGATCGAGCCCATTGAACCGACGGTGCATTCCCGCAACCTGATCGGCAAGCGTCGCATCCTGACCGGGTCATTGATCGGGGGCATGCCCGAAACCCAGGAAGTACTGGATTTCTGCGCCGAGCACGATATCAGTTGTGATATCGAGATGCTGGACATTCACAACATCAATGAAGCCTATGAACGCATGAAAAAAGGTGACGTGAAGTACCGCTTCGTGATCGACATGAAATCCCTCAAGAGCGCCTGACCAAACGGGATGCCAGGTGTCCGGGCGATCGCGGCGGTATGATTTTCTGCTGACCGGACACTGTTTATTCCCGCCAGCGGGAGTGCTTGCCCAGCTTGCGCTGCAGGGTTCTGCGGTGCATGTTCAGGGCACGGGCGGTGGCGGAGATGTTACCGTCATTTTCCGCCAGCACCCGCTGGATATGTTCCCATTCCAGTTCCTCCACGGATGGAGGCTGGCTCCGCAGTGCGGGCTCGTGGTTGTCCGGTTCGAACCCGTCGATGATCTGGTCCGCAGTCACCGGTTTGCACAGGTAGTTCACCGCGCCCTTGCGCATGGCCTCCACGGCGGTGGCAATGCTGCCATAGCCAGTGAGAATCAGCACTTCCAGCCCGGGCTGCTTCGCCAGTAATTCCGGCAGCAGTTGAAGCCCGCTTTCGCCGGCCAGGTTCAGGTCAAGCACACAGCGACGGGCGTCACTGGCGTTCAGCTGACTCAGCGCTGCTTCCGGGTCGTTGGCCTGAACGCAGTCGATGCCCCGGCGTCCCAGGGACCGGGCCAGGGTGGCCGCAAAGGTTTTATCGTCGTCGATGAGCAGCCAGGGTGTGTCACTCATGGGCAGCCTCCTCTGAAACAGCCGGCAGTTCAATGGTCATTGTGGTGCCACGTTCAGGACCTTCGGTGCGAGCCTCGGCACTGAGTCGGCCGCCGAGTCGCTGGATGGTGGCATTGGACAGGAACAGGCCGACGCCCAGCCCCTGCTCAGAGCGCACCGGATGTTGCCCCGGAAGGGTGTCCTCAATACCGGCGCCGCGGTCAATGATGGTCAGGCGCGCGCGATTGTCCTCGACGCTGGTGCCCACCTCTATACCCTCAGGGCTTGCTCGCAGGGCATTAGCTATCAGGTTGAGTACCGCCTGGTCCAGGGTGGCGTCCACCCGGACTGCCGCTTCGGGCGGGTTCTGTGGCCACTGGATTCGGGCGCCCGGCCACAGCAGGGTGGCGGATTCCCGCAGCCTTTGTTGCCACCGGGCCAGGGGCAGGGTTTCGGTGGCTGCCTCCCGTGCCCTGACAGCGGCTTCTGTCATGGTCTGTAGTTGCTCACGGCACAGACCCAGTTGCTGGTCCAGCAGTTCCAGGTCTTCGCGGAAGGCGGTGCACTCGGGTGCCAGTTTCAGGTCGTCCACCACCAGTGTCATGGTATTCAGGGGGGTGCCGAGCCGGTGGGCCACGTTGGCGGCTGACAGGCCCAGGGCAATGACCTGCTCGTCCCGGAGGCGCTCCTCACGGCTTCGGGCCAGGGCCTGCTGCTGTTCCCTTAGCTGGCTTGCCAGCGACCCTACGACCACCAGCATGATGGCTGCGGTCAGGGCAAAGGTGCCCCACATGCCCATCAGGTGCAGCTGCATATAGGCTGCCCGGGTCAGGTCGGCCGGCGGCGGTACCGGGTAAAGCATCAACAGGGTATAGACGGTAATGGCCAGCAGTGTAATCACCAGGCTGTGACGAAGCGGAATCAGGACCAGGCCGGTGGCCAGGGGCAGCAGTAACAGGGAGACCAGCGGGTTTGTGGAGCCGCCGGTCAGTGCCAGCCAGATACCCAGCGCGACCAGGTCTGCCGCCAGCGAGAAGGTGACCGGTAACGCCAGTCTTGGCGGATGACGGGTCATCCATAGCCAGCTCGCCGCTGCAAACAGTGCGTGGGCTATAGTAACCAGCAAGGGTGCGGGTCCGGCCAGGGGGGGCGCCAGGAACCACAGCGTGGCCAGCGCAAGCCACTCCATGGTTACCATGGAGAGACGCATCAGTAACAGGTAGCGGGCAGACTGGCGGAATCCTGCCTGGGAAATGGTGTGCAGTTTCATGGCGAGATTATAGTGCGCTCCTGGGAGGGTATGCCGCGACATTCTGCCTCAGTAGCACCGCATTATCCTCCATTCGTGCTTGCGGGTATCAGCGGAGTCGTCCGGAATTGATCGGCATCAG
The DNA here is from genome assembly GCF_900111555.1 of Marinobacter segnicrescens. Lineage (GTDB taxonomy): Bacteria > Pseudomonadota > Gammaproteobacteria > Pseudomonadales > Oleiphilaceae > Marinobacter > Marinobacter segnicrescens. The sequence goes on from NZ_FOHZ01000013.1 coordinate 54,593, forward strand.
GCTGCAGGCGGTGGTTGCTGTATACCGGACTATACTGACATGTCACCATATATCTCATAAGGTTATAACGTAAATGAATGGTCGCGCTGTGGGGTTCGGGTGATGGTAATGCTGCGTTGGTGTTTGTTGGGAATGGCGGTGCTGGCGGTGCCTGTCCTTGCGGAAGTGCGGGTCAGCACGGTAGAGCGGGGTACCTTCGAAGAAGTGGTCCAGCTGGATGGGCTGATCGAGGCGGTCCAGCAAAGCACCGTCTCTGCACAGGCCAGCGGCAAGGTCATGGAATTGCCCTTTGATGTGGATGATTCGGTGCCGGCCGGAGCGTTGATTGCGCGGCTGGAGGACAGCGAGCAGCAGTCCCGCCTGGCCCAGGCGGCAGCCGGCCTGGAGGAGGCTCGCTCCGGCCTGTCCGATGCCCGTCAGCGCTTTCGGCGCATTGATGAACTCTACGACCGGGGGCTGGTATCACGGCAGGAATACGACCAGGCCAATAATAACCTCGCATCCGCCAATGCCCGGGTAGAGCGGGCCCGTAGTGTGGTTGAGGAAGCCGAAAAACAGTTGTCCTACACCCGGGTCGAGGCGCCCTATGGTGGTATCGTGACCGAGCGCCATGTGGAGATCGGGGAAGCCGTCAGCCCCGGCCAGCCCCTGATCAGCGGCCTTTCCCTGGAGCAGTTGCGGGTGGTAGTGGACCTGCCCCAGAAATACGCCGGCGTGGCCAGGGACCAGCGCCGGGCCCGGGTCACCCTGGATGACGGCCGCGCCATTGCCACCGGCGAGATGACTTTCTATCCCTACGCCAACCCCGGCACCCATACCTTCCGTGTCCGTATGAGCCTGACCGAGCCCAACGGTACCCTGTTTCCGGGCATGCTGGTGAAAGTGTCCGTGCCGGTCAGTGAGCGCCAGGTGATCCTGGTACCGGAAAGCAGTGTGATTCACCGCAGTGAACTGCGAGCCGTCTTTGTGATGGAAGGCGAGGGTGAAGGCCGCCCACGGTTGCGCCAGGTGCGCACCGGGGGGCGCCAGGGTGGCCAGGTGGAGATCCTTGCCGGCCTCTCTGAGGGTGAACGCCTGGTGGTAAACCCGCAATCGTTGGTGGGTACGGAGCAACTGGCACCCCGGGCAGGAGGTGAGGAGTGAGTCGCGAGCTGCCGCCGACAGGCCCCTCCGGAGCGATTGCCCGGGTCTTCCAGGATTCCCGACTGACCCCTTTGCTCACCGTACTGGCTATCCTCCTCGGTGTTATGGCGGTGGTGGTCACGCCCAAGGAGGAAGAGCCGCAGATTGACGTCACCATGGCGGATATCATGGTGGCGCTACCCGGTGCCAGCACCCGGGAAGTGGAAAACGTTATCGCCACGCCGGCCGAGCAGGTCATGAGCGAAATCGCTGGTGTAGAGCACGTTTACTCCGTGTCCCGCCAGGGGCAGGCGGTGATCACGGTGGAGTTCGCGGTGGGCATTACCCGCCAGGATGCGCTGGTCCGTCTCTACAACCAGGTGTATTCCAACCAGGACTGGCTGCCGCCGGACCTGGGTGCCAGTCAGCCAGTGATCAAGCCCCGCTCCATCGATGATGTGCCCATCATGACGCTCACCCTGTATGACCCGACCAATCGTCATACCGGCGAGGAGCTCACCCGCCTGGCCCATACCCTGGAAGTAGCCCTGAAGCGGGTACCCGGCACCCGGGATATCTATACCGTTGGCGGCATACCGGACCGGGTGGACGTGCGCTTTGACCCGGCCCTGCTCAAGGGCTTCAACCTCACCGTGGATGACCTTCAGCAGGCTCTGGTGGCCGCCAACACCAGTAGCCAGGAAGCCCGGGTAACCCGTGATAACCTGTCGATCCCGGTACAGTCCGGCACCCTGCTGGAAACGGTGGACAGCGTAAGGCGCCTGGTGGTCGGCATGCAGGATGGTGCACCGATTTTCCTGGCGGACGTGGCCGAGGTCTCCCGCGGCGGCACCGTGCCTGACCAGAGCGTCACCATGGGCCTGGGGCCGGCAAGTGACGACGGTCGCAGGGGCGACATCGGAACACTGTACCCGGCGGTGACCCTGGCCATTGCCAAGAAGCCCGGTGAGAACGCCATCGATATCACCCGGGCCATCGAACACCGGCTGGAGTTGCTCCGCAACCGGGCCCTGCCGGAGGATATCGAAGTGGTCGTCACCCGGGATTACGGCGTGACCGCCTCCGACAAGGCCCGCAAGCTGATTACCGACCTGGTATCTGCCACGCTGTGTGTCGTGCTGCTGGTACTGGCAGCCATGGGCTGGCGCCAGGCCACCATCGTCGGGATTGCCGTGCTGGTGACGCTGCTGCTGACCCTGGTGTTTTCCTGGGCCTGGGGCTTCACCCTCAACCGGGTCTCGCTGTTCGCCCTGATCTTCTCCATCGGCATCCTGGTGGATGACGGCATTGTCATCACCGAGAATATCAACCGACGCATCCGCAACTCCCACTGGCCGCTGAAAGACATTATCCCGGTTGCGGTGGACGAGGTGGGTACGCCGACCATCATGGCGAGCCTGACCATTATGGCCGCGCTGATTCCCATGGCCTTTGTCACCGGCCTGATGGGCCCCTATATGAGCCCGATTCCCATTAACGCCTCCGCCGGTATGGTGCTGTCCCAGATCGTTGCCTTTGTCGTCGCGCCCTGGCTGGCCATGCGGTTGCTCAAGCGCAAGCATGGTGAGGACCTGTCAGACGGCGACCAGGAGAACAACGAGGAGCAGGGCAGCTCCGCCGATGGCGTCAGCCCAGTGTCGATGAAGGTCTTTCGTACGATTCTGGGCCCGTTTCTTGGAGAACACTCCTGGCGCCGGCGGTTCCTTGGGCTGGGCGTAGTGGGGCTGACTGTCGCGGCGGCCTCATTGCCGGTGTTCATGCTGGTGATCCTCAAAATGCTGCCCTTCGACAACAAGTCGGAGCTGCAGGTTGTGGTGGACATGCCAGAGCGTACACCCATGGAGCAGACACGTCGGGTCCTGACGGAAATGGGCCAGTACCTGGAAACCGTGGACGAGGTGGCGAACTGGCAGGCCTATGCGGGCACCGCTTCCCCGATCAACTTCAACGGACTGGTGCGTCAGTACTACCTGCGCAGCGAACCCTGGCAGGGCGACCTGCAGGTCAATCTGGCGGATGAGGAGCAGCGCAGTCGCCAGTCCCACGATATTGCCCTGTCCCTGAGGGAGCCCCTTCGGGCTATCGGCGAGCGCCACGGCGCCAGTGTCAAAATCGTTGAAGTGCCCCCCGGTCCTCCGGTGCTCTCACCGGTGGTGGCGGAAGTCTATGCCGCGGATGAGTGGCGCCGGCGGGAGCTCGCTGAACGGCTGGTGGCCGGTATGAAGGAGATCGACGGACTGGTGGATATCGACACCACCATTGAGGCGCCGACCCGCCAGTGGGAAGTGGTGGTGGACCGGGACCGTGCCGCCCGGCTCGGGGTTTCCCAGGCACAGGTGGTGTCCACGCTGCAGACTGCCCTGGGCGGTGCCGGGGTCAGTTACCTGCATGACGACAACGCCAAGTACCCTGTGCCCATCCGGGTGATCCTGGATGAAGGCGACAAATCCCAGCAGGCCACCCTGCTGTCGTTGGCCGTGCGCAGCCGTGACGGTCACCTGGTGCCGCTGGCCAGCATTGCCGAAATCCATGAGGCCGACTGGGCCGGGGCACGTTATCACAAGGACCTGCTGCCGGTGACCTATGTGACGGCGGATATGGCCGGCGATACCGACTCGCCGCTGTATGGCATGTTCCGCATGGTCAGTTGGCTGGAGGACCAGGACGATGCGCCGGAGCAGTATTACATCCGCCAGCCGGACCTGCCCGAGCGAGGTACCCTGAAATGGGATGGGGAGTGGCAGATTACCTATGAAACCTTCCGGGACATGGGGGCGGCCTACAGCGTGGGCGTGTTTGCCATTTTCGTGCTGCTGGTGGCCCAGTTCCGGTCCTACCTGCTGCCGCTGGTGGTGATGGCCCCGATTCCCCTGACGTTGATTGGTATCATGCCGGGCCACGCGCTGCTGGGGCGGGAGTTTACCGCCACCAGCATGATCGGGATGATCGCCCTGGCGGGCATCATCGTGCGCAACTCCATCCTTTTGGTGGTGTTTATCCGTCAGTTGCTGGATGAGGGCATGGCACTTGAAGAGGCAGTGGTATCTGCCGGTGCCGTGCGTATCAAGCCCATTGCATTGACCGCCATTTCGGCCATGGTGGGCGCCTGGTTCATTCTCAGTGACCCGATCTTCAACGGCCTGGCCATCTCGCTGGTGTTTGGGCTGGCGCTTTCAACCCTGCTCACGGTGGTGGTTGTACCCCTGCTGTATTACACCTTTGCCCGCTGCGGCTGGCTGGGGCCGGTGAGTGAAGGGAACAACGCCTGAACAGAGGCTGAGGAGCGGCTTTCATGCAATACCAGTGGCGAACGGCAGGGCACCTCGACTGGCTGTGCCGTGCACCGCAGCTACTTCACTGTGAGCAGTCCCTTGTCCTGCAGGATCAACTGCCGTCTGACCTGGATGCCCGCCTGGCCCGGTGGGCTGCGGATCCGGGCAGTCGCCCGGCTGTCCTGAATGAGCCTGCGAACCCTCGCCTCGGCTACTACTTTGAACGTCTCTATGAGTGCGTTATGACCCATCTGCTGGGTTGGCAGTTGCTGGCGAAAAATCTGCAGGTCAGGGACGGATCAGGACGCACCCTGGGCGAACTGGATTTCCTGTTGCGGAACCCGGTGACCAATGAGGTCGAGCACCATGAGATCGCGGTAAAGTTCTATCTGGGCTATCAACAGGATGGGAACGATACTCTGTGGTACGGCCCCAACAGCCGGGATCGGCTGGACCGGAAAGTGCGACGGTTGCTGGAGCACCAGAGTCGCCTGACCGAGCGGCCAGAGGCCCGGAAGGCCATGACAGACCTGGGTATTCCCGGGCCCGTGACCTCCAGGATCTTCATGCCTGGCTACCTTTTTTATCCGCCGGATACCCCGTTGACCGTGCCGGATTTCGTACCGGCGGATCACCTCAGGGGAACGTGGCTGTACCGTCATGATCTTGCCGACCAGGATATGGCTGCCTGGGTACCCCTGCACAAGCCCCACTGGCTGGGCCCATGGTCCCAGCCAGACAGACCGGATCCCGAGCTGGCTGCGCGGGTAATGGATACCGTAGCTGAGCATGCCCGCCCCCGACTGTTCGCTGTCCTCAGCGAGGACGCGGCCTCCGGCCAGTGGATCGAGGTGGAACGGGTCTTCGTCGTCCCTGAGAACTGGCCCCGGCAGGGATGTTGATGCACCGTGATGGTGCAAAATAACGTTTGCCTCGCTGAAACGTCTCTCCGGAACTGGGGTAATAAACCCGAGCCCCCTGATTTCCGGTCAGAAAAACACCCGCCGGCACAGAACCTGCACCGACCTCTGCAAGCAACATGCACCTGAGGCCCCGGGCCAGGAGTGACCGTGATACTTGCCACAGACCTTGATGGAACCTTCCTCGCCGGCGATCCGGAGAATCGCCTGAAACTCTACCAGTTGATCTCCACCCACCCCGACATGACCCTGGTCTTCGTCACCGGCCGCGGGCTGGAGTCGGTACTGCCCCTGCTGTCTGATCCCACCCTGCCGCAGCCGGATTATATTATCTGTGATGTGGGCTGCACGGTGGTCGATGGCGGCAGCCAGCAGCCAGTGGGTGGGATCCAGGCGGAGATCGAGCAGTACTGGCCCGGCGAACACGCAGTGGAAGATGCATTGGCGGGTTTTGCCGGACTGCGCCGCCAGGAAGTACCCCAGGAAAGGCGTTGCTCCTTTTTGTGCGAACCCGAAGCGGTGACCGATCACGTGGTTGCGGCAGTGGATGCGCTGGCCTGTGACCTGCTGTATTCCGCTGGCCAGTACCTGGATGTGTTGCCGCCGGGGGTGAACAAGGGCCGTACCTTGCGGCGCCTGGTGGAGCACCTGGACGCTGATCCGGAAAACGTGCTGGTGGCGGGTGACACCCTCAACGACCTGTCGATGTTCGAGCAGGGTTTTATCGGGGTCTGCGTGGGGGAGTCCGAGCCCGGTCTGCTGGACGCCACTGAAAGCCGTGCCCGGGTCTACCATGCCACCCTTTCCGGCTGTGGCGGGATTCTGGAGGCCATCGGCCATTTCGGGTTTCTCGGCCCCAATGGGATGGACGCGGAGGCCCGGGACATCCTCAAGCCCGGCAAGTCCGACCTGGTCATCGTGTACCACCGGCTGCCCTACGAGGAAGTGGTGGAAAATGGCACCCAGGTGCGCCGCCGCCCCACCTCACCCAATGGCATCATTCCCACGCTGCTGAGCTTCTTTGCCGACGGCAAGGCCGGCTCCTGGGTGGCCTGGTCGGTGCACGACCCCGCCCTGGGTGCCTTCGAGACCCATACCGAGGTGGATACCAGCCGCTATGCAAGGCTGCGGGCGGCGAGGGTCCAGCTAACGAAGCACGATGTGGATATCTTCTACAAGCGGTTTTCCAAGGAGGCCTTCTGGCCCACCCTGCATACCTTCTGGGAGCGGGCCTCGTTCCGGGAAGATCACTGGCAGGTGTTCCTGAAGGTAAACCGACTGTTCGCTGAGCGCACGGCGGCGGAGGCGGCTGAGAATGCGGTGGTATGGATCCACGACTACAACCTTTGGATGGTGCCTGCCTTCCTGCGGGAGCTACGCCCGGACCTGACCATCGCCTTCTTCCACCATACCTATTTTCCCTCGGCGGACGTGTTCAACGTGCTGCCCTGGCGGCGGGAGATTGTGGGTAGCCTGCTGCAGTGCGACTACATCGGCTTCCACATCCCTCGCCAGGCGGAGAACTTCGTGGACGTGGCCCGGGGCGTCACCCCGCTGGACGTGGTGGACCGCACCGGCTGTGCGCCCCGATTCCTCACCTATGGCTGCGCGGTGGGGCTCGATGAGATGACCACCACCATTTCCGTCAATGACCGGGAGATTGGTCTGGGCGCCCACCCGGTGGGGCTGGATCTCAACCGGGTGGCCGCCGCGCTGGAGCAGCAGGATGTCCGGCAGCGGATGGAGGAGCTGCGTAGCGAGCTGGGTACTACGCGCCTGGTGCTGTCTGTGGAGCGACTCGACTACACCAAGGGTATCCTGCAAAAACTGGAGGCGTTCGAGCAGTTGCTGGCGGAGCACCCGGAGCTGGTGGGCAAGGTCACCCTGATGGTGGTTTGCGTACCGGCCGCCCGGGAAATGACCGTCTACCAGCAGCTGCAGCAGGATATCGAGCAGGCGGTGGGCCGGATCAACGGCCAGTATGCGACGGTTGGCTGGGCGCCGATCCAGTTTTTCTTCCGGGGGTTCCCGTTCGAGGAGCTGGTGGCCTGGTATGCCATGGCGGATGTCATGTGGATCACCCCGCTGCGGGATGGTCTCAACCTGGTAGCCAAGGAGTATGTGGCCACCCAGGGCATGACCGACGGGCGCGGCGTACTGGTGCTGTCAGAGTTTGCCGGCGCGGCAGCGGAGTTACGGGGCGCACTGCTCACCAACCCCCACGACCCTGGGGAAATGGCGCGTACCTGTTACCTGGCCCTTGCCATGGGGAAGGAAGAGGCCAAAGACCGGCTGCAGAAAGGATACGAAGTGGTCAGCTACCATGACATTGAATCCTGGGGCCGGGAGTTCCTGGAGGCAGTAGGCCGTCGTCGAAAGCAGCGGCTGGCCAGGGCGGGAAAACGGTTGAAGCCACTGACCTCGGTAGCCTGACACTCAAGGAGCCCACGTTCATCCGGGAGTAACCATGAGCCTTCGCAATGCTGTCCAGCTGATGTGCTATCCCAATCGCATCGGCCGCAACCTGGCGGATCTGGGGACGTTTATCGACCGGCACCTTGCGGATGCCATTGGTGGCGCCCATATCCTGCCATTCTACCCATCCAATGCGGACGGTGGCTTCTCGCCCCTGACCCATACCGAGGTGGATCCGGCCGTGGGCACCTGGGCGGATATTGAACGGCTGGCGAGTCGCTACGATATCTGCGCTGATCTCACGGTGAACCATATTTCCGACGAGTCGCCGGAGTTCCGGGATTTCGTTCGCCACGGCTATCAGTCCGAGTACGCCGACCTGTTTGTGCATGTGCATCGTTTTGGCAATATCAGCCCGGATGACCTGGCAAAGATCCATATCCGCAAGGAAAAAGAGCCTTTCCGGGAGGTGACCTTTGCCGACGGCAGCAAAGGCCAGGTCTGGTGCACGTTCACCGAACGGCAGATCGATCTGAACTACGAGTCGGACAAAACCTATGCGCTGATGGAGCACTACATCCGCTTCCTGACCGGCAAGGGTATCAAGCTGCTGCGGCTGGATGCCTTCGGTTACACCACCAAGCGCATCGGCACCAGTTGTTTCCTGGTGGAGCCGGAGGTCTACCGTATCCTCGAGTGGGTCAACGAAGTGGCCCATCGTTACGGGGCCGAATGCCTGCCGGAGGTGCATGACCACACCAGTTACCAGTACGCCATCGCGCGGCGGAATATGCACCCCTACGGCTTTGCGCTGCCGCCATTGGTGCTCTATTCGCTGCTGGCGGCAAACAGCGTTCACCTCAAGCACTGGTTGCGCATGTGCCCCCGCAACCAGGTCACGGTACTGGACACCCATGATGGCATCTGCATTCCGGATGTGGAGGGGGTGCTGCCGGACCAGGCCATCCAGGACCTGATCGACAATATCGAGGCCCGCAGTGCCGATCCCATCCTGCGTCGTTCTGCGGCGAATGTGCACAGTGTCGGCTCAATCTATCAGCTCACCTGTACCTTCTATGACGCGCTGATGCAGAATGACGATGCCTACATTGCCGCCCGGGCTATCCAGTTCTTCACGCCGGGTATTCCCCAGGTCTATTACGTGGGATTGATGGCCGGGTGTAATGACCAGCAATTGATGGAGCAGACCGGGGAGCTGCGGGACATCAACCGCCACTTCTACTCTCTGGAAGAAGCCGACGAGGCCATGGCGCAACCGGTTATACGGCGGCTGCTCACCCTGATGCAGTTCCGAAGCCAGTATCCCGCGTTCGATGGCCGGTTCGAGCTGAACTATTCCAACAACTCCAGTGTGGCCATGGCCTGGCGCCACGGGGATTATTACTGCCACCTGTTCGTTGATCTCAACTTCAACACCGCCCGGGTGCGTTTCCTGGACCCGGATGACGGCTTCCGGGAGCGCACCCTGGAGTGCTAGTCTCAATGGAGGAGCACAAGCCCCTTACAGGAGGAGACTGCCATGGAACTGTCCGTGCAACTTAGCTTCTATCCCTTCACTGACAACCACAAACCGCCCATCAAGGATGTGATCGATCGCCTGCAGCGCAGTGGCCTTGATGTCTACGCCAACCGCATGAGCACCCAGGTGTTCGGCGAGTACGACCAGGTCATGCGGGTGCTGTCCGACACCATGAAGTGGGCGTTCGAGCAGTACGGCCAGGCCGTGTTCGTGGCGAACTTTGTCAACGGTGATCGCCGCCCCGAAGGCTGATTGTCGGGCCGGGGCGTTACGGTCCCGGCCGGCCGATGCAGTTGTCCAGCAATGTTTCCACCTCGGCAGTGTGGTCCGGTGCCAGTCGCTGCAGGATGCCTTCGCGCCCCTTTATGTGCCAGCGCAGCCCCACCTGTTCATCAAAGGAGATATAGCGGGAGCCGGACGCCGCCGGCCAGGGTCGCAGCAGGTGAAGCGTACCGTCATGGAGCATGGCCGCCAGGTCATCCCCCTCCGCCGGCTGGTAGTAGGCCACCTGCAGCTCCACCCCGTCCTCACAGGTATAGCGCAGGGTTTCCATGGGCCAGGGCAGGGCGCGGCTGTCCGTCGTTGATTGCGCGTTGGCTGGCGGTTCGGGCGCCGTGGATGAGGCACACCCTGCGAGAATCAGACTGGTGAGAAAAATGCTATGCCGGAACCTGACAGGCATGGAAAACTCCTGGAATCACTTGGAAGCCGATTGTGGGGCGGCTACAGCATAGCGTGCTTATGGCCAGCTGTGCCATCGGGTCACGGAAGGCCCACAAGGGGTGGTTAGCCAGTGTCACCGGAGCGTCAAACCACTGTCACCGGATCCATGGACACTCACCTCGTGCCCGGCTTCTTTCTGACCGATTTATCTGTGACCAGGAGGGCACTGTAGTACTGGTCTGACGCTGACTAAGGAGTGGTTATGAAACGCACAGTAACAGGTTCAATGACACTGGCCGTGTCGCTGATGGTAGCGGCTTTCAACCTGCCTGATACGGCATCCGCCAGGGGCTGGCAGCACGGGGAGTCGTTGCCTCCCGGGCTGGAAAGGCTGCAGGACAGGTTCGACAAGCTCAAGAAGGACATGAAACATCGCCATGCCGGCATCCAGGTGGGGCCGCGCCCCGACTGGCTGGTGAATGATATGGATGACGGCCCGCTCAAGGACCGTCTGCAGCAGTGTGACAACAAGCCCATGGGTCGCACGGACTTTTCGATCGGTCACCGGGGCGCGCCCTTGCAGTTCCCGGAGCACACCATGGAATCCTACGTGGCAGCCGCGAAGATGGGTGCCGGCATCCTGGAGTGTGACGTGGCCTTTACCGCCGACCGCGAGCTGGTGTGCCGACACGCCCAGAATGACCTGCATACCACCACCAATATTGTCACCATCCCGGAACTGAACGCCAAGTGTACCCAGCCTTTTGTGCCGGCGGATCCAGCCAGCGGCACACCGGCCCAGGCCGAATGTCGTACCAGCGACATCACCCTTGAAGAGTTCAAGTCCCTCGAAGGCAAGATGGACGCATTCGACCCCATGGCGACCACGCCGGAAGAATACGTAGGCGGCACCGCTGACTGGCGCACGGATCTCTATGCAAGCCGGGGTACCCTGCTCAGCCACCGGGAAAGCATCGAGTTGTTCAAGGCCCTGGGTGTGAAGATGACGCCGGAGCTGAAAACCCCGGTGGTGGACATGCCCTATGAAGGGGATTACAGCCAGCAGGACTACGCCCGCCAGATGATCCAGGACTACGTGGATGCGGGTGTGAACCCGAAAAATGTCTGGCCCCAGTCGTTCCAGCTGGAGGATGTGCTGTTCTGGGTCAACGAGACTCCGCGATTTGGTCGCCAGGCGGTATTCCTGGATGAGTCACCCATAACCCCGGAAACCGCCTCCCTGGCCTATATGGAAAACCTTCGTGCCCAGGGTGTGAACGTGCTGGCACCGGCGATCTGGAAGATGCTGGCCCTCAATGGCCACCAGGAGATCGTTCCCTCCGAGTACGCGGAGAATGCCCGCGTTGCCGGCCTCGACCTGATTGCCTGGAGTCTGGAGCGCAGCGGTCCCCTGGCCAACGGCGGTGGCTGGTACTACCAGACCGTGAACGACGCCATCAACAACGACGGCGACATGCTGACAGTACTGGATGTGCTGGCACAGGACGTAGGCGTGATCGGTGTGTTCTCTGACTGGCCTGCCACCACCACCTACTACGCCAACTGTATGGGACTGCGCTGAACCAGGGCCCGGGTCTGTCAGCCGCGCTGCAGGCAGCCGACTGACGGACTTTTCCACAGGGCAGCGGTCCGGTACCCTTGGGTTCTTTCCGAGTGCGACCGGACCTTGCGGCTTTCATGGCAGTAGACCTCTTTACACGACACTTCCTGGGCAGTTTCTTCCTGCTGATCGGTATTCTGTTTGCCTGCCGCGCCCTCGGGCTCTATGCCCGGCTGGGGTTCAGCCATATCAATTACGGCAAGTCCGGCACGGCCACCTGGTGGAACCGGCAACTGTTCAATGTCTTCCGGGCGGCTATCCTGCTGGTGTGCCTGGCACGCATGGCCTGGCCCATTGATCCCTGGCTTGGGGTGATTGGCTGGCTGTACCAGCCGCCGGTGTTGCTGACGGGGGTGTTGGTGCTGCTGGCGTCCTTTGGCCTGGCCAGTTATCTTCAGGCCTATATGCACGCCGACTGGCGTTCCGGCATTGACCGGGAGCAGAAGCCGGTGCTGATTACCTCCGGCCCCTACGCCCGCACCCGCAACCCGCTGTTCCTGTCGGTCATGCTGGGTCAGCTGGGTTTCTTCCTGGCCCTGCCAAGCCTGTTCTCACTGGTCTGCCTGCTGGTTGGTGCCTGGGTTATTCGTCGCCAGGCACTGGCAGAGGAAGCAGCCCTCGCGGAACTTTATGGCGAGCCCTACACCCATTACCGTCAACAGGTGCCGCGCTGGCTGTAACGTCAACGGGTCAATGGTAGCCAAGCTGCCAGTGCCAGGCCGGCACCTGCCAACATTCCCCAACCGATCGGCGAACCCAGTCCCAGCAGGGTAGTGCCCCCGACCAGGCTCCACAGCAGCGGTATCGGTAGCGAAAGCGCCAGCCAGCGGCCACGGGCGATTGCCAGCACAACGCCCAGCGTGGTGATTGACAGGGGATCCGGGAACAGCAGCCAGCTGTCGGCCTCGCCCAGGGGCCGATCGTCCAGGAGAAACCCGAGAGGATGTATCAGGGTGCCCCAGGCGACAAGCATCATGGCGATCAGGTAGCGATGGCGTGCCGGTATCGAGGTCGAACCGGCCGTTCCGGCCAGCACCAGTAGCAGGCATCCCTGCAGTACAAACGGCCCGATGGCCCAGGTGATCGCCCAGTTAATGGAGCGGTACTCGGCCCACAGGAAGGACCAGGTCACAAACAGCCAGGCAGCTCCCAGGACGGCGAGGCCTGTCCTTTGCCTGGCCTGGCCCAGTTTGGCCAGTGTCCACATCAGCCACAGGCCAACCACGGGTGCCAGCAAGGCAAGGGGCCAGTAGACCTCGTTATTGCCGGCCACCAGGGTCCAGTAGACCCGGGGCGAGAACAGCAACAGGTCCCGCGGGTGGTAGCTGAACAGCGTCTCCATCAGAGAGACCGTATGGTGTCGCTAATCCGTTCCCGCAAGTCGTCGTCTGGCAGTGGCGCCTGGGCGGCGGCCAGGTTTTCCCGCACGTGGTCCACCCGGGTGGTGGCGGGAATGGCGCAGGTAACCGCCGGGTGGGCGAGGATGAACTTGAGAATGAGCTGGGCCCACGAGTTCGCGCCCACATCTGCTGCCCAGTCCGGGAGCGGTTCTTTGGCCAGTCGCTCGGTCAGGGCACCCTGGCGAAACGGGCGATTGACGATCACACCGATGCCTTTCTCCCGGGCCAGTGGCAGCAACCGCTCCTCCGCTTCCCGGTCCACCGGGTTGTAGGTCAGCTGGACAAAGTCGATGGGTTCGGAAGCCATAATCTGTTCCAGCTCCCGGTGCCGGCGTCCGTGGGAGGTGGTGATACCAATGCTGCCTACGGCACCCTCTTCCTTCATGGCCTTGAGCGTATCCAGGTGTTCCCGCCAGCTCACCAGGTTGTGCACCTGCAGCAGGTCGAACTGCTTCACCCGCCAAAGATCCGCTGATTCACGTTGCTGGCGCCGGGTGGCGTCGCCGTCCCGGGTCCAGACCTTGTCGGCGGCGAATACCCGATCACGGGCGTCCAGCTTGTCCAGGCCATAGCCCACGGTATTCTGGGATGAACCGTACATGGGGGAGGAGTCGATCACCGTACCGCCGCCGTCGAAAAAGGCTTTCATCACGTTGGCGCAGCTGTCCAGCAGGCGCTGGTTGTCGCCGACATTGAAGGTAATCCAGGTGCCCAGCCCGACGGCGGGTATGCCGCTGCCGCCTGTGGGCGAGCGACGGGTAATGGGAGAGGGTGATGCCCGGCCCCAGGAAACGGGAAGGGCAGTCAGTGCAGTGCCGGCGGCGAGTGCCTGAAGCAGGCGCCGCCGGCGTCGTGACCATTGGTGCGTCATGGGAACCTCCGGCCAGGAACAGCCGGAGTGCTCCGGCTGCCAGACATGGGTTCAGCTGAACAGTTTCACCGCCAGCTCTGCCACGTGTTTGCCCTGGAAGCGGGCAATGGCCAGCTCGCGATCGTCCGGCTGACGGGAGCCATCGCCCCCGGCGTAGGTGGAAGCACCGTAGGGCGTACCACCACTGACCTTCGAAATATCGAAGAGTTCCGGGGTGCCGTAGCCGATGGGTACCAGGGTCATGCCATGGTGGGCCAGGGTCACCCAGGTGGTGGTTATGGTCTGTTCCTCGCCGCCACCGGTGCCGGTGGAGGTGAATACACTGGCCAGCTTGCCAAACAGCTTGCCCTGGGCCCAGAGGCCGCCGGTCTGGTCAAAGAAAGTGCGTACCTGGCCGGACATATTGCCGAAGCGGGTCGGCGTTCCCACCAGGATGGCGTCGTAGTCCGCCAGTTCACCCGGAGAGGCCTCCTGGTACGGCTGGTCAACCTTGCCGCCAGCATTGGCGAAGGCTTCAGCGTCCATGGTCTCGGGAATTCGCTTGACGGTGACTTCCGCGCCGGAAACACCCTGTGCGCCTTCGGCCACGGCCTTGGCCATGGTTTCCATATGTCCGTACATTGAATAGTAAAGCACCAGTACCTTTGCCATGGGGCAGCTCCTTTCAGTCCGTTCCGGTTGGGGGTTTCAATATGCCGACTACTCTAGTTCAGCCCGCCAGACCCTGAAATCGGAATATTTCGACACCCACCATCAAATCCACTGATGTTCAGGAGTCGCCGTCGCTCTCCGTTTTGCCGTAGGCCGGTAAGTAGTACACCTGCAGCATGGTTTTGGCGCCCTTCATATGGGTTGCCATGCGGGCGTCTGTGGGGCGTATGCGGATATTGGGAATGCGATAGGTATCCGGGCTGTCCACGGTGGTGTCCGGACCGGTTTCCCGGAGGATCTGGACCTGTTGGCCGCTCTTGTCCGTCAGTACCTCGTATTCCGGCAAGGCCTCCCGGTACCACTCGACCACCTCTTGCGGTGTCTGGCGGGTCAGGAATACGGCCAGCGGCAGGCTCTGTACTGGACCGTCACCGGAACTGACATCGATGCCCCGGGTGGCGTGGATCAGCAACTTGCTCTCCGGCACCACCGGCAGGGTGACCTTTTCTTCGCCACCGCTGGTGATATCGCTGAGCGTGGAATGTGCGGGTGCCTGGGTGACCGGCAGGGCCAGCAGGCAGAGCATCAGTAGACGCGGGATAGTCATGGGATCTCCGTATCGATTGTCGGTAGTGGTCTGTGAGCCAGCGGAGGACTCCGTGCTTACGTTGCGCAGACTCCTATGGCCATGATGTGGGGCCGGTGAAAGCGGCGACACCGAAGGGTTGGCAATTTACCAACTTGTAAGATCCCTTTTTGAAAAACCATGCCCTATGACGTTGCAAAGGCTTCTGTCAGGGCTTCCGGACCGGCTAAACTGGTGGCCCTGAACAATGAACGGAGCCAGCCATGAGATATCTGCACACCATGGTCCGGGTCAGAGACCTGGATGAGTCGCTGCATTTTTACTGCAACCTGCTGGGTCTCAGGCAGGTTCGGCGCAAGGATGTGGAAAAGGGGCGCTTCACCCTGGTCTTCCTGGCTGCCCCGGATGACGAGCACCGGGCCCGGGACGAGCAGGCCCCCATGGTCGAACTGACCTGGAACTGGGACCCTGAGGAGTACACCGGCGGTCGCAATTTCGGGCACCTGGCCTATGAGGTGGATGATATCTATCACCTGTGCCAGCACCTGCAGGACCACGGCGTTACCATCAACCGCCCGCCCCGGGACGGTCGCATGGCCTTTGTTCGCTCCCCGGACGGCATCTCCGTCGAACTCCTCCAGAAAGGTGAATCCCTGCCGATAAAGGAACCATGGGCCAGTATGGAGAATTCCGGCAGCTGGTAGTTTCTCGGTCCCGCTATAGCTGTTGCTGCAGCCAGGCGTTGAGCTGGCTGGCCTGCATGGCGCCACTCTGACGGGCCACCTCCCGGCCACCCCGGAACAGGATCAGGGTGGGAATGCTCCGGATGCCATACTGGCCGGCGGCCTGCTGGGCCTGTTCCGTGTTGAGCTTGGCGAAAGCCACCTTGCCGGCCCATTGCTGTGCTGCGGCTTCGAAGCTCGGCGCCATGGCCTTGCAGGGACCGCACCAGCTGGCCCAGAAGTCCACCAGCACCGGCAGGTCGGACTTGCCCACAAAACCGGCCATGCCGCCGTCGGTCAGTTCCGCAATATCACCGTTGACCAGGGGCCGCTTGCAGGCGCCGCAGTTGGGTCGGTCCTGCAGGCGATCGGCTGGTACCCGGTTGGCTTTCTGGCAGTGGGGGCAGACCACATGCTTGATGTCGCTCATGGTTGAATCTCCGTCTGGGTTTGAAGAGAGATGGGGGGCAGCTCCCGCGGATTCAAGTGACGGCCACCCGCGACCATGTGGTGGTTTGCCGCAAGTGGTAAGATGCCGTTTTTTGACTTGGAGTCGGACCATGGGCCTTCTGTTTGAACAGATCGACAGCCAGCCATCCCCCCTGGGTGAGATTACCCTGCGCCGCCGCCGGATTCCGGCGCTGGGTGACCGCGACATCTACGAGGTCAAACTGGGCGAGGAGTTCCTCATGTCCAGCATGTTCGTGGATGCGGAAGTAGCGCTGGCGGACCTGACCCTGGAGGTCACGCAGGGCGACGACCTGTCTGTGGTGGTCGGCGGCCTCGGGCTGGGATATACCGCCGACGCGGCCCTGCGCAACGACCGGGTAGGCGAGCTGTTGGTGGTGGATGCACTGGGCACGGTAATTCGCTGGCACCAACAGGAGAAGGTCCCCCTGGGCCGGGTGCTGAACGAGGATCCGCGCTGTCGCTACATTCACGGCAGCTTCTTCGAACTGGCGGATCCGGACAAGGGCTTCGACCCTGAGCAGCCCGGGCGCCGGTTCGATGCCATCCTGCTGGATATCGACCATTCGCCGAGGGCGCTGCTGAACGAGTCCAACGCCACCTTCTACAATGCCGAATCCCTTGGTCGCATGGCCCGGCAGCTCAAGCCCGGCGGCATGTTCGGCATGTGGTCCAACGAGCCGCCGGACGAGGACTTCCTGGCGGTGCTGGAAGCGGTGTTCGTGGCGCCGGAGGCCAGGGTTGTGTCCTTCTTCAACCCGTTCCAGAATCGCGAAGCGAC
Source organism: Marinobacter segnicrescens (assembly GCF_900111555.1). Classification (GTDB taxonomy): domain Bacteria; phylum Pseudomonadota; class Gammaproteobacteria; order Pseudomonadales; family Oleiphilaceae; genus Marinobacter; species Marinobacter segnicrescens. The sequence goes on from NZ_FOHZ01000013.1 coordinate 71,646, forward strand.
CAATACGGTCTACCTGGCCCGGGCAGCAGGGGGAGCCTGACCATGACTGAACACACGGTTGACTGGTCCCGCGACCTGGCAGCGGTCTGGCGCCGGCATCGCCAGGGATTGCGCCCGATACGCCGGTTGGACCCGATCGACTGGGGCCAGCTACAGGGTATTGAGCGCCAGCAGCAGGCCCTGGCCCGCAACACCGAGCGCTTCCTGGCAGGCCTGCCCTCCAACAACGCATTGCTCTGGGGCTCCCGCGGTACCGGCAAGTCATCCCTGATCAAGGCTGCCCTGAACCGCTACGGCGAACAGGGCCTGCGAATGATTGAGGTGGACAAGGATGACCTGGTGAACCTGACGGAAATTGTCGATGATATCAGCGAGCAGCCCTGGCGCTTTGTCATCTACTGCGATGACCTGTCCTTCGAGGCGGGTGAGTCCGGCTACAAGGCCCTGAAGAGTGTGCTGGAAGGCTCCCTGGAACTGCCGCCGGAGAATGTGCGGGTCTATGCCACCTCCAACCGGCGCCACCTGATGCCGGAATTCATGGCCGATAACCTGCAGAGTGAGGTAAGAGGCGGCGAACTGCATCCGGCAGAGGCCATCGAGGAGCAGGTATCGCTGGCGGACCGTTTCGGGTTGCAACTGTCGTTCTATCCCTTCCCGAAAGATATCTACCTGCAGGCGGTGGATGCCCTGTTCCCCAGCGTGGCGGACCGGGAGACCCTACACATGCATGCGATTCGCTTCGCTACCAGTCGGGGCGGTCGCAGCGGGCGGACGGCCCAGCAGTTCTACCGCCAGTTCAGCGGCGACTTTGACTGAGCCTGCCCGCCGGGGTCCATTCAAGGCGCCGGCAGGTCCACGTCAAAGCGTACTCCGGGCACGCTGTTGTGCACCTGGTTGCCGGCCTGAACCTGTCCATCATGGTGTTCAGCAATCAGGCGGACGATGAGCAGCCCCTGTCCCAGATGGCCCTCGCCACTGCCTTTCCGCACGGATACAAACGGATTGAAAATCTCCCCGGAGAGATCCCGGGGCAGGCTTGATCCTTCGTTGAAGACCGATAACCGCAGGTGATCGCCTGATCGGGTGAGGGTGACCAGAATCAGCCCCCCGGCCGGGGTGAAGTCCCTGGCGTTGTCCACCAGCTTGTCCAGTAACTGCACCATCAGCTCTGGTGAACCAGTCATCCGGCAGCCCGTCTCGGGACCTTCATAGCGAATATGGTGATCCGGGTCCAGGCCCTGGTAGGCCGCAGTGGCTTCAGAGATGACCTCGGCCAGGTCGAACGGCTCACGGTCGGCCTGGTCAAAGCTCTGTTCGAGCCGCGCCGCTTCGCTCATGCCCTGCAGGATCTGGCTGAGGCGGTCGGTGGCCTGGCGGGCCCGGTCCCGGTAGCCAGCACGTTCATCATCGGTGCGGGCGTGTTCCAGGTTGTCCAGGGACGAGCGGATGACCGCCACCGGGGTTTTCAGCTCGTGGGAGAGGCGGCGGGAGAAGCTCTCCAGGTAATCCGTGTAGCCCTGCAGCCGGTCGACCATATGGCTGAATTGCCGGTTCAGCTCACCCAACTCGTCGGCGGCCCGGCTGGGAGGAATGCGTCCCAGTATGCGGCCGTCGGGGTCTACACTGGCGTTGACGGCCCTTTGCAGTCGGGCAATGCGCCAGGAGAGCCAGCTGGCATAGCCCAGCAGCACCAGCATCAGGCCGATGATCAGCAGCACACTGCGGGCAATGACCGATCCCAGGGTATTGCCGGACAGGGCCAGGATCTGGTCAAGGGACTGGGTCAGCACGAGGTGCCGGCCATTACCGACGGAGGTCGCTGCCATCAGGGAAACCGTGTCGTCGCGCTGCACCAGCCCGACGGTACCCGGTTCCAGCATATGGACCTGATTATCAGAGATGGGGCGAGGTTCGGGCTGGTAGAGCCTTACCAGTGCCCGCAGGCCGGTGAGGGTGATCTGCTCAATAATCTCCAGGGGCGACAGTTGTTCGAAATGACGGCCCGCTGCCTGCACGGGTGCCTCGCCCCGGGCGATCAGCCAGCCAGCGGGTTCGGTGACGAACACCTGCTGCCCCGGGGACAACAAGGTGGCCAGCCGGGCCTCCAGTGATGGATCTCGCCCGGTGATCAGGGGAATGGGGTCCAGCCGGGTGCCGGCGGTCAGGTACATGCCTGGTTGTGCCGGGTCTGGCCAGGCCACCTCGAACCCAAGCTGGTCGCCTGGTGTGAGCCGGGGCAGTCGTAGCTCAACCTGGTAGCCACCGTTGACGGAATGCCACTCTCCGGATACCTGGTGATCCCTGCGGGAGAGGTTGAAGGGGTAGCGACCCACCACCTTGCCCGGTGTGGGGGTATGAATGATCCGCTCGGTCACCAGCGTATCGGTACGCCACCGTAGTCGCAGGAATTCATGGGGTTTTTCCGGGGCTGCGGGGTCAAGGTAGGCAGGGTCGGGGCGGCGAACATTTACCAGCAGGTAGGAATAGCGGCCATGGGAGGCCGCCTGCCACCGAATCACCGGTTGTCCGTCCAGGCTTTGCCAGGACTGATTGCCGTCCTGGAATCCCGGCCATTCATGACCGTAGCCATCCGGGTGAATCGGACTGTCCGCCCGGTGCATTAAAACGGCATCCTCCTGCGCCATAAGCGGTGGCTGGTCGCCCAGCTCTGCGGCAGCCACATCCGCCATTCGCAGAGCCTGTCCCTGGAGCTGGTCCTGTGCCTGGTCCCGCAGGGCCTGGTCCAGTTCCAGCACGAACTGCAGGCCCGCCCAGGGGATAATCAGCATCAGCAGGCTGGCCAGGAAGAGTTGCCGTTTCAGGGTCAAGCGCTACACCTCACGGGCATGCCAGCGGTAGCCCATGCCGTAGGCGGTCTGGATGCCGTCGAATGCCGGGTCAACCTGCTGGAACTTGCGGCGAATGCGCTTGATATGGGACGTCACGGTGTTGTCGTCCAGGACGGTGCTGGCCGCCTGCATCAGCTGGTCCCGGTTGCGCACATGGCCGGGGTGGCGGGCCAGTGCGTGGAGCATCCAGAACTCGGTTACGGTGAGGTCTACCGGCTGGCCATTCCAGGCGACGGTCATGCGGTCTACGTTGATGCTCAGGTGGCCTCGCTGCAAGACTTCATCGGGTTGCTGCAGTGCCTCGGCCCAGGCGTCTGCCCGCCGCAGCAGGGCGGTGATGCGTGCCAGCAGGTGATCCAGGCTCATGTCCTTGGTCACGTAGTCGTCGGCCCCCAGGCGCAGGCCGTGCACCGAGTCGATATCGCTGTCACGGGCGGTCAGGAAGATGATCGGCACCGTCGCGGACAGCCGGCGCAGGTCCTGGCAAAGATCGAACCCGCCCTCTGGCTCATCGCCCAGCCCGACGTCGATAACGGCCAGGTCAGGCAGGCGGGTTTTCAGGGCCTGCCAGGCATGGCCGCGGTCGCCGTATATCGCCACCTGGTAGCCCCGCCGTTCGAAGGCATCCCGATAGTTCTCCCGTATGGCCGGTTCGTCCTCCACCAGCACGATCTGTTTCTTCATGGTTTTCGGTCACTTCTCTGAAAGCGTGGTCCAAATGTAACGGTCCCGCCGAAGGCGGACAAGCGCGCCGGTGGTGTCTGCCACAATTCATCATTTTCTGCACGGTTCCCCGCCAGATTACAGCACGGATTCGTCGTTCCCCGACGTTTTAATGGAGGCATCGCAACAACCACACAGAAGGAACCGTACCATGCTGCCTGTGCAACCCTTACCTGGCTACCGCCGACCTGATCGACCACGCCGCCTGACCCGCAGACAATTACGACGTATGGAAGGTGCCAGTCTCTGGCTGGCCATGCTGATGCTGCTGTTCGTGCAGCCGCTGTTTGTGGAAGCCTCGGAACAGCAGGTGGCCCAGGGCAGTGGTCAGTTTCACTTCCTGAATGAAACCGGTCGCCAGCCCGCGCCGGTGTTGACGACTGACTACCAGGTGACGGTCACTGGCCTGGTGGCAGAAATCCGCCTGCAGCAACGGTTCGGTAATGAGTCTGACCAGTGGCAGGAGGGAATCTATACCTTTCCACTGCCGGAAAATGCCTCGGTCCACGCAATGACCATGACCACCGGGGAGCGGGTCGTGGTGGGCGAAATCCGCGAACGGGAACAAGCACGGCGTGAGTATGAGGCTGCCAGGCAAGAGGGGCGACAGGCCGCTCGGGTGGATCAGCAACGTCCCAACCTGTTCACCACTCGACTGGCCAATATTCCCCCCGGCGAGTCCGTTACCGTCGAGTTGCGTTTTCAACAGCTGGTTGCCTACGACAGTGGAGGGTTCCGGCTGCGACTACCTACCACCCTCACACCCCGCTATATCCCGGGTCTGCCGCAGGCGTCGACGCAAGCTGAATGGACTGGCGGCTGGGCCATGCCCACCAGTGAGGTGGCAGACGCGCACCGGATTACTCCGGCCCAGGTTTATGCCGGCGGCGTCGCTGCCGGCAGTCACCAGGCAACTGTCGCCATCGAGTTGCGAACGGGGGTGCCGGTCGAGCGGGTCGAGAGCCCCAGCCATGATATTGCCGAAGTGCGCGACGGTGGCACCGTAAGCGTTCGTCCCGTCACAGGTGCCATAGCCATGGATCGGGACTTCCGTTTGCGATGGCAGCCCCAGCGGGGGCGTGAGCCAGCGGCGGCAGTGTTCCATGAGCGCTGGCAGGGTGAAGACTATGTGCTGGCCATGCTGGTGCCCGGCGAGCAGGGCCGGCAGGCAATGACGCGAGAGCTGATCCTGGTGATTGACACCTCCGGCTCCATGGCCGGGGACTCGATCCGGCAGGCGCGGCAAGCCCTCCTGGCGGCGCTGGATACCCTGTCGCCGGAGGATTCGTTCAACATCGTTGAGTTCAACAGCCATACCCGCCGGCTTTTTCCGGAGGCCGTGGCAGCGACCGGTGACTACCTGGCCCGTGCCCGCCGTTACGTCCGGAATCTGGACGCCGATGGTGGAACCGAGATGGCCCCCGCCATTGAAGCTGCGCTGCTGCAAGGGGAGGCTTCCCGACAGGCTGATCTGCGGCAGGTGGTTTTTGTCACCGATGGCGCGGTCGGTAACGAGCAGGCGCTGTTCCGGCAGATCCGTCAACAGCTGCGCGACAGTCGCCTGTTCACGGTTGCCATCGGTTCGGCGCCGAATATGCACTTTATGCGTCAGGCGGCCCGGTTCGGGCGGGGGACCTATACGGCGATCGGGGATCTGTCTGAAGTCAGCCGTCAGCTCACCCGGCTGTTTGACAAGATGCAGGCGCCGGCGCTGACCGGTATCCGGGCGACCTGGCCGAATGGCTTTGATGCCGGTACGCAGGTTCCAGCGAGGCTGGGCGATCTGTATCTGGGCGAGCCCATGATGCTGGTGGCTCGTGGCGCAGAACCGGGGGGCAACCTGGTTGTCAGGGGGGCGCTGCCTGGCGACCAGGCCTGGCAAAGGAGCCTTGCATTGGACCAGGCGGCGCCTGGCGCGGGTATCCACCGCCTCTGGGCGCGGGGTCAGGTGGACCGGTTGCTGGATGAGCGATTGTCCGGTGAGGCCGAGGGCGCGACCCGGGAGCAGGTGCTGGCCCTGGGCCTGGCTCACCAGCTGGTGACGCCTTTCACCAGCTTTGTTGCCATTGACCGTAATCCCGCCAGGCCCGTGAATGAAGCGCTGGGGCGCACCGCTGTGCCCTCGCTGATGCCGGTCGGCAGTGCCGGGCAAGGCATCGGTTACCCACAGACGGCCACCCCTGCGCCGCTGCTGATGGTCTCCGGCCTCGCCGGGCTGTTGTTGGCCGGCTTGCTGACCCTTGGCCAGCGCTTTCGGAGGGCCTGACCATGGGGCGTATGTTGTTGATGTTGGTTACGCTTTCCGCCGGCCTGCTGTTGGCGGGGCTGTGGATTCCGCTTAAGGCGGTAATGGCCCAGGAGTTGCTCAGCCTGGCGTGGGCCCGCACCCAGGCGGCCCAGCAGCAAAGCCCGCCCTGGCCCTGGGCAGATACCTGGCCGGTAGCACAGCTGCAACTGCCAGGGGAGTCGTCTGCCCTGGTGGTCCTGTCAGGCGGGCATGGCGAAAGCCTGGCCTTCGGTCCCGGCCAGGTCACCGGCCCGGAACCCGGCGAGCGGCCCTCGACTCCGGTCGTGATTGCCGGCCATCGGGACACCCACTTTCGGCCCCTGAAGGGTATTCGCCCCGGTGAGGAGGTTCGCCTGCAATTCGCTGACGGTGCCTGGCGCAGGTATCGGGTGGCCACGGTACGGGTTGTTGACAGTCGCCAGGAGCAGATTGAATTGAACCGCTATGACCAGAACTCCCTGGTGCTGGTTACCTGCTACCCCTTCGATTCCCTTGATGCCAACGGACCACTGCGGTTCGTGGTGGAAGCGACCCGGGACCTGCCGTGGCCCGGACAGGTGCAGCCCACCGGCGCCTGAGGCTTGCATGCGATTGAAAATCAGGGCAATCTCGATGCACTGATAAGCGGACAGCCAGACCCTGAGACGGGCTGGCTGTTGTTTGGTGTGCAATGGAATCCCGACGGAGTCTGATTGCCCTCAACGGGCATATCCGGGGGACCCTGAACCGGAGAGTGGCACGGATGAACCTGATTCTGTTTCTGGTAATCGGTGGTGTGGCCGGCTGGCTGGCGGGCCTGATCATGAAGGGCCGGGGGTTCGGTGTGCTGGCGAACATCGGCATCGGTATCGTGGGCTCATTTATTGGTGGCTTCCTGTTCCGTATGCTTCAGTTATCGCCGTCGGGGCGCATTGGCGAACTGGTCACTGCTACCGTCGGTGCGGTACTCCTGCTGGCGGTGGTCAGCGCAATCAAGAAGGCCTGATCCATGCTGATGCCTGTAACGGCTGTCTATGCCGCAGTGACAGCCTTGCTGCTGTTGTTCCTTTCTTTCCAGGTTTCAAAATACCGGCTCAAATACCGGCAGGGACTTGGCATCAACGACGATGTTGAATTCCAGGTGGCTGACCGGGCCCAGGCCAACCTGGTGGAGTATGCGCCCCTCGCGCTCATACTGATGGGGGTGGGCGAACTCAATGGCGTCAGTGCCCATTGGATTTACTGGGTGGGTATGGCGTTTGTTGGCGGGCGCATCCTGCATGCCTTTGGCATGTTCAATGGCCATGGTGGTCCACACAAGGCCCGCCTGGTCGGTATCCTGCTAACCTGGCTCAGCATGGCGGTGATGGCCATCCTGCTGGTGTGGAATGTGATTCAGGTTCAACCCTGAGGGAAGTACTGCCAGGTTAAACGTAAAGCGCCCGTAAACCCTGGAGGACCGGGCGCTGGTGTGTCTCAGATAACGCACGCGAGGGCTTCGGCCCCTCGCTCGGGCTGGCTCTCCTCCTGCCGGGGGTAGTACGGCAAGTCCGCAGTCCGGATGTCTGCCTCCCCATGTACGACCCTGGCCTGCTCCGCCGGGACCTGTGTTCTGGCCTGGGCTGCTTCGAGAGCTGCGGCGCGTGCAATCAGCTCCGGGCTATCCAGTACGAGTACGGTCATGTCGTAGTCCTTATCTCATTGGGTCAGGCTATTGTTCTTATTCCCGCATACTATCGTTGGTATCCGGGGGCTTGGCAATACCTTGTGGCCATTCACCCGGTTCGTTTCACCTGATTGAATGACATTGTTGTGACATCGGTATGACATGGGTCTCCTCCTTCTGGTTTGGACGCTGAAGTTTCGTCCGGTTTGTTGCCATGTCTTGCTATTACACCGGGAAATACTGGCGCCGCTATGGTAGAAACCGGTCTGACCAACGACAAATTGTGATGAAAAGTGGCCGTCGATGATTATCCTGCCCGCTGAACGGAAACTGGACTGGAAGCATCCGCCGTGGATGACCCTGGGACTGATGCTCGCCTGTCTGTTGGTGTTCCTGTTCTACCAGGCCAAGGATCCCCGTCTTATGGGGCAGGCCATCGGAACTTACCTGGATGCAAACCTGGATGAGCTGGAGCTCCCCCTTTACCTGGATTACCTGGAGCGTCAGCAGTTGCGGGGAGAGGCGGAGGCTGGAGACCGGCTGGAATACCTCAGGTTCCTTCAAGGCGAGGGCCAGCGGGCCGGGCTGGCGGCCGCGATTCTGAGTGACCGGGCGTTCATGGATTACCTGGTGGATGACCGGGAGCTGGTCATGAACAGCGTTGAACGTCGTTACTGGGCTGAGCACCGGCCTCCTATCCAGGCGCGCTTCATCGACCGGCTGAGCGCCAACGAGGCAGGCCTGATTCCCGCAGAGCCTTCCCTCTACCGGTTTATCACCTACCAGTTCCTTCACGGCGGCTGGGGGCACCTGATCGGTAACCTGGTCTTCCTGTTCCTGTTGGGTTACACCGTGGAGAAAGCCCTTGGGCCGGGCCGGTATCTGCTGGCCTATCTGCTGTGCGGAGCCGTTGCAGGGGGCGTGCACGGGCTGTTCCACTGGAACGAGCCCGTGGCGCTGGTGGGAGCGTCCGGCTCCATTTCCGGGCTGATGGGCATGTACGTGGCTTTCTACGGCCTGCAGCGAATCCGCTTTTTCTATTTCATCGGGGTGTATTTCAACTACTTCCGGGCACCGGCCCTGGTGATCCTTCCCGTCTGGCTGGCCAAGGAAATCTACGACTACGTCATGGCTGGCGCTACCGGTGTTGCGTACCTGGCCCATGCCGGTGGACTGGTGGCTGGTGCCGCCCTGGTGCTTTTGCTGGGCAGAGGCTGGTTCCAGGCCCGTGAGGACTTCTACGAGCCTGAGCAGGAGGACCGGGATGAGGCTTTCTCTGCGGACTACGCCCGCGCCCTGGATGCGGTTGCCCGGATGGATTTCGTCACTGCCCGCAAGCGCTTCGAAGCCCTGTGGCAGGCGAACCCGGACCGGCCTGTGGCGCTGGAGCATCTTTACCAGTTGGCCAAGCTGCGACCGGACCTGCCAGATTTCCGGGAGCGCACCGTGGATTTGCTACATACCTACCTGCGCCTGCAGCAGCTGGAGCACCTGGTGAAAACCTGGCAGGAATACCTGGACCTTGGAGAGAGCCTTCAGCCCCTTGACCCGGAGGACCATAACCGGGTGCTGTTTGCCGCCCTGCGTGGGGATGACCTCAAGGTCGCAGAAAAAGCCTTTGCCAAACTCCGTGAACGGGGTCCGCTGGACCAGGTGAGGGAGGCGGGACAGCTGCTGGCCGACGAGTTCACCAAGCGCCGGATGGCGCCCAAGGCCGACGAATACCGTCTGCTGGTCCGGTCTCTCTGAGTTCCTGCGTACCCTTGCGACTCCCCGCCTGGATTTCACGGGCCGTACAGTTGTGTATTGAAAATATAATTTCTAATCTTTTGTTTTATATGTATTTATAGAAAATCCGCCAAAATCTTTGCGTACAGGGGCATGACAGGCCGGCTCTGGATAAGGCATTATTCGGTCGGTTATCCGCTCCCGGTTTTTGCTGAGCGGAACAGAATTCCAACGTGACATCGGCAGCTACGCCCGAAAATACTCCTGGCCCGTTTCGAGGCCGCCCGCGTGCTGCCCCAAGGAGAACAAGCATGACTGATCTGGAAACCTTCCGTCAGGAAACCCGGGCATGGCTTGAAGAAAACTGCCCGCAGAGCATGCGATCCCCCTTCAAGAGCGACAAGGACGCTTGCTGGGGTGGCCGCAAATTCCAGTTCCAGAGTGAAGACCAGCGCCTGTGGCTGGAACGCATGGCAGAGAAGGGCTGGACCGCGCCTGACTGGCCCACCGAGTACGGCGGTGGCGGCCTGAGCCGCGACGAGCACAAGGTCCTGCTGGAAGAGATGGCCCGTATCCAGGCCCGGCCGCCCCTGAACAGCTTCGGTATCTGGATGATTGGCCCGGCCATTCTGAAATTCGGTTCCGAGGCCCTCAAGCAGCAACACCTGCCGCCCATCGTGCGTGGTGAGATCCGCTGGTGTCAGGGCTATTCCGAGCCGGGTGCCGGTTCCGACCTGGCGGGCCTGCAGACCAAGGCCGAGGACAAAGGCGACCATTTCATCGTCAACGGTCAGAAAATCTGGACCTCCTACGCCGACAAGGCCGACTGGATGTTCGCCCTGGTTCGCACCAACCCGGACGTGAAAAAGCAGGAAGGCATCAGCCTTGTCCTGTTCGATATGGAAACCCCGGGGGTATCCACTCGTCCCATCAAGCTGATCTCGGGTGAGTCGCCGTTCTGTGAAACCTTCCTGGACAACGTCCGTGTTGAGAAGGACCAGGTCGTAGGTGAAGTGGACAAGGGCTGGACCATCGCCAAGTACCTGCTGACCCACGAGCGCAGCATGATCGGTAACATGGGCAGCACCGCTGCGGGCCAGAAGACGCTGTCAGACCTGGCGGTGGACGCAATTGGCCTGGAAGATGGCAAGCTTGCCGACTCCATGCTGCGTACTGAAGTTGCCTCCTGGGTAATCGACTCCATCGGCTACGAGCTGACCGCTGAGCGGGCCCGGGACGAGGCCAAGTCAGGTCAGGGTGTGGGCAACGTGTCTGCGATGCTCAAGTACGCCGGCACCGAGCTGAACAAGCGCCGCTACGAGCTGCTGGTGGCCGCCTATGGCAGCGAAGGTCTGCTGTGGGAAGGTGACGAGCGGCCGGCCGGGGCGCTGCCGCAGCAGTGGCTGCGCACCAAGGGTAACTCCATTGAAGGGGGCACCACCGAGGTTCAGCTCAACATCATCGCCAAAAACATTCTCGGACTGGGCTAAGGGCGGAGACAATCATGCAAAAGCTTGTACTGACTGAAGAACAACAGATGCTGAAGGACGCCGCCCGAGGCCTGTTCAGCGAGCAGGCCCCGGTGTCCCAGTTGCGCAAATTGCGGGACGAGAAAGACCCGATGGGCTACGTACCGGAATTCTGGAACCAGGCCGTTGAACTGGGCCTGGCGGGCACCCTGATCCCGGAAAGCCACGGCGGTTCCGAGTTTGGCCACGTGGGCATGGGACAGGTGATGGAAGAGGGTGGTCGTACCCTGGCAGCTTCGCCGTTGTTTGCCTCCGGTGTGCTGGGCGCCTGCGCCCTGATGCTGGCCGGCAACGACAGCCAGAAAGACATCCTGAAAGGCATCGCCGACGGCAGCCACCTGGTGGCCCTGGCCATCGACGAAGCCGGCCGTCACCAGCCCCTGCGGGTAGCCACGAAGGCGGAGGCCCAGGGCGACAGCTTTGTACTGAATGGCAGCAAGACCTTTGTGGTAGATGGCCATATCGCCAATACCCTGATCGTTTCTGCCCGCACCAGCGGCGGTGAACGTGATGAGTCCGGTATCACCCTGTTCCTCGTTGACCCGAAGGCGGAAGGTGTGAGTGTTGAGCGCACCATTTTCCCGGACGGCCGCAACTACGCGAAAGTGACCCTGGAAAACGTCGCTGTCGGTGCCGATGCGGTGCTGGGTGACAAGGACCAGGCTGCCGGCCCGCTGCAGAGGCTGCTGGACATCGGCAACGCCCACCTGGCGGCGGAGCTGCTGGGGCTGTCCAGCGAGGCGTTCGATCGTACCGTGGCCTACATGAAGGAGCGCAAGCAGTTTGGCGTGTACATCTCCTCCTTCCAGGCGTTGCAGCATCGCGCTGCCCATATGTGGAGCGAGCTGGAACAGCTGAAGTCCATGGTGCTCAAGGCCTTTATGGCCCTGGATGCCAACGATGACCAGGCCTCCATGCTGGCCAGCGCCGCCAAGGCCAAGGCCAGCCAGGTGGCTGAACTGGTCACCAACGAGGGCGTCCAGCTGCATGGTGGTATGGGTATGACCGACGAGTTCGATATCGGTCTGTTCATGAAGCGTGCCCGTCCGGCACAGCTGTTACTGGGTGACTTCCGCTACCATGCCGACCGGGTGGCGAGCCTGAAGGGCTTCTGATCCCTGGGGCTCCTCCAAGTGGCTGTGGCGGTTGCCATGGCGCAGACACCTGAAGGAATAAAAAAGACGACAGGCCCGTTCCGGTCCTGTCGTCTTTTTTTGTAGCTGGTTACCGGGTTAGTCAGTCGCCGGTTTGAATGTCGCCCTGGGCTCCTTCAGAGGGTCCTGGTGCCGAGCCTGGTCCAGATAGCTGGCAATGTCCCCTTTGAGTTCGGGGTCAGAGGTGTGCCGCGCCGCAAACTGGAGGAAAGTCTCCGCCTTGTTCCACTGCCCGAAACCATTGGCCAGTATGCGTGCCACCAGGATATAGGCCGGCGCAATCTGGTCGCTGTCCGGAAAGCGTTTGTGGAAGTCCCTCAGCAGTTGCAGGGCCGCTTTTGGCTCGTGTTGCATGAACAGCAGGTCAGCACAGGCGACCGCCAGTTCAGGGTCCCCGGGCTGGAACTGCGGATCCTGCTGGCGCAGAAGGGTCAGCAGTGTTTTCATCTCCCGGTGACGGCGCAGGGTCACCATCCATCGCAGCAGCTTGCCGTGATGACGGCTCAGGGTTGCCCGGTCATTGCGGGCGAGGGCGAGCCGGTAAACCTGCGCGAGCCGGTTCGGGTTGGCCGGATCCCTTTTCAGGGATTCTTCCAGGATGCCGGTTACCCGGTCGTAGTTTCCTTCCTTGAGGTTCATGTCGATATCCGCATCGATACGGCGACTGCGGTCCCGCTGCGGGTCTGCCGAAGCCTCGCCTTCCTGGTAGTCACTGGCGAAGCCCAGTTCCTGCTGGTACTGGAATAGCAGGTATCCAAGCATGTGGAACAGGATCAGCATGTAGGTGCTGTTGAGAAAGCCTGTCAATGGCTGGGCAAGCAACGGGTCCAGGTGGCTGACGGCAAAGTCCTGGGCCGCACCGGACGCCATGGTCATAAGGATCAGAAAGCCGTACAGCAGGAAATAGGGCCAGCCAATGGCGGTGATCAGGGTAGTGAGGTTCAGCGGGTTCAGCGCGGCAAACACCGAATTTTCCATCGCCAGTACCATGATCGAGGCAGGCAGGGCCAGAATCACCAGGGCGCCAATCACCAGGCCGGGAATCGGTCCCAGCATGGCCGTGGCGAAGCCCACCAGCATGGCCATGGCGACAAACACCACCATCTGTTGCAGGCCGATGGCGAGGCCTTCACCGGACCAGGCGGCGGACACCGGTGGCGGCTTCATATGGCCTTCGGCGGTATGGCGAATCACCGCGTAGGTGTACTTGAACAGCACCAGGGCCAGCAATACGTAGGTGACCCAGCCCAGGATACCCTGGCCCAGGAAGATGGGCACGAGTGTGCAGAACGCGACTACCATCAGCGGATCCCGGTGAAACGGGTAACGGAAGAAAGCCGAGAGTCTTTGCCAGAAAGGTACCGCCTCGGTAGCAGCCCCAAGGTATCGCAGAGTGCGACCGCAGTGAGGGCAAAGCCCATGCTGACGACGGGGGTCGGCATCGGGCATGCAGCCGGAGCAATAGTGGATCAGGCATTCACCGCACACCCACTTGGCGGGTTCCAGGGGGTGGTAATGACAGTCGTTTTTCACAGCGTTGTTCCCGGCAGCACAGGGTCCAATGATTGCAGATCGGGAGGTTGTGGACCAAGGGCGTGCTGTAATCTGGTGGACGGGTGCCTGCTTGTGCTGGGTGGGAGCGGGGCGAATGAGCGCCCCGCGCCTGGGGTCAGGCCTGTTTCATCTTGTCGGTATAGGGGGGCCAGCCAAGGGGCTTGCCTGCCAGCAGGTGCAGGTGGATGTGGAACACCGTCTGTCCGGAGTTTTCACCGCAGTTCATCACCGTACGGTAGCCGTGATCCGCAAAGCCCATTTCCCGGGCCAGTTCCCCTGCCACCCAGTAGAGGTGGCCTACCAGTTCCCGGTCGTCCTTGCCAATATCATTGATGGTGGCAATGTCCTTCTTGGGAATGATCAACAGGTGTACCGGCGCCTGCGGGTTGATATCCCGGAACGCGAGACTGATGTCGTCCTCGTAGACAATGTCGGCCGGAATTTCCCGGTTGATGATCTTGCTGAAGATGGTTTCTGCCATGTCTGGGTCCTTTTTGTTTGCTGATGTTCTGGTCGTTGTGAATGCTTGTCGGGGTAATGCTGATAACTCCGGAGAGCCCGTTACCCGGCGGCTCGCCAGGGGGAAGGCAGGCGTTCCAGTAGTGCCCGCGCTGGCAAGGGCAGTCCTTCGTCGATGCCCATGGCGTATCGAGCCACCCGGTTGCGGGCAAAGGGCAGGCCCTGGGCCAGTCCCAGCCCGAGGTTGCGCACGGCCCACAGCGGAGTCCGGCGATTGCTGAACAGGTGGTAGAAGGCATCCATGGTCAGCATCATGCGCCGGTTGGCAGGCCGCCGCTCGGCTTCATACTGAGCCAGTAACTGTGGGTTGCCGGGGTCCTGGCCCTGTCGGCGGGCCTCGTCCAGCAGCGCCTGGAGGCAGCGGGCATCCTGGAAGCCAAGGTTTACTCCCTGGCCGGCCAGCGGGTTGATGGTATGGGCTGCGTCACCTACCAGCACCACACGGTCGTGGAAATAGGTATGGGCATGCTGGCGGGCTATCGGAAAGCTGGCACGGGCGGCTACTGCGGTCAGATCAGGAAGTTCTTCCGGGAATCCCGCCCGGACCCGGGCAATGAAGTCCTGTTCGTTGAGGGCCTTGAGCTCACTCAGAGCTGCGGGGTCGTCGTACCAGACCAGGGATGCCCAGCTTTCTCCCGGGTGGGCCGGGCCTGCGCTGTGCAGGGGCAGGAATGCACGGGGGCCGCTACTCTGGAAGGCCTGCCAGGTGATATCCGCAGGTGTGCCCCGGTAGCGCACGCTGGCCACCAGTGCCTGTTGCGCGTACTGGTCGCGGCTGACGCCGATTCCGGCCAACTGGCGTACCCGGGAGCCGGCCCCGTCCGCACCGATCAACAGGCGCCCGGTGACGGTCTGCCCATTATCCAGGGTTGCGGTGATCTGCTCCCCGGTGTCGGCCAGTGACTGAATGCCGGCGCCGCTGTAGAACGTAACCGTCGGCTGGCGGCTGGCCCGGTCCCAGAGCGCCTTCTGGGTCACCCGGTTTTCCACGATATGGCCCAGGTGGGACGTCTTGAGGTCCCGGGCAGAGAAGGTGGTTCTGGGGGGGCTGACGGGCATCAGTCGTGCGACCGGGTGCTCGGCGGCCTCCCAAACGGCCAGTCGGCGATAGGGGGTGGCAGCCATGGCGAGGATGTCGTCCCAGGCTCCCAGCTCTCGCAGGTAACGTTCACTGCCTGCACTCAGGGCGGAAACCCGGATATCCGGGTCATCCTCTGCCGAGAACTG
Organism: Marinobacter segnicrescens; assembly: GCF_900111555.1. Lineage (GTDB taxonomy): Bacteria > Pseudomonadota > Gammaproteobacteria > Pseudomonadales > Oleiphilaceae > Marinobacter > Marinobacter segnicrescens. Next base: position 86,861 of record NZ_FOHZ01000013.1, read on the forward strand.
CGGGGCTGCGCCATGGTCAACAAGGGCGATCTGGTGGCCTTGGGCCGCCAGGCCATTGGCAATGGCGGCGCCAACCATGCCGGCGCCGACCACGATGAAGTCGAAGGTCTGAGTCATATAGAAGTCCCTGGTCAGACCCCCAGTTTACGGACCTTGCCGGCACTGGCAAGCGATGGCTGCCCGGAAAGGTCCGGCGCTGGTGTCAGCGGTTCAGTAGCCGGCCAGCTCCCATCGCTCTATCTGGTCCTCTGAAGGCATGGGCTCTGCTTTCTGGCGCCTTTGCATCCACGCTGGCTTGCGGGCGCCCGGCCGGATAAAGCCTTTCTCTATCACTACCGGGTTTACCAGGGCCAGGAAGTCCGCCGTTTTCATGTGGATGGACTCTTCGTGGGAGCCAGCGGCAAATGCAATATCCGGCTGACGGGTCAGGGCTTCGCTGCAGTACACCGGCATATCGAACAGGTTACCGAAGGGGGGCATGGCCCCCACTTCGCAGTCGGGAAAACGGTCCTTGAATTCCATTTCGTCCGCCAGTTCGACAAAGTCGGTTTCCAGGACGTCACTGAGTCGTTCCCAGTGAATGCGCCAGGTGGCGGGCATGACCAGCATGGCCATCTTGCCATCAAGCTCGATGATCACGGTCTTGGCCACCCGGTCACCGGCGATGCGGCCATGGTGGGCAAGTTGCTGGGCGGTATAGGCGGGGGGGTGTCTGAGGGCGATGTAATCTGCCCCGGATTGATCAAGGAAGGCTTTCAGTTGTTTTCCCGGCATCGTGAACCTCCTGCCAGAGCGACGGTTTTGGCCGGATACAGAGTATGCACCGGCCAGCTTCGTTATTGGCTAGCTTAGCGGAGTGTGCGCGGATTGCGAGCTTCGGAATCTACGGAGTGTGATGGAGTACGCCTGCAAGGGGCAAACCAGCCGCCCCGGGGAGGGGCGGCCGAAGACCAGGTCAGTCGGCGTTTTTGGCGCTGTGCTGGTAGACGTGGACATCCCGTTGAGGGAAGGGTATGGATATGCCTTCCTGGTCAAAGGTTTTCTTGATCTTCTCATGCATGGCCCAGTACACCGGCCACAGGTCGTCGGTCTTGGTCCATGGGCGGGCGATGATGTTCACAGAGTTGTCGCCCAGGGAGCCAACGGCAATGGTGGGTGCGGGGTCTTTCAGCACCCGGTCGTCGGACTCGAGACAGCGCTTGATGATCTCCTTCGCCTTGTCGATATCATCCCCGTAGCCAATGCCGAAGGTCATATCGCAACGACGGGTATCGTAGTAGCTGACGTTCACCAGTGAGGCGTTGGCCAGGGCTCCGTTGGGCACGATGATACGGCGATTATCGAAGGTGTTGATGATGGTATAGAGAATGTTGATTTCATCCACTGCACCCAGGAAGCCTTGAGCTTCAATGGTGTCACCCACCTTGAATGGCTTGAAGATCAGGATCAGCACCCCGCCAGCGAAGTTGGCCAGGCTGCCCTGCAGGGCAAGACCGATGGCCAGGCCGGCGGCACCAATAATGGCGATGAACGAGGTGGTCGCGATGCCCACCATGGAAGCCACGGAAATCAGCAGCAGGATTTTGAGTACGATACCGACCAGGCCGCAGAGGAACTTGTTGAGGCTGGGATCCTTGGCCTTGAGGCGTGCGTCGAGCACATTGACCAGCCGGTTGATCAGCCACAGGCCTACCACCAATGTGATGATCGCCAGTATCACCTTGGGGGCGTACAGCATGATCATTTCGACGGCCATATCCAGCCATTCACCGGCCTTGCCGTTTTCGCCAAACAGGTCTTCCATTATTGTCTCCCGGTTTTTCTGTGTGTTCGAACGTGTAGGACGGAATCCGGCGGTGAATCCGTTGAGGCGGATCAGCTCCCCCGACTACATTCCCTAAGCGGTTTCCGCCAGTGCAGCCCAGTCCACCAGGTCCCGTGGGCCGCCAGCTGTCACAATGCGACCTGACTTCTGGCTGAGCTGGTAGTCATACATAGGATCATAATAGTCTGTAAGAAGCGACTTTATCCAATCATTGTGACCGGTGGGGTCTCCTGTCGCTGCCTGTTCGGTAAGGGCTTGTTCCATCACCTGGCGCAGGTGCTGATGCCGGTCGCCGCCCAGGCGCTTGTGGATTCGGTCCAGGGCGCTGAGCAGGTAATCCCGGAAGTTTTCCCAGCCAGCTGCTTCCCCGTCTCGCTCGCGGAACGCCTTGACCATATCTTCCACGTAGTCCTCGCGGATAATGTCGATACGCTCGTTAAGGGGGCGTTCCAGAATCAGCAGGGGTGCTGAGGACATGCGCTCACGCAGGTCCAGGGGCAGGGCGCAGCGGCCAACCAGGCGGCTTTCATCCTCCAGGTAGATGGGGCCGCCTTTTTCGGAGGCCTTGAGCATGGCGACCGCCAGGGCGTTTTCGAAGTCTATCTGTGACGGTTGGGGTGTCACCTGGCGGCCGAAGCTGGAGCCCCGGTGATTGGCCAGGCCTTCCAGGTCTATCGGGTTGGGCATCTCGTGCAGCACCCGTGTCTTGCCGGTACCGGTACGGCCACTGATGATATGGAAAGTACCCGAGCGGACGATATCGTCCAGGGTATCGATAAGGAAACGGCGCAGGGCCTTGTAGCCGCCCTTTACCAGCGGGTATTCAATACCGGCTTCCCGCATCCACTGCTGGGTCAGGCGTGAGCGCAGGCCACCCCGGAAACAGAACAGATAGCCCTCCGGATGTTCAAGCGCAAACCGCTTCCAGGCGGCGATCCGCTCTGCCTTGATATCGCCGGCAACCAGTTGGTGGCCGAGCCGGATGGCTTCATCCTGGCCTTTTTCCTTGTAGCAGATACCAATCCGGTGGCGCTCCTCGTCGTTCATCAGGGGGGCGTTCACAGTATTGGGGAAACTACCCCGGGCGAATTCCACCGGTGCGCGCACATCCATCAGGGGAATGTCGTTGAGGAAAAGTTCGCGGTACTGGTCGGTATCTGGTCGGGTGCTCATGCCTGGAAGACGTCGTCCGTAGTGGTCATAAAAGCGCAAGTATAACGGATCGGGTGCGGTCCTGTCGTGAGCGCCTCCCGGGCTGAAAACCGGCGTTGGCCGTGTAAAATGCCGCTTCTGAGCCACAGAGGAACTGTCATGGATATCGATGATTACACCATTCCTGCCGGTCTGGTCGGGGCCATCCGCCGGACCCTGCCCCGGGGCCGGCTGGCGGTATCGCGCCCGGCGGGCTGCCCATCACTGGCTTTATACCTGTTTGACCCGCAGGTGCTGCAAGGCCCGCTGAGCCACGACGAGGCCCAGGCGGTGGTAGCGGAGCCGGCTTATTGGTCATTCTGCTGGGCTAGTGGCCAGGTGCTGGCCCAGTGGATTCTGGACCATCCGGAGCAGGTTCGTGGGCGCCGGGTACTGGACTTCGGCTCTGGCTCAGGCATCGTTGCGGTGGCCGCTGCCAAGGCAGGCGCTGACGAGGCCATCGCCTGTGACCTGGACCCGGATGCCCTGGCCGCCACCGAGGCCAATGCCGCCCTCAACGGGGTAAGGGTAACGCTTTGTGATGACTGGCACCGGCGCCCTGCGGGGCTGGACCTGATTACGGCGGCGGATGTGCTTTATGACCGGGACAATCGTCCGTTCCTGCAGATGTTTCGCGAAGCGGCAGGTGAGGTGCTGTTGGCGGACTCCAGGGTTAAGGACCTGGTGGAGCCAGGCTATGAGGTATTGGATATGGTGGCCGCGACTACCTGGCCGGATCTGAATGAGTTTGAAGAGTTCAACCAGGTGCGATTGTACCGATCCGGGAGTGATGGCTGAAAAAGAAAAGGGCAACCCATCTGGGTTGCCCTCGTCGGAACAGGTCGTGGCTTCCATGCTCTTTCGCAACAATCCGGTTGCAAATCTTTCCCTGGCCATCTCCTTGGCGCCAGCATCCGGGCCGGCGATCCGTGTTAGGTTTTCCCTTAAGCCTGCTATCCGTTGAATCCGTGCTTCCCCTCAAACTCCTTGCGAGGGACATCCAATAAGTCTTCCTCTTCCTTGTCATCCTTGACGGTTCCCACTATACCCCTACAAAAATTTACAGCGTATGACCAAACCATGATGGTTCTTTCACAAAACGGTATCAGGAATATTTAACACTTTTTAAACAATGACATACGATTATTGATCGGGGTTTTGGCTTTTTTGCCCACCAGAAGTTCCGGCAGTTTCCTACGTCAATGTAGGAAATATCGCACACGGAATCGGGTTAATCTCTCAAGGCTGTTTATCGGAGCTCTACGGATATTCCTGGTTATGGCGCAAACTGCGTCAACCAATCCGCCGCTTGATTGGACAAGTGCTCAGGTTTCCAGTCGGGAGCCGGTCAGTCTTACAATCAGGGCAAGCAACGCATAGCCAATGAGTATGCCAGCCACATCCGCCATTACGTCCAGTACCGCAAAATCCCGCCAGGGAGTGATCGCCTGTCCCAGTTCCAGGGCAATGCCATAGCTGGCGAGTACCACAAGGGGCACCATCAAGCCGATCGACGGCCACCCCAGCCGGGCCAGTATTGCCAGCACCATAAACGCCAGCAAGTGGTTTGCCTTGTCGCTGGCAGCGGAGGGGATGGGGTAGGGCTCGCTGGTGAAACCCAGCCATGTGATGGCAATCAATGCCATGCAGAACAGGGCGCGCCAGAGGGTTTGCAACGCGAGCAGTTTGTGAAGGGGTTGTGGAAGTCGCATACCGGGTCCGGCTGTGGTGTTACTGGCATCATGATATGCTTTGCGCCCCTTCACTGCCATGTGTCATGAGGCTGCAAGCATGTTGCAAGGTAATTTTTTCCGGGGTCTGGGTTATCTGGGCGAGGGCTTCGGCCTGATCCGGCAGCCAGGGCTGAGGCTGTTTGTCGTTGTGCCGCTGATCCTCAATCTGCTGTTGTTTATCGCTCTGGTCTGGCTGATGGCGGAGGGCTTTGCGGTGATGATTGCCACCGTCATGGCCTGGTTGCCTGACTGGGCCTGGTTGCAGGCCATCGACTGGTTGTTCTGGCTGCTGTACGGCATCGTCATTCTGCTGATGTTTGCCTATGGCTTTGTGATCATGGCCAACCTGATCGGTTCCCCGTTCTATGGGTTCCTTTCGGAGCAGACCGAAAAATACCTCACTGGCCAGGAGGTCAGTGAAGATGGCGGCTGGGTCCAGATTTTAAAGGACATCCCCCGGGCGCTGGGCCGGGAGGTTCACAAGATTGTCTACTATATTCCGCGGGCCTTGCTGTTAGTCATTATCGGGTTGATTCCGGTAGTCAACCTGGTTGCGGCGGTGCTCTGGTTTGCCTTCAATGCCTGGATGATGTCCCTGCAATACGTGGACTATCCGGCGGACAACCATCGGGTCAGTTTTGGCGCCCTGCGTCAGCGCCTGGCCGCACGACGGCTGAGCGCCCTGGGCTTTGGTCTGCCGGTGGCGTTGCTGGCCATGGTGCCGGTGGTGAACCTCTTTGTCGTGCCCGCAGCGGTTTGCGGGGCCACGGCGTTCTGGATACGCGAGCCTGATCCCACCAGGATCACTCGCACGTAACTGATCATTAAAATCTGAAGTTCTGGAGGATTCTTGGAAGCACCTGCTTTTGCGGTTGGCCAACGCTGGGTCAGTCACTCCGATGCGTCACTGGGCATGGGTATAGTCACCGATGTGTCTGGCCGAACGGTTACCCTCGGTTTCCCGGCGGCGGATGAAGAACGCACCTACGCGATCGATAGTGCCCCCTTGTCCCGGATTGCTTTCCACATGGGGGAAGAGATCGAGACCTTTGATGGCCAGGTACTGACCGTACAGGCGGTGGAAGAGGTCGGCGGGGTTCTGGTTTACCACGCTGCCGATGGTAATGGTGACCTGCAGGAAATCTCCGAGGTACGGCTCGCCAGCCAGGTCAGCTTTTCTGCGCCCCACCAACGACTGTTCGCCGGCCAGTTTGATCGCAATGGTGCGTTCCGGCTGCGCCTGGCCACCCTGGAGCACCAGGACCGGCTGTCCCGGTCACCGGTTCAGGGACTGCTCGGGACACGTACCCAGCACCTGCCCCACCAGCTCTATATTGCCAACGAAGTGGCCCGGCGGTTCGCCCCACGGGTGCTGCTGGCGGATGAAGTGGGGCTGGGCAAGACCATTGAGGCCGGGCTGATCCTGCATTATCAGCTCCATGCCGGCCTGGCCCGGCGGGTGTTGATCGTGGTGCCGGACTCGCTGATCCATCAATGGCTGGTGGAAATGCTGCGCCGCTTCAACCTGCGTTTCTCCATCGTGGATCACTCCCGCTATGAGGCCTTGTCAGAACCGGACCCGGAGCTGGAAGAGGAGGTGGCCCAGGCCAACCCCTTTGAAGAGAGCCAGCTGGTGTTGTGTTCGCTGGACTTCCTGACCAGCCATACCCTGGCCCAGCGTGACGCACTGGCGGCAGGCTGGGATCTGATGGTTGTGGACGAGGCCCATCACCTTGGCTGGCAGCCGGGCCGCCCGAGCCGGGAGTACTCTACGGTGGAAAGCCTCGCCGAGGAAACCCGGGGCCTTTTGCTGCTCACCGCCACACCGGAGCAGGCCGGTGAAGAAAGCCACTTTGCCCGCCTCAGGTTGCTGGATCCCGCTCGCTTCCATGACCTGGAAGCCTTCCGCAAGCAGGAAGCCGATTATCAACAGGTCAATGACGTGGTTCGGGCACTGCTTGAGTCAGGTGAAGTGCCTGGCCCTGACCGACAGGCCATCTTGCGGCAGTGGCTCGGGGATGACCTGGAGGGGTTGCTGGCGGCCGGTGATCCAGTGCAGGCCATTGTCGATGCCTTGCTGGATCGCCACGGCACCGGCCGCGTGTTGTTTCGCAACACCCGTGCTTCGGTCAAGGGTTTCCCCCGGCGGCAGCTGCATACTTACCCTCTGCCATGTCCCGAGCTGTACCGGAAGGAGGGGGATGTTACCGGCGAGGCGGGACTGACCCCGGAAGTCGGCTTTACGGACGAACGTTGGCTGGCGGAAGATCCGCGAGTGGCCTGGCTGGAGCAGACCCTGAAAGGCCTGAAACGGGAGAAAGTGGTGGTGATTTGCGCCCACGCCGAAACAGCCATGGCCCTTGAAGAGTACCTCCAGTTACGGGCGGGCATTCGCAGTGCTGCCTTCCACGAACACCTGAGCCTGATCGAGCGGGACCGGGCTGCCGCCTATTTCGCCGAGGATGAGCAGGGTGCCCAGGCACTGATCTGCTCTGAAATTGGCAGCGAGGGCCGGAATTTCCAGTTTGCCCGCCACCTGGTGCTGCTGGACCTGCCCGCTAACCCGGACCTGCTGGAGCAGCGTATCGGTCGGCTCGACCGGATCGGACAGGGCGAGTCTATCGACATCCACGTGCCCTACCTGGAAGGCACCAGTGGCGATGTACAGTGGCAGTGGTTCCACGAAGGGCTCAATGCCTTCGAACAGAGTTGTGCCATTGGCGTAGCGGTGTTCGACGAGGTTCGCGAACAGTGGCAGGCGGTTATGGCCGGCGATACGGCCGGGTTACGTGACCTGGTTGCCCATACATCGAGGCTTGCGGCGGAGCTGCGAGAACGCCTGGAAAAAGGTCGGGATGCCCTGATTGAACTCAACTCCTGTCGCCGTGACCGTGCGGACGCACTGATCGAGGCAATCGAGGAGGAAGAGGCGGATGCCCGCCTGCAGGACTATGTGCACACCGCCTGCGACATTTTCGGAGTGGATGTGGAAGAGCACTCTGAGGGCGCGGAGATCCTCAAGCCCAGCGAGCAGCGGCACTCCGGGCAGCTGGAGTTGGTGCCCGATGACGGCGTTACTGTCACCTACAGCCGCGAAAAGGCACTGAGCCGGGAAGATATGGCGTTCATGAGCTGGGAGCATCCCCTGGTTACCGGTGTCATGGACTCGGTATTGGGTTCCGGGCTGGGCAAGGCGGCGCTCGCGACCATGTCGGTAAAGGGGTTGCAGCCCGGCACGGTCATGCTGGAGGCCGTCTTCATCGTGCATTGTCCGGCGCCGGAGCGGCTGCAGTTGTCCCGGTACCTGCCATTATCTCCGGTGCGGGTGCTGGTGGACGTCAACGGCCGTGACCTTTCAGCCGTGCTGCCCCATGACCGTCTCAACGGCCTGTGTGCCAATATTCCCCGCCGTACGGCGCAATCGGTGGTGCCACGGATCCGGGCAGAGGTTGAAACCATGGTGGACCATGCCCGGGCGCTGGCGGAACCGGAGTTCGAGCCGGGCCGGGATGCCGCCCTGAGTCGGGTAAGGGAGCTTCTGCAACCGGAGATTCAGCGCCTTGAGGCATTGCGTCGTCATAACCCGGCCATCCGTGAGGAGGAAATAACCTTTTTCCGGGATCAACTTGATGCGGCGGAAACCGCCATCTCACGTGCCGAGCTGTCACTGGAGGGGATCCGGGTGGTGGTTACTGCATGACGGGGCTGGCCAGGTACCATCCGTTCCGGTAATTTGGGCGTAAGATCATGCAAGGCCGGGGCTTTTGTGGTGGAGCCTGCCGCAAGTCCTGGCAGCGTGCTTAGCCTGAACGCGCGCCGCGTAGAGGTATCCGAAAACAAGCAAGGATGGCCGAGCAGGCCTCACACACTCAATTTGAACCACGGAACCGCCGCGACCTGACATCGCCGGTTTCCCGTTCCGGAGGATGAAAGAGAGCGCCTATGATGACCCTGATACTGTTTGTACTGGCCCTCACCGCACTGCTGATGGTGATGCGCCGCGAGGCCGGCGCCAAACCCGCCATCATTGTGATGGTTGTGTTCGGCTTGCTGTCATGGATCTTTGCTTCCGGCTGGCTCACCCTGCTGCTGTTTGCGGGTGCCGTGGCAACCGCCGCCGCCGGCTTGCCGCAATTCCGTCGCAGCTGGTTGACGCCGCGGGTGTTCGCCATGTTCAAGAAGGTGGCCCCCAAGGTTTCAGACACCGAGCAGGTGGCCCTGGATGCCGGCACCGTGGGCTGGGACGGCGAGCTCTTCACCGGGCGCCCCGACTGGCACAACCTGCTGATTAACCGGAACACCGGTCTGACGGAGGAAGAGCAGGCTTTCGTGGACAATCAGTGTGTGAAGGCCGTGTCCATGTGTAACGCCTGGGATGTTGCCGTAGAGCGCGCTGACCTGCCGGCGGAATTGTGGGAGTACATCAAGAAGGAGAAATTCCTGGGGATGATTATCCCGAAGGAATACGGCGGCCTCGGTTTTTCCGCCAAGGCCCAGTCGGCGGTGCTACAGAAGCTGGCCGCCAATGAGGTGCTGATGGTATCCGTGGGCGTACCCAACTCCCTGGGCCCCGGTGAACTGCTGGTCAAATATGGCACCGAAGAGCAGAAAGACCACTACCTGCCACGCCTTGCGGATGGCCGGGAGATCCCCTGCTTTGGTTTGACCGGGCCCCGTGCCGGTTCGGATGCCACGTCACTGCCGGATACCGGCATCGTCTGCAAGGGGGAATATAACGGCAAGGAAGTGCTGGGCCTGAAGCTCAACTTCGAGAAACGCTGGATCACCCTGGCGCCCATTGCCACGGTTGTGGGCCTGGCCTTTCGTATGTTCGATCCGGATGGCCTGCTGGGCGAAGAGAAAGACCTGGGCATCACCTGCGCGCTGATACCCCGGGATACCGACGGCATGGAAATCGGCCGTCGCCACTGGCCCATTGGTAGTCCCTTCATGAACGGGCCGATTGTGGGCAAGGACGTATTTATTCCCCTGGACTTTATCATCGGTGGTCCGGAAATGGCTGGCGAAGGCTGGCGGATGCTGGTGGAATGCCTGTCCGTGGGGCGCTGTATCACCCTGCCTTCCGGTGCGGCGGGTTCCGCCGCGACCTCGGTCGGTGTGGCCGGTGGCTTCACCCGTGTGCGTCGCCAGTTCAATACTCCGGTTGCGGATATGGAAGGCGTCCAGGAAGCCCTGGCCCGGATTGCCGGCCAGTGCTACATCGCCCAGTCGTCAGTCTTGCAGACCGCCAACATGATCGATAATGGCGAAAAGCCAGCGGTCCCGTCGGCCATCCTGAAATATCAGCTCACCGAGATGCAGCGTGCCGTGCTTACCGACGCCATGGATGTTCACGGTGGCAAGACGGTCACCCTTGGCCCACGTAACTACCTGGGGATCGGCTTCTCGGGCTCGGCGGTGTCCATTACCGTCGAGGGTGCCAATATCATGACCCGCAGCCTGATGATCTTCGGTCAGGGTGCCATCCGCTGCCATCCCTATGTGCTGAAAGAGCTGGCTGCGAAGGCTAAGGATGATGAAAGGGCATTCGACGAGGCGTTCTTCAGCCACGCCGGCTTGATCTTCGGCAACGCCGCCCGGGCGTTCACCCAGGCTCTCGGGCTTGGCAAGGCGGAAGTGCCCTTCGACAGTACCGCCCGTCGCTATGCCCAGGGCGTGGCCCGCTTCAGTGCGGCCTTTGGCCTGTGCTCCGATGCCGCCATGACGACCCTGGGTTCTCAATTGAAAATGCGGGAGCTGATCTCAGCCCGCCTGGGTGACATGCTGGCCAACCTCTACATGGCCTCCATGGTGCTCAAGCACTGGCACGAGACCCAGCCGGTTGAAGGCGAGGCCGACTTGCTTGAATACAGCATGGGCCTGCTGCTTCATCGCACCGAGAATGCCCTGGACGAACTGCTGCAGAACCTGCCCAACCGGGCGGTCGCGGTGGCTCTTCGTATGGTCACCATGCCCCTGGGACGTCGCTGGGACAAGCCCCACGACGACCTGACCCGCCGGGTAGCCCGGGCCATATCCACCGACACTCCGGTGCGTGCCAAACTGCTGATGCCGGTCTGGCATACCGAGGGTGACGATAAGGAAAACCCGGTGGCGCGCTATAACAGCCTGCTGAAGGATTATGACCGGGCGGAAGGCATCTATCGCAAGGTGGGCAAGGCCGCTGCCAAGGGTGAGCTACCAGGCCAGGCCCTGCACCCGGAAGAGCAGTTCGAGGCAGCGTATCAGGCCGAGATTCTCAGCGAAGAAGAAATCACTTTCATGCGAGAGTACGAGAAGAACGTGCTCGATATGCTGACAGTAGATGACTTCCCGTTCGACGCCCTGGCCATGGACAAATCCACTCTGATTGACCACAACCCGGCATGACCGGCTGGGCCTTCCTGGCAGTAAGCGTTGGCGCTGTGATCGGCGCCAACCTTCGCTGGGGCCTGAGTCTCTGGCTCAATGGTCCGGGGCATGGGCTGCAGGGAGGGACGCTGCTGGCTAACCTGGCTGGAGCGGGTCTGGCGGGATTCTTTATCAGCTGGTTCAGCCACAGTTCGCTGTCGCCCGAATGGCGGCTGTTGGTGATTACCGGGCTGTGCGGGGCGCTTACCACCTTCTCGACGTTTTCACTGGAATTGATGGGTGCCCTGCAGTCGGGCAAGTGGCTGGTGGTGCTGGCCAGCGTTGCCGTGCATGTGCTGGGTTCCCTGGCCATGGTGGCGGTGGGAATGTGGTTGTTCGGGCTCTGGCGGCCGGTCTGACAGGGTGGCCAGGAAAGGTCTGGAATCGGCCAGGCTATGGGCAATACAGGAATTCAGTGACCCGTCCTAATATACGTTGACGGTTTTTGTTGAAGCCAGCGGCCTAGGGTTGCTGGCTTTTTCATGCACCTCTTGGGGCGTTTTCATGCCGAGACTGAGGTGTGGCCTGTAGGTATTATAGGCAGCAATGGACTCCTTGATCAGTACACCCAACTCGGCAAAGGTTCGACATCGGTTGATAAGAAACTCTTGCTTGAGGATGCCGTTGATCCGTTCAGCAAGAGCGTTCTGGTAGCAATCATACCCATCGGTCATCGATGGCCGAATCTGATGTTTCCGTAGCACGCTTTGGTACAGAGAAGAGCAATATTGGAGGCCTCGATCCGAATGATGTATGAGGGGCTGATCGGTCATACGGTGACGGACTGCCTGGTTCAACGCG
>NZ_FOHZ01000053.1 GCF_900111555.1 Marinobacter segnicrescens
GAAGCTGAGCGCGGAGAACCGAAGGGACTTGCTGGAGGTGCTGGAAGACCGACATGGCCGGCGCTCCACTATCGCCACTAGCCAATTACCCATCGAGGAATGGCATGGCGTGATCGGTGACGCCACTCTGGCAGACGCCATTCTGGACCGGCTCGTTCACAACGCCTACAAGATCAGTCTGCGGGGCCAATCCATGCGAAAGCGGCAGGCAAAGTTGACGGACACTACGGCTTCGGAGTAAGAAGAGAAACCCCGCGTCGCTACGCTCCGATGGGTGGCAGCCTTGCTCCGGTCCGGGTGGCAGGCTTCACGTGGAATGGGTGGCAACCTTCGGCGGTTTACGCAGTCGACATCTGTTCAAGAGCAGGCATCTCAAATGAAAACCGGGACAGATCTATTTTCCAGGCCCGGCTCTTTGAGGGAATCGGGAAAGACCTATTTTCCCGGCAAGGGACGGTCCTTAATCAACCAGCCCAATAAAATTCAACAGTATCAAAACCAGCATGACAGCAACCGCGCCCATCATCATGATGAACATTGTCCTGCCCAACAGGCGATCAAACCAGTTGGTGTTTTCGTAAATTGGTCGCTCATCTGCCGCAGTGAAGGAGAGGGTTGACCGTCTGAGCCGTTCGCTGAGCCAATGGGGGCGGCACATGGCGCCAGCGACGTTGAAAATATCCCAGCCACTGGCGAAATCCAGTCCTAGTTTGTCCCTGGTTTCGGGGTTTTTCCTTAGCGTTCTGACTGTAATCTGTCCGAAGAGAACAAAAAGAACCCATCCAATCAGAATGAAGAGGAAACAGATCCCGAGTAGAGTCGAAAAGGTCATAGGGCTGCCAGCCACTCCATAATGTCGTCGTACCAACTGCCGCTGTTTTTCTCTGAAAACCGGGACAGAACTATTTTTCAGCCAATCACGAGCAGTTTGGGTTTTTGAGCCGGCTGTCAGAACTGCAGACGGTATTTCTGCAACAGCTCCACTCTGGACCGGAGGACATCCGCGTAAAAGGCCAGTCGGGAAAAGGGAGAAGAACTACCAAAGTTCTGTGGCGTCCATACCCTCGAGACGAAGACTTTCTCTGCCTCCTGATAGGCTTCCCAGGCACTTTGGGATTTTTCGAAGACGTCTTTTTCGGAAGCGGACAACTCCTCCGCCAGAGCAGAACTCGCCTTCACAAGCTCGTCCTCGAGGAAGGCAATGTACTCACGATACGCCTCCATTGAGTCTGAGGTCGTCTGTGACTCCTCGAAAATGGCTTGCTCGTAGGCAGACGCTTCGGACTGGAAGGCGTCAAGATAATTGGGGGCATCGGGATTATCGATGGCCTGACAGGCCACGGAGGTCAAAGTGATGGAGAGGAAGGCGAAAGGGCGAATAACACGTGAAAGCGTGATCACTGGTAGACTCCTTGATCGAAAAGTCTCCATTCGGCAGAACGTCGGTTATTCAATCCCTGCATCACCTTACCCTGCGATTTGTTCCAGGCTTTCCAGGCGGTTTCGAGAGATGCGTAGCCAGTGCTCGCTTTCGGGTTATTCACCAACCGAACCACGGATGATCCGGAAAATGCCCGCCGTCCAATATTGAAAGCAAAGATTACCAGGGCATCGAACTCGCTCTGTGACAGGCTGGCGGAGACAACTTTCCGGATTTCTCGCTCGTAGGGTGCGACATCCTGTGCCAGAAGCGTCTCCGCTTGCTGTTGACTTATACCAGCGGAAAACGCCGACCAGTCTGCCTGATCGATCAAGTGTCCAACACCAATGGTGGCGCCCGCCACCCATTGGGTAATGGCCAAACCGGTCTGATCGTCATAGGGCTTCAGCCGCACACCCTCAAGACGTTTGAGAAGGGAGCGTCCTCGAGCGCTGAGAACCTGATTCCGGGTGAGGGGAGTCTGGGTTGAAGCGGTGACACTGAGTCCTTGTGCCATTATTCAGTCCTTTGGTTGATAAAGTCGTTTTGGAGATTATTAGAATCTTTGCTGCGCTTCAATGTCGCCAGAGTGCGGGTGTGACCATAGTTGGATCTAGCTCTCAATGCGAGGACGTTTAGTAACGAAAAGCGGGACAGATCTATTTTCTAAGAAATGAAAAAAGTCTGTCCCGTTTTGTTCATTTTGTTCGTTTTTTGTGAGCTGTTTGCTGGTATTCCGACGGTATACCATCTGGAAATTTCTGTCCGTAGTTACAAAGCACATTCCGGATCACAACAGCCACCGTTAGTCACCCTTCTTGCTATGTCGGCAACGGCCGAACAGGCTGGCAAAGGCGATGCTGAGCAAACCCAGGGTGCCCGGGCCCGAAATGGGTGCTGGGTCCGTACCCGGGTTCGTCGGGTCTGAAAGCTCGGCGCTGAAACCAATATTCTGGAAATCAACCTGTCGGTTTGATCCAGTCAGAAAGGCTGTTACGTACTGCACATTCAGAGGCGCGGCGAGGATTATGTCTTGGGCTGTAATGCCAGGGCTGCTGCCCAGGTCAGGAAAAACTTCCAGAGTGCCGACTTGGGCATTCGAAGCACTGAAGAACGTGAAATCAATTTCGTCAACATCGTAGTCTTCACCGGTGTAGTTCCAGAAATGCAGCGTACTGATGTCGTACTCCTGACCAAAATCGAAGTCAAGCTCAAGCCCTCCACCAACGCTATCCGCAGTAAACCAGATATGTGTGCTCTGGTTGTGAAACTCTTCGGCATCCGCTGACGGTGCGTCGATCACTTTGTTGATTGTGTTTCCATTACTAAAAGTGTTGTTGAAAGAGCCGGGCGATGTGCCCGAGCCGATAGCTACCGAAATGTTGGTTTCATTAAGGTAAACAGGAGCTGCCGCGGTATTCACCGCACCGAATGTACAGATCAATAAAACGCAGCTCAGAGAAGGTTTTAATATCATCTATAGGCTCCTTTACAATGGGTTTGGTGCGGATTACAGTCAAGCAATTACGGCGCCACGAATTATTTACCTAAAGTATTCAGCACGATGCTGTTGTAAGGACGCCTGGTGGTGTAAAGCAGACTGACAAGAAAAAGCGTAACTTTCGGCGACAGTTAGTGGAGTTGGTCCCCCTCCAGGTGTTGCTGTAATGTCCAATTGGGACCGGAGTAGCCCCATAAGGTTGGGGGAAGGTTTACTCCCGGTTTAGCTATCCGACTCGGTTTTGAATACAGAAACCGGGACAGATCTAATTTCCATGGCATTTCGACTACTAAGGGCTATGTTCGTGGCTCTCTCGAATCGTGTGAGAGAGGTGCCGCGGCGGGAGCCAGAAATTGCGAGAATTATTGCGACCTTTGAGAATACACAGTCGACACCTGTTCACGAGCAGGCATTGATAAAAGGTTACAGCATGCAAATTGGCGTCATCGCAGACACCTACAGCAAAATGCGTCCCGAAGCACTGGACGCATTGAAAGGCTCAGACCTGATCCTGCACGCCGGTGACGTCGGTCGGGACGAGGTGCTGGACGCGCTGGAAGCTATTGCGCCGGTGGTGGCGATTCGCGGCAATATCGACAAAACAGGGCGAGCGGCGGATCTTCCTGATGTGTGGGATCTGGAATTCCTCGGCCACGGGTTTTACATGCTCCACGACGTCAAAACCCTCGACATTGAACCGCAAGGCCGCTACCGGGTGGTTGTTGCCGGCCATTCCCATAAACCCCGTAACGAGTGGATCGGTGACGTGCTTTACTTCAATCCGGGTGGTTCAGGGCCGCGGCGTTTTACGTTGCCCATTACGGTAGGTCGGCTGGAAGTGACTGAAGATCGTGTATCTGGAGCAATCATCGAGCTGCCGGTTTGACGCGCTTCGGCCTGGTTCAATTGTATTGGCAGCGCGGTTTTTACTCTGTACCTTTATAACGTCAATAATCATCCATCCATTGTTGTATCGGGCATAGCGCTGTGTTCAGAAGGTTATGGAAGACCATTTATCCCGTCCTGATGTTTTCTCTGTTTATGATCTTTGCGAACACGGGATACGCAAAGATTTATAAATGGGTTGATGAAAACGGGAAGGTTCATTTCAGCGACCGGAAAGATCACACCGTTGAGCAGGAACTGGTTAACGTGAAGCCAGGCTCATCAACGTGGTTGCGCTTCGATATCAGGATCAGAACCGTCGATGTCGAGCTCAGTGAGCAGGAACACCAGCGCATTGTGGACGGCGTGAACAACGTCTACGAGTTTTTTGACCGGGTGCTGTCCTTTGATATGTACCAGACAGTGCCGGTTAATATCCTGATATTCAGGGATAGCGCTGCCTACCGGCAATACCTCATTCGCAATAACCGGGGCAGCGTGGCCGCTTCTTACGGCCTGTATATACCCTCGGAACACCAGATTGTCGTTTACGTGCATGAGGAGAGAAACCTTACCTTTGAAACCATCAAGCACGAGGTGAGTCACGCGGTTGTCGATAACATCGTGCCCTATGCGCCTGCCTGGTTGAATGAGGGGCTTGCGGAGCAGATGGAAACGCTGGAGCGTGATGAGTCCGGCCTGTATTTTGAGCGCCACCCGGTGAATCAGTGGGTGGTCGCTCAAGCTCGCAAGCAGGGGAGGTTAGCGGACATCGGCGACTTCCTGAAACTGCCCAGTGATAAGTGGCTGCATTCCGATCGCTCCGGACGCAGCAACGTGCGAGCCCAGGCTGGCCAGTTCGTCTATTTTCTGCTGTCCAATCCTACTCGCCGCAGCTTTGTGGTGCGGCTGATGCACAACTTTAACCGGGGCGATCGCACCCTGTCGTACTACCTGGTTGATGACAATTACGTTGGTGGCGTTGCCATGTTGGGTCTGGACTGGACCCGTTGGCTGTACGATCAGGGAGACCCGATGGTCAGGCTTTAGGCCCGGATGGGGCGCGGCGTGAGTGGATTGGGGATGCCGGCCTCCTGGAGGGTCAGTCGGGACCCTCTGTGCCGACCTGATCCTTGTCGAATTGCTCGTGGGTGCCGTCGCAGTAGGGCGCATCGCCGGTGTGCTTGCACTGGCAGAGAAACGCATGGCCGTCGTCTTCGGCAACGAAGCTTTTAGGGCTGAGCCCGGTGAAGTGGACCCCGAAATTTGGACAGGTGCCTAAGCTCTGATTCATCATCTCCACAAGGAGGAGAATCATGAGCAAGAAACGCAAGCAATACAGCCCATCGTTCAAGTCCAAAGTTGCCCTAGCCGCCCTCAAGGGTGACCAGACCACATCTGAAATTGCCGCCCGGTTCCAGATTCATCCGACCATGGTTAGCACCTGGAAACGCGAGTTGTTGGAGAATGCTCCGGACCTCTTCGAAGGCAAAAAAAGGTCCGGCAAACAGTCCAACGAGCCCAGTTCTGACGAACTCTACCGCGAGATCGGCCGACTGACGGTGGAACGCGATT
>NZ_FOHZ01000036.1 GCF_900111555.1 Marinobacter segnicrescens
TAAAACACCAGAGGTAAAAGCCTGGCTGGAGAAACATCCCCGGTTCAAGCTTCACTTCACACCAACCAGCGCCTCCTGGCTGAATGCCGTGGAGGGCTGGTTTGGTCAACTGGAACGCCGTGCTTTGTACCGTGGCATTTTTACCAGTGTCGGCGAACTGAAGAAGGCGATTCGTCGCTTTATCCAAACTCATAATGAGAAGCTGGCAAAGCCCTTCCGCTGGCACAAAAGCGCAGAATCGATTATGACTTCAGTGGCGCGAGCAAAGTTGAGTGTCATTAATGATAAATAAACGAATTACCCAGACGGGACACTAGTGCTCCGCCGCTACGAGAAAGCGGCAGGAGCCAGCTTTAACCCCTCTCCCCTTGGGGGAGAGGGCCAGGGAGAGGGGGAGCGCCCAAAGGGCGCCGAAAACTACTATCAAAGATGAAGCCCACACTCCCGCTTCAACCCGAAAAACCGCGTCTCTTCCTCCGACATCCCAGGAGTCAACGGCCTGGAGGTATGCCAATCCCCCACGGAAACATAGCCTTCTTCCCACAATGGGTGATAAGGCAAATCATGCTTAACCAGATACCGGTGAATATCCCGGTTAGTCCAGTCAATCAGTGGGTAAACCTTGTAACGGCCATCCTGCCGCGGCTCCACAACCGGACGCTTCTCACGACTACCAGATTGCTCCCGCCGCAGGCCGGCAAACCAGGTCCCCACACCCAGTTCATCCAGCGCCCGCTCCATGGGCGCCACTTTCATCAACTGATTGTACCGTTCAATTCCCTCAACGCCCTGCTCCCACAACCGACCATGCACCGCCTCCAACCGGGCAGCGGTCAAGCCTGAAGAAACCACCTTCAGGTTCAGGTCCAGCCGGTCACGCAGGGTTTCCACAAACTGGTAGGTCTCATTGAACAGATAGCCGGTGTCCACCAGCAAAACCGGGATATCGGGACGAATACGGGTGACAAGGTGCAGCAGCACGGCGGACTGGATACCAAAGCTGGAACTGAGCACAAAGGTGCCGGGCAGGTTAGCCAGCGCCCACTCGACACGCTGCTCGGCGGTGGCAGACTCAAGCCAATCGACACCGACCGAGCGGTAGGATTCAGATAAGGACGGGGATTTGGGAACCAGACTGGAAACGGACATTTCGCCCCCTGTGGCGGAAAATTTCACTGACCACAGGGTACGGCAAGGCTATTAGAACGCAAAGGAACAAAAAATTATTTTGTTATTCTCACAAGAATTCGCATGGGCTTAGCCAAGCAATCAGGCAGCGTACTACAACCAACCTGAGCCATTCGAAATACGGCAAGCTGCCGCTCGATTACACTTTCTTCTCCTCCAGGGCCGCACTCACGTCCTGACTACGCAGTATTCTGACCACAAGTACGTAATCACTTTGCTTTCGCTGCCTGGCGAATCTCTTGCGGGGTACGGTTGCTTATACCGCTCTGCTCTCCTTCAGCCAGGGCGGCACGAAGCCGCTCAAGCTCGGCGTTGCGTGCCTGGTCGCGTCGGATAAGGTCGCGAAAATACTCGCTGTCATTGGTGAAATCCCCGCACGCAATGCGGGACTTAACCCAATCGTTCTGCTGATCCGTCAGAGTGATCGTCTTACGTACCGTGCTCATGCCACATTCATCCAATAATCACACTATTGGTGCACAATAACGCAACAAAGATCAGAAACCAACCGACTTGCCCTCCACCCTTTTCCCGCAACCTCCGCTCACCCTGAGCCTGTCGAAGGGTGCCTGTCGAAGGGCTGTGGATTCCGTGGCCTTAAACTCAAGCCCCCAACCGCCGAAACCCACTCCCGGAGTCCGCCGGCTGCACCAGCTCATTGGAATGACACCAAACCAGGTCCGCCACATCCCCATTGGGGGCATAGCCGGTAGGCGCCTCACGGATCAGTTGCGCAATGCGGCCGCAGTCAAAGTTCTGGCTGGCAAGGGAGAGTTTCTTGAGGAGGGATTCCACATCATCCCAGGGCATGGAGGCTTCGCGGGCCATCATGATGCGGGGGTGGCTGGTGCCCTGGGGGTCGTCGCCGATGAGCAGTTCCTCATACAGCTTTTCCCCCGGGCGCAGGCCGGTGAAGCGCACTTCGATATCGCCGTCCGGGCGCTCCTCGGTTTTCTCGGACAGGCCCATCAGGTGGATCATCTTGCGCGCCAGGTCGACGATTTTTACCGGCTCGCCCATATCCAGCACGAACACCTCACCGCCCTGCCCCATGCTGCCGGCCTGCAGAACCAGCTGGCTGGCCTCCGGGATGGTCATGAAGTAGCGAATGATGTCCGGGTGGGTAACGGTAACCGGCCCACCGTCGCGGATCTGGTCCCGGAACAGAGGCACCACCGAGCCGGACGACCCCAGCACATTACCAAACCGCACCATGGTAAACCGGGTACCAGTCTGACGCTCCGCCAGCCCTTGCAGCACCAGCTCCGCCAGTCGCTTGCTGGCCCCCATGATGTTGGTAGGACGCACCGCCTTGTCCGTGGAGATCAGCACAAAGCGCTCCACGCCGGTTTCTATGGCGGCTTCCGCCACATGCCAGGTGCCGAAAGTGTTGTTCTGCACGCCCTCGATGACATTGTGTTCCACCAGGGGCACGTGCTTGTAAGCGGCGGCGTGGTAGACAGTGTGGATGCCGAAGGCCTTCATCACGGCAGCACAGCGGCGGCGTTGCATCACACTACCCAAAACCGCGTGAATCTCTACCGCAAGACCCTCAATGCTGTTAATGGACTGCAACTCACGCTCAATGGCATACAACGAGAACTCAGACTGCTCAAATAACACCAGCCGGGCGGGACGATGACGCAGAATTTGCCGGCACAACTCGGAACCAATGGAGCCACCGGCACCCGTAACCAATACCGACTTTTCGAACAGGCTGGAGGCCACCACAGCGCTATCCGGCGAAACAGGATCACGGCCCAGAAGATCTTCAATTTCCAGGTCACGAATATCATTGATGCGCGCACGGCCAGAAACCAGTTCCGCCATACTCGGCACGGTCTGCACAGGGACAGCCAGCGGCTCCAGCTCATGCAGTAACTGCTTCCGGTCGAGCCCGGTATCAGATTCCAGTGCCAGAAGCAGGCGACGGACCCGGTGTTTGCGAATCGCCTTCTCGATATGGTCGATGTCGTAGACAGGTATTCCCTGAATCAGGGTCCGATGATTTGCACGGCGATAGGTAACAAACATGGCCGGCTGGAATTCGCTTCCTTGCCGCAGGGCCTCCGCAAGGTGAATCGCCGTTTCACCCGAACCAATGATTGCAACCGGCTCCTTGTTACGCTGGCTTGTCCGCCCCACCAGCATACGCACCCCCATGCGGGTGCCACTGACAAATAGAAATGCCAGCGCGGCGTAGATAATGGGAACAGAACGGGGAACAAACACCTGCAGCAAATAGGCAAGCGCGATCAAAGTCACCGCTGACGAGCCGACCCCGATGCTGATGGTCACAAAGGCCTTGTCGCTCAGGTACCGGATAATCGCCCGATATAGCCCCAGGCGCACGAAAAAAATGATAGAAACAGCAATAGTAAGGCCCCCAACCAGAAGCTGATCCGGGCTGGGCATCCAGTTCTTGTCTTCGAGTCGCAGGGCAAACGCTGCCCAGAAAGCAAAGGACAGGAACAGCGCATCCGAAACGACGGAAATCGCTCGCTTCTGAAACCGTGAAAGATTTAAGAAAGCCCGTAGCATGCAGTCACCTGACGTCTTCAGCCAGAGGTAGTTTAGGACACACCTGGCAAGCCCACCGTTGCATTTATGTAAGGGAAACCGCCAGACTACCTGAATCGGAGTTTGCCCCGTGTTCAGCGTTGCAGTCAGTCCCGGCCGGGCACGCGGTCTCCGGTGCCCTTCCCCGCCACCGTCATCAGGATGTACTGAAAATAAGCTCTCAGTGACAGGTTCTGAAGCATTTTGGAGTCTGTTTGGGCCAACAGCACCGGCGTAGACATATCAATATCGTTGAGCTGAGCCAAGCCGGTAATACCGGGCCGGGCGGCCAGGACCCCACGTTGCTCCCTCTCATCAATCAGCTCCTGCTGGCTAAACAGGCAGGGGCGCGGGCCCACCAGACTCATCTCCCCCTTGAGAACATTCCACAACTGGGGAAGCTCGTCCAGTTTGGTCCGTCTGAGAAAACCACCTAACCGAGTAATGTCGTCCGCCCGGGCCAGATGACTGGCCACCGAAGCGGTGGTCTTTTTCATGGTACGGAATTTGACCAGTGTGAACGGCTTCTTGTGGCGCCCTACCCGCTCCTGCCGGAACAGGGGCGAACCAGTGTCGAAAAAGCCAATCAGCGTAATTAACAGAAGTACAGGAAGCCCCAGCAACAAACCGACCAACGAAAAGACAATATCGAACAGACGAATCAGGAGCAGCATGTAACCTTATCCATAAATTGCGACAGCGGAAATTCAGCGGGAATCAGCCCGCAAATGCTCATTCACAGTACTAGCCAGCCCCTGCTGCATGGTAAAGGGCGGTTGCCAGCCCAGCAGCCAACGGGCCCTGGCAATATCTACCTGCAGCGAACCGCACAGCCGCTGTACCAGCGAGCGCTTTCCGGTCAACGCCCCCGCGGCCCGGAACAATGCCGGAGGAACCGGCATCAACAAGGGTCGGCGCCCCAATGCCGTTCGCATCAGTTGTAGAAGCCTGGTGGTGGACACGTCATCACCGTCACTCACCAGGAAGGTCTGATTCGCCGCAGAAGGGTGTTCAGAGGCAACACAGATAAAATCAACCAGATTGCCCACGTAGACAAGGCTGCGGCGATTATCAATGGCCCCGAAGGGCAGCGGCACGGGCAGTCGGGCGAGTTTCAGCAGGCTGCGAAAATTTCCCTTTACGCCCGGACCATAGACCAACGGCGGCCGGATAATAACGACCTCCATGCCGGTTTCTTTCGCGAGTTCCCGCAGGCCATCTTCTGCTTCCCGCTTGGAAATGCCATAGGCATCCTCCGGTGCAGGAGATTCATCCACCTCAAACGGCCCACGATTGTCGGTTTGTTCACCGTTCACCTTGACCGAGCTGATAAACACAAAACGCCGAACCCCAGCTTCCGCCGCCTGACGGGCCAGATTCAGCGTACCGTCCCGGTTCAGCACGCGGAAGGCCGCAAGCGGACTTGTCGCATCATCGTGCATGACGTGGACCCTGGCAGCACAATGCACTACGACCTCGGCACCTGCCAGGGGCTCCTGCCAACTGGTATTTCCGTCAATATCCTCCACCTGGTGATACGACACCCCAGGCCCGGGGTTGCTGACCCCGGCAGGTGCCCGAACCACGCCCCGCACCAGTGTCCCCTGGCTGGCCAGCTCCCGCACCAGCGCACGCCCCACAAACCCGCTTGCTCCAGTCACCATGACTGTCCGGCCGCTACGCACTCAGCAATCTCCGGTAGATTTCCAGGTGCTGGCGGGCGATGGTATCCACAGAAAACTCGCTTTCCGCCAGTTTCCTGCCCTCGGCGCCCATGGCCCTCCGCTCTTCCGAGCACTCAACGAGGTGCTGGATCGCATCAGCCAGCTTGTCGGGCTGGCGCAATGGCACCAGCAACCCGGTTCGTCCGGGGATGATCGCATCACGGCATCCAGGATGGTCCGTGGTGATAACAGCCCGGCCGGCAGCCGCTGCTTCCACCAGGACCTTTGGCAACCCTTCACCATAATACGAGGGCAGGACCACCATGTGGCAGCCTGCAAACAATTCCGCGATGTCCTTGCGAAAACCGAGACACTGCACCACGCCCTCCGCCCGCCAGGCCTCAAGCTCGTGCTGACGAACCGTCGTCGGGTTACCCGAATCAGGTTCGCCCACCACCAGACATTCCACACTCACCCTGCGCTCCCTGAGCAGCCGGGCGGCGTCGACAAAATCCCGCACACCTTTCTCTCCGAGAAGGCGGGAGGCAAATACGGCCCTGACCGGACCTTCCGGCTCGGGCCGCACGGTGTAATCCGAAAGGTTGACGCCAGATCCGCGGATCAGGTTTGCCTTCCTGGAGGGCAGCCCGGCAACCCGAACAAGCAGGTCCCGGTCGGACTCATTCTGAAAAATCACCGCGACACGGGCACCACCCATGGACACCCGGTAAAGCCGAGATACCACAAAGCGCCTTAGGCGCTCGGCGAAGGACCTGGCCCGGAAAACCGACCCAAGACCGGAAATGGCTGCCACCACAGACCGAACCGGTGACAGGCGGCAGGCGATCCCACCATAAAGTACCGGTTTTATGGTGACCAGGTGGACCAGGTCCGGCCTCAGCCGCCAGAACAACACCCATAACCGGATAAACGTTACCATCTCTGCCAGCGGATTCTGGCCACTTCGGGACATGGGTACGGCATGATGAACAAAACCGTGGCGCCGCACCTCGTCAACCTCCGCACCTGGCGGGGTGATCACATGCACCTCGTAGCCCTCACCTGTTGCAGCCTGCGCCACGGGCAGGCGATGGGAAAGGAAGAACCGGCTGGAGTTGACGACAAAAACAACACGCGTCATTAAACGGACCCCGGCAACACGTCACGAAGGATGGACAGATAGCGCTTACCCCACACCTCTGTGCCGAAATTCTGCAACGCGTAACGCGAAGCGCTTGTACGGATACGTTCAGTCCGCGCGGGCTCACTGAAACAGGAAACCACGTCTGCAGCCCAGTCCTCTGGTGAATCCAGTGGTCTAACCCAGCCGGTAACCTCGCGATCGACAACTTCCGCCAGTCCTCCGGCGTCGCTGACCAATACCGGGATACCCATGCACATGGCCTCCTGCACCGTATTAGGTACACCCTCATCCCTGGACGGCATAATTAAAAGGTCCGCCGTAGACATGAGTGCAACAACATCATCGCGCCACCCCAGAAAGCGGGTAACCGGGGTCAACCCCTTCGCCGAAACCAGCTCACGCGCCTTTTTCACGTAGGCTTCGTCACCGAGACCACCAGCAATATGCCATTCAAAGTCCAGCTCCGGGGCGAGCTCCCTCACCTTAGCCAGTACATCCGCCGTAAAGCATTGATTCTTTCTGTCGCATACCGTTCCAACCTGGAGAATCATCGCCGGTTTTCCCGGCAGACTTTGACCGCTGGACTGGACCTTCGTATTGGCTGGCAGACGGTCCAGTTCAATGCCAGGGATGATGCTGTTAAATTTTCGTTGATAACGACTAGCCAGATCACGGCCGAAAATCGTCTCTGGTGCCTGCCGGTACTGAAACACGACAGCGGACGCCAGCCACAACCCGAACCGGTGCAGCCTGCGCACGAGCCCTACCGAGGGCAGCTCGTAGTCCACATCCCAGACCACTGGCTTCCGCGCAAGCAGACAGCCGGCCCCGGCAAAAAGCACACCCTTGCTGCCCCGCAACCACACCACGTCCGCCCCTGCCTTGCGGGCAACCCGGAAAACCCTCAGGTTCTGCAGCAACAACAAGACCAACAGCCAGACCCGGAATAACCCGCCGCGCCGGAACACGTCAGCACCCCGGGTTTTCAACCCACCAACGGGATCAAGCTCGATACTATCGATGCCTTGCTCGCGCGCGGCTATGAGCACCTCACTTCCAGCATCAGAAGCAACACATACAGATACACCCTGACCTTTCAACTCCCTCGCCAGCGTCAACATCCGCCGGGGTGCGCCTGTCAGCCCTCCCGGCGTTGGCATGTACATCAGTACCTTCATCACTTTCTGTGAGAATCCGAGTCATTAGTCAACGCTGACCGATACAGACCCTCGATGTAATCCACGTAGTTGTCGGCCGAAAATCTCTCGGACACCAACTGCCGGGACCTTACACCGAGGTCACCGAGATTATCAGAGGAAACCAGCGCCTCAAGCCCATCGACAACGCCTTCCTTGGTCAAATCGACAACACGACCATTGCCGTCAATGAACTTCTGCTTCGACATCCCGGTATCCGAAAGCAACAAGGCGTTGCCAGCATACATAGCTTCCATCACACTTTGTGAGGGGTAATTATCAGGTTCGATTACGGATACGAATATTTTACTTTTTATAAGATAGGGTGTGACATCACTCACTTTGCCGACAAAAGCCCTCCCGTTTTCAATCCACCGGGAAAGTATTGCTTTGATAGCGTCTTCATCCGGACCATTACCGAGAATATCCACACGCCAGCTTTCATGTCGCGACAGAAACGCATCCACGGCATTTGCAAACAGAATTCCGTTTTTCCGGCTTATCAGGCGGGCGGCAAAGGTAATGGCATTCTCTTTATGCCCCGGCATTGAAGGGATTAACGTTGAGGGCCGAAAATAGGGTAACGGTGCCGTAGTCAGTTTATCGTCATCAATATACTTCCGGCTAACACCATAAACCGAATCACTGACGGCATTGAAAAGCGTATGCCCCTTAATGAAGTCTTCCGGCATTGCCCCCAGATGTTTTGCAATATCCGGGCTGGTCACCTCAAAAACTGTTGAGCACCCGGCCACTGAAGGAACTGGGAACGAAAAATCCAGGAAAATATGGGCAAGATCAACATTACGGCGCTTTACCAGCTCCGGTACCCCTGCTGCGCGGTGTTTGTAGACGATTCGCCTCAGTAAGGCACTTTTTGCCAGTAAACGTCGCAACCCCCGCCTGGATCGTTTTTCAACGGAAGCCACGCCGGCACTGCCCTTATCATAAATAACTACATGTGGAAGAAGTTCGGGGAAGTGCTTCTCAATATGGCCAGACAATCCACCTGAGACCCACAACTCAACGTCACGTCCACGTTCCAGCAGATGGCTGAAGATCTTCACAGCACGCCTTTCCGCCCCATGGAAGATATTCGACCTGACTACGACCGCGACCTTCATTAACGTCCCCTAAATAACAATGCGCTGCCCGAACTCATCCAGGGCAATGGTCTCCACCTTCAGGTCTTCGCCGGTACGCTCTCGGGCTGCTTTCTTCATATCCCTGATCAGGGAGAGCACATCTTCCGCGTGAGCCTGGTGCCGATTGACGATAAAGTTCCCATGAGACTCCGCTACCGCCGCACCGCCACAGGCTACGCCTTTAAACCCAAGGTCCTCCATGATTTTTCCGGGCGGGCCAAACCGATCGTACATGGCCGGATCACTGACAAAGACCGAACCGCAATTGGGCTGTTTCAACGGGAATTTTCTGCGTCTTTGCGCAAGAATCCCGAGCATCGTCCGTCTGATCGTGCTTACCTCCCCTCGGGCAAGCCGCACTGTGGCAGAGGCGACCACTTCGTCAGTAGCCTGAAAAACAGAGCTCCTGTAGGAAAAAGCACATTCGTCCCGGCTACGCACCTTTACCGAACCATCAGCAGCCACGCTTGTGACCTTATCGATCACATCACCTATTCCATTACGAAGACTGCCTCCGTTCATACAGACCAGGCCACCAAGTGTTCCCGGAATACCGCAAGTGTGCTCAATGCCGGTGAGCCCGGCCTTCATCGCGATGCGGGCAAGACCGGGTACCCATATACCCGCTTCCGCGCTTACCCGTGTACCTTCGACCGAATATTCCGCCAACCGTGCACCGAGCCTTACGCAGATAACCTTCAGCCCGAGATCAGAAAACAACAGGTTACTGGTACCACCAATAATAACGTGGGGCAGCTTCTGTACGTTCAACCATCGTCTGAGCTTGACAAGCTCTTCAAGACTGGCCGGTTCCACCACAACATCTGCCAGGCCGCCGATACGCCAACGGCTCATAGCTGCCAGGTCAACCGACGTGCGGACGCCGCCGGGACAAATGACGCTCAACGAACGTATATGGCGGGCGTCGGCTGTGGCGCAGTCACTAGATCGACTGCACATCTGCGCCCAGCCCTCTTAACTTCTCCAAAAACCGGTCATAACCCCTGAAAATCTGCCAGGCATCGGTAATAACCGTCTCACCTTCGGCCATCAGGCCACACAGCGTCAGTGCAGCACCCGCACGCAAGTCCAGGGCACGGACTTCCGCTCCGGCCAGCCGGCCACCGGCACCGTGAATAACGAGCATGTCACCCACGATTTCATACCGCAGGCCCATCTTTGCCATTTCCTGGGCGTAACCGTAACGTCCCGGGAAGCGGAGGTCAGTAATCCGTGACTCACCCAAAGCACGGGCGCCCCACGCCGCCAGCAGCGGCTGAACATCTGAATTGATCCCCGGGTGCGGCCCAGTGCTGATCTCGACGGGATAGCATGTCCCACCCCGAACCAACAGCGCGTCATCCGCCCGATACAGAGCAGCACCTGCAGCCTTAAGATGTGCGAGAACGACCTCAAGGTCCCGGTACGGAAAATCCCGGATTTCCACCTCACCCGCCGTCATCACGGCACCAATCAGCCAGGTGATCGCTTCCATGTTGTCGGGTATAACTCTGTGTTCCGTGCCACTGAGCCCTTCAACACCGGTCACCTTGACGTGTTCCTGACCGAACACCTCGATATTCGCGCCCATCGAGCGAAGCATGGCCACAAGGTCCAGAATCTCCGGTCGAATATGGGGGTTCCATATTCGGGTGGTTCCGCTGGCGAGACAACTGGCAATAATGGCATTTTCCGTGGCGCCGGTAGAACGGATCGGAAGATGGATATCCGCTCTCTTCAAACCCTTCGCTGCGGTGGCACACAGATAGCCACCCTCCTCGAACACCTCAGCACCGAGTTTTTCAAGTAACATGACGTGCAGATCGTACTTCCGGTCACCCAGCTGGCACCCTCCCGGCAGAGGGACTCTTGCTTCACCGAACCGGGTAACCAGCGCCCCCAGAATCAACAGAGTGTTGCGAATAGAGCGATCGTTCCACGTAAGGCATGTTTTCAATGCCGTGGATTCAGAGAGGACCACCTGATCGGTTCCGATCACGCTCACATCCTTGCCAAGCACACGCAGCATGTCCAGGTGGACCTGCGCATCGAGCAACTGGTTAGGATGGTTGAGCAGTGAGACCCGTTCCGGTGTCAGCAAGGAAGCAGCCAGCAGCCGCAGCGCGGAATTCTTGGCACCGCCCAGTGTTACCGTGCCCTCAAGCCGCGCAGGCTTTACCAGCAAACGTTCAACGCTTTCCACTAACCTTCCTCCTGCGCTTGTTCGGGCCTACGGATTATCCGTGCCGGGACACCGACCGCCGTACATCCGTCCGGAACATCATCAAGAACAACGGCATTGGCTCCAATGATACAGTTTTGCCCTACGTTGATCTTCCCGGCCAACACAGCGCCAGCGAAAATGACGGTATTGCGACCTACCGAAGGGTAACTGTTACTGGTTGAGTCCCCCATTCGGGCGCCACCAATGGTCACGTTCTGATAGACCACCACATTCTCGCCAATCGTGACGCCCTCGCCGATCACCACCCCCACGGGATGCTTGAGCCTTAGTGATGACGAAATGTTCGATTTCTCCGAGATAAACACCCCGTATTTCAGCTGCATTCGGGCAGAAATCCACCTTGCCAGGCTCATATGCCCCTGTTGCCGGGCACGAAGCATCAGTTTCATATGAGCCAGTACCCTGGGCTGTACCCCGCCCATAAACAGATGCCCGATAAGCCTTGCGAGTCTCACAACGCTGCTCCCTTTTCTGCCAACTTTCTCAGGAAAAACACCACGTAGACACTAATCAGAAGATAGAACCCCGCCATTAACCAGGAATAGAGACCAACAAACGTAGCGGCCGCTGCGTCGTTGCTGAAAAGGAGCCCATAAAGCAAAAACAGGCATGCAAGCCTGAACACATTGATGCACAGAAACACCTTCTGCAATCCGAAAACATTGAGCACTTTCATTAACGGCGCAGAGGTGAACTGAAAGAACAGATACACAGAAAGCAAAGATGCGTAAAGGCCTGCCTCCCGCCACTCGGGACCAAACGCCACCATAAACAGGTATTCCCCTGCAAAATAGATAACCAGTGCGGGGACGATAGCCAGTAAGAACAGATTACGTTGTATGACTAACGTAAGCTGGTATATGTGGCCGGGTTGCTTTTTGGTCAGACGGGCGGTTTCCGCGTAGTAGGCACGGGCCATGGACGTACCCACAAGATTCACTGGTAGCGCCAGCGCCATCAAGGCCAGTCCGAGCTGGCCAGTGAACCCGGCGCCATACATGAACCCGGCGAACAGCAGGGGTGACTGCGCCGAGAACACCAGCAGGAACTGTGACGGCAACCGAAAGAAGGGGTACTCACGGTAGAGCACGGCCGCCTTCTTCATCCTCGTCCAGCTCACCGCAGCCAGGCCTTGCAGGCCGTCCTGCCGAAAGCGGCCAAGCATGGTGCCTGCGCCCATGCTCTGGCTCGCGATCTGACCAAGGATCAGCCCAAGCGGATGAACGCCCAACACACCAAGGGCAATCTTGACCGACTCACCAGTGAATGACTGGAAAACCTGCGTGCGGGCCAGTATCCGGTAATCCCGCCGGCGGGTAGCCCACATGGTCATTAGCTCATAGCCCGAAACGGCAAAGGCCCCCAGAACGATAAGCCACCAGTAGGGTACCAAAGCCTCAGCGGAAACCAGCCTGAGTAAGGGAGAATGAAAAAGCCAGAGAAGTGTTCCTACCACTGCCGTAATGATAACCAGCAAAAGCAGGTTGAGGGCAAAAAGATTGTAGGCGAATGCGTCAACCCTCGGCAGGGGAACGGCCACAACATAACGCAGTGTCAGTACCGGTGCCGTTACCATCAGGAAGGCGGTAAACAGAGACAGCACACCAAAATCATCTGGTGTATAGAGCCGTGTCAGAAACGGTATTGAGGCAATGCCGATAACCCGGGCAAAGCTGGCCCCCATGGCAAGGGTGAGCATGCCCCTGAGCACGTCGCCGGCACCCTTTCCCCCGAGAAATCTGCTTATTCGTTCAATGACCACAGACTCCAGATCATAAGTTGCACCACAAACAATGCGGATCTCACGGAACCAATACCCTCGAAGTCAAACGAGCCTGCAACGCTGCACAAAACGCTGCTTTCGCATGCTGCTCCCCATGAACCACGCGAATTTCCCGCGGAGCCTCGGGTATACCCTCCACAAACCGCAACAAATCACCCTGGCCCGCATGGG
Source organism: Marinobacter segnicrescens (assembly GCF_900111555.1). Lineage (GTDB taxonomy): Bacteria > Pseudomonadota > Gammaproteobacteria > Pseudomonadales > Oleiphilaceae > Marinobacter > Marinobacter segnicrescens. The sequence continues at coordinate 13,096 of NZ_FOHZ01000036.1, forward strand.
CGGAATACCCACCCACCTGGTGCACGCGAGCGCGGATATCATACCGCTCACCGTCCAGCTCTACCCAGCCGCCACGCGGCCCCCAGGCAAGAATGTCCCGCCCCGGCGTGCCAGCGGCCTGATAACCGACGAACAGCACATCATTGCGTTGGTCACCCAGCATGGCCTTGAGATAATTCACCACCCGGCCACCGGCACACATGCCGGAACCGGCCAGCACCACGCAGGGGCGATGAGAGCGCGCGAGATAGTCTACCGCATTCAGGTGGTCTTCGTGGCTGTTGATCACCGTCAGCTGTTCAAACGACAACGGATGTCGGCCAGCGCGCACCAAGGCCTGTGCCTCGTCATCCCAGAAGGGCTTGAGATCCCGGTATATACGGGTGAATTCAGCGGCCAGGGGCGAGTCCACCACAATTTCCAGATCTTCCCAGACCCGTTCACCGGCCACTGCCTGATCACCAAATTCGGCAATCAGCCCTTCAATCTCATACAGCAATTCCTGGGTGCGCCCGATGCTGAAGGCAGGAATAATGACCGTGCCGCCATCCTCCAGGGCATGCTCCAGCACCTGTTTCAGGCGATAACGGCGGGTTTCGCGGTCCTCATGGTCTTTGTCGCCATAGGTGCTCTCAATCACCAGGCGATCCGCCCGTTCAGGTGGCAATGGCTCCGGAAGCAAAGGTGAATGCCTGGCACCCAGGTCGCCGCTGAACACAATGCGCTCTGACTCCGCTCCGGTATCCGCCTCACACTCCACATAGGCCGACCCCAGGATATGCCCGGCCCGTTGCAACCGCACCTGCAGTTTGCCAGCGCTTTCGGCAAACACCTCACACCACTGACCATAGGACACCGGCACCAGGCGGGACCGGATCAAATCCAGTACGCGCTCGATGAGCGCCCGGTCCCGGGTGAAGCCGACCTTCAGGGCGTCTTCCAGGATTTCCGGCAACATAATGGCGGATGGTTCGGAACAAATAATCGGCCCGGAAAAGCCAGCGGCGAGCAGGTAGGGAATCCGCCCCACATGGTCAATATGCACATGGGTGACGACCAGGGCTCGGATATGCCCGATGGGAAAATCAATGGAAAGGTCAGTGGAGGAAGCACCCCGGCCTGTCTCCTGGCCCTGGAACAGGCCGCAGTCGATGAGAATGGCGGGGGTTTTATCCGGATCCGGCGCATCCGCCGCCAAACCCATAAGCCTCAACTCATGGCAGGAACCGGTCACGCCGGTAACCGCACCATGGTGCAGAATCTCAATCATAACAACATCCTTGTATGTTGCTTGTTATTTTATCGCCCTAAATCTAAGTTCATCACCCTACTGGAGAAAACCCTGCTGATTTCCCCCGGAGCAGAAACGAATTCAGCCAACCAAGGCAGCAGCGTCCTTCAACAACTGCTCAAGGTGCTCTGGCCCGACAAAGCTCTCACCATAAATCTTGTAGAGGGGCTCAGTACCACTGGGGCGCATAGCGATCCAGCCGTTTCGGGTCGTCACCTTTATACCGCCAATAGGTGCACCATTGCCGGGGGCTGATGCCTCCGCTTTTACTATCGGATCGCCTCCAAAGAGTTTCCCACTCAAAGCGCCAGCCCGAAGGCCTTTCAGTCGTTCGATAATTCGCTGATCAGCCGGTCGATCAACCCTGCGGTACCATGTTGCACCATGCTGTGCTTCAAGCTTCTGGAAGTAAGCGTGAGGTGTCAGACCGGTAACCGCGTAGATCTCTGCGGCCAGCAAGCACAGGATGATGCCGTCTTTATCTGTGCTCCAGGGCTGGCCGTCCATGGTAAGGAAACTGGCACCGGCACTCTCCTCGCCGCCGAAGCAGAGCCTGCCCTGATGCAACCCTTCCACAAACCACTTGAAGCCAACCGGCACCTCAAACAACGTGCGGCCATGGGAAGCGCCCACTCGGTCGATCAGCGATGATGATACGAGGGTCTTACCGACCCCAAGGTCACGACCCCATTGCGGACGATGACGAAGCAGGTAATCAATACAAACCACCAAATAGTGATTCGGGTTCAGCAAGCCACCAGCATCCACAATGCCGTGACGATCAGCATCCGGATCATTGCCGAACATGAGATCGAACTCATCCTTGCGTGCCAGCACATTGGCCATCGCGGCTGAACTCGAGCAATCCATGCGGATCTTGCCGTCATGATCCGGCGGCATAAAGGCAAAGTCCGGGGACTGACTGCGGTTAACCACTGCCAGATCCAGCCCAAACTGCTCATTAATGGCGTCCCAGACATCCAGTGCGCTGCCGCCAAGAGGGTCAACGCCGATACGCACCCCGCTCCGGGCAATGGCGTCCATATCTACCACCAAAGGTAGCTTTGACACATAGTCGTCAACATAATCCACTTTGCCAGCGGGTTCCCGGCTTGCATTAATGCTCGACTCCTCCCGGTAGGATAAGGTCGCCATTAATTCATTGGCACGCTGCTGAATCCAGCCAGTGGCCACTGAGCCGGCTGGGCCTCCATCTGCCCCGTTGTACTTGATGCCACCGTCCTCCGGAGGATTGTGTGAAGGCGTCAGGATAATGCCATCGGAAAGAGCATCCGGATACGTACGATTGTGCACAAGAATCGCCCTCGAAATGACAGGAGTGGGCGTATAGCCATTTTTGACATCTACCCGCACCGGAACACCGAGCTCCTCCAACGTTTCAACCACTACCTCCAGGGCAGGCTTAGAAAGGGCATGGGTGTCCATTGCGACAAAAACGGGTCCGGTATAGCCCTGCTTCTGCCGCCACTCCGCGACCGCATGGGTTATGGCACGGATGTGAACTTTGTTAAAAGACCCATCCGAGGCCCTCCCCCGATGGCCGGACGTGCCAAAACTGACTGACTTGTATCCGTCTTCAGACTCAACTACACCATTCCAGAAGCTGTCGGTCAGACTATGACCGGTGCTGTTCGGCATGCAATTCGCCCTCATTATGTCTCCCGTTAAATTCAAGATAAGCAAGGGCACAGAATCCGACCAGAACACCAAACCAAAGGGTTACTATCCGGATGACCACTGCAAGAAGCAGGGCTGTGCCGACGGCAAAACCGTACTGCCCCAGTAATAGCACCATCGCCCCCTCGGTCGTGCCGACACCACCCGGAATCATGGAGGCGGCGCCTACCAGCATCGACAGCGGATAAATGGAGAGCGCGTCGAGAAAAGGTACTCCGCTGCTGAAATTGGAAAGCAGGTACACAAAACTGAGCCCTACCACAGCCCAGGCCGCAACTCCCAGTACCAACCCCACCATCATATCAACCGGACCGAGCCATCCACGGCAATGACTGACACCAGCCTGAAGAAATGCCAACGCTCTGGGAATCAGAGGGATCCCCAACCTCTCGCAAAGACCCTCCAGCATTTGCAAGATCCCCGGCTTTAATGCACAAAGCAGAACCCCGCCTACAATAGCGAGTACAAATCCGACCGCAATCAGAAGGAAGTCAGAACCGCTGACAATAAACAAAGAGAGCAACAGAACGGCCACAAGATCGCAGCTACGCTCAAATACAAAAGTACCGAAAGTGCACTCGGCTGGTACGCCCAGCTTGGCAAAATAGCGAATACGTATCAGTTCACCAACCTTGCCCGGCGTCGCGGTTTTTTAGCCTTAACGCCCCGCACGATATCGCCGGCCACCTGCTCCAAGGGGGCCATCTTATCTTGGCCTTCCATATGCGCTGTCATCGGGGTTTGCGTGGGCCCCGGCTTTACCAGGGTCAGATTTATCCTGGTGTCAGCCAACCGGTGTTCCAACCCCTGGGCATAGCGCTCAACCAGCCCTTTTGCCGCGCCATATACGTAATTGCTTTGCCGTCCGCGGTCCCCGGCTACCGAGCCAATAACTACCAGCGAGCCGGAGGTCTGATTTTGCATTTTTCCGACAAAGGCCTCGGCAAAATAAGCGGGCGAAAGGCCATTAATCAGCATGGCATCGCGCGCAATCGTCAGATCGTTCTGACAGGCCTGCTGATCCGGCAAGGTGCCGTGCGCAACAAGCAAGATGTCCAAAGGGCCTTGCTCCGCCAGAGCGGAGGCGAGGTTGGTAATTGCTATCGGATCTGTAAAGTCGCAGGTTTCGGTATGGGTTGTGACTTCGGGGCTTCTTACTTGTAGATCCTGTGCAATGGCCTCCAGCTTGTCCGCGTTTCGCCCAACCAGTATAAAATCTGAAGCCCCTTCTGCCGCCCACAGACGGGCGCACTGCTGGGCAATGGCGGAGGTGGCGCCGATAATCACGATTCGTTTTGGCACAATCAATATCCCATCAGACGGCGCGACATGGCCGAGGAAATGCCCGGGTCGCGGTAGGTAAGAAATTCGTGAAGTTTTGGGTAGCCGGCTTCAAACAGCTCAGCGGGCATTCGCGCGTCCTTCGCCGGGTAAATGCGCCCCCCTGCCTCACGCACTATGCTGTCGAGTCGCTTGAACAGCTCAAGAGTTCGTTGACCACGGTTGGGGAAATCCAGGGCCAGGGTCACCCCAGGCATAGGGAAACTGAGCAATCCACGAGGTTGCCGGTCACCAAAGGTTTTCAAAACCGCCAGGAAAGAGCCTTGGCCGGAACGGCGAATTTCATCAAGCTGACCACGAATGGCTTCCCTGGCTCCCGCAAATGGAACAACGCTCTGATACTGGTAAAACCCTCGGGGCCCGTACATACGATTCCATTCCAGAAGGTTATCCAGCGGATAGTTAAACGGCTCGTAATGTACCCTGCTATGCCCAGCCTTCCATTTATTCAGATAAAAATAGAGCTGATTAAAGGGTGCCAGAGAAAGCTTGTTGACAAGGGACACGGGCGGCACGAATGGCATGGTCTTTTTCTTGCCCGAAGGCATCGGCCCAGTTCCCAACGAACCGCATACGTGGTTTGCACGCATGAAGATCCCACGCGCTTCACGGGTATTCATGCAATCGATCCAGGAAACGGTATGCTCCCACGCTGCCTCCGACGCACCGGCAAGCTCAAAAAATTCGTTCAAGGACTCGTAAGGAAGCGTTTCCGCATCCAGCCATGGCGAATCGACCTTGCGTAACTGAAGCTCAGCCTCCAGAACCACTCCGGTAAGTCCCAGCCCGCCAATGGTGGCTGACAACCAATCGGGATTTTCATCAACTGACGCACGCAGCACCTCACCATCGGTCCTGGCCAACAGAATGGAATGGACCTGATCCCCAAAGGATCCGAAAACATGGTGGTTTTTGCCATGGACGTCATTTGCGATAGCGCCTCCCACAGTAACCATCTGGGTGCCGGGCGTAACGGGCAGCATCCAGCCCTGTGGCACAAAAACCCGCTGAATGTCGCGAAGCAGAACGCCGGCCTCACACACCAGGCGGCCTTTTTCCGGATCAAAACGGATCAGCTTATCGAGCCCCGGGGTTTTCCACAGTTTGCCGTCGGGATTCAGGCAGGAGTCACCATAACTGCGCCCCATCCCAAACGCCAGGCCCGGTGTGCCACCCTGAATCTGGCGGGGAGCCAGAGCCCGATCGCGCAGGACTTCCACGTCATGATTGTATTCACCAAGCCGGCCCCAGGAGTGAACCTTCGACATCAGCAGTTACTACCTGTCACGTTGCGATAAAGAAAATGATGGCGAGCAAGCCCCCTGTTAAGAGGCTGACTTTGTCCTTCGCGGCAAAAATCACGGGATCGTCGTGCATTTCTCCGCGATGGGTCAGAAGCCATACCCGGGTAATCCAGAACAACAGGACCGGGCAAGCCAGCCATATAATTTGTGGCTGTGAGTAAAGCGTTCGTGTGGCGTCATCCTGGATATACAACGCAAGAACCATGACCGCCATATAGCCTGAAGCAGCCCCCAGGGAGGAAATCATTTCCAGATCACTCGGATAATAGCCGCGCCCCCTGGCACGCTCTTTCTTTCCTTGAATCCGTGCCTCGTGCAATTCCGCATACCGCTTTACCAAGGCAAGGCTTAGGAAAATAAACACTGAAAACCCGAGTATCCAGAAGGTCAGGGGCAGGCTCAATGCCGCCGCCCCGGCAATGATCCTGACCGTGTACAGACTGGCCAGCGCAATCACGTCCACCGCCATAAAACGCTTCAACCAGAGCGAGTAGCCAAGAGTGAGGGCGTAGTAGACTAGCAGAACTCCCAGGAACTCTATGGGCAAGAGAAGCCAGGCGCCCAGAAAAGCGGTGAAAAGAAGGCCAGGAAAAGCAAGCAGACCAAGCTTGATCGGTATAATTCCCGCGGCAAACGGGCGGTGTTTTTTGGTGGGGTGGTGCCTGTCATCGTTCAGGTCAAGCAGATCGTTCAACAGATAAACACTGGATGCACAGATTCCGAAGAACAGAAAGGCCAGCAGCCCCTCGGCCAACAAGGAGAGATCGGTCAGGTTATGAGACGCCAGTAACGGGACGAATACGAGTATGTTTTTCATCCACTGGTGAAGCCTAAGCGCTTTCATCCAGGCCCGAAGCTGGCTCCGCCGTGTTTCCAGGACCGCGGTTACGTTGGCTGCTTTTCTGGCACGGCGCTCAACGCCCCTTTCCGGATTGACAACCACTGCAGATTCTGCAGAGCGCCAAACCTCAATATCGTCGCCAGAATTGCCAACATACTCAAATCCACCTTCCCCAAACCGATCTACCAGAGTGTCTTTTTTCCTGTGGGCTGAAAGATTAAGAGTGTTGTCTGTACTCAAAACCTCATCGAAACATCCCAAATGATCGGCGATCCGTTCTGCAAGTATTCTGTGGGTCGCCGTTGCCAAAACAAGATGCCGGCCGTTCGCTTTGGCTCTGGCCATTAGCTCAAGGACTTGTTGGTTGTAAGGGAGCACCGCCACATCAATATCACTCATCTTTGCTAGTGTTCCGTCCGGGTATTTCCTAAGCGCATATATGCTATAATTCGAGCTATTATTCACGAGTTTGGAGACTCTGTTTTGGCCCGGAAACCAGCTCCCTTTAATCTTACGGTAAACGATCAACTGGAGTTGGAAAGCTGGTTGCGAACAAGCACGCTGAGTCAGAATCTCGTTCTGCGAGCGCGAATCGTTTTGGCCCTGAATGCCGGTGAATCACCCAAAGTCGTTGCTGAGCGACTGGGAACCACGACGGCCACGGTATTCAAGTGGCGTAATCGTTACACCGAACAGGGCCTGAGCGGTCTTCAGGATGCACCAAGACCCGGGCA
>NZ_FOHZ01000019.1 GCF_900111555.1 Marinobacter segnicrescens
GCGGTGAGTCGATTGGCTTTGTTGTTTTGGCGAACTCAAAACTAACCGGTTTTACCGCCGTCTCCTACTTTTTCACGGTTATCTGCGAAGAACCATAAAAAAGCCCCGGCGTCCTGGGGGAGCCGGGGCAAGCCGAACATTCAGTAGGCAGTTCGGCAACCACTTCCAACCTTACCGATCAGGGCAGCAGCACACCGTCGATCACGTGTACCACGCCGTTGCTGGCTTCAATGTCAGTGGCAGTAACCGTGGCTTTGTTGCCCTGGGCGTCTTCCAGGGTCACAGCGCCAGATTCGGTGCGGGCAATGACGTCACCGTTCATGGTTTCGATGGTGTACATGGTCTCACCGGTCTCGATCAGGCCCAGCAGCTTCTGGGAAGAGACCTTACCTTCCACGACGTGGTTGGTGAGAATGCCCTGCAGCTGCTCCAGGTTCTCTGGCTTCAGCAGTGACTCGACGGTGCCTTCGGGCAGTGCGGCAAAGGCGTCGTCGGTGGGTGCAAAGACGGTAAAGGGACCCTTGCCGGCAAGGGTTTCAGCCAAGCCAGCTTCAACCACGGCGGTTTCCAGTGTGGTGTGGTTTTCAGAGTTCACCACGATGTCGGTGATGGTCGGCTTGTCTTTCATGTCGCCATGATGGTCAGCCTGGGCTGACGCCATCAGTCCAAAAGAGGCAACCAATGCAATCGCGAACTTGGGCAGATTCATATCTGACTCCTCCTGGGGCAACCGGTTATCGGAGCCCATGTGTGGTGTGTTCAGTAGTGTTTGCATCGATGCTGTGGTGGTTTACGGCGGGCTGGCTGGACTGGATTGTTGCGATTGCGAATATTTAATGAATCCCCGGTTTGCGGGCGCAAACCGGGAACTGGCAAAAACCCGGTTTACAGACGTTCGCTGTTCTTCAGGGTAATCTGTTCATTAAGGGTCCAGAAATCGTACAACACCCCGATAAAGAACAACCCGCCGGTAAACAGATAGATAATCCCGGTAATCCACTTGCCCATGTACATCCGGTGGATGCCGAACACACCGAGGAAGGTCAGCAGGATCCAGCTGATGTTGTAGCTGACCGGTCCCTGCTGGTAACGCAGATCAGCCTCCCGATCCATGCCGGGTATCAGGACCAGGTCAATGATCCAGCCGATAAACAGCAGCCCCAGGGTAAAAAACCAGATGGTGCCGGTGACGGGTTTGCCATAGTAGAAACGGTGGGCACCCAGGAATCCGAAGATCCAGAGCAGGTAGCCCATAACCACGCTGTGGGTGTTGTTGTTCCGCTGAATTTCCATCGGGTCTCCTTGATCCGTTAAGGGTTGGCCTTCAGCACCCATCATAAAGCATTTTCCAGAATCTGCCGCTGACGCTATGCTTTTGTCATTCCATGAATTTTTGCAGGGAGGCCGTGTTGCTCATCCGTCGATGCCTGAAGGTATTGCTCTGGGGCCTGTTGCTGCTGGTTGTGCTCTTGGCAGGCACCTGGTGGCTGGCCAGAATGCAGTTGGAGGCCCTGGGCGTAGAGCAGCTCGAGGTGTCCGGTGTGGAGATGGGCTGGAACCGCCTGGCCTTTGATGCGGTCAGCTTGACCTGGACCGGGAAGGGAAGTTCGGTGGTTCTCGAGACCCTCGGGCCGGCCATCACCATGGACTGGGCTGACTGGCAGCTGGACCGGCTGGTGGCCCGCTCTGCCCGAATCCAGCAGTTGACAGCGGCAGGCCCGGAAGCATCAAACCCTGCCCCGGGTGCTGAAGCATTGCGGCTGACGCTGCCGGACTCTGTACCGTTCTGGCTACCCCGCCATTTGTCGGTGAATAACCTTGAGGCGAACTTCCCCTGTCAGGGCGGTCAGTGCCGGTTCAGTGGCGCGCTTCTTTTTGACCGGAACGACGACTCCGCCACGGCCCAGGTGGATGCCACCCTGGCGCGGGGTGACCAGACCCTGACGATAGCGGGAGACGTTCAGCTGGGCACGGGTACCGACACCGTGCCTGGCGGTGACCTGGCTATCGGTGGCCTTTTTCCCTGGCTGTCGCCGCTGGTTAGCGCACAGTGGCACCCGCTGCTTCCTCACTCGGCGACACTGCGGTTCACCCCGTTGGCAGGCTCTGCGGCGGAGGGAGACTGGCCTGTGGCGGTAACACTGACCACTGAAGGCGGGGCTGTACCGGGGTTCGAGGGCGACCTGGTGCTGCACACCGGGGACAACTGGCGCCTGGATGTTTCAGGGGGCCGGCTCACTGCGGCACTGAAGCAGTGGCAACAGGCAGGCTGGGTGCTGGATGATGTGCGGCTCGATATGCCCCTCAGTGGGCAGCTGTCGCCTGACAGTAGCCGTGTCACGCTCGGGCCCGGGGCTGTCGTTCAGGTGCGACACCTGGACCCGTTATCCGCCGCCGAGCTGATGTGGCTGGATAAGCTGGCCCTGTCAGGAGCAGGGCTGGTATTGGTTTATCGCAATGGTGATCTGCAGGTGGAAGGCCCGGTTCAGCTCAGCATCGGTGAGGTTCGGCACAACGCCCTTGTTACCCAGGGCTGGCAGCTGGCGGCAGACCTGATGTGGGCCGGCGCGCTGACCGTTGACGGCACGCTGGTCAATGATGTCGGGGCAAGACTGCCACTGCGGGTTCGATACCATCCCGCCCAGGGCGTGCAGGGCACTGGCACCATGACACTGGATGCAGGCAACCAGGCCAACCAACTGGCTGAAACGTTGAGGGCCTGGCCCGGGTCACTGATCATTGAGGAAGGCGAGGCGCGACTTGTCGGTGAGCTGACCTGGCACCCCGAAAGTCCACTCACGGCGGATGCCACCCTGACGTTCGCCGGGGCCTCGGGCCTGTATGAGGAGATGGCCTGGCAGACACTTTCGGGGCAGGTTCAGGCGAGCCTGGCGAATGATCGGTTAACCATCGGCACATCGGATCTTGGGCTCGCTGAGCTAAACCCGGGCATGCCCATAGGCCCTGTCAGGCTGGCTGGTACCTATGGGGCTGCACTTGCGCAGCCCATGGCTGGCGAATTGGTGCTGGAGGGTGCCCAGGCCGGGTTTGCAGGCGGTACCCTGAGTGTTGCACCGCACACCTGGCAGCTGGACAGAGTGCCGATCAGGGTGCCTGTCACGGTGCAGGGACTGCAGTTATCCCGTTTGATGAACCTTTATCCCACTGAGGGCCTTGCCGGCGAGGGCACCCTGAAAGGTGAGCTGCCATTAATGATCAGCGACCGGGGTGTACGCATTGAGGGCGGACACCTGTCGGCACTGCCCCCCGGGGGTCGGCTACAGTTGCCAGCGGACAAGCTGCAGGCCATGGCGGCCACCAACGAAGCCATGGCCCTGGTCACCCGTGCCATGGAAGACTTTCACTATGAACTGCTTGAAAGCGGGATCAGCTACTCCGAAGACGGCACCCTGGTACTGGACCTGCAACTTCGTGGTAGCAGCCCCGGGGTGGACAGCGACCGCCCGGTGGTGCTCAATATCAATCTTGAGGAAGATATACCGGCATTGCTGACCAGCCTGCAGCTGAGCGGCCGGGTTAATGAGGCGGTCACCGAAAGGGTCCGCGAACGTTTGCAGCAGGACGGTGTCGATACCCAATAGTCAGGTCTTCGCCACGGGGCGAGGCCGGAACAGGCAAGGAGAGACCATGAAGGCAAGTACCCGAGCGGGAGCGGCAGTGGCCGCAATGTTGCTGGGCAGTCTGTTGGCCGCCTGCACCCCTACCGTGCAGATGGCGGCGCCCAAGGAGCCGATTACAGTCAACCTGAACGTTAAGATCCAGCATGAGATCTACGTAAAAGTAGACCGGGAAGTGGATGAACTCTTTACCGACCAGGGCCTGTTCTGAGCCCGGTCAACATGGTTTCAAGGAGCTGCATGATGACACTGTTCAAATACGCTACCGCCATACTGATGGCCATGATGCTGGCACTGCCGGCGGCTGCCCTGTCCCTTGATGAAGCCAAGGGCCGCCTCGAAAGCGCCAAGAGCTCGGGGCAGGTGGGTGAGATGCCGACAGGATACCTCGGTGTGGTGTCCGGAGGTGGTGAGGCCGAAGCCATCGTTGAGGCGATTAACGAAGCCCGGCGCGCCGAATATGCCCGAATTGCTGAAAAGCATGATATTCCTGTCAGCCAGGTAGAGGCCGTGGCCGGTAAGAAAGCCCTGGAGAAGACGCCTTCAGGTCAGTATATCCAGGTGAACGGTCGCTGGGTGCGCAAATAGCAGGCTGTTTGTCGGGAGCGGCGTGTGGACGCAAGACCACCCGGCGCCCCTCTGGTAATTATTCCTGTAGGCAGCTATCTTCACAGATGCAAGAGTCCACGGATAACTTTCCGTGGGCTTGCTGAACAGGAGCATCATAATGAAAACAATAACCGACCAGCTGGCCAACTATGCCAGCTATCACCGCGACAAACGCAACATCATCACCCACTTCATCGGTATTCCGATGATTGTGGTGGCCATCGCCATCCTGCTGGCCCGCCCCGCCTTCGAAGTCGCCGGCGTTACCATGTCGCCAATCTGGTTTATCGCCCTGGCAAGCGTGCTTTATTACCTGGTTCTTGATCTTCGCTTTGGCGTTGTCATGGGTGTGCTCATGGCCCTGGCCGTCTGGGTTGGTATGCAGGTGGCTGCCCTGTCCACGACGGCCTGGCTGGCGTGGGGTATCGGGCTGTTTGTGGTGGGCTGGGTCGCGCAGTTTATCGGTCACTACTATGAGGGTCGCAAACCGGCTTTCGTGGACGATATCGTAGGACTGCTGATCGGGCCACTGTTCGTGGTGGCGGAGGCGGCCTTCGGGTTCGGACTCTGCAAATCCCTGCAACAGGAGATCGACCGCCGCGCAGGCCCGGTCCATAACGGCCACGGAGGAACGGCCGCCAGCCACTGAGCGTCTGGTCCTGACCCGCTCCCGGAAGCACATAGTCTCTCCGGGACGGGAAACTCCAACGGTTGTACCGATATTCCACCGGCCGCCCGGTTTTCACCGTGCAGGCTGTTCTGAACCCTTTTACTGGAAGCGAAGATGTCTCCGACGCCGGAACGCCCGAATCTGCTGATCATGGTGACCTGCGGGCTGCTCACCAGCCTGGTGGTTATTGCCTTTGCCCGTATGGCCTATGGGGTCATCCTGCCGCCCATGCGGGCAGATCTTGGTCTCAGTTACCAGCAGGCGGGGGTACTCGGCACTATTACCGCCCTCGGTTATCTGCTGTTTGTACTGGCCGGGGGTGTGGCCGCCGCCCGTTTCGGAGCAAAGCCCACGATCGTGTTTGGCCTGGTCTCGGTGGCGCTGGGATTTGCCGGGCTGACCGTGGCGTCCCATTACTGGCTATTGCTGGGGCTGATGGCATTGCTGGGTTTCGGTACCGCTTTCAGCTTTGCGCCGATGGTGTCACTGCTGGCCACCTGGTACCCGGAAAAACGGGGGCTGGTGATTGGCCTGATGACCAGCGGCGTGGGTATGGGGATGTTGCTGGTGGGAGCGCTGGCTCCCCTGATGACCAACCTGTTCGGTGACAATGGCTGGCGCGTCAGCTGGGGAATCTTCGGTTGCGTGGCGGTTATTGTGGCGGTGCTGATTACCGTCTTCGCCAAGGACCCGCCGCGATTGGCCGCGAGCTCTGGAGAAACACCACCCTCGGATGACAAATGGCTGATCTACCGGAATCACCGGGTGATCACCGTGGCCACGGTATACGGCATTATTGGCGTCACCTACATCGTGCAGGCCATTTTCATGATCAGCTTCATGGTGGAAGAAGGCCATGCCGAGGCGACCGCTGGTGCCTTCATGGCCATGATGGGGCTGATGTCCATTGCTGCGGGTCCCCTGTGGGGCTGGCTGTCGGACCACTGGGGACGTGGCAACGCACTGACCGCCTCGCTGGCGCTGGTGACCCTGGCCATGGGGCTGCCCCTGCTCGATCAGTCGCTGGTTACGTTTTTCCTGCACTTCCTGGTGATGGGGCTGTCGGTCAACGGCATGTTTGCCCTGATCCAGGCCAGCGCCACCGACCAGGTGGCGCCCAGGTACATTCCCATTGCCTTCAGCTTTGTCACGGTATTCTTCGCTTCCGGGCAGCTGGTGGGGCCGGCGGTGGCTGGCTGGCTGATCGAGTTTAGCGGGGGCTTCCGGGTGGCGTTTGGCTTTACCTTCGTGGTGTTGCTGGCAGGGGTCTACCTGACCCTGCGAATCCGGCGCTTCCCCGCCGAAGTTGCGGTAGGGGCACCGACCACAGGAGACTGAGCCTACAGCTCCTCCTGTTCAGGCGCTTTGTGGCTCGCTGGTCCAGGGTGCCCGGCAGGCAACCCGGTTGCGGCCAGCCTCCTTGGCTTCGTAAAGGGCCAGGTCCGCCTGGCGAATCAGGTCGTCGGGCGGTATCTCACGATAGCTACAGGCCACGCCCGCCGACAGGGTGACGGAAAGGAGGTTGTCGCCTACCGCCACCGGGGTCTTCTCGAACATGCGCCGGTAATCCTCGGCGCGGGCCTCTGCGGCTTCCAGCCCTGTGCCCGGTAGCACCACCAGGAATTCCTCCCCGCCAAAACGACAAACGATATCACTGGCCCGAGACAGCGCTGACAGTACGCTGGCCAGCTGGTTGATCACCAGGTCCCCTGCACTATGACCGTAGCGATCGTTCACCGATTTGAAGTGATCCAGGTCGATCAGCACCAGGCTCAGGGGGTCGCCCTGCCTCAGGCAGCGGGTCATTTCCCGGTGCAGGCTGTCCTCCAGGTAGCGACGGTTGTACAGACCTGTCAGCGGATCACGGTTGGCCTGTTCCCGTAACTGTTCCTGCAGCTGCCGGTTTTCCTCGATTTGCTGTTTGAGCTCCTGCTCGGTCTGGCGCTGTCGTTCACGGGCGCCATGAAGGGAGTGGTTACGGCTGAACGACACATGGCCCACCATCAACAAATACATGGAAATGGAGCTGATAGCCAACACTGTGGTGAGCCAGTGGGTCCCGGGCTGCCACCAGAAACCGACAAACAGCCCGCCGGCCACAATCCCCCCGGCCAGTCCAGCCATGGCCTGTACCATGCCGGGCAATCCCCGGAATACGGTCAGGTTCATGGTAATGCTGATGGCCAGAATGAAGGTGATCCATACCGGGAAGCCAAGGCCAGCGATCCACAGGCCGAAAATGATCGAGTCGATCACCAGGTTGTTGAATTCCGAATGCATGGAATCGGCTGATCGCCGGGCCCGGAGATAGGCCAGTTGGGGCCATACCAGAAAGCTGACCGCCAGGGTCGGATAGAGCCAGGGAGAGAGACCTTGCAGCCAGACATGGCTGGCGAGGGTCAGGAAAGCCGCCACAAAGGACAGGCTGCGGTTGCGCCGGTTCATGTTAACAACCCAGTGGGGCTGGGGGCTGGGAGTATGACGGGTGACGGACATGAGCAATACGGCCTGCTTCCACTACAATCCGGATATGAAATACCGCATTCCCGCGGTTCAAGTGTCCCAGTATAGGACACGTCTGCTGAATTTGTGCGCAATTTTTCAGGATAATCTGTGGGTAAACTACGTGATTTCTGTTTCCCCGGAGAAGGAGCTCAAAGGTGGATCTGGAGCAGCTTTATCAGCAACATTCGCGGCAGGTTCTGGCAACACTTATACGCCTGACCGGCGAGTTTGAACTGGCCGAGGAATGCCTTCAGGAGGCTTTCGCCGCGGCCCTTGCCCAGTGGCCTTCCGAAGGCACGCCCGGAAACCCGGTTGCCTGGCTGGTTCGTACCGGACACCACAAGGCCATTGATCACATCCGACGGCAACAGACCGCCCGGCGCCACAGTGAACTACTGACCCCAGAGGTAGAGGGGCCGTCCGACCAGGGGACCGCGATCTATCAGGATGACCTCCTGCGCCTGATCTTCACCTGCTGCCACCCGGCCCTGGGGCGCGAGGCCCAGCTGGCACTGACCCTGAGGGAAGTGTGTGGACTGACCACCGAACAGGTCGCCCGTGCGTTGCTGCAGAAACCCGCCACCCTCGCCCAGCGCATTGTCAGGGCCAAGCGCAAGGTCCGCGAAGCGAGGATACCCTACGAAGTGCCGGACCAGCGGGAATTGCCGACCCGTTTGCCACCGGTGTTGCAGGTGATCTATCTGATGTTCAACGAAGGTTACAGTGCTACTGAAGGTGCGAGGGTGGTGGATGTCAGCCTGGCAGCGGAAGCGATCCGGCTGGGAGCCATGATGTCCCGGCTGCTGCCACGGCCGGAGGTGTACGGGCTCCTGGCCCTGCTGTTGCTGCATGATGCCCGGTGGGCGGCGCGGGAAGACGGCGAGGGCAACCTGGTGACACTCGAGGAGCAGGATCGTTCGCTCTGGGACCAGGGTCAGATCGAACAGGGGCGCCACTGGCTGATGCAGGCGCTGGCTCACCCGGATCCGGGTCCCTATACGCTCCAGGCCGCCATCGCCGCGTCCCATGCCGATGCGAAGGACCCTGCCTCCACCGATTGGGCTGAAATTGCCGCACTGTACGGCTTGCTTTACCAGAAGTGGCCAACACCGGTGGTGGCCCTCAACCGGGCGGTGGCCATCGCCATGCGGGATGGCCCGGCGCACGGGCTGGCGTTGCTGGACCAGCTTGCTGCCGACAAGGTCCTGCAGAGCTATCACCTGTTCCACGCCGCCCGCGCCGACCTTTACCGACGTTGTGGTGACCGGGACCGGGCCCGACTGGCTTATCAGCAAGCCCTGACCCTGGTCCGGCAGGAGCCGGAGCGCCGTTTCCTGCAGCGACGCCTGGAGGAACTGTCGTCCTCCTGAAAAAAATCATCTGCCGTGTCGAAATCCGGTGTTGTGGTTCGACTGGAAGATAACCCGGGACTGTAACAGTGCCCGGTCTGTTTTCAGACGAACGACAAGCAAGGAGGACAGGCGATGAAGATACTCTATGGTCAAAGACAATGGCGTGCCACTGGGAGATGCCTATGAAATACGTGGCCCTGGTGTACTACCAGGAAAGCACTATCAACGATATGACCGAGCAGGCCTGGCATGACCTGAACCAGGAGTGCCTGGGCTGTGTGGAGAAATTGACGGAGGGCGGCCACTACCTGGCCGGGCAGGCACTGCAGCCGGTGGAGTCCGCGACAACGTTGCGGGTCCGTGATGGTGAGGTCCAGCTCTCCGATGGCCCCTTCGCCGAGACCAGGGAGCAACTGGCGGGTTTCTACCTGCTGGACGCCAGGGACCTTAACGAGGCCTTGCAACTGGCCAGCCATATCCCGCCGGCACGCCTGGGCAGTATCGAGGTCAGGCCCGTGCGGGAGCTGCCACCGAAGGATGAGGAGAACAGGTAATGAGCTATATCGATGGTTTTGTTGCGGCTGTACCCACAGCCAATCGTGAAAAATACGTTCGCCACGCCAGCGATGCAGGGGTGGTCTTCCGGGAGTATGGCGCCACCGAGTTTGTGGAGTGCTGGGGAGATGACGTACCCGACGGTGAAGTGACGTCCTTTCCCATGGCTGTGAAATGCAAGCCGGAGGAGACCGTGGTGTTCTCGTGGATCGTCTGGCCCGACAAGGCCACCCGGGACCGGGGCATGCAACAGGTGATGGAAGATCCGCGTCTTCAACCGGACACCAACCCGATGCCGTTTGATGGTAAGCGACTGATTTACGGCGGGTTTGAAGTGGTGGTTCAGCAAAAGGCATCGCCCCGTTGTGTCCCATTGGTAATTCTACGACCCTTTAAATCCTGCCTTCCCGGTGCAATATTAAAAGTTATATCTTGCCCGGGCAGGTGGGAGGTGCTGGGGAACATGTCCTGTTCCAGAGCCCTATGACACAGACCCTGCGCGGCGTATGCACCTGGAAGTGAACAGCAACCAGGGCACCTATTGCATCGAAAAACAGGGAGGCGCCATGAATAAATCACTATCTGCTGCCATCACGGCCATGCTGCTGATCACCTCTTCAGCCTGGGCCGCCTCTCCAGAGAGCCAGGCGATTCGTCCGACCGGCGACAATATGCCAGACGCGTCGCCCACGGAGCAGGCGGACGAGGCAGGGAACCGCAATGCTGAGGGCCGTCGCGGAGGCCAGCAGGGCGACCGGATGCGGGAAGAGCATCGCCGGGACGGCGAGCAGATGCGCCAGGAGTACCGCGAGGAGCGCAAGGAAATGCAAAACGAGCATCAAGGGGAGCAGAATGGCGCTCAACGGCGCCAGGATGACGAGAACCAGTAGCGCCGTGGAAACAGCGCCCCGGAATGAATCGGGGTTTCCGGCCCCGGTAGACTCCGGGGCCGGGCCTTCATTTCCTACTTGATAGCCACCGGGTTAACCGGGGAGCCAGTACCCTGTTCCACTTTCAGGGGCGCCGCCACCAGCATGAAGCTGTACTGACCGTCCTCGGCACTGTCCGCCGCCAGGTCATCCAGCCACCAGATTTCTGACAGCACCACACCCATATCCCGCATCAATGCGCCGTGCAGCGGGATAATGTAGGTCTGCCCGTCGATTTCCTGGACCACTTTCTCAACCGCGATATTGTCGGTAGCAATCATCGGGGTTTCCATCTCGTCCAGCCAGCTCAGCAGTTCATTGCTGTGGCACAGGCCGGGCTCGTTCATGGCGTTCCATTCCTCGTCCGGCTCCTCTTCCCAGAAGCGGGCGATGGAACCAGTGCGGATCACCAGGATGTCCCGCTTGTTGATGGTGGTGCCTTGGGCTTCTGCCGTGGCCTCCAGGTCTTCAAGGTTGATGCAGGTGTCTGTGGGCAGGCGATGGAGGTCATCGCTGCCCATATGGCGGCCGACATCCAGCAGGACCGCTCGACCGACGATGCCTTTTTCGCCGATCTCACCGACATCCGCGTGGGTGTGACCGTGAACGGAGGTTTCCTCACCCTTGCCGCCGTAGATCTGGTTGCCATACCAGGCATGGGCCAGGCCATCCACGTGGGTGGTGCCCTGCAGGTACATGAAGGCGACGTCGTCCGAGTACTTCATACCGCCCGGGGCCGGTTCAGCCTTGCCTGCCATGTAGACGCCGGCGTCCGTGGCCATGAAATGCTGGGTGGGCACGCGGCCGGGAAACACCGGGCCGGAGCCTGAGGTCATGGGGATCTGCAGGGTAAAGGTTTTACCGCTCTTGATGGTTCCGGCGCCGTTTTTTACCTGTTCCTCACCCAGGTAGTTGAGGGCGCCTACCTGGTCGTCCTCTCCCCATTTGCCCCAGTTGTTGGGTGCGTCGTTTTGCAGGGTATCCATGGGCGTCTGCTGTGCAATTGCCACAGTGGACAGTCCGGCAATCAGGGTTCCTGTGCACAGGGCCAGGAGGGATGGTTTGAAGGGCATGGTTGTTCTCCTTGTTGCGTTGCTTGTTGTTGTGATTAACCACCGGCGGTAACAACCGCCGGTGGGTGGTGCAAGGGAGAAAGTGGTAGCCGTAGTGTAGTTGTTATGTGTGGATTGTCAGTCGAACAGAATCACCTGTCGCACGGCCTTACCGGCAGCCAGTTTCTCGAATCCTTCGTTGATCTGGTCCAGGGTCAGGGTGTCGCTCAGCAGTTTGTCCACCGGCAGCTTGCCCTGGCGGAACAGGCTGACGTAGCGGGCCACATCCCTTACCGGCACGCAGCTGCCCACGTAACTGCCCTTGAGCGTGCGTTCTTCTGCCACCAGGCTGACCTGTTGCAAAGCGACCTTCTTTTCTGGGTGGGCCAGGCCGCCGGTCACCGTGGTGCCGCCGCGGCGGGTGATTTGGTAGGCAAACTCCAGGGCTTTCTCGGAGCCGGCCATTTCGATGGCGCAGTTGACGCCGCCGTTGGTGAGCTGTTTGATCGCGTCCACCACGCCTTCTTCACCGGAGTTGAAGGTGTGGGTCGCACCCAGTTCCTTCGCCAGGGCCAGCTTGCTGTCATCCAGGTCGATGGCGATCACTTCACTGGCACCGGCCACCAGGGCTCCCAGCACGCTGTTGAGGCCTACGCCACCGAGGCCGACGACGGCCACGGTCTGGCCTGCCTTGATATCAGCGGAGTTGATGGACGCACCGACCCCGGTCAGCACGGCGCAACCGAACAACGCTGCATGGTGCAGGGGCAGCTCCGGGTCGACTTTCACCAGGGAATCCCGGGACACCACCGCATGGTCCGCAAACGCGGAAACCCCCAGGTGATGGTTGATGGCAGTGCCATCAGCCCGATGCAGTCGGTGCTCGCCGCTCACCAGGGTGCCGGCGTTATTGGTCTTCGCGGCCGGCTCGCACAGGGCCGGGCGACCCTCTGCGCAGGGCTCACAATGACCACAGCTGGGCACGAATACTGCGACCACATGGTCACCGGGTTTGAGGTCCCGGACGCCGTTACCCACTTCCTTGACGATACCGGCGGCTTCGTGGCCCAGGGCCATGGGTACCGGGCGCGGGCGGTTGCCGTCGATAACGGACAGGTCCGAATGGCACAGGCCAGCGGCCTTGATCTGTATCAGCACCTCGTTATCGCCGGGTGGGTCCAGCTCCAGCTCCTCGATAACCAACGGCTTTGTTTCAGTGTAAGGGCGTTCGGCGCCAATGGCTTGTAGTACCGCAGCACGAATTTTCATGGTTGTTCTCCTTATTCGGATCCATCAGTAATCGGTCAGTCCCGATGATTCTGACGTATCCCTGCGACCTTGTGAAACCGCGCCCCGCTCGATCCGCCAGGTGGCGTCCACCAGGTCGGCGGAATGGCTGTCATCGGACTCGGCAATAAGCACGGTCAGACCCTCGCCCCGAAGGTCGGCAATCACCGCAGACAGGCGCTTGGCCAACACCGGTGCCACCCCTTCGAAGGGCTCGTCCAGCAGGATCATTTCCCGGCCCGGAATCAGGGCGCGGCCCAGAGCAACGAGCTTCTGCTGGCCCCCTGAAAGCTGCAGGGCCTTGCGCTCGCCAAAGTCGGCGATTTCCGGCATCAGCGAGTAGACCCATTTCAGGCGCTCTTCACCATCCCGGATCTTGTTGGCCCAGGCCGGCATCAGCATGTTCTCGGTGACCGTCAGCTCCGGGATCAGGCGCCGGTCTTCAGGCATGTAACTGATGCGCATGTTGGCCCGGCGGTGGGAGGGCAGCCGGGTGATGTCCTCACCCTTGAAAGTGATCGAACCCTTGTCGGGCGGCAACAGACCCATAATGGCCCGGATCAGGGTGGTCTTGCCGGCACCGTTGTGGCCGATCAGTCCCGCCATCTTGCCAGTGGGAATGGTCAGGTTGATGTCCCGGAGTATCTTGATGCCCTCAATGGAGACGTCGAGATTGGATATTTCAAGGCTCATATCAGGCGTCTCCCCCGGATGCGGTTGGTTTGTGTTGCTTGCCGGTGACCAGTTCCTGCACCTTTTCATCGGCGAGGACCTCGTCAACCGGACCATCCTTGATCACCACGCCACTGGCAAAGGCCAGCACCCTGGTGACATAGCGCTGCACAATTTCCATATCGTGTTCCACGAACAGCACGGTCAGGCCGCGGGCACGGACCGCTTCCATGACCGTGTCCATCAGGGTGTATTTTTCCTCCATGCTGACGCCACTGGTGGGCTCGTCCAGCAGCAGCATTCGGGGCTTGCCCAGCATGGCGATGGCAATGTCGAGGAGCTTGCGGGCACCCTGGGGCATGGCGGTTACCATTTCGTCCCGGTACTCGGTGATGTGCATCTGTTCGAGGATTTCCTCGGCTGCCTTCAGCCGTTCCGGGGTATGCACCGGGCACAGCATCTGGAACTGCTTGTGCTCCGCTGCGGCCAGGGCGATGGACAGGTTGTCGATGACCGGCAGTTCCAGGAACAGCTGTGGTATCTGGAACGAGCGGGTCAGACCCTTGCGCATCAGCTTGCGGGGGCCAAGGCCCTTGATGGGCTTGCCGTCGAAGGAAATCGATCCTTTCGAGGGCGGCAGGTACCCGGTCACCATATTGATAAACGTGGTCTTGCCGGCCCCGTTGGAGCCGATGACACCGACGATTTCCCCTTCGGTAATGGTAACGTTTATATTCTCTGCGGCGGTCACCGCTCCGAAATAGCGGGACAGCCCCTCGGTTTTCAGAATCTCGGTCATGAGGCGGCCCCTTTCTTGCGGGTGAACAGGCTCCAGATGCCCTTGGGCAGGAACAGGATGATCAGCAGCAACACAATGCCGAGGATCATCTGCCAGGCGTTGGGGGCCAGCTCAATGGCGTAGGTTCTTACCAGGGTGAAGATCAGCGCCGCGATGAATGGCGCCGCCACATGGCCGGTACCGCCGAGGATGGCGATGAACACGAACTCGCCGGAAATCGTCCAGTAGGCCATGGTAGGGTCCACGTGGCCGGCGGCCAGGGCGGTCATGGAGCCTCCCACGGAGCCGATGGCCGCAGCAATTACATAATTGATGTACAGGGTCTGCTGACGGGAGATCCCCATGTATTCGACCCGCACTTCGTTCTCCCGGATTGCCTCGCAGGCCAGGCCGATACTGGACTTGAAGTAACGGTTCAGGAACAGGGCGATCAACAACGCCAGGGCAATGGCGAGCATCAGAGCCATATTGGCGCTGTCACCGGTTTTCGAGTCGAACCAGAGCAGTGTCCAGTCCACTACGCCGAAACCGTCAGTGCTGCCCAGGCCATGGCTTTTCACCAGGATGCCGTAAAGGATCATGGAGAAGGCCAGCGACAGCATGGCGAAGAAAATCTCCCGGTAGCGGGTCACCAGCAACCCGAGGATCATGGCGATAGCGACCGTGGCCACCACACCGAGGCCTATCAGTACCAGGGCGTCGGTAATGCCCAGGAAGCGTCCGCCCAGGCCTACGGCATAACCGCCGAGGCAATAGAACAGGCCCTGGCCGAAGGAGACCAGGCCGGCCCGCATCAGCATGACCACGCCCATGACCACCAGACCGGTGGAGATGGCAAGGGTCAGGGTGAAAACCAGCCAGTTGGGGCTGAACTGGGCGGCAATGGCAACGGCGATGGCAACGCCGATCAGTGACAGTTCGGTTCTGTCTGCTTTCATCATATTTTCCTCGCTACCGCCTGACCAAAGAGCCCGTGGGGCCGGAATACCAGTACCGCGGCCATGACGGCGTAGATGATGAACAGTTCCAGTTCGGGCATGGTATGGATCGAGGTGGCCCTGGCCAGGCCGACGATGATGGCGCCGATCGCGGCACCGGTAATGCTGCCGAGCCCGCCTGTAACAACTACCGCGAAGGCCAGCACGATGACTTCAATGCCGATGCCCGGCACCACGGAAATGATCGGTGCGGTGATGCCACCGGCGATGGCACCCAGGGTTGCGCCGATCATGAAAGTAATGGTGAACATGCGGCCCACATTCACACCCATGGCCTTCGATACTTCCCGGTCATGGATGATGGAGCGCAGGATCTTGCCGATGCGGGTACGTTCCAGCCAGAACCAGAGGCCGACGCCAATCACGATGGACACCACCAGCACCATCAGGTCATAGCGGGACACGGTCAGTACGTCGATATTGATCCGCCCCATGGCGGCGTAGGGCTGGTAGGCAAAGTAGGGTGTGGTACCCCAGACCAGCTTCATGACGTCTTCAAGAATCAGCAGTACGGCAAAGGTGATGATCAGCATCAGGATTTCATCACGGCCATACATAATGCGCAGCAGGCCCCGCTCGATCGCAAGGCCGGTAACCGCACCGATGGCGACGGCACACACCGCGATAATGGCAAAGGCCATCCACAGCTGGTCGCCCCCGTCGGCGTAGTACCAGCCAAGGGCCGAGGCGGCGGCGTAGGCACCCAGGGCATAGAGGCTGCCGTGGGCCATGTTGAGTATGCGCATAACGCCGTAGATGACGGTCAGCCCGGCTGCCACCAGGAACAGCCAGGAGGCGTAGATAAACCCGTCAATCAGTATCGCCCAGACGGTTAACATCAAGGGTTACTCCTGTGTGTGAATACACCGGTGGCGCGAACGCCACCGGTGGTCGGTTGAATAAATGGATCAGTCGCAGCTGGAGCCGGGGAAGCCCTCTTTGATCCATTCCTGGGCGTTATAGCCGTCCGGCGCTGACACACAGTCGCCCGGGTAGGATTTCACGTTACGCAGTTCAGCCTGGCCGTCCTCGAAGTGATACTCACCGTAGAGCATGGGCTGAACCGCCTGGTGACCACCAGCCAGGCCCATATTGACGGTGCCGCTGACAGATTCGAACTTCGCACCCTTGAGGGCAGCCGCCAGTTCTTCAGAGCTGGGCACGCCGTCGGCGTCGGAGTTATCCGCCGCGTATTTCAGCGCCAGGATAGCCTGGGCCGCCTTGGAGGCGGGGTAGCTGGGCGGGGTGCCATGCTTTTCCTCGTAGGCCTTGCTGAACCACTCGCTCAGGTCGTTCTCGGGCATGAAGCCACCGAAGGGACCACGGCCGCCAAGAATGGTGCCGTTGGGTGCCTGGCCGTCAAACCGGTGCAGGCCGGATTCACCAGTGGTGAGCAGGGCGGTTGCCTGGGCCAGCAGGCCGCGGGCATTGGCCTGGGCCACGAAGGACTCCATGTCACCCCCCCACATGGAGGAATGCACGATTTCCGGTCTGCGGGTCTGCAGGGCTGAAATCTCCGTGCCGTAGCTGCCCTGGAAGATCTGAGGGGTCTGGTTGTTGACGATCTCCGCCTCTGGCATCAGCTGTTCCATGGCCAGGGTGAAATCCTGCCAGGAGTCCTGGCCCCAGGCGTAGTTCTGCTGGATTCCGGCGATGCGCTTTGCGTCCGGGCGGGTCTCGGCCAGGTAGCGGGCTGCGCCGACGTTATCCGCAACAGCGTCCAGGCCAGTACGGAATACGTACTTGGGGTCTTCCAGTTCTTCGAACATGCGGGAGGTGCCGCAGTCGAAGGCAATGGTGAATGTCTGCATCTCTTCCGCTACCGGGCCGACAGCGAGGCAGTCGCCGGAGGAGATATAGCCGATCACGGCGTTAACATTCTGCCGCTGAACCAGGTTGCGGTACTCCTCTACCTGCTTGGTGGGGCCGCCGGCTTCGTCCACTTCAACCATTTCAAGTTGCAGGCCGTTGACGCCCACCGAGTCGTAGGGGGCAGGCAGGGTGCCTTCGTTGATGGCTTCCACCACCAGCTTGGCGCCCTGGGAGGCCGGAACGCCGAAGGGGCCGGATGCACCACCGGACAGGAAGGTGACGAAGCCTACCTTGAAACTGTCCTGGGCGTGGGCGGTTGTAGCCAGCCCCATAACGCCGGCGGATGCCAGCGCCACGGAAGTGGCCGTGCTGAGCAGGGTTTTCTGCCAGATAGTTCGTTGTTGGGTTGTTTTCATTGCGTGCTCCTTGGTTGTTTTTGTGCGCTTACGGATGCTGCATGGGTTTCGGGTTGTCGGCGGCTAGCCGCCGGTTTCTCCACGTCGCTTTTGAATCAAAGCGGGCGAGGGTTTGAGGGATTCGGCGTCATACACCCGCCAGTTGCCAAGCAGTACCCGGGCCGGAGGAAAGCGGTCATCGGAGACCGGGGTTCCGATGGCCTGGGCCTGGGCAATCTGGTGGGTCTGTGGATCAATATAGGAGGTAAATCCGTCCGGGTCTTTTGGCAGGGGGACTTCCAGGCCCTCCAGGGCCGTAATCACTGCCCGGGTATCACTGACATCGCCGGCCAGGCGAATCGCCCGGGCAATGGCCATCATGCCCGCCCAGGCACCCTGGGCCGAGTAGCTGGGGTAGCGGCCGGACAGCTCGTGGAAGTCCTGCACAAATTGACGGTTACGGTCGGTGTCCGGCCAGTTGACGTGGTGCCGGGCAGACAGGATCAGCCCCGGGGGCGGCTCACTGCCAAGGGCTACCAGGGTCTCGTAGTCACCACCGGTATCAAAGTTGGCCACCCGCATCTGCTCGAACAGGCGAGTGGTGCGAGCCTGCTCGATAAAGGCGGTAAAATCACCACCCCACAGGCCGACGACCAGAATGTCCGGCGGGTTTTCCAGTAACGACTGGATATAGAGGGAGTAGTCCGGTTCGTACAGCCGTGGCCAGTAGGTGCCGGTCTGTTCAAAGCGGACACCTTCCAGCGCCAGGGCCTGTTGCAGGTCACGCCAGGCGACACGGCCATATTCATAGTCCGGGCCCAGGAACGCCAGTTTCCGCCAGCCTGTCTCTTTCTGCAGTTCTTTCAGGTAGCGGGCACCGGCAGCATGGGAGATCCAGGTGTCGCTGGACACGCGGAAGTAGTAATCATGGCCTTCCTCCAGGGTCGCCCGGGACGAGGCGTGGTCGGTACCGATCAGAATGACCTGCTTCTGGCGGGCGAGTCGGCTGACGGCCATCCCCACGCCCGAACTGACAATGCCGCAGAGAATATCGGCGTCGTCGTTTTGCAGGAAATCCTCGGCCATGCGCACGGCAAACGATGCCTTGGAGCGGGAGTCATCCACGATGACGCGAAGGTCAGGGCTTTGCGGATCCCGGGCCAGCTCCTGCAGCGCCATGCGAATGGCCACAATACTGTCGCGGCCATAGCTGGCGGACCTTCCGGTCATGGGGTACATGCAGGCGATGGTGGCGTCCGCCTGGTCTTTCGGGGCGCCGAGTTCTACCCGACCCACAGGGGTGTCTGCAGGCAGCGCCATGGCGACCGGCGAAACCAGCAGCCATACCAGGGCAATCACGGCTGAGGTCCAGCCATGGCGACCCTGGCTGGTGCAGCCAGGAAATGCTGTGGTGTCTTTATGACGATGGCGGGTGAGGGGTCCCGACACATCTGCCTCCTGATCCGGTCAGCCCGGTATCGGATGATCGTTTGTTGTTGTCTGATTCGAGAAACCTGTAGCAAAAGAGGGACCAACGCGGTGGTCAGCCCCGTTGCGGGCTGTAGAGAAGCTCGTTAGGGAAGGGGTGAGCGGAATCCGCTCGTTATAATCGATTCTCATGAGCGAATTCCGCTCAACGCGGGGAGGGTCAAATAAGCCCGAGTCGCTGCAGGCGACGCTTGAAGGCGTGCCTGGACATCCCCAGCTGTTCTGCCGCCTTGCTCTTGTGACCACCGGTCTGTTCAAGCGCCTGGCGGATCATCTGGCGTTCGGTCTGTTCAAGCTTTTGTTCAAGTGAGGTGGTCGTGGCCTGGTCAGAGGCAGAGCCTGGCCCCGGGTGGAACTCATGAGGCAGCTGGTCCGGGCGGATGCGCTGGCCCGGGTGCAGGATGGTGAGCCGCTCGACCAGGTTACGAAGCTCCCGCACGTTACCCGGCCACTTATAGGCCTGCAGCCGCTCCAGGGTCTCCGGGGGAATGGTCACAGGGCGGCAGCCTTCCTCGCGGGCCTGGGCCTCGATGAACCTGTCCAGCAGTTCCTGCAGGTCTTCACCCCGCTCCCGCAGCGGCGGAATGGTCAGCTCGATAACATTGAGCCGGAAGTAGAGGTCTTCCCGGAAGCGTCCGGCACGCACTTCCTCCTCCAGGGACCGGTTGGTGGCTGCGACCACCCGTACATCTGCAGTATGACTGGCCGTGGCGCCCACAGGCCGGTAATCCCCGTTTTCCAGGAAGTGCAGGAACTTGGCCTGCAGGGACAGGGGCAGCTCACCGATTTCGTCCAGGAACAGGGTACCGCCGTGGGCCAGGCTCACCAGGCCGGAGCGCTTCTGGTGGGCGCCGGTGTAAGCGCCCTTTTCGGCGCCGAACAGCTCCGCCTCGATCAGCTGCTCGGGCAGCGCGGCGCAGTTGATTTCGACAAAGGCCCCGTCCGCGCGCGGGCTTTGTTCATGGATGGCCCGGGCCACCACGGCCTTGCCGGTGCCGGATTCGCCAAGCAGCAGAACCCGCCCGGTGCTGCTGGCCGCTACCCGCTGTAGCGTTTGCCAAAGTGCCTGCATGGCCTGGCTGGAGCCCACCAGGCCGGAGGCGTTGGCGCTTCGTTGACGGTGGTAGTCCAGTTCCTCCTGCATGCGGGCACGGTCGGTCACCGTATCAATGATGTGCAACAGTTCGTCGAGGGCAAAGGGCTTGGTCAGGTAGTCGGTCGCTCCGGCCTTTACCGCCTGGACGGCAGCGCGAGTGTCGCCATGGGCGGAAATCATGATCACTGGCAGGCCGGGATACAGCCGGGTGACCTCCGCCAGAACCTCCATGCCGTGCATGCCCGGCAGCCGCAAGTCCAGTAACACCAGGTCAGCCGGTTCGTCCGCCAGCAGTGTCAGGGCGTCTTCGCCAGTGTGGGCGCTGCGAGTATGGAAGCCGGCCTCGTTGAGGGCGAAGGCCATGGAGCGGACGAAGCTCTTTTCGTCGTCAACGATCAGGATCTGTGAGCGCATCATGGTGCTTTGCTGTTGATTGTTCTTTTGTGTGAGACGGGGAAGCGAGTTCCAGCTTATCACTGTTTGCCGTCGGCAGGGTGACGGACACGGTGGTGCCCTCACCCGGGACGCTGTGGATCTGAAGGTCGCCACCGTTCAGTTCAATCAGTTGGCGGGTAATGCTCAGGCCCAGGCCGGTGCCCTGCTGTCGTGTTGTGAAGAAAGGCTCGGTTACCCGTTGCAGGGTCTCTGCGTCCATGCCACAGCCCGTGTCGGTGATGTCGACGCTGATTCGGTTACCGTTGCGGAAGGCGCGCAGGTGCACGGTGCCACCCGGTTCACAGGCTTCAATAGCGTTGGCCAGCAGGTTGACCAGGCACTGAATGACCTGGTCCGGACTGGCATAGACCGCCAGGCGGGAGTCGCCGGTGGCGGACACGGTCACCTGTCGCTGGTCTGCCAGGCCAGACGTCAGGACTGTGGCATGGCGGAACACTCGCCGTATACCCACGGCCTGGGGTTCCCCGGCGACAGGACGTCCGTAATCAAGAAGATCACCCACTACCCGGTTCAGGCGATCGATCTCTTCCTCCACGGCCACCAGGAGATCCCGTCGCTGGTCATCGGGCTCGCCTTTCTCCAGCGCCTGAACCGTTAGCTTGATGGTGGCGAGGGGATTGCGTACCTCATGGGCGACGCCGGTGGCAAATTCGCCCAGCACCGCCATCTTCTCGGCCTGCACGGTGCGACCGATCATATCCTGCAGCCGGTCGGCCATGGCGTTGAATGAATGGGCCAGTACGTCGATCTCATCCTTGTCATTCTTCGGTGTCTGTAGCCGGAAATGCAAGTCACCGCTGGCGAGGGTTTCGGCGCCGTCCACAAGCCGGGTTACCCGTCGCCGGAGGCTGCGGGCCAGGGCCCAGAACAGGGCCACCGTTCCCAGGGCCATGACCCCGGCCAGGGCGTAGAGCCCCCACTGGGCGCTACGCAGGGGGCTGAGGATTTCTCCAGCTGCAACCTGATAGTCAATACGCCAGCCCGGGAGTACCTCCGGGCCGGGTTGCAGGTTTTCCGGTGGCGACTGTACCGGGTTTCCGGTTGGCTCGAGCAGGTCACCGGCCGGGGTCCGCAGATAGGGGCGCAGCACACCTGCCAGGTTTTCTGTGCGCATCAGCTCGGTGAGGGAGGCCAGCCGGACATGGAGCCCGATAGCACCCGCCACTTCCTGGCGACTGGGGTCCCGTAGTGGCTGGCGGATCAGTATCCAGCCAGGACCGGAGTTGTCGGCACGCTGGGGACCGATGACCTCGCTGTTACCCAGGGTGATCAGCGGTAAGCCTCGAATCGTCCAGTTGTCCCGGTCCCAGTAGGGCGGCCCGGAAGCAGCCTGTCCCGGCACGACTTCGGTCAGCTCATCCCGGTTATTGAAGAACAGTATGCCGTAGAGATCCGGTGAGTCCGCCTCCACCCTCACCAGTTCCCGTACGCCATCCGGCACCGCATCGCTGAAGGCCAGGTAAAGGGGCATGGAGGGATGGGTGGACAGAGTTTCCAGTTGATAGATCCGGTTCTCGATAAAGTTGGTCAGCCGATTGGCGGTACCGGCCACCTGGGCTTCCAGTCGCTCACCCGCCAGCCGTTCCGTCACCGAATCCGCCACGGCGGCGTAGAGGCTGCTGAGGATGGCCACGGAGCCGACGATCAGGGTCAGCGAAAGTAGCGAGTAACGTCCAACCAGGCTGAACTTGGGTTTCATGGGTATTGCCTGCAGGGGGCGGTGAAACGGAGGAAGAGTAAGCGCATTATTGTTGATATTGTCAGCTAACTATAAGTTTTATAACGGTTCAGCAGGATCGTGTATGATGAATGCCCAGAGTTGATGATAGCTCACTCTTCCCGGAATGTGATTGCCGATGACCCAAGCTTTTCAGGCGCCCGTCGCACGCCTGCGTTCCCTGTTGGCCTATATCGCCCTGCTGTGCGGGGTGCTTTCCTTCGTGCCCGGCGCCATGGTGGCGGGGGCGGTTTGCGTTGTGCTGGCCGTGCTGCTGGCGTGGCGGGAACTGCGGCTGGTAGCCCGCATGTTGTTCGCCCTGGTGGTAGTAGGTGCCAGCATTGCTGCCCTGGTCCAGCCTGCGGCGTTGTTCTCAGCCAGTGAAAACATGACCCGGTTGTCTGCACTGATCCTGACGGTCATGCTGCTGTCTTCTGTGTTGGGCAACTCAAGGGATCTTTTACGGATATCGGGCAGCCTGTTCAGCGGCCAACCGCTGGCCCGCTATTACAGCCTGGCGTTTGGCACCGGGCTGTTATCGGTGCCGTTGAACTTCGGCTCGGTTGGCGTGGTCGGGTCGTTGATCGGTCACCGGATTCGGGAAAAGGGCGATTCACCCATGACCCGCAATGCGGTGCGAGCGGTGCTCCGCGGCTTTGCCGTCTCACCCATCTGCTCCCCCCTGTCCATCTCGGTGGTGATGACAGTAACCTTCCTGCCAGGCCTGCAAAGCTGGGAATTGATTGCTCTCAGCCTGCCGTTGGGCGTGCTGATTCTCCTCGGGGGTGCATGGCAGCGGGAGGAGGAATCCCGGGTTGTTGCAGGTGAGGAAGAGATCCAGGCGGGGTTGTCACCATGGCTGCGCTTCGCCGGCATCATCTCTCTCATTTGTGCAGGGGTATTCTCCCTTAGCGGCCTGGCCGGACTGAGTTATTCCAGGGCAGTGACCCTGAGCTGTTTCGCGGCGGTGGTTATCGGGTTTTCGATCCGGGGTGTGAAGGAACGCAGGCTGGACTTGCCCACCATGGCCCCGGTCAGCAACGAGTTGATTATCGTCGGGGGCTCGGCCTTTATCGGTGCGCTGATCAGCATGCTGGCCCTCAGACTGATGGGCGACAGCTTCGCCTTCCCGGGCTGGGCCTTTCCGTTACTGGCGTTGCTGGTGCCATGGGTCTTTTACGTTGGTGGCACCGGTGGCTTTAATCCGATTGTGATTGGCACACTGGTCGGTGGCGTACTGGGGCCACTCTGGCCGCCGGAGGCAACCCTCGGCCTGGGCATTGCCATGGTCAGCGGCTGGGGTATTACGGCGGCAGGTTCACCCTATGCAGCCAACTCCCTGTTGATGGAGCGTCTGACCGGCTACCCGGCCCGCCAGATAGGTCTGTACTGGAACTTCAGGTTGTCGATGGTTCTGCTGGTCCTGACTGGCGGGCTGGCCTCCGCGCTTACAGCCTGGCTGGCCGGCTAGGGTCTCCAGCCGGGCTGCTCTCAGGGGGCGGGTTATCAGGGCCTCGGCCCGCCCATCATGGTTTCCAGGTCCTTCGGATTCGGTACTCCGGGCTTCATGGCGATCTTGCCTTCTGCATTCCTGTAAAAGGTGCTTGGGGTGGCCTGCAAACCGAGGCTGCTCATCAGTTCACCATTGGCCATTACGTCGTTGTAGGTCTGGCTGACCACGGACCTGTCGACCTCTATGCCTCCATCCTCGTAGTTTTCGTGGTGCTGCCTCAGGGCGCTTTCCGGATCGTCTGCGGCAAGGATGGTGGCCGCCTTGGGAGCGCTGTCCTCCTTCAGAATACCGACCAGGATGTGGCGCAACTGCACTTTGCCAGACTCGATCCACGGATCAGCCATCTCCCGGAACCGGTAACAGTAGGGGCAGTTCGGGTCGGTAAAGGTGTAGAGCACAACCTCCGCTTCATCGGAGCCGTCGCCGACCCAGTCGCTGTCTTCCAGTTTGCTCCAGGCTTCCGCGAAGCGGGGCTCCATCAACAGTTTTTCCACCTGCTCCTGGGAGATATTGGTGCCGTCTTCCGCCAGCAGAGTGCCTATGATCACGTGCTTGCCGTCGGCGGTGAGGAATGCCGACATGGGGCGGCCCTGCATTTCGCCAACATAGCCTTTCATGCCACCCGGGGCATCGAACTCTCCGACGATCTCAGCTCCCCTGTCTTCCAGTTGCTGAACGGCCTTGGGGTAGCCTTCTGCGAAAGCACCGGCGGTAGCCAGGGTTAAAAGGGCGCCAGCCACGACCGGGATCTGCCTGGACGAGATGTTTGCAGGTAAGCGAATGGGCATATCTATATAACTCCTTTTTGATCAGTGGCTCCTGACCGGGAAGGAGGCATTGAGTTCCGTGGGAATATAGGTGGATTTGCAGTGGCTATCCCACAGGCAACCTGTTACTGTGCCCGCATCCTGCCTCTAAGGATCCGCAGTTTTTGGCGTAAAGCCTGCTAGCGAATACTTCATACGACCCGCCAGAGGACGTCCTCCCGTTACCGGTGAGCGACTGTAGTCGTCTTATTCCCATGCTCCGTCATGGCATCTGCCCGCGTTGATTACCGGTTAACTCCGGCGTTCGTGGAGGCAGAACAATCAAGAGTTTATCCAATATGAGTTTTTCTTCCCTCGGTCTTTCCGAGCAACTGGTCCGTGCAACCACCGATCAGGGTTATGAAACCCCGTCTCCCATCCAGCTCCAGGCGATTCCGGCCGTACTGTCCGGCAAGGATGTGATGGCAGCCGCCCAGACCGGCACCGGCAAGACCGCCGGCTTTACCCTGCCGCTGCTGCAGCGACTCAGTGAAAATCCCCGCGAGGGCAAGGGCCCGCGTGCCCTGATCCTGACGCCGACCCGTGAGCTGGCGGCACAGGTACACGACAGCGTGAACCTTTACAGCAAGTACGTACCGACCAAGGCCGCCGTAGTATTTGGGGGTGTCAAGATCAACCCGCAGATGATGAAGCTGCGTAAGGGCCTGGACGTGCTGGTAGCGACTCCCGGCCGGCTGATGGACCTTTATCAGCAGAACGCCGTGCGCTTCAACGAAGTGGAAATCCTGGTGCTGGACGAAGCTGATCGCATGCTGGACATGGGCTTCATCCGCGATATCCGCAAGATCCTGGCGCTGCTGCCGGCCAAGCGTCAGAACCTGCTGTTCTCGGCGACTTTCTCCAATGAGATCCGCACCTTGGCCCAGGGCCTGCTGAACAATCCGGTACAGGTGGAAGTGGCCGCCCGCAATACCACGGCCGAGAAGGTCAAGCAGTCCGTCTATCCAGTGGATCAAAGCCAGAAAAGCGCGCTGCTGAGCAAGCTGGTACGGGACAATGACTGGGACCAGGTGCTGGTGTTCACCCGTACCAAGCACGGCGCCAACCGCCTGACCAAGAAGCTGGAAAGCGACGGCATTACCGCTGCAGCAATCCACGGCAACAAGTCCCAGGGCGCCCGTACCCGCGCGCTGGCGGAGTTCAAGCAGGGGGATATTCGCGTGCTGGTGGCCACCGACATCGCGGCCCGCGGCCTGGATATCAAACAGCTGCCCCAGGTGGTTAACTTCGAGTTGCCTAACGTACCGGAAGACTATGTTCACCGCATCGGTCGTACTGGCCGTGCCGGTGAAAGTGGCCATGCCCTGTCGCTGGTGAGCGCGGATGAAGGCAAGTTGCTGGCGGGTATTGAGAAGCTGATCAAGAAGCAGCTGCCCCGCCAGGAAGTGGAAGGCTTCGAACCCCAGAACAACCTGCCGCTCAAACCCAAGGCCAAGGCCGACCCGAGCCGGGCCCGCAATCGTTCCGGCGGTGGCGGCAATGGCCGCAATGGTGCAGGTCGCCCTGGCGGTCAGCGCCAGGCCAGCCCGGGGCCGGGTGGTCGCAGCCGTGGACGTGGCCAGGGCCAGGGTCGTTCGGCGCAGCGACAGTCTGCCTGATGTGATCTGAACCTTAGCCGTGCGAGAAAGCCGTTTCCGGGTAACCGGAAGCGGCTTTCTCGTTATCGCCAGACGAAAAAAGCGGGGTGCCGGAATCCCGGCCCCCGCAAAGGGAGAACGCGACCGGCACCACCAGTCCAGGGTACCGGGCACGGTCGTCTCACACTGCAAGTTAAAAGCTGTAGGTGAAGCCCACCATGTAGACCATGGGATCGATTTCGACGTCGACCTTGCTCGTGGATGAGAGGTTACCGCCGTTATAGGCTTTGATCGTGGCTTCAGTGTCGATGTCGGCATACCAGATGGCAGCGTTGAGGCCAAAACGGTCGTCCAGTTTGATGTCCACGCCCAGTTCTGCAGCAACGCCTACGCTGTCGTCCAGTTCGATGGAGGTGGAGTCAGCGCCCAGATAATTGGTCAGCGTCTCAGTGGTCTTTTCTTCGAAGAAGTTGGTGTAGTTGACGCCTACCCCGGCATACGGCTGAACCCGGTGACTGCTGTGAAGTGGGTAGTACTGCAAAGTCAGGGTTGGCGGCAGATGCTTTGTCTCGGCAAGCTTCCCAGCACCGCCCAGAACACTCCCGTCACCACTGATGTTGTGTTGGAAGGGTGTAGCTGCCAGCAATCCGATTGCGAAATGATCCGTCAGCATGTAGCTACCGGAAAGTCCCAGTTGAACATCGGAGTCTACAGAGACTTTGTGCCCCGGGAGCGAGGTGCCGTCCAGCGCAAGATTGTTGCTGGAATCCTGGGGATCAACGGCTACAGCGCCGGCCCTGAGGATAATATCACCAGCCTGATAAGCCTGTGCGGAACCTGCTGCGAGTAAGCCGGCTGCGAGGATGCCCAGAGTGAGTTTACGGGACATAGAAATGACTCCTTGACCAAAAGTTATTGACGGGCCAAGGCTACACCGGTGGCGGTTAGGAGAATTGATCTAACGCAAGTGATACCGGGGGCTGCAGGGAATGCGATCGGAACATTGATCCAGCTCAAAAGGTCCGGATTTGACTGAACAGGCAGGAGGGGAGTCGGGTCAGGCCTGCTTCGTGTCGTCCTGCGGATCTTCCTGAACGAAAACGTCCCGCACGGACAGGGGGTTGCCTTCGGCATCCTGTACTTCCAGCTGGCGAACGGGCTGGCCGGTGCGCCGGTCACGGAGGTCCAGCGGGGGCTTTTCGGGGCAGGGGTTATACTTGTCACCCCACTGGCGCAGGGCGATGACTACCGGGAACAGGTCCCGGCCCTTATCAGTGAGGCGGTACTCAAAGCGGGGACCATGCTCGCCCACATCTACCTTGCGCAGTACGTCGTTGTCGACCAGTCGGCACAGGCGATCCACAAGGATGTTGCGGGCAATGCCCAGCTCCTGCTGGAAGTCCACAAAACGACGGGTTCCGTACATGGCCTGCAGCACAATCAGCAGTGACCACCAGTCACCCACCTCATTGAGCGCACGCGCAACCGAACAACTTGAATCGTCAAAACGTTTTCTCGCCATGGTTAAATTGTACCCAACAGGGTTGCAAACTGAAACCGGATTTAATAAGGTTGCTTAATGAAACCAGATTTCGGGGCCTGGCCCCCGTTCCCTTTCAGACAGGAGATACCCCACCCATGTCCATGAATCTCGGACCGCTGTTCGAACCGTTCGAAGTGAAATCCCTGAAACTGGCCAACCGTGTCGCCATGGCCCCCATGACCCGGAATTTCTCCCCGGGCAATGTGCCCAACGATGATGTGGTGGCCTATTACAAGCGTCGTGCCGAAGGCGGCGTTGGCCTGATCATCACCGAAGGTACCACCGTCAATCACCCGGCGGCCAACGGCTACGAGAACGTGCCTTTCTTTCACGGTGAAAAGGCCCTGGCAGGCTGGAAAAAGGTGGTAGACGCGGTCCATGAGGCCGGTGGCAAGATCTTCCCCCAGCTCTGGCATGTGGGTGCAGTGCGCAAGGAAGGCATGGAGCCGGATCCTTCAGTACCGGGCTATGCGCCTTCCGGCATGAATCGTCCGGGCAAGGTGGTCTGCAAGGTCATGACCAAGGAGGACATCCAGGACGTGGTCAGGGCATTTGCCGATGCCGCCGCTGACGCCAAGGCTATCGGTTTTGACGGCGTGGAAGTGCACGGGGCTCACGGCTACCTGATCGACCAGTTCTTCTGGGAAGGCACCAACCAGCGGGACGACGAATACGGCGGCAGCATGGCCAACCGCCAGCGTTTTGCCATTGAGATCATCAAGGCCATCCGTGAAAAGGTCGGTCCGGACTTCCCCATTATGCTGCGTTTCTCCCAGTGGAAGATGCAGGACTATGACGCGAAGCTCTGCCAGACCCCGGAAGAGCTGGAAGCTTTCCTCAAGCCCCTGGCC
Source organism: Marinobacter segnicrescens (assembly GCF_900111555.1). Lineage (GTDB taxonomy): Bacteria > Pseudomonadota > Gammaproteobacteria > Pseudomonadales > Oleiphilaceae > Marinobacter > Marinobacter segnicrescens. Next base: position 28,342 of record NZ_FOHZ01000019.1, read on the forward strand.
GATGCCGGGGTGGATATCTTCCACGCCTCCACGCGCCGCTTCTGGGAGCCGGAGTTTGAAGGCTCCAACCTGAACCTGGCCGGCTGGGTGAAGAAGCTGACCGGACTGCCCACCATGTCTGTCGGCAGCGTTGGCCTTACCGAAGACTTTATCGCCGGCACCTTTGCCAGCAAGAAGGAAGCCGTGGAGGACGCCGGTATCGACGAGCTGATCGAGCGCATGAACAACGATGAGTTCGACCTGATTGCCGTCGGCCGCGCCCTGCTGCAGGACCCGGAATGGCTGGTCAAGGTGAAGGAAGGACGGGCCGATGACGTCGAGCCGTTCCGCAAGGCCTCCCTGGGCGAACTTTACTGAGAACCGTGTAAACAGGGTGGCGCCCGTCCCATGCGGACGGGCGCCCCTGTGTTTCAGTCGGCAGGGTTCAGTCGGTGGATTTCCAGGCGCCAAAGGAGCCCAGGAAAACATCCACCTTGCTGAACCCGGCCCGCTCCAGTACCGAGGCGGCAATCGTCGCCCGGGCACCGCTGGCGCACATCACCGTGTAGTGCCGGTTTTTGTCGAGCTCGTCTGTCTTGTCCGCCAGTTCTCCGGCATAGATATGAACCGACCCTTCGATAGCCTCCTCTTCGTATTCCGTCTTGCTGCGTACATCCAGTAACTGCCAGTTCTCCGGCGGGTTCTGGAAGCGTTCCCGGATATCGTCCACGTGCATCACCGGCAGGGAGTGGAACGGTAGCCCGCGGGCTGACCATTCCGGCATGTCGGTCGTCAGGAAACCGGCAAGGTTGTCCAGGCCGATGCGTACCAGGTGCTGTGCCGCTTCGTGAGCCTGTTCAGGGTCTGATACCACCAGCACCACCGGCTGGCCAGGCTCGATGTACCAGCCGGCAAACGCCGGGATCATCGGTGCGGGGATGGCCAGGCTGCCAGGCAGGTGCGCCCCCAGAAAGGCACTGACGGTACGCGCGTCCACGATGGCGGGCCCTCCGGGTAGCGCACGGAATTCTGCCGGTGACAGTGGTCGTGGTGTTATTACCCTGGGGGCCGGTTCCGCCCCCGTCAGGTTGAGCTTTTCCATCAGCCGGAAGTAGGGCGGCTGATAGTGGTGCTCGGCGAGCTTGGCATCAATGAATTTGTTGCGGGACGATATTCTGAGCATGTCGTTGTATTTGCGCTCATAGCCCAGGGAAGAAAACTCCCGGTCGGCCATGTTGTCACCGCATACCGAGCCCGCACCATGGGCGGGATAGACCAGGGCCTGGTCTCCGAGTTTCAGAATTTTCTGCAGGCTGTCGTAGAGCATGCCGGCCACTTCCCCGGCCCGGTCCGGGTAGAAATCCGTACGCCCCACATCACCGATAAACAGCGCATCCCCGGTGAACACGCCTACCGCATCCTCACCGAAATCCGTGTCATATATGACGAAGGACAGGCTGTCGTCCGTGTGTCCCGGTGTTTCCAGTACCCGCACCCGGAGATTACCGAATTCGAAGGTGTCGCCCTCCCGGGCCGTGTCGGCGTAGGCAACATCACCGGCAGCATTCGGGCCGTGGAGCACCCGTGCACCGGTGAGGTTTGCCAGTATCGGCGCGCCGGAGATCAGGTCTTCATTGCGGTGGGTCTCGAAAATGTGGGTGATACGACAACCTGCCCTGGCCGCTTCCTCGACGTAGACCTCGCAGTCCCGGCGCGGGTCGACGACAAATGCCTCGCCATCATTCCCCACAAGCCAGGACAGGTGGGACAGGCCTTCGGACTTGATCTTCTGGATGAACATGGGACCTCCTGCTGAAGTGGTAATACCTGATATCAGGGGTAGCACAGATCAGCAGGAGTGTGACGGGCTATAGGATTACGGTTTGGTCAGTGGTGGCCTTGGTGAGGGTTCTGGCCAGAGCCCATGGCCCAGTGGTGGGCCTGGTGGTGGCTTCCATACGCCATCAGCCCGATATAGCCAAGGCCGTTAATCATGGCGGTGTCGTCAGGATCTTCGCTGGTGGTGGTAATACGGAACTGGTCCCCCTGACGACCGACGATCATTTCCCAGCCGGTTTCCCGGCGAAGCTGTTCCGGATGGGCAGAAAGCACCCTCTCCAGGGCTTCGTCTGCACGGGTGGTCAGGGGGGCGACTACCAGGGTCACACCGTTAGGCATTCGCCGTTGGTCCACGACCTCGACGTTTTCGGCAATGTCTTTCATATCCAGCAGATGCTGGCGCAGAACCTCCAGGTCGACCTTGCTCCAGTCAGTGTCCGGGTTCTGGGTCAGGTGGTGGATCACTTCCTGAATGGTGGCGAAGACCGAATTGCCGGCCTCGGTCAGCTTGGTCTGCTCCGTGGCGCCGGGGTGTTGCCCCTGGTGGGTGTTATGGTGCGGGTGTTCCTGGCCGAATGCGGGCAGGGCCAGGGTGCACAAAAGCAGGCTCAGTGTGGTTTTTCTCATTGTTCGCTCACTCTGCAGTTTGTCTGGTTCGGTTGTGACGCCAGGTCCTGACAGTAGTGCTATACGTCACTTCCCGCAAACCGGGCCAGTTTCGACCCGCGTTCTGCAGTATTCCAGGGGAATGCAGCGATGAGGTTCGTCAACCGATGTAAAAGCCGTGTAAACCCCTGGTTTCGCCCTATTATGCCGATATTGCATTACCGATAATCCATCCTGCTTTAAAGGACCACGAGTGAGGATGGAACATGGCAGCGCCGGTAACGGGCGGTTGGTACAAGCGGTTTGGCGGGTTTCTGCTGTTGGTATTGGTCATTGGCTCTCTGGTTGCCGCCTGGTGGTATGTCGACCGGCCGGCCGCCCAGCCCTCATTACTGACCGTTCCGGTGGAGCGGGGCGACCTGGAAGACCTGGTGACGGCCACCGGTGTTCTGCAGCCCCGGGACTATGTGGACGTGGGAGCCCAGGTTTCCGGCCAGCTCGACATTATCCATGTGCGCACCGGCGACCAGGTTCGCAAGGGCGACCTGCTGGCCGAAATTGACCCGACAGTCTACGTGGCCCGGGTTGATGCCACCCGCGCTCAGCTGCGCAATCAGCAGGCCCAGCTGATGGAACGGGAAGCCCAGCTCACCCTGGCGCAGATTCAGCACCGCCGCCAGCAGAACCTGTTGAAAGAGGAAGCCACCAGTCGCGAAGCCGCCCAGGTGGCGGAAGCCGCGCTGCGTTCCGCCCACGCACAGATTGAAGCCATCAGCGCCCAGATCCAGCAGACCGAATCCACCCTGCGTGCGGAAGAGGCCAACCTGGACTACGCGAAGATCTATGCACCGATGGATGGCACCGTGGTTTCCATCGAGGCCCGCCAGGGCCAGACCCTGAACACCAACCAGCAGGCCCCGGTGCTGATGCGCATCGCCGATCTGTCGACCATGACGGTGGAGGCCCAGGTGTCCGAAGCGGATATCGGCAAGCTGCGACCGGGCATGCCGGTGTACTTCACTACCCTGGGCAGCCAGCAGCGGCGCTGGGAGAGCACCCTGGACCGGCTGGAGCCGACCCCCACGGTGGAAAACAATGTGGTGTTATACAACGCGGTGTTTGAGGTGCCCAACCCCGGAGGCCGCCTGATGACGCAGATGACGGCCCAGGTGTTCTTTATCAGTAACGCCGCCAGGAATGCCCTGCTGGTACCGGTTACGGCCCTTCAAACCAGCGGAGGGGGGGCCACGGTCCAGGTCGTGGGCGGTGACGGTCAGCCGCAGCAGCGGGACGTCACCGTGGGTGTTACCAACCGGGTACAGGCGGAAATCCTGGACGGCCTGGAAGAGGGCGAAGAGGTTGTCAGCAGCCCCCGGTCCGCCGGCGGCCAAACGGACGGCAACCGTGCCCGCCGCATGGTCGGCATGGGGTTCTGACCGTGACCACAGCGCTGATCGAATTGCGGAACATCACCCGCACCTATTACAACGGTGAAGTGGCGGTACCGGTGCTGCGGGGCATCAACCTGACCATCCACCGGGGGGAGTTTGTGGCCATTATGGGTGCCTCGGGGTCCGGCAAATCCACCCTGATGAACATCCTCGGTTGCCTGGACCGGCCCACCAGTGGTGAGTATCGGTTTGATGGCGAGGACGTCTCCGCCCTGGACAGCGACGCACTGGCCCGCCTGCGTCGGGAAGCTTTCGGGTTCGTGTTCCAGAGTTATAACCTGCTGCCGGGCATTTCGGCCTGCGAGAACGTGGAAATGCCCGCCAGCTACGCCAGCCTCAAACGATCGCAACGGCAGGACCGGGCCAGGGAGCTGCTGGCACGGTTGGGCCTGGATGAGCGTAGGGAGCATCGCCCGGGTCAGCTCTCAGGCGGTCAGCAGCAACGGGTTTCCATTGCCCGTGCCCTGATGAACGGTGGTGAAATCATCCTGGCAGACGAGCCCACCGGGGCCCTCGACAGCCAGAGTGGCCGGGAAGTCATGGCCCTGTTGCAGGAACTCTCCAACGAAGGCTACACCATCATCCTGATCACCCACGACAGCAACGTGGCGGACCACGCCCACCGGCGCATCGAAATCGCCGACGGCCAGATTCTCAGTGACCCCGGCCCCGATACCTCACACCAGCGAAAGCCGCTGCAACGGGAACCCTTGCGGCACTCGCCCTCATTATTCCGGGAGTTTTATCAGGGTGCACGTACCGCGCTGCGGTCCATGACCGGCAACCTGTTCCGCACAGCGCTGACCCTCCTGGGGATCGTGATCGGCGTAGCCTCGGTAATCACCATGCTCGCCATCGGCGACGGCGCACGGGAGCAGGTGGTAGAGCGCATCAGCGCCATGGGCAGCAACCTGCTGCTGGTTCGCCCGGGTGCGCCGGGGCAACGGCGCGGCGGCTGGAACATCGCCACCCTGGTGCCGGAGGATGTGGATGCCATCAACACCTTGCCCAATATAACTGCGGCGATTCCGGAACTGACCGGCAGCCAGACCCTGCGCTATGACAACGCCGACCACCAGGCGGAGGTGAACGCCACCTCCTGGCAGTTCCCTGTCGCCCGCCAGTGGCCGGTGCAGCGGGGCAGTTTTTTCAACCAGGCCGACGAGGGTGAATACGCGCCGGTGGCTGTGCTGGGCCAGACCACGGCAGAGGCACTGTTTGGCCAGCAGGACCCGTTGGGCCACTACATTCTGATGAATAACGTGCTGTTCCAGGTGGTTGGTGTAATGAGCGAGCGGGGCGCATCGCCCATGGGCCAGGACCAGGACGACGTGGTGTTTGTGCCCTACACCACCGGGAGCATGCGCCTCTTCGGGCAGCGCCACCTGCGCAACGTGACCATCGCCGTGGACGATACGACCCTGATGGACGAGGTGCAGGCCCAGGTACATCAGCTGCTACTCCAGCGCCACGGCGTGGAGGACTTCCAGATCCGCAACATGGCCTCGCTGATCGACACCGTTTCCGAAACCCAGGACACCTTCACCTGGCTGCTGGGGTCGGTGGCGGCCATATCACTGCTGGTAGGCGGTATCGGGGTGATGAACATCATGCTGGTGAGCGTCACCGAACGTACCCGGGAAATCGGGGTTCGCATGGCCACCGGAACCCGCACCCGCCATATCCTGCAGCAGTTCCTGCTCGAAGCCCTGGCGGTATCGGCCCTTGGCGGGCTGATCGGCGTCGCGTTGGGGCTGGGGGCCGCGGCCACGATCAATGAATTGGGAACACCGGTCAGTTACTCACTGATGCCGGTGGTGCTGGCCTTCAGTTGCGCCTTCGGTACCGGGCTGCTGTTCGGCTATCTGCCAGCCCGCAAGGCATCGCGGCTGGATCCGGTCACGGCACTGGCGACGGAATAGGGGAACCGGATGTTGAACATTTTTTTCAGAACGGCTGCGGTTACGGGGGTCATCGTCGCCCTCGCAGGCTGTGCCACCACCTCACCGATTGAGCGCCCGGAGTTGCGGGCAGATGAGCGATGGAATGTACCGCTGACGGCAGGTGCCAAGGCACCGGATGAGCAGTGGTGGCAGGCGTTCGGTTCAGAGCAACTCGATCAACTGATTGGGCAGGCCTTTGCCGGTAGCCCGAACCTGGCAGTGACGGCTGAGCGGGTGTTCCAGGCAGAACAGCAGGTACGGGTGGCCGGCAGCAGCCTGTTCCCGTCCCTGAACCTCAGTGGCAGCACCGGCGAGCGGACCACGGATGATGGCGGCTCCGAAAACCGAAGTGAGTCTACCTCCGCCAGCCTCAATGTGAGTTACGAGCTGGACCTCTGGGGCCAGCTGGCGGCCGCACGGGATGAAGCGGAAGCCGGTTACAGGGCCACGGTGTTTGAATACGACAGCGCCCGCCTGTCCCTGGCCAGCAGCGTCGCCACCACCTGGTTCCGCCTGATGGCGCTGGACGAGCAGTTGCGGGTCGCCCGGGAGAACCTGGCCATCGCCGAACGCACTGAAGACATTGTCGACGCCCGCTATCGCAACGGTGCCGCCAGCCGCGCCGAGTTGCTGCGCCAGCAGACCGAAGTGCTCAACCAGCGGGCAGGCCTTGAACCCATTACGCTGGAATACCGGCAGACCCGGTCAGCGCTGGCTGTGCTGGTTGGCGTGTCACCGCTGGGATTCGAGGCCGATACCGGGACGCACTCGTTGATGGACCTGACCCTCCCAGCGGTTGATGCGGGAATACCCTCAGACCTGCTGACCCGGCGCCCGGACCTGGCCATTGCGGAGGCGCAGCTGCAGGCAGCGGACGCCAACCTGGCCCAGGCCAGGGCGGCCTGGTTACCGTCGGTATCCCTTGGTCTGAATGCCGGGGCCAGCACCGCGAACCTGGCAAGCCTGGCCAATCCGGTGGAAACCCTGGGCTGGAGCATCACCCTGGCCCAGAACCTGTTCGACGGGGGCACGCGGGACGCCCAGACCGCCATCAGCGAATCCCGCCGCCGCGCCCTGGTGGAGGATTACCGTGGCGCGATACTCGCTGCCTTGCAGGAAACGGACGATGCACTGGACCGGCTACAGACCAGTCAACGCAGGGAGGCCCTGCAACGGACAGTGAGTGAGCGGGCCGAGCGGACCCTGGAGCTGACCGATTTGCGTTATCGTGCCGGCAGTGATGAACTGCTGACCCTGCTGGACGCCCAGCGTACCCTGTTCCAGACCCGGGACCAGCTGGTTCAGTTGAGACTGGCCCGTTTGCAGGCGACCGTAGATCTCTACAAGGCGATCGGTGGAGGCTGGCAACAGAAAGATGAATAAGGGTTCATTTCCCCACTGAGGCCGAACCGGTATCGTGATATATCAAGCAGCAAAGGAAGGAACAACCAGTGGCCAATGCGTTGGCTACACCCAGCCCATGACTGACCCTGCGAATCTCCGAGAAGTGCTCGACCGCATCAGTGAAACCGCGACTGGCCGGCCACGGGTAACCCTTGGTGCCATCATTGATACCGTGGGACGCCGTTCCTATGGGCCGGTGCTGATGATTATCGGCATCCTGCTGTTCTCACCGTTAAGCGGCATTCCCGGGGTGCCAACCCTCAGCGGCTTGCTGATCCTGTTTATCTCGGTGCAGATGCTGGTGCTCAGCGGTGGTTTCTGGTTGCCAGAGTTGCTGATGAACCGCTCGCTGCCTACGGAAAAGCTTCTCCGGGGCATTCGGTTTATCGAGCCGGCGGCGGAGTATGTCGATGCCCGGCTCCATCCCCGCCTGGTGCTGGTGGTGAGGCGCCCAGGCAGTTACCTGCTTGGTGGCGTGTGTGTGCTGATTGCCTGCGCCATGCCGCTGATGGAAATCATCCCCTTCTCGGCCACCGCTGCTGGTTTTGCTATTGCGGTGTTTGGCCTTGCCATGGTGTCACTGGATGGGTTGCTGGCGGTATTGGGGCTGATCTACACGGTGACCATTGCCGGGTTGATTGCTGTTAACATGCTTTGATTGTTCCTTGCCTGTGTGATGGTCCGGCCGGGTTGGTTGGCCCGGCATAACATCGCTACCGACGAGTTGTTCAGTCATGGCCAATACGCGCACTGCCCTGTGGGTGATCGTTGTTGCCCAGTTTTTTGGAACCTCGCTGTGGTTCACGCCCAACGCTGTTTTGCCCGGCCTGGCAGACACCTGGGGCGTAACCACGGAAGACCTGGGTCGCCTGACCGGCTCAGTGCAGCTGGGCTTTATCATTGGCACCCTTGCCTTCGCCCTGTCCGGCCTGGCGGACCGCTGGCGGGCAAGCCGCATTTTCCTGGTCAGTGCGGTCACCGGAGCCCTGACGAACGGCTTGTTCGCGTTGTCCCCATCCCTGGAAATCGGTCTGGCGTTGCGGTTTGTCACCGGGCTTTGTCTTGCAGGCATCTATCCCGTGGGCATGAAGCTGGTGGCCAGCTGGGCACCTGAGAAAAAGGGCCTGGTCCTGGGCTGGCTGGTGGGCATGCTGACCCTCGGAACGGCCTTCCCCCACTTGATGCGGGCCATCAGCCCCGGCTGGGGCTGGCAACCGGTGGTGCTGGCGTCCTCGGTGCTGGCAATTGCTGCCGGCCTGATGATCGCCCGTCTTGGTGATGGCCCTGGCCTGCCAGCGACAGGGCGATTCGACTGGGGCGGTGTGATTCGTTCCTTCCGTGAACCCCGCTTTCGCGCGGCCGCCCTGGGTTACTTCGGCCACATGTGGGAGCTTTATGCGGTCTGGGCCCTTGCACCTTTGTTGGTGGCTGCAAGCCTGGGCCCGCTGGGGAGTGATCGGACCCTGGTTTCGGTGACCGCCTTTGCCTTTATTGCGGCTGGCACCGTGGGCTGCGTCCTCGGTGGCATGCTCAGCCGCCGGATCGGCAGTGCCCGGGTGGCGTTCGGGGCCCTGTGGGTGTCCGGTCTGATGTGTCTTTTGTGGCCCTGGTTTGAGGCAGTGCCAACCTGGCTGGCGGTGATCCTGCTGCTGGTCTGGGGTATGGCCGTCATCGCCGATTCCCCGCAGTTTTCCGCCCTTGCAGCAGAAGCCGCCCCTGGCCACGCGGTGGGCAGCTCCCTGGCCATCATGAACAGTATTGGCTTTTTGCTAACAGTGTTCGCCATCGAACTGACGGCGAACTACTGGCAGTCCCTGGGTACCGGTGTCACCTGGTTGCTGGTTCTCGGGCCGGTACTGGGGTTATTGGCATTGCTGCCCCTGTGTCGTGACCGTTGATGTGTTGCCAATCCACGGTTGAGGGGGCAGGATGAGAGCTCTTTCCAATCCCTGTGAGGAAACAGCCCACATGCCCTACGTAAACATCAAGATTACCGACGAGAACGTGTCTGCGGATGACAAGAAAGCCCTGATCGAAGGCGCCACCAAACTGTTGCAGGATGTGCTGGGCAAGAACCCGGCCACCACCGTAGTGGTTATCGATGAAGTGAACACGGATAACTGGGGCATCGGTGGCGAGCCGGTTACTGAGCGACGCAAGCGCGGGCAATAAGGACAGCCCGCCCCGGTGTTCCTGCTGGAGCCGTCTGAGTGGGGTCTCGCCCAGGCACTGATGGTTTTCGGTGCCTGCGCACTGGTTATCGCCATCGCCGGCACCCGGATTACCCGGGTGGTGGACCAGCTGGCGGATCGTACCGGCGTCGGCGAGGCCGCTGCCGGCGCCGTGCTGCTTGGCGCGGCCACGTCCCTCGGTGGCTCTGTACTCTCGGTTACTGCAGCCTGGAACGGCCACGCCGAGCTGGCGGTCAGCAACGCCCTGGGTGGCATTGCCGTTCAGACCTTCTTCCTGGCGGTGGCGGACATGGTCTACCGCCGTGCCAACCTGGAGCACGCCGCGGCTTCCGCTCCCAACATGATGCAGAACGGACTGCTGATTTGCCTGCTGTCCGTGATTATGCTCGCGCCCATGCTGCCGGATGTGACGGTCTTTGGCATTCACCCGGTCACACCGGCACTGTTCGGCTTTTACCTGTATGGCCTGAAACTGGTGCAGGGCGCTACCGAATCCCCCATGTGGCGCCCGGCCGTGACCCTGGATACCCGGGAAGACACGCCGGATGACACCACCCAAATGCCTTCCATGGTGCGGCTGTGGACCGAGTTCCTGGGGCTGATGGCCGTGCTGGGGGTGGCTGGCTGGGCGCTGGAACCATCCGCCACCACCATCGCCCGGGAAACCGGTCTGGGCCAGACCGTGATTGGCGTCATGCTGACGGCAATCAGCACTTCCATTCCCGAGTTGGTTACCTCGGTAGCGGCGGTGCGCCGCGGCGCCCTGACCCTGGCGGTAGGCGGCATTATTGGTGGTAATGCCTTTGATACCCTGTTCACCGCGGCGTCTGACCTGGCCTACCGCGACGGATCGATCTACCACGCCATGAGTAACGACGCCCGCTTCTGGGTAGCGTTGACCATCCTCATGTCCGGCATACTGATGATGGGCCTGATACGCCGGGAGCGGGTGGGCATTGGCCGCATCGGCGCCGAGAGTGTGGCGATTATGGTGCTATACCTCGGTGGCGTATTGCTGTTGTTGAGTTAATGGTGCCGGGCTTGCTGGCATTGCCATTGCGTAACCTTCGCGGAGCTATCCGGCGACTTGCAGAACCAGCTGCCCAGCCCCATCGTAGGTTAGTGACTTCCCCCACACTTCCACGGCCCCTTCGGCAGCCCCTGTCAGGGCAACAGCCGGGCCACGCGACAGGAGGACATTATGCCCTTTGATGCACTACCACCCATCGGTATGGGAACCTTTCGTCTGAAAGGTGATGACGCCCGGGAGGCGGTCCGCAGTGCCCTGTCACTGGGCTACCGCCATATCGATACCGCCCAGATCTATCGTAACGAAGCAGAGGTGGGCGACGGTATTACTTCCAGCGGGATTCCCCGTCGGGAAATTTTCGTCACCACCAAGATCTGGTTCGACAACTACCACCGCAGCGACCTGATCAACAGCCTGCAGACGAGCCTGCAGCAGCTGAAAACCGATCATGTGGACCTGACCCTGATCCACTGGCCGTCACCGGGTGACGAAGTGCCCATGGAGGAGTACCTGGGGGCATTGAGAGAGGCTCAGAAAGAAGGCCTGACTGACCACATCGGCATCTCCAATTTCACCTGTGCCCAGATGGACCAGGCGAAGGCCATACTGGGCGACACTCCGATCTTTACCAACCAGGTGGAAGTTCACCCCTTCCTGGCCAACCGTAAGGTGGTGGAGCATGCCCAGAACCTGAACATCCCGGTAACCGGCTATATGCCGCTGGCGGTGGGCAAGGTGATGGAAGATGAGACCCTTCAGAAAATTGCGGCTGCCCACCACGTGACCCCGGCACAGATTGCCATTGCCTGGTGTGTATCCCGGGGCGTGGTACCGATTCCATCGTCCACCCGGCCCAAGCACCAGACGGAAAACCTGGATGCCCTGAAAATCCGACTTGGTGACGAGGAAATCCGCGCCATCGACGAGCTGGATCGGGGTGAACGCATCGCCAATCCGGACTTTGCCCCAGTCTGGGACTGAGCCCCTCCGGCGTCACTGGCCCATGTGCGCCTGCTCATGGGCCAGCAGCCATTTCTTGCGTTCGATACCGCCGGCGTAGCCAGTCAGCGAACCGTTGGCGCCGATCACCCGGTGACAGGGCACGATAATCCCTATGGGATTGCGCCCGTTGGCCAGCCCGACGGCACGGGAAGCCTTTGCGTTGCCAACCCGCCGCGCCAGCTCACCGTAGGTTTCCGTCTGTCCAAAGGGAATCTCCCGCAAGGCCTGCCACACCTGCTGCTGAAACGGCGTGCCGGCACCGGCCAGGGGCAGGTCGAACTGCTGTAATTGCCCCTCGAAATAGGCCACCAGCTGCGACCTGGCGTTATCCAGGCGCTGGTCATCCCGCACCCAGTGCTGGCCGATCACCGGTCGGGTAGCCTGTTCCTCCATATGAAGCCCGGTAATGGCGTTGCCATTACTGGTGATCAGCAGGGTTCCGACAGGCGAATCCAGTTCTGTGTAGAACACCGTATTCATGGCCTTCCTCCGCAACAATCAGCTTATCACCCAGGCCGGGCTCGCAATCACGGCCACCAGCCGGACTTTGATGGTTCAAGCTTAACGCTGCAGAATAGCCTTTGTCTGGTCATTTTTCGCCCTGTCTGGTGGATGGTCCCGCCAGCAGGTGGCGCGGATCGACTTATTGACCGCATTCCGGAGCAATTGCATGGCACTCGATACCTCGGCCCTGAACCGCCAACGGCATAACCTGGATCACCTGGACGATGTCTGGTTGTTCGGCTATGGCTCGCTGATCTACAAGGTGGACTTTCCCTACCTGGAGCAGCGCGTTGCCACCATCGAAGGCTGGGCCCGGCGGTTCTGGCAAGGCTCCCACGACCACCGGGGTACCCCGGAGTCCCCGGGCCGCGTCGCTACGCTGGTGGAGGCTCCGGGAGTCGAATGCATGGGTGTGGCTTACCGGGTATCCCCCCGAACCTTCGAACATCTTGACCACCGTGAAAAGAACGGCTACCTGAGGTTTTTTACGCCTTTGTGGTTCAGCGAGGAGGAATCAGTGGACGGCCTGGTCTACGTCGCCGGTGCGGACAACGCTGCCTTCCTGGGGCCGGCGCCGGTGGATGAAATGGCCGAGCAGATTGCCCGTTCCCATGGCCCGAGCGGGCCGAATGCGGACTACCTGCTGAAACTGGCCGGTGCGCTGTCCGAGATGGGCGCCCACGATGAACACGTCTTTGAGCTGGCAAGGCTGGTTGAGGATATCCTTATGGCCAGGCCGTGACGCAACGTCCCCGCCGCGGTGACGCCCCGAAGCCTGGATTGCCAACCGGGTCATTGGACCCGCACCTGACGCAGTATATACTTTCGCCGGTAAAGCTCTTCGTAATCATGGACGACACAGGGAGGAACCCCAGGATGGGCAAGCCCGCCGCAACGCTCAGTTGTTATCACACCTGTCCCGATAAAACCGGAAAGAAAGACCATATAGGCGGCCCCATTGTGGCCGGCTCCTCCAACGTGGTGATAGGTGGCATGCCTGCTGCCCGTGTGGGCGACAAGGTCGTCTGCCGCGGCCCCGCGGACACCATTGCCAAGGGCTCCTCATCCGTATTCATCAACGGCCAGGCGGTCGCTCGTGTTGGCGATAAAACCGTCCATGGCGGCACTATCGTTGTCGGCAACCCGACGGTAATCGTTGGCTGATCAAACAGGGGAGGGGGCTGATCGGTCAGTGTGGTACGGTCGTAGCTGTAAGCATGATGCTAACAGGGACAGCAACTATAATGATTCCGCACTGGCTTCGCCGAATTCTTGCCCTCACCGGCTTACTACTCGCGTCCGCCGCCGCCCAGGGGGCCGGCAACCCGGATAACCCCCTGGAAATCGATGGCTTCGTTGAGGAGGCCCGGAGCCTGGAGAGACTCCACGGCGTGCTGGTTGCCGTGGACGGTGAACCGGTGTTGGCCGAGGTGGTGCGCGGCCCGGCGCTGGATAAAGCGGTCAATATCAAGTCCCTGTCCAAGACGGTGATGGCAGCACTGGTGGGGGTGGCGGTCAGGGAAGGTGTTTTCGAGGGACCGGAGCAGCCGATTACCGAGGTGATCTCTGTACCGCCAGCTGCCGATCAGCGGGTACGGAAGATCACTATCGGCCATCTGCTCTCCATGCAGGCAGGACTGCAGCGGACTTCTGGTCCGCATTACGGTCCTTGGGTGAATAGCGACAACTGGGTCAACCACGCGCTGACGCAACCCTTTGTAGATGAACCCGGTGGCGACATGCTGTACTCCACGGGTAGCTACCATATTCTTTCCGCCGCGCTGACAGAAACCACAGGGAAAAGCACGCTGGTCCTGGCCCGGTCGTGGCTGGGCGAACCGCTGGATATCACCATTCCCTCCTGGCCAACCGACCCCCAGGGCATCTACTTCGGAGGCAATGACATGCGCCTGTCACCCCTGGCGCTGCTTGCCATCGGCGAGCTGTATCGAAATGACGGTCGTCACGGCGGCGTACAGATACTGCCTGAAGGCTGGGTGAACACCTCCTGGCAACCAAGAGGTGAATCCCGCTATACCGATGACCAGTACGGCTATGGCTGGTTTGTGACCAAACTGCACGGATATGAGGTCTACTACGGCCGGGGCTACGGCGGCCAGATGCTCTATGTGGTGCCGGACCTGGCGGTGACCGCCGTGATCACATCGGACCCGTCGCCCCCATCCTCCCCGTCGTTTACCCAGAAACTGGATGCCCTGATGGAGCGGTACATCCTGCCTGCCGTTGAGCAACGGTCGGGAAGCGCTCGCTTACGGTGAAGGTTGGGCCCTCCCACAAACATTGTGCCCGCGGTATAATTACTGTAAATTCATACAGCAATTAACCCACCATCACTGCGAGGCACTCCCATGGCGGTACAAGCAGTCTACTTCTCCGATAAGGATGGGCTGGACATGGCACTGAAGCACCCTGACACCCTGCTGTTCTCCAACAAGGCCGACGCCGATGCCCGTGACAAGGTGTTGGAACTGTCCGAGGAGATCCGGGAGTTCCTTACTCGCAAGGTGGAAGGCCTGGATGAAGAGACCGCGGATCGCTGCGCGCTGGCCATTGCCGAGAACAAGGACCTGTTCCAGAAAGCCCTGAAGAAGCCGCAACTCCTCAATGCAGACGAAGCCGCAGACGCCTGAACCTCTTAACGCTCGATGCTGCAGGACGCAATCTTTGACAGATGGCTGTAGGGCAGGCCGGTTTCCCGATGCCAGTCATTAAAGGCACTCTGGGCCTGCAGCAGCGCCTTTTTGCTGCCCGGTGAGGCATCCAGCAGGCCTTCCAGGCGCAGCACGGCGAGCACATCCTGTGACAGGATAAACCCGTCCCAGCCCACCATCCTCAGAAAGTACTGGGCGGTGTTGCCGCCAAGGCGGGCGCCGTGGCGTTTCAGCCACAACAGCAGTCCGGCCTGGTCGTCGGATGGCCACTGGGCCAGCATGTTACCGAAACTGCCATATTCGCGGGCGGCCTCAACCACCATGCGGGCGTTCTCGGGTACGGTGCGAATTTTCTGCAGGTTGCGCACGATGCGGTAATCGCCGGCCAGGTTTTCCAGCACCTCCGGCGGAACCTGCTGCCAGTAAAGTGGCACGAAGCCGTCAAAGGCTGCCTCGAAGCCTGGCCACTTGTTGTCGATCACCCGCCACACAAAACCGGCCCGGAACACGCAGCGGGTAAGTTCGGCCAGGTAACGATCATCGCCCAGGCTGGTCAGTTCGTCCGGCGTAGCGACTCGCGGTAGCAGGGCGCTCAGACTATCCGGGCCACCCTTGCGTGAAATGGCCCGTTCATGGATGGCGGCAAAACTCATGGTGTCTCCCCGGTCAGTGCTCGCTGAACACTAACCGGAAAGTGCTGAGCGGTAAAGGCAGCCTGGCCCTGCTTCTTTCTGGGGTTCTCAAGTCATTGTCTGTGTTATTTTGACTTTAGGTGTATATAGTGACTACGTATCAACAGCTTTAGCCTGCACTGGCGACACCGCAATGACTTCTGCCATTAAAGATACAACGGTGCTTGAGGCCGCTCTGGAAACGGTATCAGACGGAGTGCTCATTACCGGGCCCTATCCGTCGTTAACGATTGTTTACGCCAATGCAGCCTTTTACGCCATTACCGGTTATTCGGCTTCCGAGGTGTTAGGCAAGACACCGGCGCTGCTGGAAGGTAAGGACACGCCTGCCGACTGGCAGGGCATATTCCGGTCGGGTAACACCACACCCACCGAGGTTTTGAATTATCGCAAGGGTGGCGCGCCGCTTCACGTGGAGTGGTCGATCCGTTCCCCGGCGTCGGCCGAATCCCCCGCTTATCGTATTGCCGTCCTGCGTGACCTCACCCAGCCTCGTGCGCTGGAACATCGGCAGGCGCAGCTTGAGCTCCTCGCCAGTATGCAGCGCAAGGTGAGCACAGCAGGCCTTGACCTGAGGGTACTACGCCAGAAAGTGGTCGATGTAGCCATGGATGCAACCGCTGCCGAAGCGGCAGCGGTCGAGGAAGTGCAAGGGGACATGCTGGTGTACACCGCCGTTGCAGGCCGGGCACGGTCGGTGGCAGGTTTTCGGTTACCAGTGGACGCCAGTCTGTCAGGAACCTGCTACAAGGCACAGATCCCGATTTTCTGTGCGGATGTACACCTGGATAGCCGTGTCGACCAGGACAAGGCCGAACAGGCCGGTTTCCGTTCGGGCATGCTGGTGCCCCTGCTCCATGCCGATCATTGTTTTGGCGCCCTGAAGGTATACTCCAGTGAGCCCGGCGCCTTTCAGCGTGACCAGCTGAAACTGCTGGAAATGGCCAGCCATGTGCTGGCAGCCTCATTGTATGATGCGCGCCAGTTCAAGAGTGAGCAGGACCGCCGCACCCTGCTGGTCGATGCACTGCCGATATTGATTTCGTTTGTGGACAACCAGTATCGCTATGGCGAAATCAACGCCGCCTACAGCCGGTGGTTCGATGTTCATCCGGACCAGATACTTGGCAGGAAGGTTGAAGACGTTTTGGGCGAAACCGCCTTCAACAAAATACGACACTATGTGGACACAGCCCTGGCCGGGGAGCGAGTGCGCTTTGAGATGACGGTCCCCTATTCCAGGGGCGGGCCCCGACCGGTTGAAGCCGAGTACATCCCGGTTTATGACGCCAACGACACCGTAATGGGGTTTTATGCCCTGGTCCGGGACCTTACCGAACGCAGGACGGCGGAGCGGGACCACTTGACCCACATCTATAATCGCCGGGGGTTCGACCGCTTGCTCAAGGGCGCCATTGCCACCGCTGCCCGTTACCGGCGCCCCCTTTCCCTGCTGTTCCTGGACATTGACCATTTCAAACCGGTGAATGACCAGTGCGGGCATACCGTTGGCGACGAGCTGCTGCGTCAGGTGGCGAACCTGCTGAGACAGCTTGCCCGGGAGAGCGATATTGTCTGCCGCTGGGGTGGTGAGGAGTTTGCTGTGCTTACACCGGAAACGGCGCTTGGTGAGGCCCAAGAACTTGCCGAACGCCTGAGGGTTGCCATAGCCAGCGATGTGGCGTCTCCCCTGGGGCCGATCACCGTCAGTATCGGTGTCGCGGAGCTCAAGCTGCAGGAACCCGAAAACTCACTGATCCAGAGAGCAGATCAGGCCCTTTACTGGGCCAAGGAGAAAGGCCGCAACAGGGTGGAAACGGTCGATTAATGCCTCCCAGGTGCCATGCCAGGGCACGGGATAGCCTTTCGCAACACACCGGCCCTGGTGAACTGCTGTGTGCTATCTTCGATACAACCCCACCGATAGCGGAGGCACTATGGACCGATTTATGGAACTGGCAATGGCTGAAGCCGAGGCAGGCATGGCGGAGGGCGGCATTCCCATTGGTTCTGTACTGGTGTGCGATGGCAAGGTGCTGGGTTCAGGTCGTAACCAGCGGGTACAGCTGGGCAGTGCTATCCGCCACGGGGAAATGGACGCCCTGGAGAACGCCGGTCGTCACCCGGCCGCTGTCTACGCCCGCTCAACCCTGTATACCACCCTGTCCCCCTGCGCCATGTGCTCCGGCGCCATCCTGCTTTATGGCATCCCCCATGTGGTCATTGGCGAAAACAAAAGCTTCCGGGGTGAAGAAGACCTGCTGATAAGCCGTGGTGTGGAGCTGGAGGTCCTGGATGACCCGGACTGCATCGCACTGATGGAGCAATTTATCCGGGAGAACCCCGAGTTATGGAACGAGGATATCGGAGTGTGAAAGGCGGGTGATTGGAAAATTCTGCGACCATCCGGATGTCTCTGCGTCTTACCTGTAGCGATACAGCAAACCAATGACGAGACGGAGATATCTGATGAAACGCTTTCATGTGCACCTGTCAGTCCAGGACTTGGACTCCAATATCCGGTTCTATACCACCCTGTTTGGTCAGGCGCCCAGTCGCCGGGAAGATGACTACGCCAAATGGATGTTGGATGACCCACGCATCAACTTCGCTATTTCAACCCGCGGAGCCTCATCCGGGCTGGATCATTTTGGGTTTCAAATGGATGATGGTGATGAGTTGGCCCGGTTGCGCGAGCGTGCTCGTAATGCGGATGCCGCCATCCTGGACGAAGGCACAACCCAGTGCTGTTACGCAAACAGTGAAAAGCACTGGCTCATGGACCCTCAGGGCGTGCCCTGGGAGCACTTCGTAACCATGGGCGAAATACGCCACTTCGGCAGTCCACCTGTGCTGGCGGAAACCGTGGATAAACCGACAGGAACATCAGGCAGTGGAGCGGAGAAAACCTGTTGTGGATAGTCAGACCCTGGGGACAAACGGTGCCACGGATCGGGCGGTAGTCGCTCGATCCGCAACGGGCGTGGAAGATGCCTACCTTACCTTTCGTAGTGGGTTGCTGGGCTTTCTGCGTACCAATGTTCATGACCCGTCACTGGCAGAAGACCTGCTGCACGAGGTATTCGAAAAAGCAACCCGGGCGCTCGAGGAAGGTGAACAGCCTGCCAATATTTCGGCCTGGCTGTATCGTGTTGCTCGTAACACCTTGATTGACCACTACCGTCGTCAACGCCCCGTCGAAGTGATACCCAACGATCTTGAGGCGGGGGAGCCTTTCTCACTGCCCCCTGAACAAACCCTTGCACTTTGCCTCAGGCCGTTTATCGACCAGTTGCCCGGAAAATACAGTGAGGCCCTCCTGGCCACCGCCATTGAAGGCCGCAGTGTGGCGGCCTGGGCCCGCGAAACCGGGTTGTCGCCGTCGGCAGCCAAAAGCCGGGTCAGCCGGGGCAGGGCCTTGCTCCGGGAAAAAGTGCTCGAATGTTGTCACGTAGAAGCAGCGCGGAGCGGGGAGGTCCTCGAGTACTACCGGCGACAATAGTCGGTACGCATTGGATCCCGCAATAAACGACATCATGTCTTGGAGGTCGTCAGCCATAACTTCCGGCCTCCTGTTGAAAACCCGGTCCGTTCAACTTTCAGGGCTTCCGTCTTCAGTCACCCATCCCAGCAGGCACTGGTAAACCGGTTGGCTATCGAGCAGGTCGAAATGGTTCAGGCCATTAAAAACTGCCTGTCGGGATTCCGGGATAGGCAGGCAGCGCGCAGGGTCACGGTGCTGGCCAAGTGCGCTCCTGAGCGGGACCAGGCCATCCCCGGGGATCAACGTGCTGGCAGCGGCCGGGGAAGACCGAATGGTTGCCGCAACAGCGTAGTAGCGGGTGCCGGGGGGAGGGATTTCTGGTGCTTTTCTGCTCCCGGGCTCCGGGCCGGTAACCTGGCCAATAGTACCCTCACGGAGATCACGGATGCCGGCACTCCGAATATTGCCAAGTCGGCCAATCGGCGCGCTGTAAGGGCTGACCCCCAGAAGGAATTCCAGCCCATTCCCCAGCTGTTCCAGTGGTGCGCCCTGATGAGGGGTGCCGAGGAAAACCACTTTCCGGAGTCGGGTTGGCCAGTGGTAGCCGGCGTGCTGCGCCTGCAGGCACGCGCTGCGGGTGACAAGTCCGCCCATGCTGTGCCCGACGATCACCAGCTTCTCAACGGGTACCGGCCATTCGCTGATCAGCGCTTCCAGCATCAGGGCGAAATCCCGACCGTTCTCCAGCACCGCAAGCCCGCTGTTGTAGCGCAGATACAAGGGTGTAAAGCCAAGATCGTGGGCCAGCGCCTTGCCATGATCATGGCCGTTACGGAACCACTGCCGGTCGTTCATACACAGGCCGTGAACCATGACCAGCAGGCGGTTCGACGGGTGCGGAATGGTCGCAAGCAGTGCCTGGTGCTCCAGCATTAAGCGCCTTCCGCCGTATCGCAGTTCCATGGGAATCGCCAAAGGATTGGCAGAGGCCACCAGGTAGTCCCCGAGTACGCCGTTGATGGCGGCTAAAAGGGCCTCCCTCCGTGCGGTCGATTCCTGGTTGGCGAGCATGGGGGCGAACCGGCTGAGGGTGAACTCAAGGCCCTGGCCGGTCAGGGCGGAGACCCGACGGATGTTGCGGTAGACAAGGCCGGTGATCCCCCTGGTCGGGCCGGGCCGCCCGGGGCCAATAATCGGCGCGAGCCCGGAAATATTGCGGTGCATCACCTCGACAATGTCTGTTACCCCGTCGAAGGCGTCAATGATCAGCCGGCTGGTACCGATCAGGTCGGCTGAACGGGGCGGGTGAGACAGCTTATTGCCCGGCTCGCGCGGGGAACTACCGGTGGTATCAGAGCTGCGTTCGGTGCTCATGTCGGTCTTTCCTGTGCGCATGGGCTGGCCAGTCATGGCCAGCGAGGCGGGAGTGCGAACCCAATATAGCACGGTCCCCGAAAGTGTCAGTCAGACCGGGCTGCCAGCAACTCCCGGAGCCCGGCTGGCAACACAGACCGGGCTTTCCGGGAAATCGGCTCCTCATTCTTCTGCCACAAAACTCCGAGGTAGATGATCAGCAGGCCGATGGCCGTGAGTGCCATCGGGAAAAACCAGCTATCCTCGAAAACCTCCCACGCCAGGTGGCCAAGGTAAAAACACACACCCAGCGCGCCGAAGACTACGAAGACCCGCCGGACAATCACCACGCCGATAGTGATCATCAGAAGGTTGATGGAGAAATAGAGAAAACGGGACAACTCGCTGCTCGAATCCTGCGCCGTCATCCCGCCCCAGAAAGTCAGAACACCAAAGATATACAGCCAGAAGGCGTAATCCGCTGTTGACCGGGATCGGAAATCCACCCAGAAGGCGGTCAGCGTCATCAACAGGCCAAAGTACATGGAGAACAGCGCACGGAACTGGAAGTCGTAATACCCGGTCATCAGCATGGCGGCAACATCCATCGACAGGTACCAGAGGGTAACCGCGATGGGCATGATCATAAAGGAATAGCGATAGATCCAGGCCAGCACAACCCCGACAGCCAGTGTGCCCATCTCCATATAGAGCCAGTGCCAGCGAATGTAGCGGTGATAGTCCCGGTAAACACTGTCATCCGGCCATACGCCCAGGGCTAACTGCAACCCGTAGATGGCCAGCGGCGTCAGTGCTACCACAAAGGTCGCACAGATGCCGGCAGGGATGGCCAGGTCCATGGACCGGAAGCGCCCGGTCAGTAGCAGTCCCACGCCGGCATACAGCAGCGAGATAAAGAAAATGCCCCAACCACCAAAGGCCTCCCAGCCCAGATTCATGAACAGCGTCATGGCACCGATGGCAATCAGACCACCAAGGTAGTAAAGCACGTTGGTGAGGTTGAACGCTGGGCCCACGCCGGGCTGTTGCCCCAGGAAGTCATACAGCCGGTCTGCCTGCTGCGAGGTAAGGATCTGCTCACTGACCGCGTCGTTGAGGTGTTTCCTGGTTATTTTCATGGTGGTGGGCGCTCCTTGTCCTTGGCGGTCAGTGGCCGGAAAACCTCGAATGTAGCTCAATCAGACAGTAATATTCGAGGTAACATCCTCAAAAAGGACTTATACACTCAAGGACCGGGAACCCATGAACGTTTTCCTGCTGTTGCTTTGCCTTCTTGCTACCCCTGTCGCCGCCTTAGCAGGCACCTACCGCTGGGTCGATGAAAACGGCCAGACGCATTTTGGCGACCGGCCACCGGCGGGCGCCGTTTCCGATGAAGTCAAAGTGACCCCGGCGCCGGTAGACGAGGACGCCGCTGCTCGTGCACGTAAAGCAAGGGTGAACGAATTCCTGGAACAGAGTGAGAAACAGCGGGCCGAGCGTAACGAGGCGAAGGCCCGCCAGGAAGCTGCGGCCGAAGAGCGGCAAGCCCGCTGCGAGCAATTGCGCGGCCGCCTGAAGTATCTGAAAAGCGTGTCGAAGATTTACCGGATCAACAACGACGGCGAACGGGTGTACGTGGACGACGAGGAGAACGAGCGTCTTCGTCGTGAGTTCACGGCGAGGGTTCAAAGCGAGTGCGGTGCCTGATCTGCGGCAGAACGGCAGCGCAGGCGCGTCTGAATACAGCCACCGATTAGCTGCGGTGGTTCAACCTGGCAGACCCTCGAACTTTGGCACATCCTCTAATCCCTCATCCCATACGGCTTTGCTGGATGAGAAGATGTGCGCCGTTGGCAACATAGGGATTTCAGTGTCCAAACACCCTGCCGGAACGACAAGCAAACCTGCGATCTGAGTGCTCGGCAATGCTGAGCCACACAACTTGCAGAAGCATTTGTGATGACGAGTGCCTGGCAGCGTAAAGCAAGTCACCGCATCTGCACCCGACTGCCAGACCAATGTAGCGGAATGCGAGAACAGATTTGCGGCATGAGCCGAACCTGTATCTTTTTGGCAGTGTTGACAATGGCACAGGTAGAAGCTTTCGAAATCACCTGTTACCTCAAAGCTTACGGTGCCACACAGACAAGAGCCGAAATGAGCAGTCATCAGAACCCCTTCCATGGCCTGAGAGGGAAGTGCAGAACGAACATGAATGGCTGGTTAATGCCATACTCACGCTTCACCTTTGCGACCCGCACCCTGCCATAGATCCCTCTAAACATTTAACGAATGAGATTAGCGGCAAACGGCTGCAACTGGTTATGCGGGTTTATCGGAAGGACCGACCCAGAACAATGGATTATGTGCGACTTCCCAAAGATAGCCGTCAGGGTCTGAAAAGTAGCCTGCATAGCCACCCCACTCCGTCTTTCGCGCGGACTTCGTGACAACAGCGCCCGCGGAAGCAGCCTGAGACATGACCTGGTCAACTTCACCTTCTGAACTTACATTGTGCGCCAGACTGAACCCAGCGAAGCCACCGGAAACTGCACCTACCTGCGCATCTTCCGCTAGTGCGTCACGACCGTACAAACCCAGCCATGTGCCGTTCAAAGTAAAAAAGGCTACCTCCGGCGGAGAGTCCATTCGGGGAAAGCCAAGGCCCCTTTCATAGAACTCAATCGACCGCTGTATATCACCCACGCCCAGAGTGATCATACTAATCCGTGGCTTCATGATTCCTCCTTGCATAACGCCAGGCTCACGCGCCGGTTTAGAGCCGCGAAGCGGCGGAAAATCAGTCGCTGTGCAGCCGATTGTTAAAGCCTTCCCAGCCAGTACTGCGGACGCCGGCGGTCATGGGCAACAGCCAGAACCTGAAAACCATCATGGCTCTCTCGGTAAACGATAGACAAGGGAAACCTGTGAAGGGGCGCTCTACGAATATCTGGCGGCAACTCAGCTTGCCAGGCTTTTGGTGACTCGCCAATTAAATTGGCCAGGGCCTCAAATTCCTCTATAAAGGCACCACCCAATCCCGGAACTTTTGATTCATAATAACCAACTGATTCCAGGAACTCGGCTTCCGCTGCCGGGTGAAAAGAATAGTTCATTTAATCAGTGCTCTAGCCTTCCTCATGACATCCTCACCAGACACAGCCTGAACTGTGCCATTGTCGAGCTCTTCACCCCTGCGCCGCGCCTCAAGCAACCAATCGGACCTGAGCTCTTCTTCTGACGGAGACTCCAGACTCAACACCAGTCGCTGGATCAACTGGGCTCGCTCCTCTTTAGGGAGGTGGAGCGCCTCGTCTTCAATTTTCTGGAGATTCATGGACAAAACCTCTCGTTCACATATCACTCAATTTTGACACGGATGGCTACCAGGTGCCACGACTCGGCTTTTCAGCTTTAACGCCGAAGCGCACCGGTGACTTTGACGTAGCGAAGCGGAGACAAAGGCATCCGAGTGCCGCGCCTGGTTAGCTGTTCCCAAGCATGTACGCCCGAAGCTGTCGCTCCTCTCGCATGACATAGAGAATGAGAACTCTCTTATCATCCTCACGATAAAAAATGCGACACGGTGGAACCACTATCTCCCTGTATACTGAATTAGGGAGCTCTGGTGGAATCCGTCCGGATTGGGGAAAATCTTCCAAGCGCTCGGTCTTATCGAAAACTTCTTGGACCAGGTGACTTGCGGCTGCAGGATTATCCAGAGCAATGTACTCAGCGATCGCATCCAGTTCTTGAAGGGCGGGCTCCGTCCAGATTACTTCAGCCATTTACTCATTTTTTCCATGGCCTCACTTTGACTGTACGTTCTTCCCTCAAGTACAGCCCGCTCTCCTCGTGAGAGCCCCTCAAGCAGCTCAAGTCGGCGCTGCATAAACTCGTAATCTTGCACATCGACAAGGTATGCGGATGGCTGACCGTGCTCCGTGATCAGTATCGGCTCTTTAGTCAGGTGCAGATCTGCCAGAATCTTTGTGGCTTGGCGCTTGAGGTTCGTAACCAGCTCAACTTTCATGGGCTCACCCTGAATCAGACTAACAGTGCCACTATAGTATCACTTTTCAGGTGGGGCAATCACAGCTAACGCGAAACTTTGCGGCAATTTTGGAGCCGCGCTGCGGTGGAAAAATTGTCCGGCAACAGAGGCTGGTTATGCATTATTCGTAGTGGCTCCAGAGCCTGAGAACTTTCACCACCCGCTCGTCTTCCAGTACCTGATAAACCAGACGATGTTGAATATTAATGCGGCGTGAATAGGCCCCCGAAAGATCACCAATGAGCTTCTCAAACGGAGGCGGCTTACGGTATGGATCTTCCGCTATCAGCGCTAAAAGTTCCTGAGCTTTTGGTTTAAGGCCGCTGGAAGCCAACTTCTTTGCATCTTTCTGGGCTTGCTTGGTGTAAACCAACTTCCATGTCACCAGTCCAGCTCCTCATCGCATTCATCCACGGGGGTATCCATCCCCTCACGAATAGACTCCCGCATACCTGGTACGGAGAGCAGGTAAAGTGTTTCCTGAATTGCAGACCAGTCTTCCTCGGAAACCAGAACAGCTTTGTTCCGCTTACCCATGATGACGATTGGTTGGTGGGACTCGGCAGTCTCATCGATCAACCGATAAAGGTTACTGCGCGCCTCAGTTGCTGTGATTCCGGTCATGACGCACCTCTTGCGTGTTTAACTTTTAATTAAGTGTACGCTTTTGGGTACGTACGTCAAGACGAACGTATTGCATAACGCCCGCCATCACCGGTGACAAAACCGCAGCGAAGCAGAGGGTTTGGCATCCGGTGCATGGCCTGGTTACACCTCACTTTGGTCAGTGAAGCTGATTGAAAACTTCCGGGTGTTGCTCAGCAATGCGCAGAAGCGCAACCGCAGGCCCCTGCGGTTCACGCCGACCCTGCTCCCAATCCTGAAGGGTTCGCACACTCACGCCCATAAGACCGGCAAACGCAGATTGCGACATGTTCAACTTCAGCCTGATCACTTTAGGCGGTGAGGGCTCTGATAGCTCATGGGTTCGTAGAGCCAATTTACCCTTCTTGAACTGCTTGATTTCATTGATGCCATCAAGAATCTCTGCCCCAAGGTTCCTGTCACCCATTTTTGATTGCCTCCGCTATCTGCTTGAGCGTATGGCCAGGAATGCTGACGCGCTCTGATTTACTGTACAGCGTGAGCATCCATATCTCGTGGTCAGACTTCTTCCAGTAGTAAATGGCTCTGATACCACCGCTCTTTCCCGAACCCGCTGGTGCCCATCGAACTTTACGAACGCCACCAGAGCCTTTGATTAGATCCCCGGCATCCGGCTTCTGCAAGAGGTAGGTTCGAAGCCCACGATATTCCTCGTCCGTGAGGTAGTTCGGCAATAGCTTGGTGAACGTTGAGGTTTCGATGAATAGCATTGCCAAAATATACGGCGTTGCCGTACTATCGTCAAGGCAAGATCAATAAGGTGTAACGCCCTGGCTTTGCGGCGTGCCGGAGCGCCAGCGCAGGCGCGTCTGACAACAGCCATTGGTTAAATGCTTGCATGCGCATGGTCATGCGCATAAGATAAAATGGTGTCTTTTAGACCTTCTCGGAGGCCCTCATGGCCGAACTCTATAATTCAGCCGCCCCCAAAAAAGCAGCGAACCTCTCAATCAACAGCGATCTGCTGCGTAAAACCCGGGAACTGAACATTAATTTGTCTGCCACCCTGGAACGAGCTCTGAAAGAAGAGCTTTCGAAACGCGAAGCCGCTCAATGGGTTGAAGAAAATCGCGCTGCGATAAAAAGCTATAACGATTTCGTCGAACAACATGGATGCTTCGGCGACGAATTCAGGGAGTTCTGATGGCACAGTTCGATGTGTACCCCAACCCGAGCAAAATCAGCAAGGCTCACTACCCTTACCTTGTGGATATTCAAAGCAGCCTTCTGAGCGATTTGGCAACTCGCATTGTTATCCCTCTGGGCAAACGTTCTGCCTTCGGTGACGAAGTCATGCAAGGGCTCACTCCCGAAATCAGCTTTGCCGATCAGGAGCTGTTGCTGTTAACTCCGCAAATTTCCTCCGTGCCTGAAAAACGTAAGCGTCCGGTAATCCCATCTTGAGCCAGGCGCTGCCGCCGTCAGGATAGTGTCCACTTATTTTCTAGTGGACACTTAACATGAACGAATTAAGCGTAACCAAGCCCTACCAACGCCGTCGCCGTTTTTCCCGCGAATTCAAAGCGCAGATTGTCGCCAAATGCCTGGAACCCGGTGCTTCCGTTTCCCGGATCGCCCTGGATAACGGCCTCAACGCCAACATGGTCCGGCGCTGGATGAGTGAAGCGCAGCGAGCGGATAAAACACCGGGATTTGTACCGGTCAAACTGCCAGCGGCAACCTCAGCACCGAGCAACCCGTCGGTCTCGGACAAGCGTAGCACCATCCGCATCGAGATTCCCCGCCCCCGGCGGTGCGGTTGTAGTGGAGTGGCCTGCGGAGCAGGCCCATCAATGTGCTGCTTTGCTCCGGGACCTGTTGGGATGATCCGCATCGACGAGATCTGGCTGGCCACCGAACCTCTGGATATGCGGGCCGGGCCCGACAAAGCCCTGGCTCGGGTTATTCAGGTCTTTGGTTCGGCCAGGCCCCATTGCGCCTACCTTTTCGCCAACAAACGGGGCAACCGGATGAAGGTCTTGATCCATGATGGCTTGGGCATCTGGTT
>NZ_FOHZ01000012.1 GCF_900111555.1 Marinobacter segnicrescens
ATATTGCATTCAGATCGAGGCAGCCAATTCACCAGCGGTGACTACCAGCGATATCTCGGCAGCAACCGCCTGGTAAGCAGCATGAGTGCGGTCGGTCATTGTGGCGATAATGCCGCCTGCGAGGGGTTCTTTGGGATGCTCAAGCGGGAGCGCATCCACCACCGGCGTTACCGCACTCAGAACGAAGCGCGAGCTGATGTATTCGACTACATTGAGCGGTTCCACAATCCCAGGATGCGACGTAGAGTTGCCGTTCAGGATCGGAAGTTGTCAGCCGTTTTAAAACCGTCCGTGGAAACGGGGTAGAACCCACCGATATTTCGTCACCTTTGGGACAACTACCTGTTTCACACCAACGTGATTTCTCCTGGCCTGATCCGTGACGACGTAGACATTGCGAAATGCATAGATGCCATGGAAATGACAATTCTCTATGCCAAAGAGAGCAAGTTGTTCAAAGGGAACCAGCGGGAAGTCGGGCGCTTAAACTATGCGCTCAGGGAGCTAGGACTATCGGAGAGCGGGGAGTCTCTACTACCACTCCTCTCAGAGGAGCAGCGTGGGGAAAAGCTTAAGGAGGTGGCTTTATTTGTGACGAGAGAGAAACGCTTTCCATCGCGCTCGACCAACCTCTACCTCATCAATCTTCTCAGAAATTCGGGAGAGACGTCGAACTTAATTCTCTTCCGTTAAGAAGAGATGACCCTGACCCCGTGTTAGGTCCATCCAGAGTTGGAAAAACCCGGCTTATAATGCTGGCTAGTTGGCCGCTACTCAGTGAACCGGCGAACAGCCAGTCGGAGCGGCCCAGCGCCCAGGACCGCATTTTGTTTTCCAACCCAGCTGTTGTCGATGGGCACACCTCAACAAAACGACACAATTGATAGGCGCAATGGGAAGCGGACAAACTTCGGTATTAAAAGATGGCCAAACTATGGGGTCAAGAACACCTCCAGACGAAAAAAAGCCGGCAAGCGCCGGCTGTAAAAAGTCTTGTCCAACAACACAACAATGCAGATCGTCGCAATGTCTGTTGAAGATAATATACGTAGCTAATCAAAACTGGATCAATACGTACCTTGCGCAATGCCAGCAGAGTCCTCCGGCGCAGGGGCGTCCCTGTCTCTTGCATACGCGTAGGCTTCGAACCGGGCGATCAGGCTGGCTGCCTCCGGGGTTTCCCGGACCGCGTTGAGCAAGTACTGCGGGTCCTGGCCTTCTTCAGCCAGGCGGGGCGCCTGGGTTTTCAGGTAGGCGGTCATGATGGCGTCGCTGAACTCCGGATGGAACTGGACACCCCAGATATTGGCGCCGACCCGAAATGCCTGGTGGGGCTCGCCTTCGGAATTCGCCAGCAAGACAGCCCCCGGCGGCAGCGCCAATACTGACTGGGCATGGGTAAGGTGTGCCGGAAATGGTGAAGATAGCCCGCCCAACAGCGGATCCTGACGCCCTGCCTCTGTCAGTGCCACCTCGAAGGTCCCGGACTCGCGTCCCTGGGCGCGGAACCCGACACGCCCGCCAAGTGCCTGGGCCAGCAACTGATGACCGTAACACACACCTAAAACCGGTACCTGCAAGCGAACGGCTTCCCGCAACCACTCTGCCGTCTGTTCACTCCAACCCTCTCGGTCCGTCACCATTGAGGGGGAACCGGTTACCAGCACGCCTTGCCAGTCTGAAGGAGTGCCCGGGGGCGGTTCACGGGTGACATCAGCCACAACCACCTGCTGTTTATATTCAAGCCTGGCGCAGAACCACCGGTCAAAATCACCGGCGGTCCGCTGGATATCCGGGTAGGTCGACCCGGTTTTCAAAATCAGTATCTTCGGCATACGGTGCCAGTCCTCCAGTGGCGATAAACCGCAATCTAGCACGAACCTGGCGCCGCGCCGAGATATTGGGCGTCGAACTTTTCCGGGAAACCGTCCGCTTCAGTACCGTAACTGTTACTCAGGTCATAGCCAGCCGCCACCTGGGATCCTACTATCACCTGATAACGACTCAGGGAAAGTGAGGGCGGTTATGCCAGTCGCGATAACCGGTGCAGGCAAACCCGATGGCAAAACCAGGGTGAACGTGTGGAGCATACAAAGGGAAATTCACCAGTGAACCGGGATGGGTGGTGGCTGATCGCCGCAATCTCTCCGCTCTTGCTCCTTGGCGGCTGGATGCTGTGGCCAGATCGCCATGAACCAACCCTCACCTGGTCGTCAGCAGAGACACCTCCCGGAAAGCCCCGGGAAATCCCCAGCCAGTGGCACCCCCCTGTGCCTGTCAGCCGGCCCGGCGAAGCCCGATTCCCTGCCGAGAACGCCGTCGAAGCAGCGCAAGCCCCTGTGGAATCGGCTGACATCCGGCTGGACCGCCTTCAGCATGCCCTTGCCAATATTGCCGTGGATCAGGACGGCAACCTTGTGCTGGACGAGGTAGCGCTTGCGTCTTTACAGCAGGCGTTCCGGGCCGTTGAGAACGTGGATATGGCGATGCTGGAGGAGCTCCAGCTTTATGTGCAGGCCGGGCTCGCCGGTGAAACCGGCGCCCAGGCGGCAGAGATACTCGGCGACTACGTCCGTTACAGGAGCCACCTGGCCAAAGCAGAGGCGGAATGGTCCAGCCAGCAGGAGCTGTCTCCCAACCAGCGTCTGGAACGCACCATAGCGCTTCGTCGCCAATATATCGATCCCGTTGCTGCGAGCCAACTGTTTGCCGGTGAAGACGCCCACCAGCGCTATCTGATTGCCATGGAAGACATCCGCTCGGACCCGTCGCTGACAGAACAGGCGCGCCGGCACTCATTTGCACGGGTTCGCGAAGACCTGCGCCGCGGCACACTGCTGGTCGATTCCAGCGATGGGGCCATAGCCAGCCAGCTGCGGACAGACCGAGAGCGTTGGCAACAGTTGGGGTTGACCAATGAGACCCGCCGCCACCTGGAGCAACAAAGCCTGGGACTGGTGGCGGCAAGGGACCTCGCGGGCAGTGACCCGCAGGATTGGCAGCGCCGCTACCGTCAGTTTGACCAGGAACGGGAGGTCGTTCTCAGGGCAGGCCTGGCAGAGGACGAGAAGCAGCGCCAGATTGAGGGCCTTGTGGACACCTACTTTACAAAGTCGGAGCGGGACGCAGCAGAGGCCTGGCTGCCGCCACACCTGAGACTGGAAGCTGTCCGATAACCATCTGAACTGCCCGCTGGTTGCACCAGTTATTCAGCCTCCGGCACCGCAACGAGGCGGAAACCCGCAATATCGTTCCGGGCCATAAAGCGATTGGCCACCCGGGCGTGCACCGCGGAGAAGTGCCAACTGCCGCCCCTGAGCACCTTGTACTCTCCTTCTTCAGGGCCCACCGGGTCCACTACCCTGCCCTCCCCGTAGGGGCCGTACCAGTCCGCGCACATTTCCCAGGTGTTTCCGGACATGCCGTAAAAACCCCAGGGGTTAGGGTTATAAAGGGCAACCGGTCGGGGCCCGGAAGATCGGGGAAAAGCTTCACAACCGGACAACACAGAGGTACCGGAAACGTTGGCCTGATCCGGGCCCAGACAGTCACCGGTATGGTAGGGGCCGGTCGTCCCTGCCCGAGCTGCGTACTCCCATTCCGCTTCCGTCGGTAGCCGGTAATCGTGGTCCGGGTCCCACTCACTCAGCTCCCTGATGTACCACTGCACCCACGTCCAACGAAGACCGTCCACGGGGCATTCATCACCACATTCCGGAAACGCGGAGGGCATGCCGTCCACCAGTTCAAGCCATTGACCACGGGTGACCGGAGTTGACTGCAACCAGAAGGGCTCGCTGATCACCACCTCATGGAGGAGTTCGTCGGGCTCGTGACCCGGCGCATCGGTGGCGCTACCCATAGAGAAGGTGCCAGCAGGCACCCGGTTGAAGGTCATACCCAGGGCGTTGGTGAACTGCGGGGGCTCCACTGCATGGCCATAACCGGCCAGCAGCAAAGCCCCGGCAAAGGCACAACTGCGCCGCGGCGGGATCAACAAGCGCAAGAACACCGGCCCCTCACCTTGCGCTAGTCCAGGGTGTCCAGGATCAGGTCAGCCAACACCCGGGAGCCGGCTGCGGTGGGATGGATGCCATCAGAGGTGATGTAACGTGCTTCGTTGCCGGCAAACGCGGGACGTGTGTCAATAAACTTGATGCCCATTTGCGGGTAGGTTTCTGCCTTATAAGCCATTGAGACCGAATTGATCTGATCACGCTCCGGGTCACCCAAATTGTAATAGCCAAGGAAGATGATCTCGTCGATGCCGTCGTTACGCATGTCGTTATACATGCCCGCAAGGGTTTGCTCGATACCGGCGAGCACCTCTTCCACACAGGACTGGGTGGTGCAATCGGCCCCGTCACCGAGGAGGAAGTCGTTACCGCCACCATTCATGATGACGGTTTCGATGCCATCCTTATCCGCATTATCGTATTGATTGGGGATGGTATACCGCCTACTGCAAATCAGGCTCCCGCCGTTCACCTGGCAGCCGCTGCGGGCATAGGTATCGATGCTTTCGTCAAGGTCACCCTCCAGGTATTCATGGATATCGCCAGACAGGGCGAAAATAGAGTCACCTACAATCATCTTGTCGGCGCTCGAGCCTCCTCCGCCGCCGATGGCCCACACGTTGAAGGCCACGCACGAGGCCAGCACCGCCAGCCCTAATGGTTTTACGTTGTTGTTGAACATAACCACCTTGTCTCCTGCTTGTATTATTTGCGCTTTGGTGCGGCTGCTCCTCTGGGGAAACAGCCCACGGGATACTGCTTCAGGCAGGGAAAAGTGTATGGGTGGGGCTTTGGCAATGGCTATGACGCGACCAGCGAAATCGGCAGGACCGGGGACAACAACGCGCCGACACACCCGACCGAACGGGACAGGGTTCACAACACGGCAATCCGTCCGGTATGGCCTAACGGCGACGGAATCGAACGGCAACCAATGCAACGAGCCCCAAGGCAGGGAAAATTACCGCGAACCACTCCGGCCACTGCGTGAACCAGGACCGAAAGGCCTTCCTGGCAGGCGTATAGGGTACGTCGGCAACCATTCCGATCCGCTCGCGGAAGGGGGTTGCAGCCAGGAGTCGGCCCGATGGCGAGACTACCGTGGAAGGGCCGTTGTTGATGACGTGCACAAGGGAAACGCGATTTTCCACTGCCCGCAACACCGTGGCACCGGCATGTTGCCAGGGCTGCCGCGAGTCGCCAAACCAGCCATTATTGGACAACACCACGAGTAGCGGGCTGTCCGGGGTTGCCGACACAGAGCGGGCGACATGGCCCGGAAACGCGCTTTCATAACAGATCGCCGGTACCAGCCTGGCGCCGCCCACCGGGAAACTGACACGCTCGGACCCCGGCGTCAGGTTTGCGAAGAAATCCCCCAGGTAATCACTGGCCCAGCCCACCAGCCACGGAAACTCCCGCGACAGAGGCAGGGTCTCTCCGAACGCGACCAGTCTGTGCTTGCGGTAGCGCCCTGCCAGCTCTCCGCGCGCGTCCAGGAAAACGGACGAATTGTACTCCCGGAAGTCGGCGCGCCGGCCCTGCTGCTCGGCGTCGTGAAAGACCAGCGGCACCCCTAGCCGGGCGACGTGACGCTGGAAGGCTGCGGGCACATGGTCAACCTCGAAATACCCCTTGTACCGGGTCTCCGGCCACAGGATCACCTCCGCACCGGCTGCTGCCAATTTGCCACTCAGGGCCATTTCCGGAGGCCAGGCCCGCCCGTAACCCGGTTCCGGATCCGGTACGGAGGCGCTTGGGGTTTCATTGGACTGGACCAGCCCCACAGCAAGCGTTGGCCAGGTGCCCACCTGGCGATCCCAGTGATCCACCGCCCACCAGCCATACCCCAGCCAGGCAGCCAGCGCCGCCACACCTGCCATGGCAACAGCCTTGCCATAGCGACCCTCAATTCCGGTATGACGCCCCATGACCCGCAGAACGCCCGCGGTCACCAGCGCGTTGCTGATGCCGATCATCAGGTCCAGGCCGTAGACTCCGGTAAAGGCTGCGCCCTGAATTGCAGGCAGGAAGGCACTCTGGCTTTCCCCCAACTGGAGCGGAAACAGCACCGGAAAGCAGCCGAAGAACGCCATGACAAGGACCGGGAAAAACCAGAGCGCGTATTGACCTGATAGCCGCTGGGCCCATCGCCAGCTGAGCATCAGGAAGGCCTGCAACTGGGCCGTCAACAGCCAGAAAAGTAGTGCTCCGGCCAACGCCGGAATGAAAGCGTAGTCCTTCAGGACCTGCAGGAATTCCACCATCCATGGGGTAGCGACCAGGTACATGGAGATGCCAGAGAGCAGCCCCAGCCCGTAATGGGTACGGGCCGAGCGGCCATGTACGGCGACCAGCAAGGGCACGAAGGCCACCCAGGTCAGTGGATAGAACCCGGCATAGTTATAGGGAATCGCCAACATGACGCCGGTAGCCACTGCCCCCAGGGCCTGCCAGCTAAGGCCCCGGGACCCAGGGCTTTCCCTCATGGTTCGCTCCCCACGCTGTCCTGATCCACCACCAGGGCCTCCATGTGCTTACGGATCAGATGCTGCTTCTGCGCATCATCCAGGTCTTCCCGTTGCATGATCAACCGGCGCACCAGGTGGATTTCTGTCATCCGGTGGGCTGTTCCATAGAGTTGATCTGCGACGGCTTCGCCTAGTACCGAGCGACGAAGGGCATGCTGTAACCGGAGCTGCACCCAGGCGGCCTCCGCCGTACGGGGCCCGTCCGGGGTCAGCTCAGGTAATGTCTGTTCCAACTGCCGGTAGCGCAGAAAATCCGGCAACACAGCGATCAGCTCACTGGCCGCGGCATCCGGGAGACTGCTCCGAAGCAACTGGCCCGCTCGCTCCATAGCCTGCTGCCCGTGGCCGGCCGGCAAGGATTTCGCAAGCGCCTGTAATACATCTTCATAGGCTTCAAACTGGTCCGGCCTTTCCTTGCCGTCCAGCCGCAGTCGGTGGATGGCCCGATCCACCGGTGCAAAGGCAATCTGCTGGCTGTCCGAAAGGGCTTCGGCGCGGATGTACTGTCCCGCTCCCGGATCAGCCGGCGCCATGACCCCCACCGGGCCTGCGCCATTGATGAGCCACGCTGCCAGTAACAGGGTGACTGTCAGCATGGCCGGCGGAGGTAACCGGCGCAGCGTGACCTGTGATGTCGGAAGTAGGGTGGGCATGGCATGGTCCTTTCGCCGAGGGATCAGCTCGCTCTACGCTGACCCTGACTCGTCATCATAACCACTCAGTAAGGCTTACCGGGATGATGAAGTTCACAGGCCTGACCACTTCGTAGCCGCCGCAAGGGCTGTCAAATCCGTTACACTGTCTGCTGACGTTTCTTCACCGGAGCCTGTGTATGCCCCAATGGTTGCAATGGAGTCTGATCGCCCTTGGCGTGGTGGCTATTGTCGTGTTGCTGGTCTTTATCACCAGACGTGCGAGCCAGCTCCGCGAACACCGGAGGCAGCAGGCGCGACAACGGGCCTTCCAGGCCGAGCGACGGCAAAACATGGTCGAAAGTATCCGCATCCTTGCGATGGCCATCGAGGAAAACCAGGTGGAGTACTCTGAGGCCTGCCTGCGTATCAAGGGGCTGCTGGACCATGTCGCGCCGGACCTGCTCGAGCAAACCCCTTACCAGGTGTTCCTGGAGATCCATGACAGCATACAGCACATGCCGACCCACCGGGCCCGGCAACAGACCGATAGCCACTTCGTGCGCAAGATGGATGAAGAGCGATTCGCCCTTGAAAAACAGCATGCTGACGCGATACGTCGTGCCGCTACCGCTATCCGGCACCACAATTTCGACTAAGCTCTGACATTATTTTGTAATTTTTTGTAACAACGCTGCACGTAAAGCTATTGCGAAATCAAACGCTTTGATGCGATTTGTAACCGATAGCAAACTGTACGCACTCCTGATTCGGCATCCTCCGGGCAAACTCCAGACAGTCGACTAAAGTTTAATCAGACCCCTGAAACAGCCGAGCAACGCAGTCCGGAGCGAAGAGGTAGTTGGTACGCAAGACTCGAGCGTACCCTGATCTGCAACAAGCGGGTGAGCTTGCCGGCCTTCGGGCCGGCTTTTTTGTGCGCAGAATAACGACTCAGCTATTGCTCATCATCCCGGCCATCGCAGTCACCACATCCTTCGACGCCACCAGGTCATCAAACTCTCGCCCGACCTTCTCCGGGTCTAGGCCCAGCTCGGTATAGAGCGCTTCGGGAATCGGAGTCCTTGCGCCGATTTCCAACCCCCGTTCATTGAGCAGCTGGCGTCCCAGCCACAACAGGCGCGGGTAGCTGTCATGCGGGCCCTGATAGTCGAGGCTTTTCTGGTATCTCAGCGCCACGACCACCTCATCGGGCATGCCCCAGTTAGTCATCAGCTCAGCGGCCAGTTGCTCCCGGGTTACCCCCAGCAGGTGCTGCTCGACCACCGAAGTGTCAATGTGCTCATTGACCTCCCAGTTGCGGCAGGCCAGCCGGAAGTGCGGTGGAAAGACCTGCGCCAGTACCAGGTAACCGAAGTTGTGAAGCAGGCCAGCCAGGTAGGCTAACCCGAAAACCGGGCGTTGGCCGCGGGGCATCATCGACGCCAATATGCCTGCCGCCTGGGCCTGCCATATGGCCTGCTGCCAATAGCCAACAAACCCTCTTGGCTGGTCGTCAGGCTGTTTCAGCGCGCGTCCCAGGGACAGCCCCATGGCCAGGTTCATCACCAGGTCGAAACCAAGGATGCGGGAAACCGCATCGTGGACGGAACGAACCTGGCCTGCTGCGGCATAGAAGGACGATGAGGCCCAGCTGACCACCTGGGCCGCAAGGCTCGGGTCGCTTTCGACGATATCCACCAGGTCACCCATATTGGCATTGGGGTTAACCCGCAAATGGATGATCCGCTGCGCGGTTTCTGGCAGGGGAGGTAACTCCAGGGTATCTTCCAGCCTCTGGCGGATTCGTAGCCCGGTAAAACGCTGTATCGCCGAGAAAACCTGTTCCTGGTCCCTTTCAGGCGTCCGTGGTACAGCATCTATCTCTGCCAGGGGAACACAGAACGAACGCTCTTCCGGTTGACCAGCCAGCGTCCGGAACTCTGCCTGGTCAAGGGTTAGGCGGGCATCCCGCCCCACTGGTTCGATCACCAGGCGCCCGGCGCCGGCAACACGGCTGTCTATCAGGGTTGGCCAGCCGGTCAGCCCTGGCAAGGCAGGCAGCCCCTCCAACCCGGTCGGACGCAGCAGACGTGTGTAATCGGCACGGGAGACCAGCCGGAGCTCACGCCCCAATTGCTTGTTCAGACCCACCAGGTCCAGCAGGTCGTCATGGCAGCAGATCACCTGCAGCTGGCCCTGGTTGTCCCCCAGTAACACCATTCGTAACCGAACACCCGGTGCTGGCGCACCCGAGGCCTCGGCTTCAGTCACGATGGCGGCCTCGTTCAGAAGCTTCCGGACAGCACCGGACATCTCCATTTTGTTCTCCTGTAAAAAATCGTTGTGGACCTGCTTTTCAGTGTGGCTCAAAGTGAGCCGGAAAGCAGACCGGTTTGGTCAATTCAGTAACGATTCTGTACCGCCGTAGATTCAGACGTCACCATAACGAACCCGCTCGCCCAGCCAGCGGCGCACCAACGCCTCGGTGGCACGGGTATCTTTCATAACAGACGGCGCCATAGTGCGGACACTCTCGATCCAGTCACGGTCGCGTTCAAAGTCTGCCAGCCGAAACTGCATCATGCCGGTCTGGCGGGTACCCAGTACTTCTCCGGGGCCACGTATTTCCAGGTCCTTTTCCGCGATCACAAACCCGTCCTGGCTGTCCCGCAGGGCCTGTAATCGGGCCCGACCGTTCTGCGACAGGGGCGCCTGATACATGAGCACGCAGAAACTGGCCTGCTCACCACGCCCTACCCGGCCACGCAACTGGTGCAACTGTGCCAGCCCCAGACGCTCAGGATTCTCCACAATGATCAGTGATGCATTGGGCACGTCGACACCCACTTCGATGACGGTCGTAGCCACCAGCAGGTCCAGCTCACCTTCCTTGAAGCGGTCCATGACGGCCGCCTTGTCGGCTGCCTT
Organism: Marinobacter segnicrescens; assembly: GCF_900111555.1. Lineage (GTDB taxonomy): Bacteria > Pseudomonadota > Gammaproteobacteria > Pseudomonadales > Oleiphilaceae > Marinobacter > Marinobacter segnicrescens. The sequence goes on from NZ_FOHZ01000012.1 coordinate 10,111, forward strand.
CAGGCGACCATGCACCAGCCCCACCCTCAGCTCCGGCAATCGCTCCTGCAGGCTTTCGGCGGTCACTTCCGCTGCCTGGCACTGCAGGGCCTCAGACTCCTCGATCAGGGTACAGACCCAGTAGGCCTGACGGCCAGACTGACAGGCCTTGCGAACCCGCTCTATCACTTCGTCCCGACGGCTATCCTGGATCACTATGGTTTCAATGGGTTTGCGTCCCGGCGGCAATTCATCGATTACGGAGGTGTCCAGGTCCGCATAGGCACTCATGGCCAGCGTGCGGGGAATGGGGGTTGCAGTCATGATCAGCTGATGGGGAGCCCGTTGCCCCTCTGCTCCCTTGTCCCTCAGCGCCAGGCGCTGGTGGACCCCGAACCGGTGCTGTTCATCGATAATCACAAGGCCCAGGCGTTCAAACAATACATCACCCTGGAACAGCGCATGGGTACCGATAATCAGCCTGGCTTTCCCTTCCGCCAGTCGACCCAGGGCTTCCGTACGGGCCTTGCCCTTGACCTTGCCGGATAACCAGACCATTTCCAGCCCCAGTGGCTCCAGCCATTGACGGAAATTCTGGTAGTGCTGCTCGGCCAGGATCTCGGTGGGCGCCATCAGGGCTACCTGGGCGCCCGCACCGATGGCCTGCAGGGCCGCCAGCGCAGCAACCACGGTCTTGCCGGAACCCACGTCCCCCTGAACCAGGCGAAGCATGGGTAACGGTTGGCTCAGATCCTGGCGGATATCCGCAACCACCCGGGCCTGTGCCGGTGTCAGGCTGAACGGCAGCTGGTCAAGAAAACGCTCCGTCAGGTCGCCTCCAGGAAGCAATGGCAGCGCCTGCCGTTGCTGAATCTGTTGACGGACCAGCAACAGACTCAACTGATGGGCCAGCAACTCTTCCATCACCAGCCGTTGCTGCGCCGGGTGACGACCCTCCATCAGCAGGTGGACGGGGGCATCCGCCGGTGGTGCGTGGACAAGCGCCACCGCCGACGTGATATCCGGCAACTGATAGTCGGCCAATAATGACGGTGGCAGCCAATCCGGTATGGGGTAACGTTTCAGGTAGCCCAGGGCCTGTCGGCACAGGCTGCGAACCCTGGGCTGCTGGATGCCTTCCGTCAGGGGATAGACCGGTGTCAGCGTGGCCTCCCCGGGCGGGGGCATTGCCGGCGGATTAACCTGGTACTCAGGATGGTAGAACTCGAACCCGGCCCGGCCAGGGCGCACCTCGCCATAACACCGCACCCGCACGCCTTCGGTCAGCTGGTTCTTCTGGGCTGCGGAAAAATGGAAAAAGCGCATGACCAGGAAACCGCTGTCGTCCCTGAGCGTCACCTGCAGGCTGCGCCTGCGGCCCATGACCATATCCGCCCGCATGACCGTACCTTCCACCACCCCGGTGTCCCCCAGTCGCAAACTGCCCATGGGGATTACACGGGTACGGTCCTCATAGCGGTGCGGCAAATGAAACAGCAGGTCCTGCAGGGAAGTAATGCCCAGCCTTGCCAGGGTGCCGGCGAGCGCATTACCGACCCCCTTGAGGGTGGTGACGGGCAAGTCTTCCAGTGACGCCATCGGTCGACCGTCAGCCGCCGGCGGCCAGGGCCGGCTTTTGCTTCTCCGCTTTCTCGATAACGCGGCACTGGCTGGCAGCCAATGACAACACATCAATGGCTTTCGGGCGCGGGAAAGTTACCCGCCATGCCAGGGCAACGGTGCGGAAAGGTACCGGGGGCGCGAATGGCCGGACAGCGAGGATGTCCTCATCGTAGGGCATGGACGTCGCCGCCGACAGCGGCAACACGGTAATACCCAGGCCCGAGGCGACCATATGCCGAATGGTCTCCAGGGAACTGCCTTCAGTGACCAGGGTCGGGCCCGTGGCCTGTCGCTCGGTAACGGTTTCCACCAGCGGCGGACAGGATTCCAGCACCTGGTCGCGGAAACAGTGCCCCGGCCCGAGCAGCAGCAACTGCTCACCAGCGAGCTGCTCGGCGGTCAGTGCCGATTCCCTGGCCAGCGGATGACCACCCGGCAGCAGGATAACGAACGGCTCGTCATACAGGGGCAAGGTCACGACCTCCGGCTCTTCGAACGGCAGCGCAATGATGATGGCGTCCAGCTCGGACTGGCGAAGCTTCTGGCGCAGATTACCGGTATAGTTCTCTTCAATGTACAGCGGCATGTCCGGCGCGGCCCTGCGCAGCTCGGGCAGCAGGTGTGGGAACAGGTACGGACCGATAGTGTAGATAGCGCCGACGCGCAACGGCGAGTTGAGCTGGTTCTTGCCGTCCTGGGCCATGTCACGGATGACGCCGACCTGGTCCAGCACCCGCTGAGCCTGCTCGATAATACGCTGGCCGGTCTCGGTAACACGGATGCTGCTTTTGCTGCGTTCAAAGAGGGGAACACCCAGCTCCTCTTCGAGCTTCTTGACCGCAACACTGAGGGTCGGCTGGCTGACATGACAGCGCTCGGCGGCCCGCCCGAAATGCTTTTCCCTGGCAAGTGTGACGATGTAACGTAGTTCGGTCAGGGTCATGACAGGCTCCAATTGCTCTTTATGAGCTCAAGCATAAGGATTGAAATTGACTATGGCAATCTCTGCAGACCAGTCCCGCCCCCATGTCCTGGTTGCCGGCTGTGGTTCACTTGGAGGCACTATTGCGAGTGCCCTGACCGCTACGTCCGAGGTATGGGGAATTCGCCGTACCGCCAGCGCCATACCCAAGGGCGTTCACCCGGCGCCAGCAGACCTGATGGACAGGCCATCCCTGGCGAAGGTTGTGCCAGAAGCGCCTGATATCCTGATCTACTGCCTGACCCCGTCTACCTATGATGACGCGGGTTACAGGGCCGCCTACGTGGACGGCCTTGCCAACTTGCTGGCGGTAACGGATACCAGCAAGCTCAAGCGGCTGTTCTTTATCAGCAGTACCAGCGTGTATGGCCAGGACGATGACTCGCAGGTGGACGAGACCAGCCCGGTTGCCCCCAGGCGGTTCAGCGGTCAGCGGGTTCTGGAGGGGGAACAACTGGCGCTGGACAGTGGCGTGCCCGCCACGATCATTCGCTTCAGCGGAATTTATGGCCCAGGCCGGGGGCGCTTCCTCGAATCAGTAATGGCGGGAGAGCTCAACCCTGATTCACCGGGCCCATACACAAACCGCATTCATGAGCAGGATGCGATGGCCGCCTGCGTGCACCTGGTGCAACGGGCACTGGAAGGAAAGAGCCTGGAAAATTGTTACCTGGCCAGCGATTGCGAGCCAGCCAGACTGGACGACGTGGTGGCCTGGATTCGCCAGCAACTTCCGTGTCAACCACCCCGGGGCGATGGCCGCCGGGGTGGTCGCGGCGGCAGTAAACGCTGCGACAATCAGCGCCTGCTGGCAACGGGCTTCAGCTTCACCTACCCGGATTTCCGCAGCGGTTACCGACCGATGATCGAAGCGATCAGAAACGGTCGCGTCAGCTGATCACCATGACAGCGTCCATTTCCACCGGTACGCCCTTGGGCAGGCCGGCGACGCCGATGGCAGCACGGGCCGGGTACGGCTCCTGGAAATAGGTGGCCATGACTTCGTTGACAGTGGCAAAGTTGGCAAGGTCAGTCATGTAGATGTTCAGCTTGACGATGTCCTGCAGACTACCGCCAGCAGCCTCACAAACGGCTTTCAGGTTCTCGAATACGCGACGGGTCTTGTCAGCAAAATCGCCGGCGACCACTTCCATGGTTTCCGGGTCCAGCGGAATCTGACCAGACAGGTACACGGTATCGCCGGCCTTTACGGCCTGTGAATAGGTACCGATGGCTTCCGGGGCGGCATCAGTCTGGATGATGGACTTGTTGCTCATGTCAGGTGAATCCTGCGTTGCGGTTAAAAGAATATGCTGCCGCCGGGGCGATGACGCTGTCAATACGCCCCGGCGGCAACCAGTGATATCAGGGGATCAGTATCGGACGCGGCTGATGTGGGTAACCGCGCGGATGTTGCGAACCCGGCGCATGACCCGGGCCAGGTGCCGACGGCCGTTGACGTGGACCACCAGGCTGACAATGCTCAGACGGGCGTTCTGCTCTTCCACATTGATCCGTTCGATGTTGCCATCGGCCATGGCGACCGCATTGGCCACTTCGGCAATGACGCCGCGCTGGCGTTCCAGCTCTACCCGTAATTCAACCGAGAATTCGTCGGTGATGTCCTTGGCCCACTTCAGGTGAGTCAGGTGCGCGCGGTCTTCGGTGCTTTCCGGCAAGCGGCTGCAGGTATCGCTGTGGATGACCAGGCCATGCCCGGAATCCATGACCCCAACCACCGGATCTCCGGGAATCGGCTTGCAGCAGTTGGCGAAACGCACCAGCAGGCCTTCAGTGCCACGGATGGTTACCGGGCTACCCTTGCGATCACCCTCCCCGGACAACGTACCCACGTCCAGGGAACTGGTTTCGGCACCCGCCTCCCCGGCCACCAACTGGCGGGCGATCAGGTAGGCCATACGATTGCCCAGGCCGATCTCACTCAGCAGGTCATCAAAGCTGGCCACCTGGTTATGGCTGACCACTGCGCTGACTTGCTCCTGCCCCAGCTCGGACAGCTTCTGGCCAAAGCCATGAAGGGACTTTTTCAGCAAGGTCTTGCCCAATTGCACGGACTCGGTGCGACGCTGCAACTTGAGCGCGTGCCGGATACTGCTGCGAGCCTTGCCGGTTACCACGAAGCTCAGCCAGGCGGGGTTGGGACGGGCATTGGGCGCAGTGATCACCTCTACGGTCTGACCACTTTGCAGGGGCTGACTCAGGGAGCCCAGGTTACGATTGATCCGACAGGCCACGCAGGCGTTGCCGATGTCTGTGTGGATCGCATACGCGAAGTCCACTGGCGTGGCACCGGTGGGCAGCTCCAGTATCTTGCCCTTCGGCGTAAAGACATAGATTTCGTCCGGGAACAGGTCGGTCTTGACGTGCTCGATGAACTCCAGCGAATCGTCCGCCCGCTCGCGCATGTCCATCAGGCCCTGCACCCAGCGATCCACCCGCTGCTGGTTGGCTGAGCTGACCGGCGACTGGTCGTGCTTGTACATCCAGTGGGCGGCGATACCGTCGTTGGCAATCTGCTCCATCTCCTCGGTGCGGATCTGGATCTCGATATTCACATGCATGCCAAACAGGGTGGTGTGCAGGGACTGGTAGCCATTGGCCTTGGGCATGGCGATATAGTCCTTGAAACGCCCCGGCAGTGGCTTGTAGAGGCTGTGCACCGCTCCCAGAATGCGGTAGCAGTCGTCTTCGGTGTCTGTAATGATCCTGAACGCATACACGTCCATGATCTCGTGGAACGACTTGTGGCGGAACTTCATCTTGTTATAGATGGAGTTCAGGTGCTTCTCACGTCCCACGATCCGCCCCGGGAGCCCGCGCTCCTGGAGTTTGTCCTGTAGCTTTCCGCGAATGTCATCAATGATTTCCCGGTGGCTGCCACGGAGCTTTGTCACCGCCTTGGAGATGTATTTCGCCCGCATCGGATAGAGTGAGGCAAACCCCAGGTCTTCCAGTTCTGTGCACACCCGATGCATACCCAGACGGTTCGCAATAGGCGCGTAGATGTCGAGTGTTTCGTTGGCAATGCGCTGGCGCTTCTCATAGGGCATGGGGCCGAGTGTGCGCATGTTGTGCAGCCGGTCCGCAAGCTTGACGATGATGACACGGATATCCCGGGCCATGGCTAAGGTCATTTTCTGGAAATTCTCGGCCTGGGCTTCCGCACGGGAACGGAACTCGATCTGGGTCAGCTTGGATACGCCGTCCACCAGGTCCGCCACGGACTCACCAAACTGCTCGCTCAGGGCATCCTTGGGAATACCGGTATCCTCGATTACGTCGTGGAGCATGGCAGCCATCAGGCTCTGATGGTCCAGCTTCATTTCCGCAAGGATGGTAGCCACCGCCAGGGGATGGGTAATATATCGCTCGCCGCTGCGCCGCATCTGGCCCTCATGGGCCTGCTCGGCATAATAGTAGGCCCTGCGCACCTGGTTGATGCGCCCGGAATCCAGATAATCTCCGAGCGTCGCGGTCAGATCTTCGACCGTCCGTTCACGCTCTGCAACAGCAGCCTCTTGCGACACCGCGCCTCCGTCAGGTTATTCAGGAAGGCAGGGATAAAAAAACCCGAATGCGAACATTCGGGTTCTTCCTGTACCCCGCCGGGAAAGCCTGCGCAAAAATTCGCGCTCTTTTTCCACTATAAATCCATCGGGGCGAAATTCAATGATCTTTTTGACCAGCCAGTGCCTGTAATGGCATTGGGGTGTCAGTCTTCCTCTTCCTCACGCAACAGGTCACGGGTCACCTTACCTTCGGCGATTTCCCGCAGCGCGATCACGGTCGGCTTGTCGTTCTCTTCCGGCACCAGCGGCTCGTAGCCCTTGGTGGCAATCTGGCGGGCGCGCTTGGTCGCCAGCATAACCAGCTGGAAACGGTTGTCGACGTTTTCCAGGCAATCTTCAACGGTAACTCGTGCCATATCTTCCCCGACTGAGATAACGATTAGGAGGTGAATTCCAATGCCCGGGAAACCGGACCATTCAGCAGACCGCGTAGTTTACCGCCAGGCGCTCATAATGTACACAGGTCAGGCCCCATCCCCGTCCATCAGCGATGACAGCAGCCCGGCGTGGCGCACTTCCTGTCGATCCATACGCAGGCGTTGGCAGGTAACAATGGACAGTAGCTGGCTGAGCGCCTCTGCGAAGTCATCGTTGACCACCAGGTAGTCAAATTCCAGGGCATGGCGGCACTCCTCGGCGGCTTCCCGCAGGCGTCGCTCCACCACCTCTGGCGCATCGGTTCCGCGGCCCACCAGACGCTCCCTCAGAACCGCGGCTGAGGGGGGCACGATAAAAACACTGACACAGTGCGGCATCAGCCTTCGTACCTGGGTCGCGCCCTGCCAGTCGATTTCCAGGATGACGTCACGCCCCCGGGCCAGGGTCTGCTCGACCCATACCTGAGAGGTGCCATAATAGTTGCCGAAAACATCGGCATGCTCCAGGAACTCGTCACGGCCAATCATGGCCTCGAACTCTTCCCGGGAGATAAAGTGGTAATTCACACCGTCCTGCTCACCAGGGCGCATGGGACGGGTCGTGTGGGATACGGAAACACCCAGGCGCGCGTCCGCCCGGATCATCTCCCCCACCAGGCTGGTCTTGCCGGCACCGGAGGGCGCGGAGATCACGTACAGGGTACCCTGCTCACCGGTCTGGCTCATGATTCACTGACTCCCGATAACTTTTTTGGCCGGGCGTGACGGCCAGAAGGCGGCAAATTATACGGGGTTTGACTTATCTCCGCATCCCGGGCGCAGCGCAACTGTTAACATTCCCCAAACCATCGGACAAATAACGGAAACACCGAATGAAAAAACTGCTCATCGTTATGGACCCGGAGCACAGGCACCAGGTGGCACTGACCCGGGGCATTGAACTGGCCAGGGCTACTGGGGCCAGCCTGGAAGTAGTCGCCTTTGTCCACGAATACCTCGACGCCATCTCGGATCAGCAGACCGACCAGGAGGCGGCGCGCAAAGCCACCACCGACCAGCGCCAACGGTGGCTGGAGCAGGTGCTGGCTCTCTGCGACTGCAGCGACCTCCCCATCACTCCTCAGGTCGTCTGGGCCAAGCGAATCCATGAATGGATTATCGAGCACTGCCACAAGGAAAGGGTGGACGCGGTCATCAAGACCGGAAACCGGTCAGAGACATTTCTTTATACGCCAACGGACTGGCACCTCATCCGCGAGTGCTCCGCGCCTGTCATGCTGGTCGCTGAAAACAAGTGGAACAAGGCTCGACCAATACTGGCAGCGGTAGACCTGAGTTCAGACAAGCCGGTGAAGAAAGCGCTCAACCACCGGATCATCGCAGAGGCCCGACAGCTGGCCGATGCCATGGGCACCGAACTGCACCTTGTTCATGCCCTGCATACCTCGGTAATACTGGCCGACCTGGAGCTGGTTGATATGGATGCAAGGCTGCGTAAAAGGCAGGCCGGGTTGAAACCGCAGATTGAACACCTCTGTAATACCTGGCACCTGCAACCCGGGCAGGTTCACATCGTTTCAGGCCCGGCCCAGAAGGTGATTCCAAGCGTTGCCAACCAGGTCAAGGCAGATATGGTGGTGATTGGCACCAGCGGAAAGACCGGACTGGCGGCCATGGTAATCGGCAATACGGCAGAAAAAGTACTGACCCACCTGAGAACCGACCTGCTGGCGATCAAACCCTCCGAAAAATAGGGCCTGGCAACGGCATGGGGCAGGAAGGCCTGCCCCCGACCAAGCCATGAAGCGAATCACTCCAGGTTCTGGACCTGCTCTCTCATCTGTTCGATAAGCACCTTCATATCCACGGCTACCCGGGTGACCTCGGCGTCGATGGACTTGCTGCTAAGGGTATTGGCTTCCCGGTTCAGCTCCTGCATCAGGAAGTCCAGCCGGCGGCCGATGGCATCATTGCGCTGGAGGGTTTCGCGAACCTCTCCGATATGCGCCTCCAGTCGGTCCATCTCTTCTGCCACGTCAGACTTTTGCGCCAGCATCACCATCTCCTGGCTTAACCGGTCGGGGTCCAGCTCCACTGAGGCCTGCCGGAAACGGTCCCGCAGGGCCTGCTCCTGGGCGCTGATCAAGCCGGGCAGGCGCTCCCGCACCTGGGTCACCAACGTCGCCATGGCTGAGAGGCGCTCATCAAACAGCGGCCGCAGGCGCTCGCCTTCGCGCTCCCTGACCACCACCAACTCCGCCACTGTACGCTGGAACAACTCGTCCGCCGCCGCCTTGACCGGGCTGAGGTCGGGCTCTTCGCGGTCCAGGATGCCGGGCCAGCGCAGTATATCCAACGCACTGATGTGGGCCGGGTTGTCCAGCAGACGATTGACGTGGTTGATCGCGTCGTTCAGGGACGCCGCCAGGCGGTCGTTCACCAGCAGAGCCGTATCCGCATCTTCAGAAGACTGCAGGCGCATACCCACATCTACCTTGCCTCGGCCGAGCGCCTTGCGCAGGTGGTCACGGAAACCGTTTTCCAGCTCCCGAAGCGCCTCAGGCAGACGGAAAGAGGGCTCCAGGTAACGGTGATTGACCGTGCGTATCTCGCAGGTCAGCACACCCCACTCTGCCTGGGTCTGCTGGCGGGCAAACGCTGTCATGCTTCTGATCATGGGTGCTCCAGGGGTTCTTCCGTAAAGTACGGCTCCAGTCTACCAGTTCAGGGGATCGTAAATCCTGTCTTCGTTCAGCAGTCCGGGCGTTGGCTCCCCCATGCTATACTGCCGCTCCTTTCTCCAGTGGCCGGCACCCAATGCTGTCCGGCCCTGTTCACTTTCCGGATTCAGAAGGATCAAGTATGCGACCCAGTGGCAGACAGCCCGAACAGCCCAGAGACGTGAGGCTCACCCGTCATTTCACCCGGCACGCAGAGGGCTCCGTACTGGTAGAGTTCGGCGATACCCGCGTCATCTGTACCGCGTCCGTGGAAAACAAGGTGCCGCCATTTCTCCGCGGTGAGGGACAGGGATGGATCACCGCGGAATACGGCATGCTGCCCCGCTCCACTGGTAGCCGCATGGGGCGGGAGGCAGCCCGGGGCAAGCAGGGTGGCCGCACCGTAGAGATCCAGCGACTCATTGGCCGCTCCCTGCGCGCCGCAGTCGACCTGGAAGCACTGGGCGAACATACGATTACTATCGACTGCGATGTCATCCAGGCCGACGGTGGCACTCGTACCGCGGCCATTACCGGCGGCTGCGTTGCCCTGGTGGATGCGCTGAACTTCCTGGTCAGGGAGGGCCGGCTGGAGAAGTCACCCCTCAAACAAATGGTGGCGGCACTCTCTGTCGGCGTTTACCAGGGCATCCCGGTGGTGGACCTGGACTACCCGGAAGACTCCGCCGCAGAAACAGACATGAACGTCATCATGACTGATCAGGGCGGATTTATTGAAATCCAGGGCACCGCAGAGGGTGCGCCGTTTGTACAGGAAGAACTGGACAATATGCTGGTACTGGCAAAGCAGGGTATCGAGCAGTTGTTCGAGATCCAGAAAGCAGCACTGGCGGAATAATCAACCGGCCAATAGCCGGCCAAAGAAAAAGCGCGGCGGGAGATACCCGGCGCGCTTTTTTCATTTCAGGAGACGACGGTCCCTCAGAAACCGATATCTATATCGTAATCCATGATCAGGGGGGCGTGGTCCGAGAAACGGGTGGTTTCGTCGATCCAGCCATCCCGGATGGTCTTGCGGATACCGGGAGTCAGCAACTGGTAGTCGGCGCGGATACCCACGTTCTTGCGCTCGCCGCCATCCCACTCCGGCCACCAGGTGAACTGGTTGCTCTGCTTGTTGATCTCGCGGAAGGCGTCGATGGCACCCATCTCATCAAACAGGCGATCGAGGAACGCCCGCTCGTGGGGCAGGAACCCGGAAACATCCAACTGGTGATAGACAGGACTGGCATCGGTGACGTGGTGGGCCGTCTGCAGGTTAGCGCAGAAAATGAACTGGCGACGCTTACGCAGGGTTTTCTGCATATGCAGCCCGAAGGCATCCATGAACTCGTCCTTGTGATCAAGTACGGTCAGGTCGTTCTCGTCTTCCAGCAGCTCTTCCTCACGGCCCAGCGCACAGGGAGCCAGTACGCTGGCCACGCTGACCCGGTCAAAGTCTGCCTGGATAAAACGACCTTCACGGTCCGCCTGTTCACTGGCAAAGCCGTACATGATGGCTTTCGGAAAGTGACGCGTGTAAATCCCGACCCCTCCGTGCTCATTGAGCTCGCCATCAATAAAGTAGGCTTCGTAGCCTTCGGGAATCAGGTTGCGGTCCTCGATTTCATAGACCCGCATGCGATGGTCCTGAACACAGATTACGTCGGCGTCCTGGTCGGCGATCCAGTCAAAGAAGCCTTTTTCAACCGCCTGTTCCAGGCCATTGACGCTGATTGATACTACACGCATACGTATTCCCTGATTCAGTTTGGGTGTATGATACCGGTTTTACAAGTTTTTGAAAGAACCAGACCCCGCCAGAAGCCTTGTCATGCACGACTATCAGCGCGATTTCATCGAGTTTGCCATCCACCGGGACGTACTGCGTTTCGGTGAGTTCACTCTCAAGTCGGGACGCACCAGCCCCTACTTTTTCAATGCCGGCCTTTTCAACACTGGCAACGACCTGCTGCGCCTGAGCGAGGCATACGCCGCCGCCCTCACCCGTAGCGGGCTGAATTATGACATGATTTTCGGGCCCGCCTATAAGGGCATTCCCTTGGCCACAACAACCGCCATGTCCCTGGCGCGCCAGGGTGATAACCGCCCCTGGGCCTTCAACCGGAAAGAAGCGAAGGACCACGGCGAAGGCGGTAACATTGTCGGGGCGCCCTTGCAGGGCCGAGTGCTGATTATTGATGATGTCATCACCGCCGGCACCGCTATCCGCGAATCCATGGCCATCATCGAGGCCGCCGGTGCCACGCCTGCCGGGGTGCTGATTGCGCTCGACCGACAGGAACGGGGTCAGGGAGAACTATCCGCCATCCAGGAAGTGGAACAGAGCTACGGCATACCGGTGATAAGCATTATCCGGCTGGAACAGGTCCTTGAATACCTGCAAGCCAGGCCCGGGCACGCGCGCCATGCTGAAGCCATTACCGTGTACCGTGACCGTTACGGTGTCTGATGATGGCAGATCCGGCCGGGGGTGTGACACAGCACGAAGCAGCCGGTCTCGCATCTGGTATGCTTTCGAACTGTACACATACCGAGACAATCCATCTGACCGACAAGGGTGTTACCGGTGCCTGCCACTAGACTGACAACCTGCATCATTGCTGCCAGCTGCCTGCTCTTCGCCAACCTTGCGGACGCACGGATGTATCGCTACAAGGATGACAGCGGTCAACTGGTCATCAGCAATACGGTACCCCAGGAAGCCTCCACCCGGGGCTATGAAATCCTCAACAGCCAGGGCCGCGTGATAGACCGCGTAGCGCCGGCGCCCACGGAAGAAGAGCTTCGCCGCCGGGAAGAGGAAAAACGTCAGCAGGAACAGGCAAAGGCCCAGCGCGAACAGGACCGTGCCCTGCTGCGTCGCTACAGCCATCCCGATGATGCCGTGCGCGCCCTGCATCGCAAGATCACCGAGCTGGAGGGTCTCAACCAACTCAAGCGCGGCAATATCTCGGTGATTGAGTCGCAACTCGATAGTGAGCAGTCCCGCGCCGCCGACCTGGAACGTTCAGGACGGGAAATCCCGGACGCAACGCTACAGAAAATCGACCGCCTGGAAAGCCAGATCCGCGACATCGAGGCTGAAATCGCCAGCCAGGAGCAGGAAATCGAGCAATTGCGTGAGCGCTATCTGGACGACATTCGTCGACTCGAGGTGATCACGGAACACCAACGCACCCTGCCACTGGATCCAGCTGAAGCCACGGCAGAAACCAGCACCCGCTGATCAGTTCACAGAACACCCGCAAACGCAAAGAGCCACCCCTTGAGGTGGCTCTTTGCGTTCAGGGATCAGTAGCTTTGACCGGTCGGTCAGGCGCTGGTGGTGCTCTTCTCACTGGCGCCACTCTTGCCGGCACTGCCGGAGCTGGAAGACGAACCTGTCGAGGCCGCCTTCGCCTGGCCGGTGGACGAACTGCCCGAACCGGATTTGGCTGCGCCATTGCCGGCCTTGCTGGTCGCTTGGCTGGCAGAGGCAGCCTTACTGGTTTCATCCGCAGCCCTGGAGACCTGTTTACCGGCACTCTTCGCGGATTTAGACACGTTCGACCCTGTTGACTGCGCACGCCGGGACACCCGATTAGCACCCTTCTGGGCCTTGCCCGAAACATTGGTCGCCGTGGATTTGGCAGCGGAGGACACTTCCTCGGCTACCTCGTCAGCAGTCTTGCTGACAGCCTTGGCTGTATCTGCGGTCTCTTTTTCCAAACGGGCAACCAAGTCACCAGCGAAACTGCCAACCCGCGTATTGAAGGTTCTCAACTGGTCAAACACAGCCCCGCTGGCACCGTTGTATCGCTTTCGCAAATTTCTGACACGGTACTGACGCACTTCACTTTCCAGTTTCTCCGCGACGTCAAAGGGCTTGGCAGCCAACTGCTTTTGCGCCTTCTCAGCAGCATCAATGCCCTTGTCTACCATTTCCTGAAGCTGTTCCTGCCAGGTTTTGAGCTTGCTCATAAGGATACCCCCTTGGGTCCAGTGAAATCAGATTCGACTGAGAGTGTTTCGGGAAGCTGTTTCCCGTCCATTTCACCATCAGCATAGGGAGTAAAGTTAGAGTGTTCACACTAATCAGCCACCCACCCGGATGACACTGGCGTTACCCCGACCAGCTACTTCGGTGACCCCCTGGTCAATTTACCAAACGGTCACTTGCGACCCGGTCAATGCACGCCATAATCCCGCCTTTACATGCATGCAGTGGCACCTCGGGGGCCGACTTCCCGAATCCCTGGACAACCTGGCCGGCACCCCAGACCGATCAGATCCGGCCGGTGACAAAAAAATGAATGCGAGGAATGCCATGATGTCTTCACACCAGACGTCGTTCGCCTGGAGCCTGCTCATTACCCTGAGCCTGGTGCTTGCCGGCTGCGGCGGCAGCCATTCAGGCAGTAACGATACCGCAGACAACCGCCCTGGCCCGGCCGCAGAGGAAACTGGCGGCTTCGCCGCCCCGGAAACGGACAGCTCCGGGCCCGTGGCAGAACGCCCGGTTCTGCACTGGGACAGTCCACTGACCCGGGAAGACGGCAGCAAGCTCTACCCGGGTGAAATCAGCGGCTACAGGATCTACTATCGATTGCGACACGAGGACGGCTTTCGTGCCCTAAAACTGGAAGGCCCCGATGCCCATAGCCTGGCTCTCGACCACTTCAACCCGGGAGCCTACGAATTCGCGGTCAGCACCCTGGATATCAATGGCATGGAAAGTCGCCGGTCAGAGCCGGTCACGGTAGACCTGATCTAGCGGCACAGGGCGCATCCGGGGTGTCTGTGGTCACTACCAGCGGAACAGAACCCAGCTGGGAATCAACAGCGACGTCTCATCCTCCCGGATCCAGCCACCACCGTCAGCAGGCACCAGGTAATAGGCCGGGCCCACTTCCGGCACCACCTTGATCTCGCGTAACTGGCCGTTGACGCGGTACTCGTAGTACACCACGTCGTCACCGGGGCGGATCACGATCGCGGAACCATCTGTCTGCGGTTCATACTCCGGAATCACCACGGGCTCGTCCGGCATTTGCGGTTTCTCATCCAGGGGCGAGCCGGACGCATCCTGCGCCAGCACCGATGCGGGAGCTGCGAGGCAAAGAGCCAACAGCGAGATGACGACTGGTTTCATGGTAACCTCTGTGTTCAGATGGGCCGCTGATACGGCACCCTTTGAAAAGCGTTACACAAGCTACCCAAACCTTCAACAGATTCCGGATTCCCCTTGCCATGAGTCAAACCAAGACGCCCCCTGTTGTCCTTGTCGATGGTTCCTCCTACCTGTTCCGGGCTTTCCATGCCCTGCCTCCGCTGACCACCAGCAAGGGCCACCCTACCGGGGCCATCAAAGGGGTTATCAGCATGTTGCGCCGCCTGGAGCAGGACTTTCCCGGCTCGAAGGTAGTGGTGGTTTTTGACGCCAAGGGCAAGACTTTCCGCCATGACCTGTATGAAGACTACAAGGCGAACCGGCCACCAATGCCGGAAGACCTGGCGATACAGATCAGACCCATCCACGAGATTGTGGAGGCCATGGGATTACCACTGCTGATCATTCCCGATGTCGAAGCGGACGACGTGATCGGCACACTGGCCACGGAGGCCACCGCCAAGGGAGTGGATGTGGTGATCTCCACCGGTGACAAGGACATGGCACAACTGGTGAGCGACCATGTCACGCTGATCAATACCATGACGGAAACCCGGATGGATCGGGACGGGGTAGTGGAAAAGTTCGGCATTGCACCGGAACAGATCGTGGACTACCTGGCGCTGGTGGGAGACACCGTGGATAACATACCCGGTGTAACAAAGTGCGGCCCGAAAACCGCTGTAAAGTGGCTGCAACAGTACGGTGACCTGGATAACCTGATGACCCACGCCGACGAGGTTAAGGGCAAGATTGGCGATAATCTCCGGGACGCTATTGAACACCTGCCCCTGAGCCGGGAACTGGCGACCATCCGCACCGACGTGGACCTGCACTTCGGTATCGAGGAGGTGTCGCCAGAGCCGGAACACCGGGAGCAGCTGCTGAAACTGTTCCAGGAATACGAGTTCAAGGCCTGGATTGCGGAATACTCGGGGGACGGAGAGGCCCCGGACAGCGCAGATGACACTCAATCGGCGACCACTCCGGAGCGTGAGTACGAAACCATCCTGACGGATGAGCAGCTGGACGCCTGGCTGGAACAGCTGGGCAAGGCAGAACTTTTCGCTTTCGACACCGAGACCACCAGTCTGCGGTACAGCGAAGCGGAGGTCGTGGGCGTATCTTTCGCCATTGAGCCCGGCAAGGCCGCATACCTGCCCCTGGCCCATGATTATATGGGCGCACCGGACCAGCTGGACCGGGACACGACTCTCGCAAAGCTCAAACCCTTACTGGAAGACCCGAAGCACAAAAAGGTGGGCCAGAACCTGAAGTACGACAAGAACGTACTCGCCAACCATGGCATCAGCCTGGAGGGCATCGCCGAGGACACCATGCTGGAATCCTATGTGCTCAATTCCACCGCCACCCGCCATGACATGAACAGCCTGGCGCTGAAGTACCTGGGCGAGAAGACCATCAGCTTCGAGGATATTGCCGGCAAGGGCGCAAAGCAGCTCACCTTCAATCAGGTTGACCTGGAAAAGGCTGCGGAATACGCCGCCGAGGATGCCGATATTACCCTGCGGCTGCACCAGGTACTGCGCCCCCAGCTCCGGGACACGGGGCGCCTGGATGCGGTCTACCGGGACATTGACCTGCCCCTGGTACCGGTGCTGTCCCGCATGGAACAGCGCGGCGCCCTGATTGACGCCTCCACCTTGCGCCAGCACAGCCAGGAACTGGCCGAACGCATGGCCGAGCTGGAGCAGGAGGCGCACGAAGAGGCTGGCGAAAGCTTCAACCTGGGCTCCACCAAGCAGCTACAGGCGATTTTCTATGACAAGATGGGCCTGCCGGTCATCAAGAAAACACCCAAGGGGGCGCCCTCCACTGCCGAGCCAGTGTTGCAGGAACTGGCCCATGAGCACCGGCTACCCCGGCTGATCCTGGAACACCGCAGCCTCAGCAAGCTCAAATCCACCTACACGGACACCTTGCCGGAGCTGGTCAGCCCCCGCACCGGGCGAATCCATACGTCCTATCACCAGGCGGTGACGGCCACCGGCCGGCTTTCTTCTTCCGAGCCCAACCTGCAGAACATTCCCGTGCGCACCGAGCAGGGGCGACGCATCCGCCAGGCCTTCGTGGCGCCGGAAGGCCACAAGCTGGTCGCGGCAGACTACTCGCAGATCGAGCTGCGAATCATGGCGCACCTTTCTGGCGACAAGGGCCTGCTGGGCGCCTTCGAGCGGGGTGAGGACATCCATCGCGCGACAGCCGCCGAAGTGTTCGGGGTAACGGTTGATGACGTCAGCTCCGATCAGCGCCGCAGCGCCAAGGCCATCAACTTCGGCCTGATCTACGGGATGTCAGCCTTTGGCCTGTCTCGCCAGCTGGAGGTGGACCGCAAAACGGCACAGGACTACATTGACCGCTACTTCCACCGCTACCCCGGCGTACTGGAGTACATGGACCGTATCCGCAAGCAGGCCCATGACGATGGCTTTGTGGAAACCCTGGCAGGGCGTCGCCTTTACCTGCCGGAGATTAATGCCCGTAACAAGCAGATGCAGCAGGCCGCCGAGCGCACGGCCATCAACGCGCCCATGCAGGGCACGGCAGCGGATATCATCAAGAGGGCCATGGTCACGGTGGAAGACTGGCTGCTGGCAGAGCATGCTGACGACGCCCGCATGGTAATGCAGGTCCACGACGAACTGATCCTCGAGGTGAGGGAATCCGCGCTGGAGGTTATCTGCCGCGGCCTTGAGGAACGAATGTCCGGCGCAGCCGACCTGAAGGTACCGCTGCTGGTGGAAGCCGGCGTGGGCGACAACTGGGACGAGGCCCACTAAGGTCTATAGTGGTGCAGGTGCACAGGGAGCGTGCCGGCAAAACCCACTAAGTGGACCTGCATAGCAGGAATAACCGCCCTCCCTCTCATGGCATGGTTCTGGCTTGGTTTCAGGACAGCAGGCTTGAAGCCCGCTCGAGTCAATCTCGGAGCTCACAAGCGCTGAAACCCCTTCCCTCGATTCCAGACATGAGGCACATCCCCATGGTATCTCTGGCAAGCGACCAAAGCTGGCTACTGAACCCGTCCATCATCAAACAGGTCCATCAATGCCGCCGACTCATCCAGGTTGAGTTTGGAGTCAAGCTCCACCTCACGGAGGAGAACCTGGTCCTTCAGCTGGAACACTTCGCGGATCAATCAAGGTCAGCGACCCTGCCCCGGGTCTGGTCCGCACTCAAACAGTCCGTACCAGCGCTGGCCGACCAGGTGCGGCATTGCAGGGAAAGCACTCACAAGACGTATAGAGGCCAGCCGGTATTGCCAGAGTCCACTGCGGACACCCCGGATTCGGGACCCAGGCCCCGCACCGTGATCTACCGGGGTCGCGTGGTCACGCGCTGAACTGCAACGCAAAAGGGAGAGCCGAAGCTCTCCCTTTGCGATTCTGCGTGCCGCTGAATCAGTCGTTCTGGATAGACAACTTGTCGACTGTGGTCGATAGCTGGTCGGAGCCCTTGGCATCCGCGCCCAGCTTGATCATCAGGCGCAAGTCGTTGGCAGAGTCGGCATGGGCCAGGGCATCCTCATAGGTGATGGCACCTTCCGAGTAAAGGCTGTACAGGGCCTGGTCGAAGGTCTGCATACCTGACTCGGTAGACTTGGTCATCAACTCCTTGAGCTTGTGCACCTCGCCCTTGCGGATCATATCCGCCACCAGCGGGGTGTTGATCAACACCTCGATAACCGCCCGGCGCCCCTTGCCGTCCGGTGTGGGAATCAGCTGCTGGGCGACGATGGCCTTCAGGTTCAGGGACAGGTCCATCCAGGTCTGGTTGTGCTGGTCCGGGTTGAAGAACTGGATAATCCGGTCCAGCGCCTGGTTGGCGTTGTTGGCGTGCAGGGTGGCCAGGCAGAGGTGACCGGTTTCTGCAAACTGCACAGCGTACTGCATAGTCTCCCGGGTCCGGATCTCACCGATCAGGATCACATCCGGAGCCTGCCGCAGGGTGTTTTTCAGGGCCGTTTCGAAACTCTCGGTATCGATGCCCACTTCCCGCTGGGTAACGATGCAGCCCTGGTGCTGGTGGACGAATTCAATGGGGTCCTCGATGGAGATGATGTGGCCGCGGCTGTTGCGGTTGCGGTGCCCCAGCATGGCCGCCAGCGAGGTGGACTTACCGGTACCGGTAGCCCCCACGAAGATGATCAGACCCCGTTTGGTCATCGCCAGGTCCTTGATGATCTCCGGCAGCCCCAGGTCATCCACCTGTGGAATCTTGGTCTCGATGCGCCGCAGCACCATGCCACACAGGTTGCGCTGGAAGAAGGCGCTGACCCGGAAGCGACCGATGCCCCGGGCGCTGATGGCAAAGTTGCACTCGTGGCTTTCCTCGAACTCCGCCTGTTGCCTGGAGTTCATGGCGCCATAGACAAGCTCCCTGGTCTGCTCCGGGGTCAGGGCGTTCTTGGTGACGGGCAGTACCTTGCCGTTGACTTTCATGCTCGGTGGAACCCCGGCGGTAATAAACAGGTCAGAGCCGCCCTTTTCCACCATCAGTCGCAGCAGTTTTTCAAATTCCATGGGAGTACTTCCAGCGTTTAAGTCAGGTTTGCCGGCGCCGCCCAGCCGCTGAGCGACGCCCGATAGTCCGGATCAGAAGTTGTCGGGAATCTTGGCCTTGGCCCGGGCCGCCTCGCGGCTGATCAGACCCTTCTGCAAGAGCCGTTGCAGGCACTGATCCAGGGTCTGCATACCCAGGGAGCCACCGGTCTGGATGGCGGAGTACATCTGGGCGACCTTATCTTCGCGGATCAGGTTACGAATTGCTGCGGTACCGATCATGATTTCATGCGCCGCTATCCGGCCGCCGCCCATTTTTTTCATCAGGGTCTGGGAAACCACGGCCTGCAGGGACTCGGAGAGCATGGAGCGGACCATGGATTTCTCTTCCGCCGGGAACACATCCACCACCCGGTCAATGGTCTTGGCCGCGGAGGTAGTATGCAGGGTGCCAAACACCAGGTGACCGGTTTCTGCTGCGGTCAGGGCCAGGCGAATGGTCTCCAGGTCCCGCAGCTCACCCACCAGGATGATGTCGGGGTCTTCCCGCAGGGCCGAGCGTAAGGCCTCGTTAAAACCGAGGGTGTCCCGGTGCACTTCCCGCTGGTTCACCAGGCACTTCTTGGATTCGTGGACAAATTCGATGGGGTCCTCGATGGTCAGCACGTGCTCGTAGCGGCTGTCGTTGATGTAGTCGAGCATGGCCGCCAGCGTCGTGGACTTACCCGAGCCTGTGGGCCCGGTGACCAGTACCAGCCCGCGGGGCACGGAAGCGATATCCTTGAAAACCTGGCCCATGCCCAGATCTTCCATGGTAAGGACTTTCGAGGGGATGGTACGGAAAACCGCACCGGCACCGCGGTTCTGATTGAAGGCGTTAACCCGGAAGCGAGCGACACCGGGCACTTCGAAGGAAAAGTCGGTTTCCAGGAACTCCTCGTAATCCTTCCGCTGCTTGTCGTTCATGATGTCATAGATCAGTCCGTGGACTTCCTTATGCTCCATGGGCGGAAGGTTGATCCGGCGCACATCGCCATCGACACGAATCATGGGTGGCAGCCCGGCGGACAGGTGCAGGTCAGACGCGCCCTGTTTGGCCGAGAAGGCCAGAAGTTCGGTAATATCCATAGGGTTCCTCGGAAGGCGGTTCTTTTATGCCCTGGCCCGCTTGGTTTTTTCCAACCCCGGGGTTAACGTGAGCCCCTTATCAGCACAGCCAGCGGCAGTCAGAAAAATACTATGAGCAGCATAGCAGACAACATCCGGAGCGTAACCCGACGCATACAAAAAGCAACAGAGGCAGCGGGACGCACTGACGGGAGTGTGCGCTTGCTCGCAGTCAGCAAGACCCGACCGGCGGAGGATCTGCGCCTGGCAGCCGCCGCCGGACAACATGCCTTCGGCGAGAACTACCTGCAGGAAGCCCTGGACAAGATGGAGGCCCTGGCCGATCTGCCGCAACTGGAGTGGCACTTTATTGGCCCCATCCAGTCCAACAAGACCCGCCCCATTGCCGAGTATTTCCAGTGGGTGCACAGTGTGGACAGGTTAAAGGTTGCCCGGCGTCTCAACGATCAGCGCCCCGAAGACCTGCCGCCCCTTAATATCTGCGTGCAGGTCAATATAGACGAGGAAGCCAGCAAGTCCGGATGTCACCCCGGGGAACTGGACGACCTGGCGGCAGCCATAAGCGACCTGCCCAGGCTGAGCCTGAGGGGCCTGATGGCCATACCTGACCCCGACCAGTCCGAAGACGCCCTTCGCGCCAGCTTCCATAGGCTGGCCCGGGCCCTTGAGAACCTGCAAAAGAACCCGCAGGTAACCGGCCCGCTGGACACCCTCTCCATGGGAATGTCCGGTGACCTGGAACTCGCAATTGCAGAGGGAGCAACCCTGGTCAGGGTGGGTACCGCGCTGTTCGGCCCGAGGGATTACAGCCGCTGACGGCTGCCTGGCAGGAACCTGGCCGGCAACCCGGCCTGCCGGACCTCCCCGACAGCATGGGTAAGCGCAGGATTTAGCTGGTATGATTTGCCATCACAACTTTCTGATGCGGAGTGAACTGTGAGTACTTCACCGACGATTGGCTTTATCGGCGCCGGCAACATGGCCAGCGCCATCATTGGTGGCATGCTGGACAGCGGCTTCCGGGCCGCCAGCATCTGGGCCAGTGCCCCGGACGATGAGCACCTGCAGACCATCCGCCGCAAATTTGGCGTCAGCGTCACCACTGACAACCGCTACTGCGCGCAGCAGGCAGATGTGGTGATCCTGGCAGTCAAGCCACAGATCATGGCGGATGTGTGCCGTGACATCGCCCCGGTCGTCCAGAACACCCGCCCGCTGATGGTTTCCATTGCCGCCGGCCTGACTTCAACAACCCTGGATGAATGGCTCGGTGGTGGCCTGCCACTGGTGCGGGTAATGCCCAATACCCCGTCGCTGGTAGGCAAGGGAGCAGCAGGCCTGTATGCCAACAACGCCGTCTCCGACGAACAGAAAGAGACCGTCGAATCGATTTTCAACAGCATCGGCAAGGCCCTGTGGCTGGACGATGAAGAACAACTGCACGCGGTCACCGCGCTATCAGGCAGCGGCCCCGCCTATTTCTTCCTGATGCTGGAAGCGCTGGAAGCTGCGGCTACCGAGGCTGGCATCGAAGCCGCTACGGCCCGTGAACTGGCGATTCAGACCATGGCCGGTGCCGCCGAAATGGCCGCACGCAGTGAACACGACCCGGCGCAACTCAAACGTAACGTCATGTCACCGGGAGGCACCACCGAGCAGGCCATCCTGACTTTCGAGGATGGGGGCATGCGAGCGTTGGTCGAAAAGGCCTACAAGGCAGCCAGGGCCCGCTCCCAGGAAATGGCCCAGGAACTGGCTGAGGCCAACCGCTGAACCCGAGAATTCATACACTGTCCTGAACGGAGACAACGCTCCAATGCTGGCCGAAATCTTTATCACCGTGCTGCAGTTTGTGGCCATGTTCTACCTTACTGTCGTTTTGCTGCGGTTCCTGCTGCAACTGGCTCGGGCTGACTTTTACAATCCCATCTCCCAGTTCGTGGTGAAGGCCACCAACCCGCCCCTCCGTCCCCTGCGCCGGGTCGTTCCGGGTATTGGCGGCGTCGACGGCGCTTCCCTGGTGCTGGCGGTGCTGGTGAGCGCCCTGTTCTTTACGCTGCTGTGGGTTGCCAGCGGCTATCCTTTGACCGCCCTCAATCCGATTGCCTTGCTGGCCTGGGCCGGGGTACATGTACTGGGGCTGATCATCGAGATCTATTTCTGGGCCATACTGGCGGTGGTCATTATCAGCTGGGTGGCTCCCCAGAGTAACCATCCGGCCATCATGCTGGTAGCCCAGATCACCGAACCCGTGATGCGCCCGGTGCGCAATATTGTTCCCCCGCTGGGCGGCCTGGACCTGTCCCCGATCTTTGTCTTCCTCATCCTGAATGTGCTGAGGGTGATGGTGGACCACCTCGGTGCCGCCGTCGGCATGCCGGTCTGACCCCACCACCGGCATATCCCCGTCTGGACACTCCGGCTCACAGGCCACGCCGTTCGCTACGGCGCCTGTGACCCGGTTAACAGACCTGACAACAAAATCGACATACCCTAGGTCAGTCTTTCTTTAATTACCTCAACGCCAACCCGTGCACGCCTGAACACTTCCGGGACGGAACCCCAGGCGATGTCAGCCTCGAAGCGAACAGGGCCAGTACCATGAACGGACCAGCCATCCTGGCGAACCAGGTTGAAGCCTACCATCAGTGGAAGAAGGAGCTCATTCGGCAGATCAGCCGTTACCGTCTCTGGCTGCAGGATAACGACCTTTATTCCGACGATGTGAGTGAGCGCATCCGCCGGGGTGTGGAACTGCTGATCGAAGACGAGCTGACCATCGCTTTCGTGGGCGAGTTTTCCCGGGGCAAGACCGAGCTGATCAACGCCCTGTTCTTTGCAGAGTATGGCCAGCGCATGCTGCCCTCGGAAGCGGGTCGCACCACCATGTGCCCCACCGAACTCTTCTTTGACCGGGCCAACGGCAGTAACTACCTGCAGCTGCTACCCATCGAAACCCGCGAAGGCGAACTGTCCCTGCAAGAGCTCCGGCGCCAACCGGAACACTGGACCCGTTACGAGCTTGACGAGAACGACCCCGAGGCCATGCGCACGGTGCTCGGTGAAGTGGCCAGGGTGCGCAGCGTCAGCCCCCAGGAAGCCCGTCGTTATGGCTTCAGCGAGGCCATGCTCGAAGCCGATCTGGACCACCCAGGCCAGGTGCTCATCCCGGCCTGGCGCAGCGCCCGCATCAGCATTCGGCACCCGCTGTTCGAGCGGGGTCTGCGGATTCTTGACACGCCGGGACTCAACGCCCTGGGCTCAGAACCGGAGCTGACGGTCAGCCTGCTGCCCTCCGCCCACGCGATCCTGTTCCTGCTGAGCGCAGACACCGGCGTCACCGCCAGCGATATGACCATCTGGAAGGAGCATATCGATACTGACGATGCCGACCACCGGGCAGGTCGGTTTGCCGTTCTGAACAAAATCGACTCACTCTGGGATGATCTCCGCCCCGAGAGGGAAGTGCAGCACAGCATCGACCGGATGCGCCACACCACCGCCAACCAACTGGGCCTGCGGGACGACGAGGTTGTTCCCATCTCCGCCAGGCAGGGCCTGACCGCGAAGGCACGCAATGATAACGCCCTGCTGGAACGCAGCCAGCTACCAGGACTGGAACGACTCCTCATCGACCGCATTCTGCGCCAGAAGGAGGAGCTGATTACCCAGAGCCTCATCAACGATCTGCTGGGTATGCTGCAGAACAGCCAGGCGGCGATGCAGGCGCGACTGCTCAGCCTGCAGGATGAGCGCCAGGCCTGCTCCGGCCAGGCCGTGGACCGCGAGGCCCTGCGGCGACTGGCTGACCGGGCCCAGAACGACTATGACTTCTACTACCGTAAACTGATCACCCTGCGCTCCAGCCGACGGCTGATGCAGTCCCAGGGCGATATCCTCTTGAGTATGGTCAGCGAGTCCCGCTTCAACGCCCATGCTGCCACTGTCCGTCAGATGATGAGCAAAAGCTGGACCTCCGCCGGCATGAGCCAGGCCATGGACCATTTCTTCGAGCTTCTGGAGAGCGACCTGCAGAACCTGCTGGCAGAAGGGCGACTGGCCGAGCGCATGGTGGAAGCCATCTATCGCCGCTATAACGAGGATACCCGTGCCCGTCACCTGGAGCCCATTCCGCTGCGGGCGGGTCGCCACGTCATCGCCGTACGGGAGCTTCGCAAACGGGCCACCCGTTTCCGGCGCGCTCCCGGCAACCTGCTAAGGGAACAGAAGTGGCTCACACGCCGTTTCTTCCAGGTCATGGTGACCGAGGCACGCACGCTCCACGAACGGGTCCGGCGTGACGTGGAGCGCTGGCCCGGCGAAGCGCTGCTGCCCATCATGCAGTTCTCCATGGAGCAAAAACAGCTGCTGGAGCACCAGGTGCGGCGCATCCGCGACATGGTACGCAGTGACCGGGACAGCAAGGCAGAGCGGGAGCGGCTGACCAACACCATCGCCGACCTCCGCCGTCAGTTGGAGCTGGCCGATGCCATGCAGCGCCAGATCCGCCGGCCGGCACCAACCCTCAGCCAGCAGAAAGTGGTAAACATCTCCGGCATTGCCTGAGCAACAAACGCCTCAGGCTCCGGCACCAGGGGCACGGGCAGTCAGGGTTCTCCATCGCTTACCCGGGCTGCCAACCCTTGCGCCGACGTCCATGCCCCCTGGCCGGTTGCAGCACCGGCGGCCCCCATTTAAACTGCTTGGCCTGTGCCAGCTCGGTTATGGCTGGATTTACGACGAACGATGACCAATCAAGGATTCTGCCGCGTCGATGCCCGACTCCCTGCCTTCGGATTCTGTGGGCCTGGTTACCCCGCAAACCCTCCATTTTGACGAGCCACTCCAACTCGCCTGTGGCCAGGTCCTGAAAAGCTGGGACCTGGTAGTGGAAACCTATGGCACCCTGAACCAGGATCACACCAACGCGGTGCTGATTTGCCATGCCCTCAGCGGCCACCACCACGCCGCCGGCTATCATTCACCAGGCGACCGCAAACCCGGCTGGTGGGACGCCTGTATCGGCCCCGGCAAGCCTATCGACACCAACCGGTTCTTTGTGGTCAGCATTAACAACCTGGGTGGCTGCCACGGCAGTACCGGCCCCAATACGGTCAATCCGGAAACCGGCGAACTCTACGGTCCGGACTTCCCGGTAGTCACCGTGCAGGACTGGGTGAACAGCCAGGCAGTGCTGGCCGACCGGCTGGGCATCGGTTGCTGGGCTGCGGTGGTGGGCGGCTCCCTGGGGGGCATGCAGGCCCTGCAGTGGAGTATCAGTCACCCGGACCGCCTGAAACACGCGGTGGTGATTGCCTCCACACCCAGGCTGACGGCCCAGAACATCGCGTTCAACGAAGTGGCCCGACGGGCAATCACCTCCGACAGTGACTTCCACGGAGGCCGCTACTATGAACACAACACCCTGCCCCGGCGAGGTCTGATGCTGGCACGCATGGTGGGTCACATCACCTACCTGTCCGATGCCTCCATGGGCGAGAAGTTTGGCCGGGAACTGCGGGAGCAGGCCTATCAGTTTGGCTACGACGCCGAGTTCCAGGTGGAAAGCTACCTTCGCTACCAGGGTGAGCGTTTCTCGGAAACCTTTGACGCCAATACCTACCTGTTGATGACCCGGGCCCTGGACTATTTCGACCCGGCCTATGAAACCGACAATGACCTGGTAAAAGTCATGGCGAGGGCCCGTTGTGAATTCCTGGTACTGTCGTTCAGCAGCGACTGGCGTTTTACCCCCGCCCGCTCGGAAGAACTGGTGAATGCCATGATCGCCGCCCGCCGCAAGGTCAGCTATGCGGAAATCGACGCGCCCTGGGGCCACGACGCGTTCCTGATCCCCACCCCCAGGTACAACGCCGTATTCAGCACTTACATGGCCCGGGTGGCCAGGGAGGTAGGCGCATGAGGGCCGACCTCGAAATCATCCAGCAATGGATCAGTCCAGGCAGCCATATCCTCGACCTTGGCTGCGGTGACGGCACCCTGCTGCATTACCTGCAGCAGGAAAGGCAGACCAGCGGCTTTGGCCTGGAAATCAATCCGGACCACATCACCGAGTGTATGAACAAGGGCGTGGCGGTCATTGAGCAGAACCTTGACACCCAGGGCCTGTCCAACTTCGATGATGACAGCTTCGACACTGTCCTTATGACCCAGGCACTGCAGGCAGTCAGGCGGCCGGATATCGTGCTGGATGAAATGATGCGGCTGGGCCGGGAAGGGATCGTTACCTTTCCCAACTTTGCGTACTGGCGCCTGCGCTGGTACCTGATGTCCCGTGGCCGGATGCCGGAGTCGGAAACCCTACCCCACAAGTGGTACAACACTCCGAACATCCACCTGTGCACGTTCAGGGACTTCGAGGCGCTGTGCCATGAAAAGAACTTTCGCATCCGCAACCGTACGGTAGTGGACGGAGAACACCAGGACCGCTGGCTAAGCCGGCTATGGCCGAATATGCTGGGGCAGATAGCCATATACCGAATCACCCGGGGAGACTGACCATGAAGCCTATGACCCTGCTGATGCTCTGCTGCGTAACCCTTGCCGGACTGGCCAGCCCGGCTATGGCTGAAGAGAAACACGTTCGCTTCGGAGACTACGAAGTTCACTACAACGTATTCCCCAGCACCTTCCTGATGCCGGAAGTCGCCGCGGCCAACAATCTCAACCGCAGTCGTGGTATTGGCATTGTCAACATTGCCATCATGGAGCGGGGGGAGGACGGCTCGCTGAGCACGGTGCCCGGCCAGGTGGAAGGTCAGGTCCTCAACGATATTCGCCAGGCAAAGTTCCTGGCATTTCGACGGATCCAGGAAGGGGATGCGGTCTACTTTATCGCCGAGTACCAGTACACCGAGGGCGAACTGATGACTTTCCAGGTCACCGCCAGGCCCAGTGGCCACGACCGCGACCTGCCGATTCGCTTTTCCCAGGCACTGTTCAATGACTGACCACCCGATGACTGATCGCCCAATGCCACAGGACACCACCGGAGACACCAGAACGGGTAAGCTGGTACTTGCCAGCAACAATCAGGGTAAGCTGAGGGAGCTTGGCGAACTGCTGGCCCCCCTTGGCCTGCAACCGATAGCCCAGGGCGAATTGGGCGTCGGTGAGGCGGAGGAGCCGGCCTGCACCTTTGTCGAGAATGCCCTGCTCAAGGCCCGTCATGCCGCGCAGCAAACCGGTCTGCCAGCCCTGGCGGATGACTCCGGCCTGGCGGTGGACGCACTCGGCGGACAGCCCGGCGTGCGATCGGCCCGGTACGCCGGTGTCGATGCCAGTGATGCGGAAAACGTCCAGGCGCTGCTGACAGCGTTGAAAGCGGTGCCGGAAGCCGAGCGCACGGCCCAGTTTCACTGTGTGCTGGTCTACCTGCGCCATGCCGAAGACCCCACGCCCATCATTTGCCATGGCCGCTGGCCGGGGCGGATCCTGGAACATCCGACAGGAAGCGGCGGTTTCGGCTACGACCCGGTGTTCTTCGCCCCTGAGTTCGACTGCAGTGCCGCTGAGCTGACCCGGGAACAGAAAGGCCGCGTCAGCCACCGCGGGCGTGCCCTGCGCCTGCTGGTGGAGCAGTTGGGCGGACATTGATGGCCCCCTTCTCTGGCGACGCCGGGGCAATCGCTCCATGTCCACCCCTTGGGCTGTATATTCACGTGCCCTGGTGCGTTCGCAAGTGCCCCTACTGCGACTTCAATTCCCACGCATTCAGCGGCGAGTTGCCTGAGCAGGCCTACCTTGAGGCCATGCTGGAAGATCTCAAGCATGATCTTGAGTTCGTGCGCGGGCGGCCAATCGAGACCGTCTTTATCGGTGGCGGCACCCCGTCGCTGATGTCGCCAGACTTCTACCAGACCCTGTTCCGCAAGCTCGCTGAGCAACTCACGTTCAGTCCGGATGCCGAAATCACCCTGGAGGCCAACCCTGGCACGGTCGAACAGAGCCGCTTCCTGGGCTTTCGCGACGCTGGCATTAACCGACTTTCCATCGGTATTCAGAGTTTCCAGCCGGAACACCTGAAAAGGCTTGGTCGCATCCATGACGACAACGAAGCGCACCACGCAATCGAGGCCGCCATGAACGCCGGCTTCAGCAACTTCAACCTGGACCTGATGCACGGCCTGCCAGGCCAGGGCCCGGAGCAGGCCCTGGCAGATCTGGACGCGGCCCTGGCGTGGCAACCACCTCACCTCTCCTGGTACCAGTTGACCCTGGAACCGAACACTGAGTTCTACAGCCGCCCCCCCGCACTGCCGGAGGATGACGAGCTCTGGGCCATATGGCAGGCCGGACGGGAAAGGCTTTTGTCCGCCGGCTTCCAGGACTACGAAGTCTCCGCCTGGGCCCGGCCCGGGATGGCCTCCCGGCATAACCTGAACTACTGGACCTTCGGCGACTACCTTGCCATTGGCGCCGGCGCCCATGGCAAGGTTTCGCTGGAAAATGGCGACATTCGTCGCTACTGGAAGACCCGGCAGCCCGACGCCTACCTGGCCCGGATTGGCAGCCGTACCGCCGGCACCCAGTCGGTGGACCGGGACGAGCGTCCGCTGGAGTTCATGATGAATGCACTGCGGTTGCAACAGGGCGTGGACGAGTCGCTGTTCACGGCCCGTACGGGTTTACCGCTGACGGTGATTGCTGCAATACTTGGAAACCTGAGGGATCAGGAACTGCTGGAGCCCGGCCGTCTGCAGGCGACAACAAAAGGACGGCAGTTCCTGAACAGTGTGCTGGAGCAATTTCTGTCATGAACGACATCGCCAGGAAACCCATTCCCACCGGCATCCGATGGGTTGGTGGCTTCACTGCCGCCGTTCTGGTTGCCCAACTGGGGCTCAACCAGCCCCTGCAGACCAGCGCGGCACCCCAGGGCATGCTGAGTTTCCAGCTGGCCACCACGGGCGAAGGGGCTGCAGCCATCGTGGAAAGCTGGGGCACCTCTTTCTGGGCTGAGACCTCCCTGTGGAGCGGCTTCCTGTTTGCCGCACTTTATACCACCCTGCTTATCCTGCTGACCAACCACTTGCTGGTGGATCGCCCGGGCGTGCGCGAACGCAAGACCGGTCAATGGGTGCGGGGACTGTTTGTGGTGGCCGGCCTGGCCCATGTGACGGAGTATTCGGTGTTGCTGGCCAACCTGGATGCGCCAAGCGACCGTCTCAGCCTGGCTGCCACCTTACTGGCTTTGACAAACTACACGGCATTGCTAGTGGGAATTGCCGGGCTGGTGGTTATCCGCGCCGCCCGGCGCCACCCGTTGCATCCACCGGGCGCCCGGGAGTCTGCGCGATAGAAGGCGCCTGACGCCTGAACGCCCTGCTGTCAGTTGGTGCGGCGATACACCAGGTCCCAGACCCCGTGACCAAGGTTTTCGCCACGCTTCTCGAACTTGGTAATCGGGCGATCCTCAGGGCGAGGCGAGAAACCACCTTCGTCCCTGGCATTGACGAAGCCTTCGGATTCGTCCATCACTTCCAGCATATGCTCGGCGTAGTTTTCCCAGTCCGTCGCCAGGTGCAGGATACCTCCCACCCGGAGCTTGTGGCGCAGGCGCTGGACAAACTCGTGCTGGATCAGTCGACGCTTGTGGTGTTTCTTTTTTGGCCAGGGATCCGGGAAAAAGACCATCACCCGGTCAATGGAGGCGTCCGGCAGGCACAGGTCGATCACATCGTTGGCGTCGATGGCATAGATCCGGACATTCTCCAGTTCACGCTCCTCGATTTCCTTGAGCAAGGCACCCACTCCGGGGGAGTGAACTTCTACCCCGATAAAGTCCTGCTCAGGCGCGGCGGCGGCCATCTCTGCAAGGGAGTGCCCCATACCGAAGCCGATCTCCAGGTTCAGCCAGGCTTCGCGGCCGAACACTTCCCGGGGGTCGATCACCCCTTGCTCGCGGGTCAAACCATAGACGGGCCAGAGCCGGTCATACGCCTTTTTCTGGCCTTCTGTCATCCGCCCCTGGCGAATAACGAAACTACGCACGCCACGGCGGGTGGTAACGCTTTCACCATTATTCGGTGCCTTGTCTGAGTCAGTCATGATTTCCCCGGTCTGATCAATGCTCAAAATGACTAAGGACTACAGTCTAACAGAGGCAGAGCTATTCGTGACCTGACAAAGCCGCGCCCGGTTTGTTCGCTGACCTACGGTGAAAAGCCGGGAACCCTGGCCGGTTTCCGGTCCAGCTTGCGGTAGCCCAGCGCCTCCACCAGGTGCTCGCAGCGGATATCCTCGGCACCTGCCAGATCCGCGATCGTGCGGGCTACCCGAAGAATGCGATGCAATGCCCTCGCCGACAAGCCCAGCTTTTCCATGGCACCGACGAGCATCCCCTTACTGTCGTCGTCCACGACGCAGTGCTGCTCCAGGGCACGGCCGGACAAAGACGCATTGGCACCGCCCCGTCTACGGGCACCCTCCCGCACCTTCACGACCCGTTGCCGCACCTGTGCACTGGTTTCGCCCGCAGAGGAACTTTGCATGAGCACTTCGCCACCCTGCACCGGGACTTCCACGTGCAGGTCGAACCGGTCCAGCAACGGGCCGGATAACCGGGCCTGATACCTTGCCACCTGCATGGGGGAGCACTGGCAGTCGATGGTGGGATGGCCCTGGTAGCCGCAGGGGCAAGGATTCATGGCGGCAATCACCTGGAACCGGGCAGGATAGGTGACCTGGCTGGCAGCCCGGGAGATAACGATCTCCCCCGACTCCATGGGTTCCCGCAATACCTCCAGCACCTTGCGGTCAAACTCCGGTAGTTCATCCAGGAACAATACGCCATTGTGGGCCAGTGAAATCTCACCGGGGCGGGGGCTGCTACCGCCACCCACCAGCGCAATCGCCGAGGCAGTATGATGGGGCGCACGATAAGGTGGCTGGCGCCAGCCATCGGTGCGGATCGGCAGTCCGGCTACTGAATGCACACTGGCCACTTCCAGCGCCTGGCGATCATCCAGTGCCGGCAAAAGCCCCGGAATGCGGCTTGCCAGCATACTCTTGCCAGTGCCCGGAGGGCCAAATAACAGCAGATTGTGACCGCCGGCTGCAGCGATTTCCAGGGCCCGCTTGGGTACGTGTTGCCCGCGCACATCTGCCAGGTCAGGAGCTTCGGCCGGGAGGCTGCTCAGCGCCATGGGCGTTACCGGACTCAGTGTGGTGGTGCCGGCAAGGTGTTCGCAGACCGCCAGCAGGTGGCCCGCCGCCAGTACATCGTCGCCACCCGCCAGCGACGCCTCATCGGCATTGTCCCGGGGCACCAGGATACGTCGACCAGCCTCCCGGGCAGCCATGACCGCCGGCAACACGCCGCGCACTGGCCGGAGACTGCC
The DNA here is from genome assembly GCF_900111555.1 of Marinobacter segnicrescens. Classification (GTDB taxonomy): domain Bacteria; phylum Pseudomonadota; class Gammaproteobacteria; order Pseudomonadales; family Oleiphilaceae; genus Marinobacter; species Marinobacter segnicrescens. The sequence continues at coordinate 41,569 of NZ_FOHZ01000012.1, forward strand.
ATCCAGGGCCAACTCCCCCATGCACTCCAGCTCTCCAAGGGCCTCTGGTGGCAACTGCCCTGACGCCACCAGGATGCCCAGGGCGATGGCCAGGTCAAAGCGGCCGCCCTCCTTGGGGAGATCGGCTGGAGCAAGGTTAATGGTGATGCGACGGGCAGGGAATTCGAAGCCGGCATTCATGAGGGCGCTACGTACCCGGTCCTTGCTTTCCCGGACGGCGGTTTCAGCCAGCCCGACGATGGAAAGCGAAGGCAATCCGCTGGAGAGATGAACTTCTACTGTAACAGCTGGCGCGCTGACGCCCAGCCGCGCGCGGGTATGAATGGTTGCGAGCATAGGGTCTTCCCTGACATTCAGTGATTTCCGGAGGGTGGTACTACCTGTGCCACCCAGGAGTCTGTGCGGTAAAAACCGCGCAGACCCGGCCATTCCGGATCAGCTTCAGTTATCGGACTGGCTGGCCTGTGCCTCCAGTTCGGCAACCCGCTTCTCAAGCCGTTCCAGCTTCTCACGGGTGCGCAGCAGAACGGCCTGCTGGGCATCGAACTCCTCGCGGGTGACCAGTTCCAGCCTTGAAATGACCGACATGACGGCAGCCTTTGCGTGATTTTCCACATCGTCACGGGCTGCACGGGCCATATCAGGAACGAACTGGCCAAACTGCTGTTGAACCTGGCCAAGCAGGTCATTAGGAATCTTCACCACGTCAGTCTCCACGGTTCCGAAAGCTTGCGCCTGCCCTGACGGGCAACGCCTCGACGGCTGAGGAGTGTAACACAGCGTGGTCCCTGCCATACTAGGAAGGTGACCGGCCGTATCAGCCCTGGTATCTGGCCTGCCGCCGGTCCTGGACAGATGCACCAATGTGGTTCGTGCCTGACCGAGCTGCGCTATAATGGCGCACGGTCAGGACCCATTTTGGTTCACCGGTCCAACAAAGCACTGATTTTTAAATATATTTTTGCGTTGGCACACACGATGCTACAACCCCCGTACGCAATCCGCACAATTGGTGTGCGAGGTGGCAGCATCCCGAACCCGGTCCATCCACGACCCCGTGGGCAGAAAACCGGGACGGCAAACTCCAAGGAGACAGCAATGAAACTTGTGACAGCGATCATCAAGCCTTTCAAGCTGGATGATGTCCGTGAGGCACTATCCGAGATTGGCGTTCAGGGCGTAACCGTGACCGAGGTGAAAGGGTTCGGTCGCCAGAAGGGGCACACCGAACTCTATCGCGGTGCCGAGTACGTGGTGGACTTCCTGCCCAAGGTGAAGGTGGAAGTCGCCATTGGCGATGGCCTGCTGGACCAGGTCATTGAATCCATTACCAAGGCCGCCAACACCGGCAAGATCGGTGACGGCAAGATCTTTGTAACCGAACTGGAACAGGCCATCCGGATCCGGACCGGGGAAACCGGCGAAGAAGCCGTCTGATCCCGGGCGCTTAAGCAGTCAGGCCAACGCAAAAATTTCAATCTCCTGTTAAGCCTCGTGCGGAGGGCTTCTTATGGAAAACAGTGTCTTTCATTTACAGTACGCAATAGATACCTTCTATTTTCTCGTTTGCGGTGCATTAGTCATGTGGATGGCAGCAGGCTTTGCCATGCTGGAATCCGGGCTGGTACGCGCCAAGAACACCACTGAAATTCTCACCAAGAACGTGGCCCTGTTCGCAGTGGCCTGCACCATGTACCTGGTCTGTGGCTACGCCATTATGTATGGCGGTAATATCTTCCTCAGCGGCATGGGTGAGGTGGATGTTGCCGGCGTGCTGGGCGAATACGCCGAGCGGGGCGACTTCGAGGGTGGTTCCATCTACTCCGGTGCTTCAGACTTCTTCTTCCAGGTGGTGTTTGTGGCCACGGCCATGTCCATCGTCTCCGGTGCAGTAGCCGAGCGCATGAAACTGTGGGCTTTCCTGGCCTTTGCAGTGGTCATGACCGGTTTCATCTACCCCATGGAAGGCGCCTGGACCTGGGGCGGTGCCGATGTATTTGGCATGTACAACCTGGGTGACCTGGGCTTCAGCGACTTTGCCGGCTCGGGCATCGTACACATGGCAGGTGCTGCTGCAGCCCTCGCCGGTGTGATCCTGCTGGGCGCCCGTAAGGGCAAGTACGGCCCCAACGGCGAAATCCGCGCCTTCCCGGGCGCCAACATGCCGCTGGCCGCACTGGGTACCTTCATCCTGTGGCTGGGCTGGTTCGGCTTCAACGGCGGTTCAGTGCTTAAACTGGGCGATATTGCCAGCGCGCACTCTGTGGCCATGGTGTTCCTCAACACCAACGCTGCTGCGGCCGGTGGTGCAATCGCGGCGCTGATCACCGCCCGCATCATGTTCGGCAAGGCTGACCTGACCATGCTTCTGAACGGTGCCATCGCCGGACTGGTGGTTATCACGGCCGAGCCGTCCACACCGAGCGCACTGGTTGCCACGATCTGGGGCGCACTGGGTGGTGTGCTGGTGGTGCTGAGTATCGTCACCCTGGACAAGCTGCGCATTGACGATCCGGTGGGCGCCATCTCCGCCCACGGTGTCTGCGGCTTCCTGGGCCTGATGCTGGTACCGGTCACCAATGACGGTGCTGCCTTCAGCGGCCAGCTGATCGGTGCCCTGACCATCTTCGTCTGGGTATTCGTAGCCAGCCTGATCGTCTGGGGCATCCTCAAGGCTGTGATCGGCATCCGGGTCAGCGAGGAAGACGAGTACGAAGGCGTCGACCTGTCCGAGTGTGGCATGGAAGCCTATCCGGAGTTCGTCTCCAGCAAGTAACCAGGTCACTGGTAAAGTTCCCCGGTTTGCCGGGGAACAAAAGCAAAGAGGGCAGCCCGCGGGCTGCCCTCTTTTTTTTGCGAGGCCGGAACGAGCTGTGTCAGCCTTCGGCCGGCCGCACCGGATCATCCAGAGTTTCCAGCATGAACTGGGGCATGGCCAGGGCGCCCCGATGAACACCTTCATTGTAGTAGCGGGTGACAAACGGCCGGTCCGCTGCGTCCTCCTCCCGGAAATAGCTGGTGTGTACGTCCTTGCCACCCATGGTGCAGCTCCACCAGCCGGTGGGATAGACGGGTTGCGGAAATGGCAGGGTCTGGACGTGGTCGAAACCGGCCTTTTTCATGTCGTCATGAATACCGCGAATAATGCTGTCAGTGTGCAGCAGCGGGGATTCGCTCTGCTGCACCACGATGCCGCCCTCCCGCAGGGCAATCATGCAGTCCCGGTAAAAGTCCAGCGCAAACAGGCCTTCCGCCGGCCCCACCGGATCGGTGCTGTCGACGATGATGACATCCACCGTGCCCGGGGGCTGGTCCCGCATCCACTGGATGCCATCACCAAAGAAGAAGTTGGCCCTGGGGTCCTGGTTGGACTCACAGAGTTCCGGGAAATACTTCTCCGATACCCGGGTCACCCGTTCATCGATTTCCACCTGCCAGGCTTCCTCCACCCCGGGGTGCTTCAATACCTCCTTGAGGGTGCCGCAATCACCACCGCCGATGATCACCACCTTTTTCGGATCGCGATGGGTGAACAGTGCCGGGTGCGTCATCATCTCGTGGTAGAGGAAATTGTCCCGGCTGGTGAGCATGACACAGCCGTCCAGTACCATCAGGTTGCCAAATGTCTCTGTCTCCCAGACTTCCAGCTTCTGGTACTGCGTCTGTTCCTCGTGCAGCTTGCGCTTCACCTGCAGGGAAAAGGCCGTACCCTGGTCCTGGAAGACTTCGGTAAACCAGTTGTTGTCCAGTGAACTCATTGTCAAAAACCTCCCGTAATCGTTGGCGCCATTGTAGGCCGAGGTGGCGGCTCGTGTCCCGTCAGCGAATTCACCTGACGGGATACTAACCAAAGGATTTGTTGTCCGGGCAGGGGCGCTTTGCGGTTTCCATGGGTTGCCCAGGCAGCCTACAATGGGCGCGCCCGGCAAGATTGCCCCGTCTGCGATTCAGGATACCAGTATGACCACCAGAACCACTGCCAGCCAGATCTACAACATCGCCCACTGGAGTGATGGCTATATCGATGTGAACACCGGCGGTGATGTGCTGATCCGGCCGCACCGGGCTCATAACGACCACAGCATCAACCTGCCTGAGCTGATTGGCCAACTCAGTACCAGGGGTGTTGCCCTGCCGGTGCTGATCCGCTTTACCGACATTCTCCATGACCGGGTCAATACCCTGTGCCTGGCCTTCAACGATGTCGCCAGCGAACACGGCTACCAGGGGCGCTATACCGCCGTTTACCCGATCAAGGTAAACCAGCAGCGGGGCGTGGTAGAAGAATTGTTGCGAGCCCAGCCGGCGGCCGCTAACAGCCAGATCGGCCTGGAAGCGGGCAGCAAGCCCGAGTTGATGGCTGTACTGGCCCTGTCGTCAGCGCGGGGCTCGGTGATCGTCTGCAATGGCTACAAGGACCGGGAATACATCCGCACCGCACTGATTGGTCAGAAGCTGGGCTTCCGGGTATTTATCGTGGTGGAGAAACCGTCCGAGCTGAAGCTGATACTGAACGAGGCAAAGCGGCTGGATGTGCGCCCACTTATCGGCGTACGGGCCCGGCTGGCGACCATCGGCAAGGGCAACTGGCAGAACACCGGCGGTGAGAAATCCAAGTTCGGCCTTTCAGCGGGACAGGTACTGGACGTCGTTGAGCGCCTGCGGGCGGCCGATGCCCTGGATTCCCTGCAACTGCTGCACTTTCACCTGGGTTCCCAGATCGCCAATATCCGGGATATTCAGACAGGGCTGCGGGAGTGCGCCCGTTTCTACAGCGAACTGCGCCAGCTGGGCGCGCCGGTGGACACAGTGGATATCGGCGGTGGCCTCGGCGTGGACTATGAGGGCACCCGCTCCCGCAGCAGCTGTTCGATGAACTACAGCATGCGGGAATACGCCTGGAACGTGGTGCACACCCTGCAGACAGAATGCGACCGGGCCGGCGTTCCCCACCCGGATCTGATCAGCGAGTCGGGGCGCGCCCTGACCGCCCACCACGCGGTGCTGGTCACCAATGTCATCGACCGGGAGCAGCCGGAAGCCCGCATACCCACAGCGCCCGCAGCCAGCGCCCCCGGGCCCCTCCATGACCTGTGGCGAGACTATTGCCACGTGACGGACGATGTCAGTCCCCGGTCCCGTATCGAGATTTACCACGACCTGCTCCATGCCATGGGCGACGTGCATGCCCAGTTTGCCCACGGCGTGCTGACCCTGGGCCAGCGTGCCGATGCCGAACGCATCTACACCGCCAGCTGCCGCCAGTTACAGCAGCAGCTCAATGGTGCCAACCGGGCCCACCGGGAAATCCTCGATGAACTGAACGAAAAACTGGCAGAAAAGCTGTTTGTGAATTTTTCCCTGTTCCAGTCACTGCCGGATATCTGGGGCATTGACCAGATTTTCCCGGTATTGCCCATCCAGGGCCTGGACCGCGCCATCACCCGCCGTGCCGTGATCCAGGACATCACCTGCGACTCGGATGGGCGCATCGACCGCTACGTGGACGGTCAGGGCATCGAAACCACCCTGCCCCTGCCCGACCATGACGACAGCCAGCCGCTACTCATCGGTTTCTTCATGACCGGTGCCTACCAGGAGATCCTGGGGGACATGCACAATCTGTTCGGCGACACCCACTCCGTGGACGTGCAACTGGACAGCAACGGCCAGTACCGGGTCAGCGAGCCCACGGAAGGCGACACCGTGGCAGATATCCTGCGTTACGTGAACTTTGATCCCCAGGACCTGATCAAAGCCTACCGGGCCCGGTTCGCCAGCAGTGACATGCCGGCCGATGAACAACATCAGCTGTTGCAGGAACTCGAGGCCGGCCTGGAGGGCTATACCTACCTCGAGGAATAACCTGAAAGCATAAGCAGGCCGCAATCGCACTGAAATTGATCTGAACCGATCCCATCAACACAGATCTGTTCGAACCGCCGTAGCGTAAATCTCGTGACTGACAATCGCAGGACGAGTGCTACAATCATGACGAACAACATCTCAGCCCATGCCGCTGTCAAGGAGCGCCCGGTGACCACACTGGACCAGAAGCCCTCGCGGGCCGAAGGGCGAAAAGATCCCTGGAGCCAGCTGCTCGAAAAGGTCGGCAAGAACCAGGACCGCCAGGCGTATCACGCGCTGTTCGAGCACTTCGCTCCCCAGATCAAGTACTACGCCATGGCCAATGGCATGTCGAGCCACGCCGAGGAACTGGTACAGGAGGTGTTCGTCTCCATCTGGCGTCGCTCCTGCCTGTACGACTGGCGCAAGGCAGCCGCCTCCACCTGGATTTTCACCATCGCCCGTAACCAGCGCATCGATATGCTGCGCAAGATGCAGCGCACCAGCGCAGAGATGCAGGTGGAAACCGAGGATTTGTGGCAGATTCCCGGCGAAAATGAAGATGAACCGGTAACCTCACTGCACCGGCTGATGTCCGAGCGCCGGGTGCGGGAATCCCTCCGGCACCTGCCGGAAGAACAGATCACTGTGATTGCCAAGGTCTACATGGAGCACAAGTCCCACCAGATGGTGGCTGATGAGCTGGAGATCCCGCTTGGCACGGTCAAGAGCCGGGTTCGTCTGGCACTAAACAAGCTCAAGGTAATTTTGCAGGACCAGAACGTATGACCCGTCACCACCCCGACAGCCTGATGTTGATGGAATACAGCGCAGGCAACCTGAGTGAGCCCCATGCCCTGTGCATCCGGCTTCACCTGGACAAATGCGCGCACTGCCGCAGCCGGGTGGATGCCCTGGACAGCCTGGGCGCCGTGATGATGGAGCAGCAGTCGCAGGTGACCGTCGAAGCCTCCACCTTCGACAGCATCCTGGCGCGCATCGACAGCGAACCGGCACCCGAGACGGTAACGCCCAGGGTTCACCGCAGCCCGCTGAGCAAACTGCTGGGTGACGACCTGGACGGTTTACCGTGGAAACGGCAACTGAAGGACGTCAGCGTGCTGGATATCAGTGACCGCTTTCCGGGACAGCAGGACCGGGTGGTTCTGCAGAAGCTGTGTGCCGGTGGCAAGGCTCCTGCCCATACCCACCGTGGCGAGGAAACCACTATCGTGCTGCAGGGTGCCTTTGCCGATAACAAGGGCGTATTCAACCAGTGGGACTTCGTTGTGCTGGGGCAGGAAGACGAACACAAGCCCGTGGCCCTGGAAGGGGACGACTGCATTACCCTGTCCGTGCTGAGCGCCCCCCTGAAGCTCACGGGCACCTTCGGTCGCCTGCTGAATCCGTTTATCCGCTGACAGCTCGCATGCCCGGTCGGACATCTGTTCCGACCGGGTCCGTGCAACCCCGGCCTCCCCTCCTGCGCACCTTGCTGTAGAATGACTGGCTTTACCATTCCTAAAGATGTGGCAGTTCCATGAGCAGTGATGACTACGCTTTCCGCTTCGGCGGCATCGAGCGGCTCTACGGCCGCCGCGCCAGCCTGGCCTTCCGCCAGTCCCATATTGCCGTCGCGGGCCTTGGTGGCGTGGGCTCCTGGGCCGCGGAGGCGCTTGCCCGCAGTGGTATAGGCACCATAACCCTGATCGATATGGACGACGTTTGTGTGTCCAACACCAACCGTCAGCTCCATGCGCTGGAAGGACATTATGGCCGCACCAAGACCGACGTGATGGCAGAACGCCTGCGGGCCATTAACCCCCAGGCGGACATCCGGGTTCATTTCGGTTTTGTGACCACGAAGAATGTCGCAGAGTTGATCACGGAAGACATGGACGGCGTGGTGGACGCCATCGACAGCGTCAAATCCAAGGCAGCCCTGATTGCCCACTGCCAGCGCAGGAAGATCCCCCTGGTGGTAGCCGGCGGGGCAGGCGGCCAGGTTGACCCCACAAAAATCGAAGTGGCGGACCTGAGCCGGACTACCCAGGACCCATTGCTGGCCAAGATCCGTAACCTGTTACGCAGGGAGTACGGTTTCTCACGCAATCCGAAACGCCGGTTTGGTATCGAGGCGGTGTACTCCACGGAACAGCTGATCTACCCGGCAGCCGACGGTGAGGTCTGCCATCAGAAACCGGACACCGCAGGCCCGGTACGGCTGGACTGCGCCACCGGGTTCGGTGCTGCTTCACCGGTCACCGCCAGCTTCGGGTTTATTGCCGCCTCCCGACTGGTCAACAGGATCGCCCGCAAAGCGGCAAAGGGCTCTCAGCCCTCCTGAAGATCCAGCACCAGCTTGCCCCGCACATGGCCGCCCTCCAGCAGGTGGTGGGCCGCCGGGGCGTCTGGCAGGGCGAATACTCCGTCCACGTGGACCTTCACATCACCATCCTCGATCAGCTCCAGGATCTCTTCCAGTTGGAACACGTCCGGGCGCACGGTCATGCCGTGGGCTTTCAGGCCCATACGCTCCGCTTCACTGACGATCTCATCGGCGGTAATGGTAGGAATGGTCACCAGCACCCCGTGCTCGCTCAGGGTATGCAGGGACCGCTTGCCGGTATCACCCCCGACCAGGTCGAGCACCAGGTCGAGTCCATAGCACTCGTCGACAAAATCCACCTGGTGGTAGTCGATGACCTCATGGACGCCGAGCCCGGCGAGGAAGTCCCGGTTATCGGCCGAGGCGGTGGCGATCACATGGGCACCCCGCACCAGCGCGAACTGCACCGCAAGGTGCCCGACACCGCCGGCACCTGCGTGGATCAACACTTTCTGACCAGGTTCCAGCTCGCCCATATCGAACAGGGCCTGCCAGGCGGTCAGGCCCGCCAGCGGCAGGCCACCCGCTGCCAGCAAATCCAGTTCTTCCGGCACAATGGCCAACTCAGCCGCGGGCGCCGCCAGGAACTGGGCACAGGCACCACCCTGCGTCGGGAAGCCAACCATACCCATAACCCGGTCGCCCGGTACCAGGGTGGCCACCTTGTCGCCCACGGCGACCACCTCGCCAGCCATGTCATATCCCGGCGTCCAGGGCAGTCGGTCCCCGATCTGGCGGGCAGCAAAGCCCAGGCCGCGGCGGGTCTTCCAGTCGATGGGGTTCAGTCCAGCGGCCCGTACCCGAACCAGCACCTCTTCAGGGCCTGGCTCAGGCACGGGAGCTTCGGCCACTTCAAGTACATCGGGATCCCCGAACTCCCGGTAGACCAGTTGTTTCATGGTGGATACCTCGTTTTTTTCCATGACCTTCCCCCCGATGAATACGACCCCATACCGGTTACAGGATATGGTGACTGGTCAGTTTAGCAGCCCCCCGGGCTCAAGGCTGACCTCTTGCGATGAATACTTCCGGCCACCGGACCCCTGTACCCCGGCGGCTACAACTTATAACCGCCTTCAACCCGGATATGCCGGAAAATTTCAGCGAACTCGGCCGGCACCCTCGTGGGGCGCTGGGATTGCATATTGACGCAGGCATGGGTGGAAATCGCCCGCATCAGAGTCTTGCCGTCGGCCGGGCGCACCAACTGGAACTGCCGGGCCGAGCGGATACGGCCATCGAAGTCGGTGAGCCAGGTCGCCAATACCAGCCGGTCACCGGCATTGGCGGCGGCCAGGTAGTCAATCTCGGTACGGGTAATGGCCATGGCCTTGCCGGTCTGCTCGTGGAGGGCCCAGGTCATACCCGCACTCTCGATATGCGCCCAGCTGATGTCCTCAAGCCAACGGACGTAGACGACATTATTGGCATGGCCGAGGCGGTCCGTGTCTTCCGGACGCACGTTAATATCCAGGGTGAACGGATCCGGCAGGTCCCAGTCCTGGAACCCGTCGTTCTGGTCGGTGTTCAATTCCATTACTCCTTCACTGATCATAATTCGTTGCTGCACCATGCCCCTGGTCACGGTTTACTGCACAGGTCCCATTCCCGGAATCGCGTTCAGCGGCAACCTGCCCAGGCGATCGCTATACAAGCTGCCAAAATACAGCTCGTCACCATGAACCCGGGCCGACGTCAGCCCCCAAAGGTAGTCGCCCCGGGTATCGTGCAGGCTGGTGACAATTTCACCCTCGCCGTTGAGGGCAATCACCAGGCCATACTCACCCGGCCCCGGACGCAGCCAGGGCGGCAGGCGGGCCACCAGGTTCTTCAGCCAGGGATGGTGGTGCAGAAAGTCCAGTGAGGGCCTGCGCAGGGCTGGCATGGCGACCCAGTAGCGGCCGGCAGCATCCACGTCGAGGTTGTCCGGAAACCCGGGCAGGTTGTCGGCAAACACTTCCGCCCGGCCCTGCTCCGGACCGCTGAGCCAATAGCGCAGTATGCGGTAACGGGGAGTCTCTGCCACCAGCAGGTAGTCCCCCTCCGGTGAGACCACCACCCCGTTGGCAAAGTAGAGGTTTCTGAGCAGTACCCGAGTCTGGCCGGTCTGGGGGCTATATCGTAGCAGGCGTCCATTGGGCCGCATTGCCAGAAGGTCCAACTGGTGGTCCTCAAGGCGGTGGCGGGTGCTGGCATCGGTGAAATAGATATTACCATCCGGTCCTGCGTCCACCCCGTCCGCCAGCCGGAACGGCAGCCCTTCGGCCTCCCGGGTGAGTACGCGGGTCTCGCCGCGGGGGCTTATGGACAACAGCCCCCGCTCGGCATCGGCCACAACCAGGTTACCCTGCCGGTCAAAGTCCAGTCCCAGTGGTCGGCCACCGGTCTCCACCCAGCGGTTGGGATCCCCATCCCCTTCCCCGTCCAGGCGAACAATCCAGCCATCCGCAGTACCGGTATGAATCCTGCCGGAGGCATCCATGGCGGTATCTTCCGGTTGTGCCAACTGCCCCTTGGCCAACAGGTCTGACAAACGCAGTCGTTCGTTCGGTGCCAGGGGCCCCTGCATCGCGGGAGCCGAGGGCGCCGGCCAGGCCCGGCTGTCGATGGGTGAAGGACTCAGCAGAAAGCCGCCAAGCATCACGAAAACGATCAACAGCAGTATCAGCAGCCATTTCATGGAACGAGTCCTGTACCGGTTGCCTGGTATGCCAGTGCTGGTGCGGCTCAGCCTTTCAGGAATTCACGACAGAGGCGGGCAAACTCGTCTGGCTTCTCGGCATGGAGCCAGTGGTCCGTGCCCTCGATTTCCTCGATGCGCGCCTGTGGAAACAGGGTATCGATGCGCTCGCGGTGCTTGCGCTGGATATAGGCGGAATCAGCACCCTTGATAAACAGAACCGGTCCGTCAAAGGGACCATCACCTTCCGGCGCGTCCGCCAGGTTCTGGTAACAGGCCTCGATGACCGGAAGGTTCAGGCGCCAACGGAAGACGTTCGGGTTATCGGCTTTCTCTTCTTCCGGTACCCGCACCAGGTTTTTCAGCAGGAACATGCGCACTTCCGGCGTTTCCACGTATTCCTGCAGCGCCTTGTCTGCCTCGCCACGAGTTGAAATTGCTGACAGGTCAAGGCTCTTCATGCCTTCCAGGATGGCATCGTGACGGGGGTGGTAGGTCACCGGTGCAATATCTGCGACGATCACCTTCTCCACCCGGTCCGGGTAACTCAGGGCCACCTGCATGGCGGTCTTGCCTCCCATGGAGTGCCCCAGAAGGCTGGCCTTCGCCAGTCCCTGCTCGTCCATATAGGCGATAACGTCTTCCGCCATGGAGGGATAGTCCATGGAGTCGGTGTGGGGAGAGCGGCCATGATTGCGCAGGTCCAGGCCGTGGATTTGCCGGACCTCCTGGAGACGCTGGTTGACGCCACCCAGGTTTTCAAGGGAACCGAACAACCCGTGCAGCAGCAAAAGGGGTTTGCCTTCACCAGAAATCCGACGATGTAACCTGACGCTCATGAATGCCTCGCTCTTCCTGTTTTTGTTTGGCCGGACCCCGGCGGGAAAACACGATACTGCCGCCATACTTTGAGATGCCCGGGTTTGCTATTGTTGCAGGGTCTGTTTGCAAGAGTACAGCACATGCCCGATTTTTCACTGCTGGCGGTAACCGTTGCCGGGCTCTACCTGGTTGCCCTGTTTTGCGTCTACCGCATATTGCTCAGTTACCGTACAGCCCAGGGCGCCATCGCCTGGATTATCAGCCTGATCGGCCTGCCGTGGATCGCGGTGCCCCTGTACCTGCTGTTCGGCCGCAACCGCTTCGCCGGCTACGTACAGGCCAGGCGACTGAACGATCGTACCCTCGAACCCCTGCTGACCCAATATGAACAGCAGGCGGAAACCCTGCCTTACCCCGGCAACGCCCAGAATCCCGACGAGCTCAGTGTACTCGCCACCCTGGGCCGGCAACCGTTTACAGGGGGCAATGACTGTACCCTGCTGAAAAACGGTGATGCCACCTTTGACGCCCTGTTCGAGGCCATGGAAAACGCCACCGATTACATCCTGCTGGAATTCTACATTGTCCGTTCTGACCGGGTCGGCAATCGTATCCTGCATATCCTCAAGCGCAAGCTTGCCCAGGGGGTCAGGGTCTACTTCCTCTACGATGATATCGGCAGTGTCTGGCTGCCTGGTCGTTACCTGAAAGCGCTGAAGGCCGCAGGTGCCCGCGTGGCATCGTTTGGCGATGGCAATGTCCGCCGGCGTCGTTTGCAGATCAACTTCCGCAACCACCGCAAGATCCTGGTGTGTGACGGCAAGGTGGGCTTTGTGGGAGGTATCAACCTGGGGGACGAGTATCTGGGCACCGATATGGGGGTCGAACCCTGGCGGGACACGCACTGCCGGATTACCGGCCCAGCGGCCCTGGGCCTCCAGCTGGCCTGGCTGGAAGACTGGCACTGGGCGACAGGTGACAACCCGGAGCTGAACTGGCAGCCCAGTCCCTCTCAAAGGGGCGACCAGCAGGTGCTGATCCTGCCCAGCAGCCCTGCAGACCGGTGGGAAACGTGTACCCTGTTTTTCCTGAACTGCATCAACAATGCCCGGCAACGGCTGTGGATCGCCTCGCCCTACTTCGTACCGGACTTCCAGGTCATGAATGCCCTGCAGCTGGCCGCGATGCGAGGTGTCGATGTGCGCATCCTGATTCCGGAGAAACCTGATCACCTGCTCATCGGGCTGGCAGCCTATTCCTACCTGGTGACTGCGAACGAATGCGGCATCCGCATCTGTCAGTACCATGCCGGCTTTATGCACCAGAAAGCCTTACTGGTGGATGATCGCTACGCAGCGGTGGGCACCGCCAACCTGGATAACCGCTCCATGCGCCTGAACTTTGAGATCACGGCCCTCTCAACGGCAGCCGACTTTGTCAGCGAAGTGGAAGCCATGCTTGAAGCTGACCTGGCCAACAGCCGCACCCTGGAGCGTGCTGATTACGAGGACCGGTCACTGCTGTTCCGCCTGGCCTGTCGATCGGTTCGGCTAATGGCGCCCTTGCTGTAATTCGTCAGGACAATCAGTCGAACAGCTGACGTAGTGAATACCCCACATTCAGGTACACGCCCCAGCGATCGTCATTGTTGTAGGCCAGCGCCGCCTGGACCGGGCCGATAACCGTATCGAACCCGGCGAAAACGGTGCCCGAGGTCAGTACGTCCTCCCACCGGGCACCGCCAATATCTTCCCAGGCGTTACCCGCCTCCATACCTGCGCCGACAAAGAAGGGCACGATGGGGCCACCGAACTTGTGGTATAGCACGGCCGTTCCCAGTACTGCGTCCTGGCCGGTCACCTCCCCCTGCCCATAGGCTGACAGGCGGCGAAAACCACCCAGCAGGACATTGTTTTCGATGCCGGCCTCGCCGCGGGTCACCACACTGGCAAAGAATTCACCCGAAGCGACCCAGTCACCCCGATGGCCCGCCTTCGCCAGCCGCAAAACGGTCCGGTCAAACTCGCTGTCAGCCCCCAGGGCTGGCCGCTCGAAACGCCCCCGGACACCAGCGAACGAGCCACTTTCCGGCAGGAAGGGGTCGTCCAGGGAGTCATAGACCATGCGCAGGTTCCAGCTGCCCTGCTGTATCCGGTCACCGCTGACCGGGCTGTCGCCAATACGGTCATCCACCCGCGCGTAGCCCCGCTCCACGGTGGCCCTCAGTTCTGCGTTGGCGCCCAGCTCCGTACCGACAGCCAGGTCCAGGTGACGGCTGGATACATCCACCTCGGCAACACGTTCGCCATCCTGGTCGAAGATACTGTAGCGGTCCTTCTCATATTCCGCTCCCGCGACCGCAAACCGCCGGTAACCATAGTCCAGGGGCTGGAACCACTCGGTGCGTACCCAGGGTTGGGTGCCCAGTTGCACACCGGTTTGCCACTCCCCACCGAGGCGGTTGAGCTGGGTCATGCGCAGTGATGCCGCCACGTTAAAGCGCGTATCACTCTCGAAGTTTTCCTCATAGCCCAGGCCAAAGCTCAGATAATTCGGCCCCCAACTCTTCTCCCGCACCAGGATCTCCAACACCGAGCCATGGTCCCCGGGGCTCAGGCTGTAACTGACATTCTCGTAGTAACCCAGGCCATAGATGCGCTTGAGGTCTTCCTCCAGTTGTTGCTGGTTCAGCGGCTCGCCCTCCTGCTGGCGAATCCGGTCGCGCAGGAAACGATCTGCCAGCCGGCTGTCCTGGCGGATAATCACATCCGAAATCACTTCCGGTTCAAAGCCGCGGTACGTGCGCATAGCCATTTCCTGCCGCCACTGCTCATCGTCCGCCGCCAGCCTGTTAAGAGCGGATGCCTGCTCCCGGGCCGCCGTCGCCCCGAGCTCCATCAACTCTGCCCCCTGGAAGAAGTCAGCAGAGCCCAACCCGGCCAGGTCAGGGGTAATCAGCACGTCGTTATCCTGCAGGGAGGCGAGCTGTTGCTCCACGCTGCGCCGGGTCATCAGGGTGGTGAGCTGGCTAACAACGGAAAACGCCTGGGTCAGGCTCTCACCCCGGCCCGGCTCGTCGGAGATATCCACTACAATGACGACATCTGCCCCCAGCTCCCGGGCCACGCTGACCGGCAGGTTGTTGGCGACGCCCCCGTCGACCAACAGGCGACCATTCCGGTTCACCGGGGCATAGACCCCCGGAATGCTCATACTCGCCCGTATCGCTTCGGCCAGGCTGCCATCCGCCAGTACAACCTCCTCGCCGGTTTCCAGGTCGGTGGCTACTGCGCGGAAAGGGATGGGGAGCTGGTCAAAATCCCTCACCAGGGCGGCTTCCCGGGTCAGGTCGTTAAGGATAAGGCTCAGGTTCTGGCCAGAAATCAGTCCCCGGCCCACACGAAATCCGTCCAACCCCACACCGAGACCGGGAATGGCGGGGAACCGCCAGCCGTCTTCCTTGCGGCGGACCGGCTGGTAGCTGCGACCCGGTGTATCCTGGAAACTGGATAGCCAGTCCATTTCCAGCATGCGATCCTCGATGGCTTCCACGGGCATGCCCTGCGCATAGAGGGCGCCTACGGCAGCACCCGCGCTGGTGCCCACCACCAGGTCCACCGGAACCCGGATTTCTTCAAGCACCCGCAGAACGCCGACGTGGGCCAGGCCCTTGGCGCCACCACCACTGAGGACGAGACCCACAACGGGGCGCTCTTTGCCGTCCTCAGCGGGCGCCCCCGGGTGAGCAGATGAGTGGGTCGGCATGGCCGTGAACAAGGCCATGAGCAAGGTGATGGCCAGCACAAGCGGGCCAACCGCAGGCAGACGGGCAGGATGAATCACTTGGTCACTCCCTGATAATCGTCCGGGGCGAAGTCAGTGCTTCCCGGCCTCCGGCGATTCTTCCAGTGACAGGTGGCTGACGTCCGGAACAACCGGTGGTGGCAATTCCCGTTCCACGCCCAGGTCGGAGCCGGCTGGCGCGATGGTCCACTCATCCAGGTGTTCGAAAACCGGCCTCGGGGCTTCCCTTTCCTCCGCCAGGCGGGTGCCGACGGGATCCAGGCCCAGGCTGGATCCGGCCAGGACCTCATCGGCCCTCTCGCCGGCAACCGGCAGACGATCACCAGGCTCAATGCGCGGACCCGGCTGCCTGGCGGGGGCCTGGCCGGCACCCGCAGCGGGTGGCTCTTCGGAGCTCGCTGACGGCTGTTCCATCCGGGCCGGCGAGGCAGCTTCCGCTGACGCTGGTGCTGGCTGCTCCGTCGCCATGGGCTGCACATAAGCCACCATGCCATGGCGGGCGAGAACCGCACGGTATTTTTCGGCCTGCTCCTGCTCCAGCCGGTTCCGGATGACGACCGGACGCCCACTGAACATCCGGTCAACCTGCTCAACGGAAGCCTTGAACAGGGTGCGGGCATTATTCCGCGCTGTCTGTACGTCGGTGCCGGGCTGACACTCACCCCGGAAAATCAGTTGAAACATGGTTGTTCCTTTCAATTTCCGTAACTAGCTGTAGTCTAGCGCCCGTACCCATAAATCGCATGTCCGGACTCTCCACTTTTGGCGCATATACCAGGCGCAAGCCTATTCAGCCATCGATTACCGAGAGGCAATCGAGATCCTGGTCCTGGATTTGTAAAAACTTGAAAAATGCGCAAAAAAATGACGGCGGCCAGCTCCAGCTTCTGCAATACTTCCTGTAACAGAATGTAACACGACACAATCCCTTGAGGAGATTTACGAATGGTCCGCCATTCCGCACTGCTCACCCTGGCCAGTGTGCTGATCAGCTTATCCGCCACACCAGTCCAGGCAGAGAATATCGACCTGCTGATGACCCGGCTGTTTCCGCACAATGAACTCACCTACATCGGTTTCGACAGTGTGGAACGAGAAGACATTCCGGTGGCCTCCGGAGTCGACCGTAAATACCTTATCGTGGACTTCCGCAGCAACGGGGAAAACTCCCGGGAAAAACAGATTGCCCGTGTTCACCGGATCTGCACCACCTTGCTGACCAATAAAGACCTGATCAGTGACCTGTCACAACAGGGCTACGACATGGTTTCAGTCGCCTTTGACCGTCACTCCCAGTACGACTGCCTACCCTGAACCAAACCGGCGCCTATCGATCAGCAGGCGGCTCACTACCGAGCAACCCCGGGAATGACTCCAGCGCGTCGTTGATAGCATCCAGGTTAAACGCGTCCACGTCGGCCATGAGTTTCTCGGCGTAGCGGGTAACCGCACGGGACCGGTAACGCTGGCCCCAACTCAATACCCGCGCCGCAAAGTATCTCATCTGCTCGGGGTCGCCGCTTTCACGCACCGTGGACCATTCATCACCGAAATCTTCCTTCAGCTGTTCCTTGAGCCAGCTGCGCTCTTGCATGTCCAGCGTTTCGGTCATGGGAGTCTGGTCAAGTTGGGGCTGTTCCTCCGGCTCGTCTTCCATGGGTACGATCTCTACATCCGGCAGCACGACGACAAAGGTTGATCCCTTGTCTTCCCGGCTCTCCACGCTGAGCTCGCCACCCATCATGCGCACCAGCTTGCGGCTGATGGCCAGGCCCAGCCCGGTGCCGCCGTATTTACGGCTACTCTGCCCTTCCTGCTGCTCGAAAGCATCGAAGATCCGCTCCTGCTGGTCCTCGGCGATACCAATACCCGTGTCTGTCACCGCAATACTCAGGGTGCACAACTCCCGCCCATCATCCTGCCGGGACTCGGAAACTGAGGCCCTGACCGCTACCCCGCCTTCATGGGTGAACTTGATGGCATTGCCCACCAGGTTGAACAGCACCTGCCGCAAGCGGGTTTCATCCAAGACCATGCCGGCAGGCATATCTGACTCGACGCTGACCTCCAGGCTGACGTTATGCTCCCGCGCCCGAAGATCGAAGATATGCCGTACATCCTGCAGCATCCGGCGCAGGCTGACCGGGCCGAATTCCAGTCGCATCTTGCCCGCCTCGATGCGGGACAGATCCAGGATGTCATTGATGAGCATCAGCAGGCTGCGGCTGCTCGCGCGGATCGCATCCAGGTAGTGCTTCTGTTGCGGGTCGCTGACGGTTTTGCTGAGCAGGTCGCTATACCCGATGACCGCATTCATCGGGGTCCGGATCTCATGGGACATGTTGGCCAGGAACTCACTCTTGGCGCGGTTCGCGCTCTCCGCCTCCCGGGCAAGCCGCTCTGCCTCCAGCTTGGCCGCCCGTAACTCGTCTTCACTGCGGCGCAGGGCATGTTCCGACCGGATGCGCTCGTCCACTTCCCGGGACAGTTTCCGGTTCCAGTACAGGAAGATCAGCACCACTACGACGGCAATCAGGACCACCCGCTTGATGGCGGTGTAATCCTCTTCCTGCGCAAGGTCCAGGTAGACCCAGCGATTGTATATTTCATCCTTTTCGGCGGTGCCAATATTGCCCAGCCCCTTGTTAAGGATCCGCACCAACTCTCCCCGGTTACGGTTCACCGCCATCCGGAACTCGTATTCATAGGGGGTAATGCTGGTAATGCGAAGGTTGGAGAGCCCCAGCTCGGCAACCGTGTAACTGACCCCGGGAATATGGGTAACCATGACTTCAAGATCGCCATTGGAGAGGGCCAGCAAGCCATCCTGCACCGTGTTGACCGGGTAGATATTCAGGTCCGGGTGGTTAATCAGCAGGTAGTCGTGGGCGGCATGCTGGCTGACGACCCCGACCCGCTCTTCCCGCAGTTCCCTGAGATCACCGATAAACCGGCCGTCTTCCCGGATAACCACCACGATGGGCAGCGTCAGGTAGGTACGGGTAAAAAGGAAGTCTTCTTCACGGCGAGGGGTACGCGGCAGCGCAGGCAGGATGTCTATATCCCCGTTTAGCAGCATACGTTCCGCCTCGGTCCAGTCAGACACGGTCCGCTTCTCCAGCCGGCTCCCCAGGTTGTCACCCATACGCTGCACCAGGTCCGGGACCAGTCCCCGGGCACTGCCATTCTCAGTGAACTCGAAGGGTGGCCAGTTCTCCCGATAGGCCACCCGCAGGGGGCCGTGCTGGCGTAGCCACTCCTTCTCAATGGCGCTCAGGGTGAGACCATCGGCCGGGCCCGCCTCTACCACGGCCTCTGGCAGCCAGGCGGAGCGAATTTGACGGTGCTCAGTGTGGGAGATGGCTGCAATGGTCTTGTCGAGAACCGGCAGCAGCTGCGCTTGCTCCTCCCTGACTTCAAGAACCACATCCACCGGATGCTGATCCAGCAGCGCAACCAGCGCCACGCCATTGATCAGCGCAGACTGAAGATAATCCACCACCACCGGTACCGGGCCGACAAAAGCGTCGGCCTGGCCGGACAACACCATGGACACCGCCTCGCTGACCGACGTAACCGGTACCGGGGTAAAGTCGTTGACAGCATCCAGCAGCGCAAACTGGTTGGCGTCCTTGCCCACCAGCGCTACCCGACGACGCTCCAGGTCCGTCAGATTGCGGATGCTTGCATCTCCCGGGTCCGAGAAAACGCCATAGGTAACCTGCATCAGCGGCTGGCTGCGTCGCCAGCCCTCCGGGACGGGTGCATCGGGGCGTCGGGCGCTGATCCGAATGGCAGCTTGCCCCTCAGTCCAGGAAGGCGTGTCCCGGCCCGACGGTAATGGCTCCACCTCCAGGCCCACCCGCAACTTGGCGGCGATCAGCGTCAGGTAATCCACATAGGTACCGGCGAGCCAGCCCTCGGCGGTAGTAAACGCCAGCGGTGTCTGATCGGCGAAGACCGCCACATTCAGGGTTTCGATTTGCTCAACCAGGGCCAGCTGATCGGCACCCAGAACCGGCCAGAGTGTCGGCGGCTGGGGATCGGCTCCGGCCGGGAAGGAAAATGCCAGTATCAGCAATACGGCGAGCGGGGCCTGAAGCTTCATCACCAGGTCAGCCCCCTGGCACCGACAACCCGGTTGCGACCATCGGACTTGGCCTGGTACAAGGCCTTGTCGGCCTCGTCAAACACCCGATCCGGGGCACTGCCTTCCCGGAACCAGGAAACCCCGGCGGAGAAGGTCACCGCCACCGGTCTGCGCTGAAAGTGGAAGGGCATCTCCGCCACATGTTGCCGCAAGCTGTCGATCACCCGGATGGCCTGGTCCAGGGAGGTTTCCGGCAGCAACACCACGAACTCCTCACCGCCATATCGGGCGACAAAGTCGGTCGTTCTGAGGCGTTCCCGCAGCGCCCTGGCCACCAGCTGGATAACCCGGTCACCGGCCTTGTGGCCAAAGGAGTCGTTAACCTGTTTGAAATTGTCAATATCCAGCACCGCCAGGGCGACCGGATGGCCGTAACGTTGCCAGCGCTCGTGCTCAAAGCGAAGCCGCTCATCCCAGGATTCCCGGTTGGGCAGTTGGGTGAGGATATCGGTCAGTGCCCGCGCGCGCTCCTGCGCCAGCTGTTCACGAACCTGCTCACAATGGGTCTCCATGGCCACCAGTTTTTCACGCATGGCTTCCATCTGGTCTGCCAGTTGCTCATCCCGCTCCTGCTCCCGGACCCGGTAAACCTGTACCGTACTGGCAATGCGTTCGATATGGCGCGACACTGACGCGCGCAAGCCTTCCAGGTCTGAGTGCTGCACCAGGGAGTGCCCCAGCTCACTGAGTTCACCCTGTACCGTCTGCTCCATTGCCTCTGCCGCTGACTGCCGGCCGGCCATGGCATCGGTCTGGTCAGTAACGTGCACGTGCAACGACGATAGTCGTTCATCGAGCCGCTGAAGAAAGCCCTGGAATTCCCTCTGGCTATGACTGACGACGGCAATCACAAGGTCCGCCGTCTCGTCCAGGCTCTGGCGCAACAACGCCCAGTCCTGCTGGTCCGACAGGCGGGCCTTCAGTAGCGCCGCCCGGCGATGGGTGTCTGGTGGCAATTCCACCTGATGCATCACCCGCCCCATCAGCTCACCCACACGACGCGCGATTCTCAGGCGCTGGGACTGGTCATCATCCTCCGGGGGAAGGTTATCAGCCGTTTCCAGGTCCAGTTCGCCATCTGGAGGCGCCAAGTCACTGGCCTGGCTCTGCGAGCGTTCTGATGCACCGCGCTGGAAAAACCGCCCCAGCAGCCCCGGGCTACGTTCACCGCCGGTACCATTTCCGGGAAGGGCCTGCTCGACTGCGTCGGCGAATGACTCAATCCAGGGCAGCAACGCTTCCCTGGGTAGCCCCCGCGGGCCCAGCTCCCGGGACAGGCGCTTGAGATCACCGGCACCGGCCAGGCTGCTGCGCCCTGCGGTGTCCAGCAGCCTTCCCAGAACCCTTGCAGCGTCGCGCCGCTCACGTCCGACATGGTCATCCAGGCGCTCCAGCTCACTATCAAGCCGCTCCTGGAACCCCCGCAGGCGATCAGGACTTCGTTCCTGGCCTCGCAGGTACTGTCGCAGCTCCGAAAGCACCTTATCGAGCTGGCTGTCCAGCCCCTGGGACACCAGGCTGGCCCGGGCCAGCAGCCGCTCCACCTGGTAGCGAAGCTCGGCTTCGCTACCATCGTCGGAGGAGGGTTGGCTTTTGTTCGATGTCATGCTCGGTCCTGTGTCGCCTTTACCGGTTGTTGTCACTTACGGGTGGAGTGGTGCGTGGGCCGACTAACCACCCGGGGCACCGCTGGGGAGTATTATGGTGCATCCGGGTCGCCCTGTGCAGCAGGTTCGGTCCGGGAACGCCGGCGGGCACGGGGATGGGCCCGGTCATAGACCTGGGCCAGGTGCTGGAAGTCCAGGTGGGTATAGACCTGGGTGGTGGCAATGTCGGCATGGCCCAACAGCTCCTGTACGGCTCTCAGGTCACCACTGGATTCCAGCAGGTGACTGGCGAAGGAATGCCGTAACAGATGCGGATGCAGGTGCTGGTCAGCACCACAGCGCTGGCCCCAGCGATCCAGCCGCTGCTGGACACTGCGGGTGCTGAGGCGGGAACCCCGCTGACTGACAAACAATGCAGGCTCGCCATTTGCGGCCAGCGCCGGGCGCTGCCCCAGCCAATCGCGAAGGGCCGCCTGGGCCTTGCGCCCCACTGGCAAGAGTCGCTCACGACTGCCCTTACCCAGCACCCGGACTTCCGCTGCCTTCAGGTCAAGGTCCCGCAGGTCCAGCCCGGTCAGTTCAGACAACCGCAAACCGGAGGAGTAGAACAGCTCGAACATGGCCAGGTCCCGCACATCCAACGGGCCTTCCGGACTGGTGTCGAACAGGTGAGCGAGCTGGTCCGCGTCGGCGGCCACCGGCAGGCGCCGGCCGCTGCGGGGAGCTCTCACATCCAGCGCAGGATTACTGCCCAGCCGGTGCTCGCGGATCAGGTAATCAAAGAAGCGCCTGATAGCGGACAGGGCACGCGCAATACTGCGGCCGGACAAACCCTCGCGGTTCAGGGTGGCCGCATAGCGACGCACATCCGCCACCATCAGCTGGTCCCACCGGGTAAGGGTCGCCACCTGAGACGACAGCCAGTCCATCAACCGGGTCAGGTCACGTCGATAGGCGCTGCAGGTATGGGGGGACTGCCGGCGCTCGGCAGCCAGGTAATGAAGAAACGCCTCCACCGGCTCCAACAGCTGGGTTTGCGATTCACTGCCGGTCATTGCTCGGTCCCCGGGGTTAGCCGCTCCCGACCGCACCCCATCAGCGGGATTCGGCCACCGCATCGAGCACCGGCTCTACCTGGCGGTGGCGTTGCAGCATGGGCGGCAGCAATCGGCTCAGGGTATCACTGATGTAGGACAGGAAGAGGGAGCCCATGCTCTGGTCAAAATAGCCCGGCTGACAGCTGCCCACTGCAAACACCCCGATCAGACGGTCCGTACGCAGGGGTACCAGCGCCACCGACGCCACCGGCTCGTCACGGCCGGGGAACAGGAAGTTACGGTCTGCCTCACGGAACTGACCGCACACGGCCCGGTCGCCATCGAGAAGGGCGCCCAGGTTTTTTTCCGCATCCGCTTCGGAAACAACATGCAGTGCCCCCGTTGTACTGCCGGCAGGAAGCTCGCCACCCACCAGCATCACGGAGGCGGCATCCAGGCCGAAATCACCCCGGATGCTGTCGTCGATGGCGGCGGCCATTTCGGTCAGGTTGCGGGCTTCAATCACCTGCATCAGCAGACGTTTGCTCTTTTCAAACAGCCGGTCGTTCTGGCGGGCAATGGAAACCAGCTCTACCAACTCGTGGCGCAGGGTATCCCTCTGTTCCCGGTACAGGTGCACCTGGCGCTCCACGAGGGAAATCGCGCGCCCGCTGTCGTGGGGCAAGGTCAGTGAGCGCAGCAGCTCATCCCGGCCGACGAAGAAATCCGGATTATTCCGCAGGTACTCGGCGACCTGCTCGGCGGTCATGGTTGCATCCACTGGAGGTTCCCCTGTTGTTGCGACGGCCTTCTGGCGGGCCGGTGACTGTGTATCGGCCGACGGGGCACTACCGGTTGCCCGGCGACCTGCGTTCCGGCTGACGACCCGAAGGCCGCCGGTTTCTCCGGCGCTGGTTCGGTTCGGCGGGCAGGCGGATCTGGCCATCAAACACCCGTGCGGTCGGTCCTTCCATCATAACAGGGGCCCCCTCCCCCTGCCATTCGATGACCAGGTCACCCCCCGGCAGTGTGATGCGCACCTGATTATCCAGCAATCCCCGCAACTGGCCGGCCACCACAGCGGCACAGGCACCGGTGCCGCAGGCCAGGGTTTCACCAGAACCCCGCTCGAACACCCTCAGCCGGGCGCGGCCACGATCGATTATCTGAAGGAAGCCGATATTGGCCCGGGCCGGAAATCGCGGGTGACGTTCCAGCAGCGGTCCGAGGGTTTCCACCGGGGCCTTGTCCACGTCATCCACCAGCAGCACGCCATGGGGATTGCCCATGGAGACGGCGGACAATTCCACCGACTGGCCATCCACATCTATGGGATAAACTACCTGACGCTCATCTGCGGCGAAGGGGATGGCTGCGGGATTCAGTTCCGGAACGCCCATATTAACGGTAACCCAGCCCTCACGGCCTACCCGCAACTCAATGACGCCTCCGGCGGTCTGCACACGAATAACCCGACGGTTGGTGAGCCGCTGATCCCGCACAAAGCGCGCGAAACAACGAGCCCCATTGCCACACTGCTCCACCTCGGAGCCGTCCGCATTGAAGATGCGGTAGCGGAAGTCCACGTCCGGCAAACCCGGCGGTTCCACCACCAACAACTGGTCGAACCCTACACCAAAGTGTCGGTCCGCCAGCTTGCGGATCATCTCCGGGCGCAAGCGAAATGGCTGGCTGATGGCGTCAACCACCATGAAATCGTTGCCCAGACCGTGCATCTTGGTGAAGGACAACAGCGGGCCCTGGCTGCGTCTTGCTCCCGTCATCGCATCCTCACTCATCGGGCAGGCAATGTTCGTGGCGAAGCTGGTCCTCCAGGGTTTCCCGCTCGCGAACCACGTAGACCCGGTCTCCGTCCACCATAAGCTCCGGTGGGCGGTTACGGCTGTTGTAGTTGGAACTCATGACAAAACCATAGGCACCAGCGGAGCGGACTGCCAGCAGGTCTCCCGGTGCCAGCGCGAGACGACGATCCTTGCCCAGAAAGTCGCCGGTTTCACAGACCGGACCGACCAGGTCCCAGCTCTGCTCGGCTACATCAGTGCGGGGTTGTACCGGAATAATGGCCTGCCAGGCGCTGTACAGGGCCGGGCGGATCATATCGTTCATGGCACCGTCGATAATGGCAAAGTTACGGTGTTCGGTGCACTTCAGGAACTCCACCCGGGTCAGCATGATGCCGGCATTGGCGGCAATCGAACGCCCCGGCTCAAGCACCAGTTCCAGCTCCCGATCGCCGATACGCCCCAGCATTGCCCGGATATAGTCCCCGGGGGATGGCGGCTGCTCCTGGTCATAGGTGACACCCAGGCCACCGCCCATGTCCAGGTGGCGAATGGTGATGCCGTCTTCGGCCAGGGCGTCAACCAGCGCAAGCACGCGGTCAAGGGCATCGAGGAATGGCTCCACGGTCGTGAGCTGGGAGCCAATATGGCAGTCAACACCCTGCACATCCAGGTGCGGCATGGCTGCAGCGCGGGCATAGACCCTGGGCGCATCGGTAATATCAATTCCGAACTTGTTTTCTTTAAGCCCCGTGGAAATATAGGGGTGGGTGCCCGCATCAACATCCGGGTTGACCCGCAGGGAAACCGGCGCCTTGACCCCGAGGTCGCCGGCTACCGCATTGAGACGATCCAGCTCGGCGTCTGACTCTACGTTAAAACAGCGAACGCCAACTTCCAGCGCACGGCGCATCTCATGGGGCTGCTTGCCCACCCCGGAGAAGACAATCCTGGACGGATCACCGCCGGCCCGGAGCACACGCTCAAGCTCTCCTACCGAGACAATATCGAAGCCGGCGCCCAGCCGCGCCAGCACGTTCAGGACCGCCAGGTTGCTGTTGGCCTTGACCGCGTAGCAGACCAGGTGTGGGCGACCGGCAAGCGCCTCGTCGTAGGCGCGGTAGTGATTCTCAAAGGCTGCACGGGAATAGACATACGCAGGCGTACCGAAGTCCCGGGCAATGTCGGCCACGGCCACCTGCTCGGCAAAGAGCTGGCCGTCACGATAGCTGAACTGATCCATGAAAGGGTCCTGTTAACGGTTTTCGGTGTCGCCGCCGGCCCGGGACTCTATGGCAGCCGGTTCGGCGGGGGGGCGCTCCAGCGGACCTTTCTGGCCGCAGCCGGCGCTCAGCCCCGCCAGCAGCGCCATTACCACCAGGCAAATTGCAGTTCTCGGCATCGCAAATATCCTGCGTCATCCGGCGGCGGGCCCAGCCATCAGCAGGCCTGGCCACACCATGAAAGTAGCCGGCTAGTATACCTGACCGGCGTCCGCCAGAGCGAGCCTCCGGTACAGTCAGGCGCGGGCCAGGGCCTCGGTCAGCTCCCGTTGCAGCCGGTGCCGGTACCAGACGTACTGGCAGGTCTGCAGCTCCTGCTGCCACATCTGCGGGTCCAGGTCGTTGGGCAGGTGCAGGTCCGTCAGATGCACCGGGTAGGAATCACCACCTCTGCGTCGCTGGCGGATGTAATCGGCAACTGCCGCCATCTGGAACTCGCCATATTCCTCAACGGTGAAAGCTTCCTCGTCGCAGTACAGGTCAAACCTGATGCTGCCATCCCCCTGCTGAACGCCTGTGGCCTGAAGTTCCATGGCCTCCAGTGACAGGGACTCCGGTGGCAGCGGTGTACGTTCAAGGCGGGCCTCGCCGGCTTCCAGCACCACTTCGGCACAAACCAGCTCCGTGTCTTCACGGGCGCTGCCCGCCATTTGCCGGAGCCGGCGCTTCTCAGCCAACTTTTCAAGGAACCGCATCAAAGGTACCAGTGCTTGCCGGCGGCTACCGGAACGAGGCTGGCGCCAGCCATACAGTGAGCCGGTTTCATCCGCCACCCAGAACCGCAGCCACTTGCCACTCTGCTGCCAGAACATCTGGACCACATCTGGCTGGCAAGCCCGGCAGACCTCCCTGAAGGCGGGATCTTCCTGCAGCGCGTAGCGATCTGGAACAACCGGCGAGTAGACCTGCTGGGGCCGGGCCAGGTAATCCATGAGTTCCCGGTCGTTTGCCAGCCCGGTGAAACCCGGCTCGTGCCCGTCAAATCGCAGCACAAACCAACGCTGGTCCACCTTGATCAGATAACGCAGGGGGTGCGGTCCTGCGCCACCGGCAAAGAACTGACGAGTCACATCGTCCACCAGTTCCCGGATGCGACGGGTAATCGCTGCAGCGTGGCTGCCCCCGGCACACCAGACCTCGACCCTCGGTGGTCGCGCCGGCGACCTGGCCACCAGCGCAAGCATGTTCTTGAGGCACTGAAGCAGGGCATCACCGGTCAGATAGCGTTGCAGGCTGACTTCATGCCAGGTGTTCAGAGACACCTGTTCGATGGTGGCCACCAGGTTGTCGCGACCACCGCTGAAACCGAGGGAGTCGTGGCGTCCACTCAACTTGTGCAGCCCACGCTCGGTCAGACTGGCCTGTGGGTCCACCCCCACATTGACCAGAAGCAGGTGCACCTCGGGCCGGGCCGGTGCCATCAGGGCGTCCCTGCTTGCCGGCGTCAGGGTACCAAGGTGAGAGCTTACAAACCTGGCCATACTCCGCAGATCGCTGACACTCAGTCGGGTTCCACCACTGTCCCCATCAGGGACTTCCTGGCGCATATTGAGCCTTGTGGCCGGCGTCAGCAGGCGGTTGCAGTGACACCATGTGACCAGTTCCACCAGGCTGCCCGCCTTGCGGATGACAGGCTGCCCGTCCACCGCTGACTGGGTGTCCAGGTTGCGGAACAATCGCCAGCCATCAGCAGCGACTGCCCGCCCCGGCGATAGGCCATGCCAGAAAGCCAGGTTCTCCTCCGCCAGGGACGGGGCAATGCCCGGGTTGACCAGTTCAACCTTGCCGGCCTTGCGCTGGAAGGCGGCATACAGCTTCCGCCCGAGCAGGTTCAGGTCCACCGCGCTGATGGCCGAGGGCGCAGAACCGGTTCGCGCCATACGGGAAAGTAACCGGTAACTGTGGGTAAGCTCGGACACAACGCGGCGGCGCAGGGCCATCACCTGCTCAACCCGCCACTGGTGGCGGTTATCCAGTTCGGTGAGGGTGTCGCGCCCCCAGCCCCACTCCGTGACCAGCTGGTCGAGTATCTGGCCCTGCCAGTGACCCGACATCTCCGCCGCACGGGTCAACGGAAGCCCGCTTTTCAGGTATAACGCCCGCCGGACCAGGTCCAGCCGGCCCGGCGCTTCCATTGCCAGCAACCATTGCTCCAGGTGGCGGTACAGCATCACATAGGGGTCTGTAGCGTCGATATCCGCACTGCCCTCGTAAACCGCCCGCTTGAACCGTGCGGACAACAGGCCCTGATCCCGGTCCCTGGCGTAGCATTCGATCAGCAACAGTTTAAGCAGGGACTTCCAGGGCGACTCAATTCCCTTGTAAAGCTGCCAGACACCGGCACCCAGAAACTCACTTACCGGAACCGAGGGCACGGCCCCGAAATCCAGGTATTCATCAGAGCGTACAAAGCGGTTATCCAGCAGGAACCGGGTGAGCTCCTCA
The DNA here is from genome assembly GCF_900111555.1 of Marinobacter segnicrescens. GTDB lineage: Bacteria > Pseudomonadota > Gammaproteobacteria > Pseudomonadales > Oleiphilaceae > Marinobacter > Marinobacter segnicrescens. The sequence continues at coordinate 69,435 of NZ_FOHZ01000012.1, forward strand.
TAGCGCCCCTCCTCCTGCGCCGGGATCAGCCACCAGAGCGGATAACGTCCACCAAGGTGTATGGCAGTGCGGTAGAACTCATCCAGCAGCAGGTAGTGCTGGGCACTGCCACAGTCTTCGGTACTCACCTCCGCCGCACCCCGGCCCTGACGGAAGTCCTCGGCACTGAAAACGAACAGGTTAAGCTCCAGGCCGAACTCTGCCGCCCACCCGGAAAGCCGCAGTGCTTTCTGGCGAAGCGCCTCCAACCGCTGTGGGGGCAGGTCCGGGCGATGGCAAACCCAGACATCCAGGTCACTCGCCACAGAATGTCCCAGGGAGCCTGGGCTGCCCATCAGGAACAGCCCGGTCAGTTCAGCAGTGGTTTTGCGCGCTCCAGGGCGGAACGAACGGGCAATACGCTGGGCAGCCTGCACGGCCTTCTCAGACGGCTCATACCGGTCCAGCCCATGGGCACACTCGCCGGCATGGTAGCCCGGCAAGGCGGGATGGTTGAGGTGAAACACCAGGGGAAGCAGGTCAAGCACGATTTGCTGGTGCCAGGTCAGCGCAGAGCGGGCACGGTCCAGCCGAATCCGGTTAAGGGCGCAAAAGCGAGAAGTGATCGCTTTCAGTACCTTGCGATCGACACCTTCAGAAAAATCGACAAAAACAGGCTTATCCTGCACGCTTTGACTACACTCCGGAACTGAGACGTTTTCTTTCCGTGTTTAACCTGTACAATGTGACGGGCTTGGCACATGGACAGCCTACCAGACTACGCATCGCAAAGGTCACGGTTGACCCTCAATCAGGTACCCGGCTTTGGGCGCCAGAGAATAATAAGAGAAAATCTTACAGGAGTACTCTGACGTGAATGAGCTCGTCATCTGCCGCCACCGCCCTGGTGCCGGCGAAGGTGTGACGACCGTTCTGACAATCGGCCAGGACGGCAAGGTAACAGGAACGGACCCCAACCTGTCGCTGGTGCTGGGTTACAGCAACAGTGAAATCGACGGCCGCCCCCTTAAACAGTTGATAGCCTCCCCCGAGGACAATCCACTGAGCCCGGACTATGCCAGCTACCATGACAGCGGCCGGCCACTCACCGTCACTTTCCGCCACAGCGGCGGGTACTTCATGGCAGCCAGGGTCGTCGTCCGCAAGGTCAGCCATGGCAGGACGTCGCCACTGGCAGCGTCAGCCACCACCCGGCCCGTGCCGAAAAAGCCTGTCACAGCCGCGCCCCGCCCCTCAGACCGCGAAGACATCGCCCGCACCAAGGCCCTGCTGGCTCATATCAGGGAATGCCTTGCCACGGGAGGATTGCCCCTCGAGTACCAGCCCATAAGGGCCATGAATCATCCTGACATCGGGCTGGGCCTGGAGATACTGGCACGGTTGCGGGGCACTAACCGGGACGATGCTGACATGCCCCCCCCGGGAATTCCTGCCCCTGATCGAACGATTCGAGCTGTCCCGCAGGCTGGACCGGCAGGTGATCAAGCAGACACTCTGCCACCTTTACCGCCACCCGGACCTGGCGAGCGCCCTGGGGTACTGCGGCTTCAACCTGTCCCGCGGCTCCCTCCAGGATCGCACCCTGCCCGCCTTCATCGGTCGGGCTCTGGAAAAAACCGGGCTTGATCCGGCGAGCCTGTGCTTCGAGATTCCCGCCCAACATGCCATCAACTTCACGGCAGAGTGCCGGCAGCTCTGTCGCATGCTTCGACAACTGGGCTGCAAAACAGCCCTGGATGGTGCTGGCACCAGTATGGAAAGCTACCGCCTGGCCGGCCGGCTGCCGGTCGACTACATCAAGCTGGCTCCCGAGCTGTTGGACGGACTCCACGATGAGCCCACCCACCTGGTGATGGCGGAAGCGCTGCAACGCATCGCCAACACCACCGGCAAGGTCACCATTGCAACCAGCGTTGAGAACGATATTGCGCGCCGGCGGGTACAGACCCTGGGCGTGCATTTCATCCAGGGGCGCCATGTCAGTGCACCCCGGCCACTGAAGCAGCTTGTCAGCGACACCGGCGGACAGTCAGCAGGCGCCATCGCCTGATTCCACGGGGCGTCCCTGCCCCTTCAATGGCTGTTCCCGGAATCAACCCAGACGTGCGCGTGCCCTGCCTGCGGCCGCGCTGACCTGATCCGGGGCCGTACCGCCGAGGTGATCACGGGCCTGTACCGAACCTTCCAGTGTCAGCACATCGAAGACATCCCCATCAATCGTGCCGGAGAACTGCTGCAGCTCTTCCAGGGTCATTTCCGAGAGGTCTTTTTTCTCTGCCACACCCAGTGCCACGGCCTTGCCTACGATTTCGTGGGCATCCCGGAAAGCGACGCCCTTTTTCACTAGGTAATCGGCCAGGTCGGTAGCGGTGGAGAAACCCCGGCGGGCCGCCTCACGCATATTGTCCGCCTTCGAGGTGATGGCCGGCACCATGTCAGCGTAGGCCCGCAGGCAGCCCTTGACGGTATCGACGGTGTCGAACAGCGGCTCCTTGTCTTCCTGGTTGTCCTTGTTATAGGCCAGGGGCTGGCTCTTCATCAGGGTCAGCAAGCTGATCAGGTGGCCATTGACCCGGCCGGTCTTGCCCCGCACCAGTTCCGGCACGTCCGGATTCTTCTTCTGGGGCATGATGGAGGAGCCGGTGCAGAAACGATCCGGCAGGTCGATGAAGTCGAACTGGGCTGAGGTCCAAAGCACCAACTCTTCGCTGAAGCGGGACAGGTGGGTCATCAGCAGCGCCGCGAAACTGCAGAACTCGATAGCGAAATCCCGGTCACTGACCGAGTCCAGGGAGTTCTCGGTGGGCCGGTCAAAGCCCAGCAGCTGTGCGGTCATGGCCCGGTCGATGGGATAGGTGGTGCCAGCCAGCGCAGCGGCGCCCAGGGGCATGACGTTGACCCGTTTGCGGCAGTCCTGCAGGCGTTCTGCGTCCCGCTCCAGCATCTCGGCCCAGGCCAGCAGGTGATGACCGAAAGTGACCGGCTGAGCGGTTTGCAGGTGGGTGAAGCCCGGCATTATCGTGTCAGCCTCGCGTTCCGCCAGGTCCAACAGACCGGCTCGCAGACGGGTAAGCTCCTCGGCAATGGCATCAATCTCGTCACGCAGGTACAGGCGGATATCCGTGGCCACCTGGTCATTTCGGCTTCGGCCTGTGTGGAGCTTCTTGCCGGTGATGCCAATACGGTCAGTGAGTCGGGCCTCGATATTCATATGGACGTCTTCGAGGCTCACGGACCAGGGAAACTCCCCTCTTTCGATCTCGGCGCGGACCGCTTCCAGGCCTTCGATGATCTGGTCCCTTTCCTCGACGGTCAGCACCCCCACCTCGGCCAGCATGGTGGCGTGGGCGATGGAGCCGCGGATGTCGTGGTGGTAAAGGCGCTGATCAAAGGCCACGGAAGCCGTGAACTTCTCCACAAATGCGTCGGTTGGCTCGCTGAATCGGCCGCCCCAGGGCTTTTCGGAACTCTTGTTCGGATCGGTCATGGTGTATCTTTCCTGCTGACTGCCCGGCAGAATGGTCCGGGTGCGAAAAATGTGAGCGGATTATAACACCCCGGAGAGGACTCTCACCCGCATGACCACCGGCCATAGTAAAAATCCGGACCAGGACAGTTCTAACGGGGGCGTGTCCGGCTTTTTTGTGCCGGACCTCTGCCGGGTACGCTCGGTATTCATGCTGGTAATCAGCAGCGAACTGATGGTGATGCTGCTGGCCATGGCCCACGCCCGGGGCCAGTGGATCGACTGGAACTACTTTGGCCTCGTGTCACTGCTGGTGCAGTGGACCGTTCTCACCAGCGCCGCCCTGATCTGCCTCGCCCGACCCTGGCTGACAGGCCTGACAACCACCCGCGCCACCCTCGCCATGGTGATCCTGGTCATCGCTGACGTGTTGTTATTCAGTGGCGTGGCAACCCGTTTCCTCTACCCCGGGGAAACCGCCGCCCAATGGCAGGCCGTGGGGAAAAGCCTGCTCATTGCGGTGATCGCCACCCTGATGGTGCTGCGCTATTTCTATCTTCAGCATCAGTGGCGCCAGCAGAAACAGGCCGAAATGACCTACCGGCTGACCGCACTGCAGGCCCGCATTCACCCCCACTTCCTGTTCAACAGCATGAACACCATTGCCAGCCTGATCGGCACCCGCCCGGAGCAGGCGGAAGATGCGGTACTGGACCTGTCCGAACTGTTCAGGGCATCCCTTAACACCAGCGAACGGCTGGTCCCGCTGAAGGAAGAACTGGCCCTGTGCCGTCGCTACCTGGCACTGGAGCAGCTACGCCTCGGCGAGCGACTTAGGGTGGACTGGCGCACCGATGATGCCCTGAATGACCAGGCGATCCCGCCCCTGACACTGCAACCACTGGTGGAAAATGCCATCTACCATGGCATCCAGCCCCGCCCCGAGGGTGGCACGGTGGTTATTGAAAGCCAGCGCAGCGGGCAGTACGTTTACCTGCTGGTGCAGAATCCGAAACCGGACAGCGGCGCCAGCAATCATCAGGGCAACCGGGTAGCCATCCGTAACATCCAGGCCCGCATCCAGGCCCTGTTCGGCGAAACCGCGGTGCTCAAGCACAGCCATCAGGGTGAGCTTTACACGGTGACCCTGAGACTCCCCTGGCAAACCACAGGCACAAGCCGATGAACCAGCTACGCGTACTCATTGCCGACGACGAGCCCCTGGCCCGGGAACGGCTGCAACGCATGATCGAAGGGATCGAGGGCTACCAGGTCGTCGCGGAGGCAGCCACCGGCTCCGAGGTGCTTACGGCGGTGGCCGGCCATACTCCCGATGTGGTGCTGCTGGACATTCGCATGCCGGGGGGCGACGGGTTGGACGTGGCCGAGAGCCTTGCCACCCAGACGGATCCGCCCGCCATCATTTTCTGCACCGCTTACGACGAATACGCCATTCGCGCCTTCGAGGTGCAGGCGGCGGCGTACCTGCTCAAACCGGTACGCCAGCAGGCGCTGGCGGATGCCCTGGGGCGGGCGGAGCGCCTCAACCGGGCACAGCTGCAGGCCCTCAGGGCCCGACCGGACGAGAGCCATCACCTGAGTGTGACCAGCGCCCGGGGCACAGAGCTGGTGGACATGACCCAGGTGAGGTATTGCGAGGCTGACCAGAAATACGTCACCCTGCACCATGATAAGGGCGAAACCCTGACGGACCTCAGTCTCAAGGCCCTGGAGCAGCGTTTTCCGGACCAGTTGCTGCGCATCCACCGCAATACCCTGGTGGGCACCCGCTATGTCCGCGCCCTGGAGCGACTCGATGACGGCACATGCCAGCTCCGACTGACCGACCTCACAGACACCCTGCCGGTCAGCCGGAGGCATGTTGCACGGGTCCGTCAGCGGCTGCGGGAGCTCTGAATACGGGACTTTTCGAGGCTGGCGCGTTAGGCTTGTTGGCAGCTTGTCATTGGCTTCGGATTAACCGCTCAGCCACCAATTCTCACCGCTCAAGAACATGGATATCATGGCAAAACGTACACTGCGTATCGCAACCCGTAACAGCGCCCTCGCCCTCTGGCAGGCGGAATTCATCAAGGCCGAACTTGAGCGCCTGCACGACAGCGTGGAAGTGGAGCTGGTGGGCATCAAGACCCAGGGTGACAAGATCCTGGACGTCCCGCTGGCAAAAATTGGTGGCAAGGGCCTGTTCGTCAAGGAACTGGAAGAAGCCATGCTGGACGGCCGCGCCGACCTGGCCGTGCACTCCATGAAAGACGTCCCCATGGGGTTCCCGGATGGCCTTGGCCTGGTAGCCATCTGCGAACGGGAAGATCCTACCGATGCCTTCATCAGCAACGATTATGAAAGCGTTGAAGCGCTTCCCCACGGAGCCGTGGTGGGCACCGCCAGCATGCGTCGTGAAGCCCAGCTGAGAGCCTATCGGCCGGACCTGGACATTCGTACTCTTCGTGGCAACGTCAACACCCGCCTCGCCAAGCTGGACGCCGGCGAATACCAGGCCATCGTACTGGCGTCTTCCGGCCTCAAGCGTCTGGGGTTCCATGATCGCATCCGCTATACCCTTCCCGACACACTGTCACTGCCGGCTGTAGGCCAGGGCGCCCTGGGCATCGAATGCCGCCTGGATGACAAGGAGCTGATCGACCTTCTGGCGCCACTGAACCACAAGGATTCCTGGGACCGGGTCAGCGCCGAGCGCGCCCTCAACCGGCGCCTGGAGGGTGGCTGCCAGGTACCCATCGCTGCCTACGCACTGCTGGAAGACAATGACACCCTGTGGCTACGCGGCCTGGTGGGTGCCGTCAACGGTGAGCAGATTCTCCGCGCAGAGGGCCGCTGCCGTCGCGAGGACGGGGAAAAACTGGGCCGGGAGCTCGCCGAAGATTTGCTCAGCCAGGGTGCTGACCGGATTCTCGCCGATATCTATGGCCACACCCCGAAGTAACACAAGCCAGCCCCTTACCGGCGCCCGCGTACTCATCTGTCGGCCGGAACCTCAGGCCAGCCGGCTGGCAGGCGCCTTTGAAGCTGCAGGCGCCAGCACCCGGGTGCTGCCTGCCATCGAGAGGGTGCCACTGCCGGAAACACCCGAGGCCCGCCAGGTTATCCTCGACCTGGACCTGTACCAGCACGTGATCGCCGTAAGCCCCTACGCGGCCAGCCAGTTGCTGGAGCGTATCGATACCTGGTGGCCCCAGCTACCGGTGGGTGTTCACTGGTATGGTGTCGGGGCCGGCACCGCAGCGGTCATGGCCCGGGCCGGGCTGGCCCCGGAACACCCTCCCACCGGCTTTACCAGCGAAGCGCTGTTGCAACTACCTTCTCTACAGAACCTGGAACACGACAAGGTACTCCTGGCCCGGGGCGACCAGGGTCGCGAACTGCTTCGGCAGACCCTCGAACAGCGGGGCGCGCGGGTCACTGTACTACCCCTTTACCGGCGCCAGCAGCCGACACCTCCGGCAACGGTTGTTGAGGCCTGCCTGGACCACTTCCGGCCCGACGTCATCGTTGCCCTTTCCGGGGAAACATTGAACAATTTCATCGCACTGAGTGAGAATAGCAGCCATAATTACCGGGACAGCCTGCTCCTCGTGCCCGTCGACCGGGTGGCCCGCCAGGCCCGGACTGCCGGTTTTAAACGGGTGGTGTGTGCCACCGGCATGACCGACGAGGAAATCGTGGAACGGGTGATTCACTGCTATCCTCGTCAACAGGCCGGCACCACCCGCCGCCCGGAACGCCCTGACCGTCAGTAAGGATGCCCGTGACAGAATCCAACAATCAGCTGCCCGCCACCGTACCCGATACCAACACGCCTCCCGGGGGCAAGACCTGGCCTCTCTGGATCGTCTGCCTGATCCTGCTGGCCGGGCTGATTGCCCTTGCGTTATGGAGCTGGCAGCAGTGGCAGGTCCAGCAGCAACTTGAACAGTCCCTGGAACATGTCAGCGAGCTGAACCGCCAGCTGGACCAGCGTCTTGACCAGGGCTCCAGTGACCGCAGTGAGCGTCTCCAGTCCGTAGAAAACACCCTGCGCGAGCAGCAGCAAACACTGGGGGAACAGCAGCGGCAGATCGACCACAATGCCCGCGAACTGCTGGATGCGGGCAATCGTACCCGCACCGACTGGCTGCTGGCAGAGGCGGAGTACCTGCTGCGCATCGCCAACCAGCGGTTGCTGATAGAGCAGGATATCCGGGGGGCCCTCGCCGCCCTCAATTCCGCCGACGAGGTACTCCGGGAAACCGATGACGTGGGTGTCTACCCGGTTCGTGAGCAGTTGTCGAAAGAGATCATGGCCCTGCGCAGCGTGACCGATGTGGACCGCACTGGCCTTTACCTTCGACTGGAAGCCGCCCGGGAGGCTGTCAGCCAGCTAACCGACCAGGCCCTGATCGAAGAACGGGCCCCCGGCTTCAGCGCTGACCAATCCAGCCAGGATGACACCGCGACCACTGAAGAAAACACGGCAGCCAGGGCCTGGCAAAGAGCGAAGGACAGCCTGAAAGAGGTGGTATCCATCCGCCGACTGGACGAACCGGTCAAACCCCTGTTGTCTCCCGACCAGAGCGCCTGGGCCCGGCTGAACCTGCAGCTGATGCTGGAGCAGGCCGAACTCGCGGTACTGCGGGGGCATGACGACCTCTACCAACAGGCGATGGAGAAGGCCGTCACCTCCCTCGAGGACTGGTATGACGGCACCGATAACCGGGTAACCGCCCTGCGGGAGACCCTCGCGGAACTGAAAGACCGGGAAATCAACCCGGAACTGCCGGATATCAGCCAGTCCCTGTCCCTGCTCAAGGGGCGTATCGCTGGCCGGCACGTCAACAACGAAGCGCAGATGGACGGCGATAACAGCAACGGAGGCGACGAGTCATGATGCGACTGGTGATTATCCTCGTCGTTGCGCTGTTGCTCGGCCTCGGTCTGAGCCTCGGGCTGCAATACGACCTGGGATACATCCGCATCAGTCTGGGCAACTACCTGGTGGAAACCAATTTCTGGGTAGGCGTGGTGCTGCTGGTGGTTCTTACCCTGGCCCTGATGCTCCTGATCTCTGCGGTACGACGACTGACCCGCGGCACCGGTGCGGTTACTCACTGGCTCGCCCGCAGTCAGAAACGCCGGGCGCGCCGCCGGACCACCGAAGGTCTGCTGGCGCTGGCTGAGGGTAACTGGCCCCACGCCCGCAAGAAGCTCGAATCTTCTGCAGAGCAGGCGGAGACCCCGCTGATCAACTACCTGGCCGCCGCCCAGGCCGCCTCGGAAGCCGGCGACCACGACGCTGTGGATGAGTTGCTGCGCAAGGCCTTTGAAAGCACTCCCGGCTCAGACCTGGCGGTGGGCATTACCCAGGCCCAGCTGCAACTGAACGCCAACCGCCTGGAGCAGGCTCTGGCTACCCTGGTACGTTTGCGAAAACAGGCCCCCCATCACCCGTTCGTTCTCAAGTTGCTGAAGAACACCTACCTGAGACTGGAAGACTGGCGGGAATTGTCCAAACTGTTGCCAGAACTGCGCAAGCGCCAGTTGGGAGATCCAGCAGAACTGGACCGGCTGGAACGGACGGTTTGGCACAACCTGCTACACCGGGCTGCCGAGGAGTGCCGGCGGCAAGGTAACCAGGATCTTTCCACTTTGACCCGGTTGTGGGACGAGCTGCCGAGCTCCATGCGCCGAGACGAGCATACCATCCGGGTGTATACCGAATTGCTGGCGAAAGCCGGCCAGGAGGCCCAGGCAGAGACGCTGCTGCGGAAAGTACTGCGCAATCACTGGAGCGACGAGCTGATTCACCTTTATGGACGCATCTGTGGTTCCAAGCCGGATGAGCAATTGCTGGCAGCAGAGCGTTGGCTGCAGGACCGGCCCAACAATCCGGAGCTGTTGTTAGCCCTGGGTCGCCTGAGTTTGCGTAATGAGTTGTGGGGCAAGGCCCGGGAGTATTTCGAGACCAGCCTGCATTTGCGTCGCAGCCAGGAGACGTTGGCGGAGCTGAGCCGTTTGAATGCCCATATGGGGGATGAGGACGCCAGCATGCGGCTTATGCAGGGCCTGGTCAGGGAAACCGGGCTGCCTGAGTTACCCATGCCGAAGGCCTGATTGTTTCATGCAATCTGGAGTGGGGGTCTGGGACTGCCTGGGTTTTGACTGGGCATTTTGGCTTGGTTGCCTGGGGCTGCGGTGGGGGACCTTTTTCCGCTGCAATTCACGGTACGTCCTGTACCGACCTTGCACCGCGCCATCCATGGCGCTGCTCCAAAAGGTCCCCCACCACATCCCCGTGCGAACTTACAGTTACCGCAACAGAGACAAGAGGCAAGACCGCGAAATATAAAGCCCGACTAAAGCTGCAGGCATTTCCCTGAAGGCAACTCCGTTGTCTGGATGTTTCGGGGTGGGGGTGCTTTCGCAGCAGCGCCATGGATGGCGCGGTGCAAGGTCGGTACAGGACGTACCGTGAATTGCAGCGGAGAAAGCACCCCCACCCCGGAACATTCCACCGAAGCCCCAGCCCCCGATGCGGCTTGTCTCAAGGCCATAAAGGTTTCACAAGATCCCTGGATCAGACGCTAAGCTTTCCGCTGCCAGGCCGTCAGCTCGGCAATGGTGTGCTGATACTTGCGAGCCGTCTCGCGGATAACGAATGGCACATCCACCGGCTCGCCGAGCAGGTCAAAGTGGGGAGCCAGTATGTCCTTCATGCCATCCAGCACCGTGAACGGCTGGCCGTGGCGCTCGAACCCGCCCACCCACTTCCCCCGGGGCGTGAACTCCTCCAGCAGGGTATAGGGTGAGCTGATTACCAGTACACCTTTGTCATTCAGCAGCTTGTGGACACCAGAGAGAAAGGCGCCCGGGTCCTGCAGGCGGTCGATCAGGTTGCCCGCAAACACCAGGTCATAGCCCTCTTGCTCCGGTCCCAGGTTGCACGCATCCGCCACCTCGAAGCGGACCCGCTCAGCACGGTTGGCGAGCTGGTGAGCGGCCAGGGAGGCGGTCGCCTGGGTGCCCAGTTCCCCCTGCTCCCGCAGGAAGTAATCCATCTGACCGTCCCGCTTGAGGGTGTTGGCGGCCTCGATGAAGCGATTGGAGAGATCCAGCGCCACGACCTCGTCAAAGGCCCGGGCCAGTTCGAAACTGGTGCGCCCTACCGCGCACCCGAGGTCCAGTGCCCGTTTTTTTTCTCGCCCGGCCATGTGCTCCAGGCAAATGCTGGCGCAGCGGGCAGGATAATTGCCAACACCGAAATAGCTGTCGCCGTAATGAAAGGCCAGGTATTGGCCCAGTAACTCGTCGGTTTCATACAAGTTCATCGTCGCTCTCCCGGGGCGGGGCGGTTACAGGGCACAGGTGCGGAAACCCGTGTACACGTCATTGCGCTGTGGCAGGTAAGCCTGGCGATAGGTGCCTCGAATCAATACCGACGAGGTGGCACACCCGCCACCACGGGTCACCTTGTGGTCACCAAACTGCAGGGTAGACATGAATGGATACATGTCCACCTTGAAGCCGTCGTAAGGCAGGAACTGGTCGCTGGTCCACTCCCAGCAGGTGCCGATCATCTGCCGGCAGCCAAAGGGGCTCTCGCCAGCTGGCATAGCACTGGCGGGCTGCCGGGCCATCATGGTGGTGTCCATGTCCACGCGCTCCGGGGTGGGCGGCTCGTTACCCCAGGGGAAGCGTCGGAATGCTTCGCCCGGGCGATTCCCCAGGGCGGCCACTTCCCATTCCGTTTCCGTCGGCAGACGTCGGCCTGCCCAGTTGCACCACGCCTCGGCTTCCCAGTATGAGACATGGATCACCGGGGCATCCGGTTCCAGTGGCTGCCACTGGTCAAACAATCGCTCCTGCCACTGGCCCTCATGCAGGCGCCAGTACAGCGGATGTCTTGGCGCCCGCAAGACCGGTTCACGTTCACCGAAGACCAGTGCTACGTCGGTTTCGCTCTGAAGCCACTTGCGACCGCCGAAGGACCAGAGCTCGGGACGGCGGTAACCGCCATCTTCCAAAAAGGCGAGAAACTCAGCGTTGCTCACCGGTGCACGGGAAATGCTGAACGCGTCCAGAGCCACTGTATGGCGAGGTTTTTCGCCATCAAACGCGAAGTCTTCACCGGCGTAGTCGGCTGACTCCCCGGGCATGCCGATCAGCCAGGTGCCAGCCGGAATCCGCGCATCTCCCAGTTGCTCGCCGCGAGCGGAGGCGGGCTTCATCACCCCCGGAGGCGGCGGGTAGCCCACGGTCTGGCGGCACCAGGTCATGGATTCTATATGCATATGCTGGTGGTAGATCGCGTAGCGATAGAGGTACCGCGACCGCTCATCCAGCGGCTGCTCCCGGATGCGTTGGGCGATCCTGTCATAGATGGTGAGCATGTAGTTCCGGGTCTGCTCCCGGCCCGGAAAGTAATCCCGGTTCCAGCGGTCCCGGTGGTCAATATGGAACGAGTCCCAGAGGTCATCCATGGATGGGTCATAGCTCGGGGTACCGTCCAGCAGGTTCAGAACAAATACCTCGTAAAAGAACGAGGAGTGGCCCATTTCCCAGAGCGGCGGGTTTACTCCCGGGTGCCAGGGTACCTGTAGCTGGTCGTCATCCAGGGAATCGACCAGCGCCAGGGTACGTTGCCGGGCATTCTCCAGAAGGCCAAGCATTTCGTCTTTCAGGGCTGTTTCGCGATCTGCCATATTTCTTCTCTTGAAGCTCTCTATGATGTCGCTGCTGACAGTCGAGTGACGATTTAAGTGGTTGTGCCCTGTCTGGAACACTGACGGACTTCACACAAGCTGAACTGTCCGTATATTTTACACGCCGCAGCAGATGCCATTTTTGTGACTTAGTTAACACACTGGTCATGCGGCAGTTCTCATTTTATGGCACATAACCTGTTTGTTTTCCCGCCAGGACCCGATGGATGCCCCGGTCGCGATTCCAGCAGCTACAAAGCAGGCGACCACAGGGGGCATCCCGGATCAGCTTAAGTCCGGCATCCACCAAACACAATGTGCGCCGGGCCCCGGCACGCTGACCTGGACGGTGGCACAATGGATTCCAAACGCAAACTCACCTGGCTGACCCATGGCACCCAAGCTGTCCAGGTGCCTGGTGTCCTGAGCTCAGGCTGGCAGGTACATCAGTTCGATTATACGGTCCCACCCCGGTTTGGACTGCCCGACGGGCATCAGGGACATGTGGGCATACTGGACCTGACTCGTTACCCGAAAGACGGCGTTCCCCACCTGGACCGCTGGTTTGAACAGCTGAATATTCCCCTGTGGATCGGCATCCTGCCAGAAGCGCCCAGCCTGAACCGTCAGCTGGCCTACCTCACCTCACTGCACTGCTCGGACTATCACACGTTACCGATCGACTGGGAAAGGCTGGCCATGGTTGCAGGGCACCTATGGGGCATGGCGGAACTTCATCAGAAGGCCACACCAGCAACCGGCGACGACTACCAGGAGATTGCACTCACCGGGGAGTCAGCTGCCATCCGCCATGTTATTTCGAGGCTCAGGCGGTTTGCGGGCACCAGTGAACCCGTGTTGATCTACGGCGAAAGCGGCACCGGAAAGGAAGCCGCGGCCCGACTGGTCCATGAACAGTCCCTGGCCCGCCATGGCCCACTGATCACCATCAACTGCGCGGCGCTGCCGGTCTCACTGACCCAGAGTGAGCTTTTCGGTCACGAGAAAGGCGCATTCACCCATGCCACGAGTCAGCGTACGGGCCGTCTGGAGGCTGCGGATGGCGGCAGTCTGCTATTGGCGGGTATTGACGAACTTTCCCTGGTTCAACAGTCGTACCTGCTCCGTTTCCTCCAGGAGGGGGTCGTTGAACGTGTTGGCTCTAACCGCCCAGTGCGGATTAACGCCCGGCTCATTGCCACGGCTTCCACGCCATTGTCCGAGCTTGTACGCCACGGCACCTTCCGCCAGGACGTGTTTTTCAGGCTGGGTGAGATGGCAGTGGAGCTGCCCCCGCTGCGCGAGCGCCCGGAGGACATCCCCCAACTGACGGAGGCCTTGCTCCAACGACTACCGCCCCACCTGTCGCCAAAGCCGGTCAGCCAGGCCACCATGCAGCGGCTGATTACCCATAGCTGGCCCGGCAACCTGCGGGAACTGCAGAACCGGTTGCGGCAGGCCCTGCTGCTGGGTGAAAGCCCGCAGATAGAGCCCATGGACCTGGGCCTGTACGGGATTCCTGCCAATGTCCACGATCACCACGACCTGAGCCTGGCCCAGTTCCGGTCCAGGGCTGAGCGACAAGCCCTGCACTGCAGCCTGGCGCTGACCCGGCATAACATTTCAGCGGCCGCCCGTCTGCTACGCATCTCCCGTGCCTCTTTCTACCGTCTGATCGACAAGTACCAACTGCCGTTATCAGACACCATCCACTCAGCCAACACACCCGGACGTCAAACCCGCCGGTAAGGAATGACCATGCGCATAGCCCGGATCCTGCTACCCCTGACAACCGCACTGGGCCTTTTGCCGGTTACGGCGCTCAGCCAACAACCTGCCCCGGACACGACCGTGGGCTCCGAAGCCCGTGAAGCCGCCTCCAACCAGGCCACCGAGGTAGCCTCCATCACCTACGACCGGGGGATCGTAACCTCCCCGGGGCGAATCACCATCGAGCCTTCCGTCTCCTATGCCCACAGCAATTCCACCGTGGTGGCCGTAGAAGGCTATACGGTCATTCCCGCCTTGCTGGTAGGGCTGATCAATATCTCGGAAGTGCAACGGGATATCTTCACTGGGGCCCTGGCCATGAAGTATGGCTTTTCCAGCCGTTTCGAGGCTGGCATACGGGTGCCCTACCTGATCATCAATGAAGACCTGCGGGAGCGGGAGGTTTTTCAGGGCACGCCCCTCGACACCATCCGCGAGTCATCCGGTGACGGTCTGGGCGATGTGGAAGTGTCGGCACGCTACCAGATCAATGATGGCCTGGATGGCTGGCCATACCTGATCGGCAGCCTGCGGGTAAAGGCGCCCACCGGCGAAGGTCCCTATGACGTGGGCCAGAGGATCATCTACGACAGCAACAACAACCCCATCGGGGTAGAACTCAGGGAGCGCCCTACCGGATCCGGCTTCTGGTCCATAGAGCCAGGCATCTCATTTATCTACCCCACCGATCCGGCGGTGCTGTTCGGCAACCTGAGCTACGTCTGGACCATGGAGGAAGATGAGGGTGAACGTAACGGTGGCACCATCGACCCGGGTGACGTTATCCGGTTCGGGTTCGGTATGGGCTTTGCCTTCAACGAACGCACCTCGTTCAGCCTGGGCTATGACCACTCGATCATCGGCGAGACAGACTATGAGCTGGATAACAGCCTGTTTGACACACGGTTTGAGCAGGTACACGTGGGCTCACTGACCTTCGGTCTATCCCAGCGGCTGACCCGGGATACCAGCCTGAGTATGGCGGTGAGCGTCGGAGTGACCGACAACGCCCCCAATGCAGAGATTACCCTGCGGCTACCGATCAACCTCTAGTGTCCTGCCTGGTTGATTCGTTAACTACTGGGTGCTGGCAGGATCAACGGCTCAACAGGCGATTGAGGTGCTCGCCCAGGTGCAGTGGCACCTGCTGGTGAACAGCAAGGTTATTGAGTTCGATATTGAGCCGGTGGATGTTCTGGATCACCGTGGAATTCAGGCTGTTCTGGATGACGGTGGTCCAGCCACTTCCGCCGATACCGGGCCCCACGGCGACCCGGGCGCCCGCCGGTTCATCAGGCTGCATGACCTGCACCACGGTTTCCATACGGTGGGCCACCTCCCCACGCATCTTCTGGTTCAGGTTCGGAATGGTCAGTCGGTTAACAATCAGTTCCTGGCCATTCAGCGCAACGATCTGGTCCAGGCCGATGGAGATCTCCAGCCCGTCCTGCATAAAACCGCCTCGCAGCCGGTCCAGTTCCTCATCGGCCAGCACCGGTCCCGCCAGGTTCAATACCTCGTTCACTGGTGTCGCTGCCAACAGGGGGCCGGGGAAAAGCATCACAGCAACCATCAGTCTGCAAACATTGTTCATGGTCACCACTCCCTTGAAGAGGGCCAGTAAGGCAAGGTATGAGCTCCGGGCAATTCCCGGATTCCGCTTCCTACCGGCGCACGGGCCAGTGCCGGCCAGTCGCCATCGCTGCGAAACGTCGCCCGCCCTTCACGCAGATGGCTTCTTATGACAAAGGCGGTGCCGTCCCAGTACTCCCCGAATTCACCATGACTGTAGGCTTTCAGCCCCCGGGCGGGGTCCCCAACCAGCACTTCCTGGTCACTGATGCCCTTGATCACCACGAAATGCCGGAATCCCCGGATGTTGATCAACACGATGACTGGCAACCGCACCTGCTCCCGCAGACCAGCCAGGCCCATGCGGAAGCCATCGGCCTGGTACCCCTCCAGCTCCAGGTAGCGCTTCATGTCCAGCATGGAGAACCCCTCGCGCCGGACCTTTTCCTCGTCGGCCAGGGCAAACATGGAGCGGAACACCTCCTGTTCGGTCACTTCATGTCCATAGTGATAGGACAATAACGAAGCCACCGCAGCGGACCCGCAACTGAAGTCGTATTGCTGGCGGATCACTTCGCTGAAGGTTTTCTCACGATAGCTTTCCACCGGAATGGCCAGGTCCCCGCCGATACCCGGCACGATGACCGAGCCAGCCTGGGCCTGGGGCCAGAGCAGGCTGCACATCAGCCCCGTTGCCAGCACTGCGAACCTGCCCATGCCCCACCTCCGGTTACTGATTGATGAGTATATTGATCTGGGTGCTGTCCTGGATGACCACCTGGTTGCCGGTGTTCTGGATCACGGTGGCGATACCGTTCATGTGCCCGAAGGCACTGTCTGACAGATAGTTGTCGCCGGTGACCACGTTTCCGGAAAGCACATTGTCGGCGACTGATGCGTTCTGCTCCGTGTCGTTCATCTGCCACTGCATGGTGACGCCCTGACGGCCGCTGGCGCTGGCCAGCTGGTCATCCGTCAGGGGCGAGACATTCATCCACTGTTCTGCGAGCGCCGGTGACAGCCCGCACAGTAATCCCAGCAACACAGATGCCTGCAGAATCCTTCTGGTGACGCTACCCATGGCATTTCTCCTGAAAAACGGGCCGCCTGCGCGAGCAGACGGCCTCATTTCCCTAGTTGCCAGTGGTCAGGTTCGACATGACGCTGACATTGGCCTGAGTCACGCTTCCTGTCCCGACGTTCTGGGCAAATGCACCGACACCGGTGAAGTTCGCAGAGCCACCGGAGACTTCATTATTGTTGCTGACATGGGTATAGGAGCCACCGCTCGCATCCCCATAGGTGGTAGTGACACCAGACACGGTTCCATCCAGCTCCGCAGTGTTCATGAACGCACTGACACTCAGGGTCAGCGTGTTGGTGCTGCTGTTGGAGTTGTAGGAATCAGTGGCATTGGCGGAGTTGTCCGAGCTGTCACTGTTGCCACTGTTGGCCACCTTGAAGGAGTCACTGACTGTGGTGCTGTTGTCAGAGTTGTCGGAATTATCGGAGTTGTCCGAATTATCCGAGTTGTCGTTGCCGCTGTCGGCAATCTTGAAGGAATCGGACACAGCGGTGCTGTTGTCAGAGTTGTCGGAGTTATCCGAGTTATCCGAATTGTCGGAGTTGTCGGAGTTGTCCGAATTGTCGTTGCCACTGTCCGCGATCTTGAACGAATCGGCGACGTCAGTGCTGTTGTCGGAGTTGTCCGAATTATCGGAGTTGTCCGAGTTGTCAGACATGTCGTTCGCTGTATCGGCGATCTTGTAGGAATCGGCGACACTGGAACTGTTGTCTGAATTGTCAGAATTATCGGAGTTGTCCGAATTGTCTGACATATCATTTCCACTGTCTGCAATCTTGAACGAGTCCGCAACATCAGTGCTGCTGTCCGAGTTATCGGAATTGTTCGAGTTATCCGTGGAGTTGTCATTGCCGGAATCGGTATTTCCGGAATAGTCATTGTTGGCGGTGGAGGTATTATCAGCGTTGGTGTTCGGATCTCCGTCACCACCCTGGTCCGCCCAGGCAACCCCGGAAACACCCAGTCCTACCGCAATGGCCATAGCCAGCAAGTTTCTCTTGGTATTCATGATGTCCCTTCCCTTTACGTTATTGGCTCTTGGTTATTCAGGGCCTCCGACACCTGAGCGCTCACAGGTACTCCATGCACCAGGCCCGCAAAGGAGAGAACTGCGATTCCTGTGCCAGAATTTCGATTATTCTTTAAGCGGCTGTTTTTAATGATATTCCCCGGATCAACGGAAAGTGAATAATCCGTGTGCCCGGAGTTTATGTCGCAAGGGTGAGACACGGCGCGGCCTTTGGCAGCGTCGAAAATCCATTAATAACGCCATTTCATACACATAGACCAAAATCTTGACTGTAAAGAGGATCTACAGGTTTCACGCCAGGAAAGCAGAAACACGAAAGCCCGGCGGACCGGGCTTTCGTGAACGCTGCGAGGATGGAACACTAGTCCCCGCTGGGCCTCTTGCGGCTTTGCCGCCAATCACCAAGATCTTCAATGAGCTTGAAGAAAAGCGGCACAAAGAACAGCGCCAGGGTGCTGGCTACGATCATGCCACCGACGACCACGGTGCCAATCTCCTGCCGGCTTGCCGCGCCGGCCCCGGTACTGAAGGCCAGCGGCATGGAACCCACGATAAACGTCAGTGCCGTCATCATGATGGCACGGAAACGCTGGCGGGCCGCCTCACTGGCAGCCTCGGTACTGCTCATACCGGCACGACGGTTCTGGGCCGCGAACTCCACAATCAGTATCGCATTCTTGGCCGCCAGGCCGATCAGCACCAGCAAACCCACCTGGAAGTAGATATCATTGGGAAAGCCCCGCAACAGGGAAGCAGCCGCCGCCCCGAAGACACCAAAAGGCACGGCCGTGGCCACCGCCAGGGGCAGCCCCCAGCGCTCATACTGGGCCGACAGGATCAGGAACACCAGCAACAACCCGAGCCCGAAGGCAATCACACCCGTGTCGGCGCCAGCCTGTAGTTGGTAAGCCTCACCGGTCCAGCCCAGCTGGGTGTTACGGTCAAATACGTCGTTGCCCACCTCCTGTAGCGCCTGAAGGGCGTCGCCGGTGGTGTAACCGGGGCCTGGATCTGCCAGCAGTTTTGCTGACGGGTAAAGGTTGAACCTGTTGAGAATATCCGCTCCGGCACTGCGCTCCAGGTCCACCAGGGAACTGACCGGGATCATCTCGCCGTACTGGGACCGTACAAAAACCCGACGCAGATCCTCCGGGTGACTGCGGAACTCGCCTTCAGACTGAAGGTTCACCTGCCAGTTACGCCCGAGCAGCGTAAAGTCATTTACGTACAGCGAGCCGAAGGTACTTTGCATGGTGATGAAAACCTGGTCCACCGGCACGCCGGCGGCCTGTGCCTTCTCCCGGTCGACGGTGGCCTCGTACTTGGGAATGCCGGTGTCCAGGGTAACCCGCACGTTCTGCAGTTCGGGGCGCTGGTTGGCTGCCTGGGAAAACCGGTCAGCAATGGACTTGAGCTCAGCCGTTGTCCTGCCACCGCGTACCTGCACGTAGCCCTCTACGCCACCAGTGGTGGACAGCCCCCGAATAGGTGGCGGAGTAAAGGCCATAACCCGCGCATCGGGCATACCGGCACCGATACCCATGATCTTGCCGGCAACAGCATCCGCGCTCTGGCCCGGCCCTTCACGCTTCGACCAGTCTTCCAGGGTGACAAAGGAGACCCCGGCATTGGTACGCAAGGCACTGGCGATAATGTCGTAGCCGGCGAAAGCAACCACATTGGCGATTTCAGGCACATCCATCATCTGTGCAACCAGGTCGTCCCGCATATCGGCGGTACGGCTAAGGGATGAGGCCGCGGGCAGCGACGGGGCTACCAGCACGAAGCCCTGATCTTCCTTGGGCACCAGGCCCGACGCCATGCTGTTTAACAGGAATACCGTACCCGCCAGCATAGCCACAAACAGGAATACCCCCAGCACCACATGCCGGAGCAGGAAATCCACGACCTTTACAAAGCCGCTGGTAATGACCTCGAAACCCTTGTCGAACCAGCGGAACAGGATCATCTGCTTTTTCGGCTGGCCACCGAGCAGCATGGCGCACATGGCCGGGGTCAACGTCAGCGCAACCACACCCGAGATGATCACTGACACCGCGATAGTGATCGCAAACTGACGGTACAGCTCGCCACTCAGACCGCCCAGGAAGGCAACAGGGGCGAACACGGCCACCAACACCAGGGTTGATGCCACCACCGCGCCGGAGACCTGTTTCACGGTTTCCACCGAGGCATGGTACGCCGACATTTTCTCTTCCTTCATCAGGCGCTCGGCGTTCTCCATGATGATAATGGCGTTATCCACCACCACCCCGATGGCCAGTATCAGCCCGAACAGGGTCAGCAGGTTGATCGAGAAGCCCAGCGCCTGCATGCCGGCAAAGGTGCCGATCAACGAGACCGGTATCGCCACCAGGGGAATCAGGGTGGCACGGAAGTGCTGGAGGAAGAGGAACGTGACCACGACCACCAGCAGCACCGCAACAATAAAGGTGCTGATGACCTCCTGGATGGATATATCGATAAAGCGCGTGGTGTCATAGGGGATGCTGTAGGAAAGCCCCTCAGGAAAACGACTGCTGATGTCGTCCATGGCCTCCCGTACTGCGGCGGCCGCATCCAGGGCATTGGCCCCGGGCTGCAGGTAGACACCCAGGGGAACGGTGGGTTCGCCGTTAAAGGTGGCGTCAAAGTCGTAGTTCTGTGCGCCCAGCTCAATGCGTGCAACGTCCTTCAGACGCAGACTGGCACCGTCTTCGTCACTGCGCAGGATGATATTGCCGAATTCCTCGGTGCTTTCCAGGCGTCCGGGAACCGACACACTATAGGTAAAGGCCTGACCCTGTGGCGCTGGCTCGGCACCGATACGTCCGGCGGCGAACTGGGCATTCTGGGAGCGAATCGATGCGGCAACATCGGCAGGGGTCAAGTCATACTGGGCCAGCTTGTCTGGCCGCAACCAGATACGCATGGAATAGTCCTGGGCACCGAACAGGGAAGCGTTACCCACCCCCGGCACCCGCACCAGCTCATCCAGCACGTTCAGCAGGGCATAGTTGGAGATCTCCACCACATCCATGCTGCTGTCCGGTGATGACAGCGCCAGAACCTGCAGGATCGACGTGGAACGGGCTTCCACGGTGACCCCCAGGTCCCTCACCGCCTGGGGCAGGCTTGCCGTGGCCTGCTGAACCCGGTTGTTTACGTTGATGGTCGCCTGGTCCGGATCGGACCCGATTTCGAAGGACACGGTAATACGGAAACTGCCCGAGTCCGTGGCGTTGGACTCCAGGTAGATCATGTCATCGACGCCGTTAATCTGTTGTTCCAGGGGGGCTACCACAGCGTCAGAGATCACCTCGGCACTGGCCCCCGGATAACGGCCATCAACCACTACCTGTGGCGGCACCACGTCGGGGTACTGCTCTACCGGCAGACCCAAAAGGGCAATGGCACCACCGAGCAGGATGACAATGGAGATAACCGACGCAAAGATGGGCCGGTCAATAAAGGTGCGCAGCATTACTCGGCTCCTTCCCCGTCTTCTCCGGCCACTTCAACCTCCATGCCATCCCGCAGCGCTACCATGCCGCTGACAACCACCCGGTCGCCGGCCTGCAGACCATCAGTGATTACCTGACGCCCATCAACCACCGGACCCAGCGTTACGTAGCGACTGGCCACTATGCTCTCGTCACCGACCACGAAAACCCGGGCACCCTCGGGTCCCTGGCCGACGGCGCTTTCCGGTACGGTAAAGGCATCTTCCAGGGTCTGCAGCTGGATCCGCACCCTGACGAACTGCCCCGGCACAATGCGATATTCCTTGTTGGGAAACACCGCCCGGGCCATTACCGTGCCGGTACGGGGATCCAGGGTGCTGGCGGTAAAGTCCACGGTACCTTCATGCTCATAGGCTTCACCGTCGACGGTAATCAGAACTGCAGACAGGGTAGTGTCGCCATCGTCGGAAGCGGCCATGGCGGCACGGGCGCGACGCTGGATGGTGGCATCGTTTTCGGGGAGGGCAAACCGAACGTGGATCGGATCGTGCTGGACAATGGTGGTCAGCAGTGTGCCCTGCTGGACGAGGCTACCCTCGGGCAGGTCTTCCAGGCTTGTTGCGCCGGAAACCGGGGCTGTGACCTCGGTGTAATCCAGGTCGAGTTGAGCCTGGGTCAGCCCTGCCTCGGCCACCGCCACATTGGCCCGGGCCAGTTCCAGCGTTGACCGCGCTGCATCCCGATCCCGCTCGCTGATGGCGCCCCGGTCAAACAGGGACGAAATCCGGTTCCACTCTCGCTGGGCCTGGCTCAGCTCGGCACGGGCCACCTGCAAACGGGCCTCGGCACCCTGAACCGCCGCCGCTGCCGGGGCCCGGTCAATGCGGAACAGGGCATCGCCCTGCGCTACCAGCTCACCCTCTTCGTACAGCCGCCCTTCCAGAATGCCCTGGGTGCGTGCCCGCACTTCTACCTCGCGGGCGCCCCTGGCACGACCAGCATATTCCTCGTGTACCTCTACCCGTGCAGGCTCGGCTGTTTCAACACGGACCTGCTGGGGCGGCGACTGGCCTGCCGAGCCTCCCTGCGATGGCGGTGCCTGATCGCCATTACTGCAGGCTGCCAGCAACGTGGCGATGATAGCGATCAGTGCGCCCGTAACAGCGGGCCTGGACCGGTTTTGAGACAGCATCGAGGGACTCCCGTGAATGTGAGAAAAGGCAAGGAAAATAAAAATACATTCATGACTGTATGTATGCAACGAATAACTGGCTACAATGGGCCAACTGACCATTGCCTGACGTCGCCTGCTGGCGGCCAGTCTTTTCTATAACCAGGACCACCATGGCCAGAAAAACCAAGGCGGAAGCCGAAGCAACCCGGGAAGCCATTCTCGATGCGGCAGAACAGGTCTTTTTTGAAAAAGGCGTTGCCCGAACATCCCTGGAGCAGGTTGCCTGCACCGCCGGTGTGACCCGAGGTGCCATCTACTGGCACTTCCGTAATAAACAGGACCTGTTTGAGGCCATGCTTGGCCGGGTCAGCAACCCCATGACAGCCCGGCTGGAGGACCTGCTGGAGAACCGGCGGGACATTACCGCCCTGCGGGCGATCTGTATCGACTCGCTCCGCCAGCTGGCCACCAGTGAACATAACTTCCGGGTATTTTCCATTCTGTTTCTGCGCACCGAATCCGATACCGGACTGGCCGCCCAGGACCGCTTAGCCGGCAGGTCTGTTGAGCTTCTCAAACAGTACTTCAGCACCCCCGGGGTCCAAGACTTGCTGTTGGAGGGGGTCAGCCCGGAACTGGCAGCCATGTCCATGCACACGTATTTCACGGGGATTTACTTCGACTGGCTGAAAGCCCCCAGCCAATGGGACCTCGCTCAGCAGACCCCGGCGCTGGTGGACGTGATCCTGCGCGGGCTGTTTCGGCCAGGTGTAAGCGTGGTGGACCACCCCTGACAGCGCCCGGTCCTGCGCCGGGCTCATGCCCAGACCAGCAGGATCACCGGTACCGAGATAGCGACAACCAGCACCGACAGCGGCAACCCGAGGCGCCAGTAATCACCGAACCGGAAACCGCCCGGCTCCATCACCAGGGCATTGGACTGGTGTCCGATGGGAGTCAGAAAGGCACAGGAAGCACCAACCGCCACGGCCATCAGGGTCGCATCGGAGGCGATACCCAACTGCGACGAGAGACTCAGGGCGATGGGCGCCACCAGTATGGCAGCCGCCGCGTTGTTAACCACGTTGGACAGCAACATGGTGCCAGCCACCAGCACCACCAGCAGCACCGCAGGGGAGAGCCCCTGCCCGACCGCCATCAGCTGATTCGCAATCAGGCCTGCGCCGCCAGTAGAATCCAGCGCACCACCCACAGGGATCATGGCCCCCAGTAGAACAATGATGGACCAGTCGATGGCCCGGTAAGCCTCCGCGGTGTCCAGGATATCGGCCAGCACCATGGTAACCGCCGCGCCAACCAGTGCCACAGGGGCCGACAGCCAACCGGCAAGTATCAACGCGATAGCCCCCAGGAAAATGCTGCCGGCGATCCAGGTACGGCGCTGGGTGCCAAACTGCAGGCCCCGTTCCGCCAGTGGCAGGCAACCAATATCCCGCAGGGCTCCATTGAGAGTGTCGTCCTTTCCCTGAACCAGCAATATATCCCCCGCCCTCAGGGTAATCTGCCCCACCCTTTCCTTCAGTCGATGCCCCTGACGCGCCACCGCGATGATGACCAGGCCCTGGCGTTCCAGCAACCGCAGACGGTTGGCCGTTTGGCCGATGAGGGAGGATTCGGGGGTCACAACGGCTTCTGCAATCCGGTAATCGTCCTGGTCCAGGTCCTCCCGGTTATCGCCATTGTCCTCCCCCAGCTCCAGGCCGGCCTTGTCCACCGCCGCCTGCAGACTGTCCGTATCCGCCTGCACCAGCAGCAGGTCCCCGGCCTGCAGCACCTGGTAAGTGGAGGGAGCCAGCTGGCGCTTGCCGTTGCGAATCAGCCCCACCACTGCCAGGTCAGCGTCATCGCGGTTGTCCGCCAGCAGGTCATGGAGCGGGCGACCGATGTAGTCCGACTCTTCGGGAATCCGCAACTCGGTGAGGTAATCGCCAACACTGAACAGTTTTTCGCCCTCATCCGCCTCTCCTCGCCGTGGCGTCAGCCGCCACCCGATCAGGGCAATGAATGCGACACCGGCAAGGGTAATGGCCGCCCCCACGGGCAGGAAATCCAGCAGCCCGAAATGGCTACCACCTTCCCGGTAGGAGGCGATGATGATGTTGGGGGGCGTACCGATCAGGGTCATGGTGCCGCCGAGCAGGGAGCCAAACGCCAGCGGCATCAGCAGGTAGGAGGGCGACCGTCCGGATTGCCGTGCCATCCAGACCGCCACCGGCATCAGCAGGGCAAGGGCGCCCACGTTATTGATGAAACCGGAACACAGGGCCACCACGCCCGTCAGCGTTGCGACCTGGACGGCCGGCCTGTCGCCGACACGGCCGAGTACCCGGGCAATGCTGTCCACCACCCCTGCATTCACCAGCCCCTGACTGATCACCAGGACCGCTGCCACCGTTATCACCGCCGGATGGCCGAAGCCTGCAAAGAGCTCCGCCGACGGCACCAAGCCCGCTATCGCCACCACCAGCAGTGCCAGCATGGCAACCAGGTCGAACCGGATCCGGTTCCAGATGAACAGCCCGAGGGTGGCCAGCAATACCGCAAACACTATGCCCTGATCTGTGGTCAACTTCCCTGATCCTTCCCGATTTGTCAGTAAAACAGAGGCTTAACCCGGAATCATGTCAGAAAAATGTGTCTGACATCACGGCCGCATTATGACAGTCAGTTAATATATCGTTCATCATAAGGGTTTACCCTCCCAGCACCCAACAACTCTCAGCAAGGGAATGCCATGTCAGAGCAGCAGTTCAAGATCGTATTCGAAGGACGTGTCGCGGAGGGCGTTTCGCCGGACCAGGCCCGAGATAACATCCGGGCACTGTTCAGCCTTTCAGATGCCAGGCTGGAACACCTTTTCTCCGGCCAGCCAGTCGTCATGAAGTCCGGCCTTGATGCGGGTGCCGCAGACAATTATCTCAACCGCATGCAGCGGGCCGGCATCGTAGCGACCCGGGTCGCCATGAGAGCCCCGGCCCCCGCTGCTCCGCCGACACCTCCCGTACCCCCCGTCAAACCGACAGGTTCCGCCGGATCCGGCCGCGAAGATGACGAACCACGTATCGCCGGCTTTCGGTTCAATGGCAATGGCAAGGAATACTTCGGTATCTGGATCGTCAACATCCTGCTGACCATCGTTACCCTTGGCATCTACTCTGCCTGGGCCAAGGTACGCAACCTGCAGTATTTCTATGGCAACACCGAACTGGACGGCGCCAGCTTCCAGTTCCTCGCCAGGCCCACCACCATCCTCAAGGGCCGGCTGATCGCCCTGGCGGCACTGATCCTGTATTCCGCGGCCTTTGCCTTCTTCCCGGTTATCGGCCTTTTGCTCATGGTGTTGCTGGTGATTGGCACACCCTGGATTATCGTGCGCTCGCTGCGTTTCCATGCCATCAACACGGCCTATCGCAACGTACGCTTCGACTTTGAGGGTCGTTACCTGGACGCGCTGATGCTCACGCTGATCTGGCCTGTACTCAACGCGCTCTGCCTGTTCCTGCTGACGCCGCTGATCGCCCGCAAGGGACATCAGTTTCTGGTAGAGGGCAGTCGCTACGGTACAACACCCTTCCAGTGGCATGGAGCCACCGGCACCTACTATCGTTTCTTCGGAATCGGGCTGTTGATTGCCATCGGTGTGATTGTGGCAGCCATCGTCCTGTCCATGATAAACCCGGTTATTGGACCGATCATCGGTGCTGTGGGTTACCTGGGACTGTTCGGCTACTTCAAGGCCGGGCTGGCGAACCTGATGATCAACCACGCCGAGCTGTCTGACCACCAGCTCACCTCCGAGCTGGAGCCCGTCCGCCTGGCCTGGATCTTGGTCAGCAACAGTTTCCTCACCGTTATCACCCTGGGCCTTTACCTGCCCTGGGCCAAGGTGCGCCTGGCCAGGTATCGGGCCGATCGCACCAGCATGGCAATCCAGGGGGACCTGGACCACTTCGTGGCCGCCGAGAGCCGCCGTACCAGCGCCCTAGGTGAAGAACTCGGGGAGGCATTCGACGTTGGCTTCGCCGCGATCTGAGCCCGGTCTCACCATACATGGCCGGTTCTACACCGGCACCGACTCGCGCAGCCGCCCTGCCCGCCTTTCGCTGGCGGAGGGTCGGCTGCAGCTAGATACTGGTCCCGCGGAACACCGCCGTGAGCTCACATCCCGGGAGGTCACCCTGAGCCCCCGGGTGGGCAATACCCCCCGCTATCTTTACCTGCCGGACGACGGAGTGTTCGAAACCACCGAGAACGACCAGGTGGACATTCTCTCCCGGCGGATTCATCAGGGCCTGGGTGCAAGGCTGGTCCACCGGCTGGAAAACCACCTTGGACTGATCCTGGCTGCCGCACTTGCCACCACTCTGGTCACGGTACTGACGTTTACCCACGGCATTCCTGCGCTGTCGTCGCTGGTCGCCCGGGCCCTGCCAGATGAACTGGCAAGCCAGATGTCTCAGGAAACGCTGCAGCAGATGGACGATTTCATGCTGTCTCCGTCCGGGCTTCCAGCCGAGCGCCAGCGGTCACTCCAGGCCCATTTCACCCCGCTGCTGGCCAGCGAACCGGAACACAGCTTTCAGGTGATGTTCCGCAGCGGTGAAGGTATCGGCGCCAACGCCTTTGCCCTGCCCGACGGCACCATCATCTTTACCGACGACATGGTGCAACTGGCGAAACACCCGGACGAGCTTTCAGCGGTGCTGGCCCATGAGATGGGGCATGTCGTGGCCAACCACGGCCTTCGGGGCGTGGTGCAATCGTCTCTGGTTGGCTGGATGATCGTGATGATGACCGGCGACCTCTCCGCCGCGTCGGACATGGTCGTGGTTGCCCCGGCGCTACTGATGAACCTGTCCTACTCAAGGGGTATGGAGCGTGAAGCAGACGCCTACGCCCTGGAGCTGATGCTGGCTGAGGGCCTGGAACCCAGCCATTTCAGCAACCTGATGCTCCGCCTGGAGGCCTCTCACCAACAGAGAAAAGAGAAAGGAAGCGCGGACACGGACAGTAATGGCTGGGGCGAGCGTATTGGCGGCGCGCTGTCATCCCACCCCCTGACCCGGGAGCGAATCGAGCAATTCGAGCGGGCCTCCGCACAGTAACCCAAACGTCAATACGCAAAAAGGCCGGCAGGATCATCTCCTGCCGGCCTTTTTGTCAGGTGGTGCCAGGCTCCCGCGGGAGCCCGGACCAGACAACGAACGGTTCGATCAGAACTGGTTCATGGTGTTGTCTTTACCACCGGCCTTCAGAGCCGCTTCACCTGCGAAGAACTCCTTGTGGTCATCGCCGATATTGGAACCGGCCATGTCCTGGTGCTTCACAGTCGCGATACCCTGACGGATTTCCTTACGCTGTACGCCAGCAACGTAGGCCAGCATGCCTTCGTCACCGAAGTAGCCCTTGGCCAGGTTGTCGGTAGACAGGGCCGCAGTGTGGTAAGTCGGCAGGGTAATCAGGTGGTGGAAGATGCCCGCTTCGCGAGATGCGTCGCGCTGGAAGTTCTGACACCACTCGTCGGCCAGCTGAGCCAGCTCGGTGCTGTCGTACTCTTCGCTCATCAGGTTGGCGCGGTCGTAGGCAGATACGTCCTTGCCTTCTTCCTTCCACGCGTCGAATACCTGCTGACGGAAGTTCAGGGTCCAGTTGAAGGACGGGCTGTTGTTGTAGACCAGCTTGGCATCGGGCACAACTTCACGGATGCGGTTAACCATGCTGGCGATCTGGCCAACGTGGGGCTTCTCGGTCTCGATCCACAGCAGGTCAGCGCCGTTCTGCAGGCTGGTGATACAGTCGAGGACAACACGGTCTTCGCCAGTGCCCGGACGGAACTGGAACAGGCCGGAAGCCAGGCGTTTCGGCTTCATCAGCTTGCCGTTGGACTTGATCACAACGTCGCCGTTGTTGATTTCAGACGCATCCTCGATGTAGTCGCCGTCCAGGAAGCTGTTGTACTGGTCGCCCAGGTCGCCCGGCTCGTCGGTAACAGCCAGCTTCTGGGTCAGGCCAGCACCCAGGGAGTCGGTACGGGCAACGATCACACCGTCATCAACACCCAGCTCCAGGAACGCCAGACGAACGGCGTTGATCTTGGACAGGAAGTCAGCGTGCGGAACAGTTACCTTACCGTCCTGGTGGCCACACTGCTTCTCGTCAGATACCTGGTTCTCGATCTGGATGCAGCAGGCACCGGCTTCGATCATCTTCTTGGCCAGCAGGTAGGTGGCTTCTGCGTTACCGAAACCGGCATCGATGTCGGCAATGATCGGCACAACGTGGGTTTCGTGGTTGTCGATCTGCTTGATCAGCTCTTCAGCCTTGGCGTTGTCGCCAGCGTTTTCGGCTTCTTCCAGGGCGCGGAACAGGTGGTTCAGTTCCCAGGCATCCGCCTGGCGCAGGAAGGTGTACAGTTCTTCGATCAGGCCGGATACGGCAGTCTTCTCGTGCATGGACTGGTCAGGCAGCGGACCAAACTCGGAACGCAGGGCAGCAACCATCCAGCCGGACAGGTACAGGTAACGGCGCTTGGTGCTACCGAAATGCTTCTTGATGGACAGCATCTTCTGCTGGCCAATGAAGCCATGCCAGCAACCCAGGGACTGGGTGTACTGAGAAGTGTCCTTGTCGTAGTTCGCCATGTCTTCGCGCATGATCTTGGCGGTGTACTTGGCGATATCCAGACCGGTCTTGAACTTGTTCTGGGCGCGCATGCGAGCGGCATGCTTCGGGTTGATAGCGTTCCAGGTCGGATTCTGCTTCAGGATAGAAGCAATCTGGTCAACGTCTTTTGCGTAAGGCATGGTCTCAGTCCTTGCAGTTGAGGGTTGATGGTCTTGCAGTGAACCAGCATCCCGCTCAAAATTTGAGCAGATCACCGAAGAGTGGGCCTACTTTAGTCACTAACGAAGCATAATTGAAATTTATATTATCTATTTCCGGCATTTTTCTTATGAATGCAGGAGTGCTTTCATAACACGCTGATTTACAAGATACCGGGGTCCGGTGTATCAACGCTGACGGCCAGCACTACCAGGCGGTCTCCCGGCGTCAGCTCCAGATAATCCCGCCGGGGCGGGTTGAGCTGCAGGCGATGACCTCTTTCATCGGCCTGTTTGCGGTAGATACCCAGGGCCACCTCCCCTTCCGCCGCCAGGGTTTTCTCCAGCAGCAGGAAATCAGCACTGGCCGGCAGGGGGTAATCGGACGGGTCGCGGAACTGGATCTCCGGGCCACCAACGGTGAACAGTTCATCCAGTACCACTCGCAGCTCCCGGCGCAGGGCAACCTGTGCCAATACATGGCTGAGTATCATGGAGCTGATCATCATCTCGCTCTGATGGCCGTAAAGTAGCTGACGGTTATCCGGGTCGCTCAGCTCCATGATCAGCTGTGGTCGGCGACTTCCCTCCGACAGGAGGTCTTCGAGCTGCAGGTACCCCACCATGGCACGGGCGTCCGCCTCTTCCCCAGACGCCAGCCGGTCGCTGCTCACCAGCAGGATGGCGTCATAGTCCGCCGGCGCCACCTGGCGCAGCTCCTCCTCAACCATGTAATCCGCCTCCAGGTGACGGCAACCGACGCCGCCATTCACACCGGGATACCGGCTGATCGCCCGTTCCCGTTCGCTGGCCGGCACAACTGACACGACATCCACTTCAAAGTCACTGTGTCCATAACTGGCCATCTCGGCCACCAGGCTGGGTACACGGCGGTTCCATCCCAGCACCAGGACCCTGTGGCGACTCTTTGCCGGCACCGGGGGCATCCTGGCCGGATTGCGACGGATCTCAGGCAGCGCTGCCTTGTGGCTATCGGCTTCGGTAGCGTCATAGGACCGGGCCATCAGCACGACCCGGTCCACGGCTTCGATCCGGGTGTCGGATGGAGCCACCAGGCGTACCTGCCAGCCTTGGCCGGCCGGCTGTAACAAACCCAGCACAATGGCCTCCGGCCGCTGGGCTGAGAGTTCGCCAAGGGTCATACCGGCAACGGGTTCGCCGCTGCGAACATAGAGCTCATTGCCGCCCTCACCCGCCAGTAGCTCGTTGTACACCTCGGACAGGCCCGGGTGGAGGATATTCTGGACCATCAACCGGCTGATGGTGACATCACCGGCTACCACCTCCACTGCCCCCGGATAGGCGCGCTCGATCACCGGCAGCTTGCGGACGTCCTGCAGCTCTGCCACCACAAAGGGTAATGGCGACTGGAAGTGCCGGGCCTGGGCGGCAATGGATAACAACGCCTTGACCGTCTCCACATCGGAGGTGACCAGGCTGCCCGCCTCATGGACCGAGCTGGGCACAATCACCGCCGCCGCATCCAGGCAGGCCACCCGGTGCAGGGCGTCCGGCTGGATGGCAAGGCCCGAGCGGAGGATGACCTGCCGCGCCCTTGACCCGATACCCGGTTCCATTCGTAATTCATGTACCTGTTCAGCGCTGGCCTCTTCGGCCAGCACGACGAGGTTGAGCCGCGACGCCTCGTGTTTCTCCAGGAACCTCCGCATGCGACCGGTTGAGCCGAGCAGTTCAGACAGAAGCGGCAGGGTCTGGCTGCTCCATCCCAGGACAACAATATGGTTTTTCAGGGTAACCGGTGTCAGGCCCCGCTCCAGCTCGTCCATGCGGGCAATCAACCAGCGGGTCAGGATAGCCACCAGGGTGCCCATGAACACCACGTAGCCGCTGATGGTCAGCAGGGTGGAAACAATCCGCTGCCAGGCGCCAACGTCGTCGCCCAGGTAGCCAGGGTCGGTAAGTCGCAGGAAGGCCCACCAGATGGCATTGCCGATGTGGTCGAAGTCGCCGTCCAGGGGCACCACCAGGATACCCCCGATGAACGAGATAATGGCGATAAAAGCAGCCACCACCAGCAACTGGAAGCCAGCGCCCTTGACCAGCTGGCGTTCAACAAGGAACTTGACGCGATCGACAATACGAAAGGGAAGCATAGAATCTCTGCCTGGTGAACAATGCCCTATAGAATAACGCAGTTAGCGCCTGCTGCCTCGAGACAAAGGCGAAGACCACCTGTACGGGAGCACGATGCGACCATGAAGATTACCGGCCTGATAACCACCGCCTTCCTCGGCCTGCTCCTGCAGGGTTGTACCGCAATGCCACCCGCCGAGGACCCTGGCGCGCCAGTCACCTTCTACGACACCACCGTCAGGGACCACCAGCAACAACCTGTCCCCCTGAGTCGCCTTGTCGACGACCTGGCCACCGCCGACGTGGTCGTCATTGGCGAGTTCCATGGCCACCAGGGCGCCCACCTGCTGCAGGCCCGTTTACAGGCCAGCCTCCATCAACGCCGCCCAGGGCAGGTGCTGGCCATGGAAGCGTTCAACACCGACGTACAGGCGGCTATCGACCGTTACCTGGGAGATAAACTCGGCGAAGATGAACTGATCGAGGATGCCAGCGCCTGGGACAACTATCGGGGGTCTTACCGGCCGCTGATGGAGTACGCCCGTCAGCACAGGATACCGGTGATTGCGGCCAACGCTCCGTCGGAGTTGGTCCGGTGCACAGGCCGCGAGGGCGCCGCCTACGTGGAGTCTCTGCCCGAGGACCGCCGCCAGGCACTGCCATCTGAGCCGTTCCCACAGGTTCCCGGTTACCGCGAACGCTTCTTCGAAACCCTCGGTGGCGGCCATGGCGATCACTCCGCCGAAAACCGTGAAAGGCTGGAAAACACCTACCTTGCCCAGTTATTGCGGGACAGCACCATGGCCGCACAGATCCTGAAGGCTCGGCAGGATTTTCCGGACCACCAGGTGCTGATGATCACCGGCACCTTCCACAGTGAGCAACGTCAGGGGCTGGTAGCCATCCTGGAGCAGCGGGCCCCGGGGCTCGAGGTTCGGGTGCTGACGCCGTTCATGGGGGAAGGAGAAGGCCAGCCTGCCGTCGTGCAAGGGGACTACTGGTACCAACTGTGGCCATTACCACCCAGGTACCGGGACGAGAACCGTGAGCGACAACAGATGATGGAACAATTCCGCAACCGCCCTACCCCCGACTGCAGCTGACGGGGGGTGGCGGCACGCAGGTTACTGGGTCTGAACCATCTCGTCAGTTACCTGGTACTCACCTGCCAACCACCGCAGAATTTCCCGGGCGGCGGGCTGGTCATAGCTCCTGTAAGCCTCGTTCAGGAATGTCAGCCGTTCGGGGCCAATCCGGTGCAATCCGGTGTCCTGGAGAACCAGTAAATCCGCCAGTAGTTGCTGCGCCATGGCCTCTCCCACCACGGTCCGGGCGGCTTCCCGGAAGGCTTCTCCGTAACAATAGTCCTCGCCCCGCTGATAGCTCAGAGCAAGGGTGAGGGCCGGAATGGCGGTCAGCTGCGGCTGCAGGGCCGGGTTGATGGCGTGGCCGCTGACCAGGCCGGCATTGGCGGCCGGACGGCCGGTAAAGCCCCTGAGGTGAAGGTGGCGGGACATGCGATCGCCGTCGTTCACCGGATAGTTGTCCCAAAGCGTCGGCTTGCGCCCCAACTGGCCGGCCACCCGGCGCAGGTGGCCCGGGGAGATTTCCCGGGAACAGACTTCCTCCCCGGTCCAGAAGATATCCACGTCTGGATCAAGGGCCCGGCCCAGATCTTCCAGGTAACCAGACGGACGCTGGCCGAACACCCGGTCCAGTACCGAGTCATCGGAATAGTAGGAAGGGCATACGGCCAGTTGCCGGAAGCCGGTGCGCTGGCTGATCCAGTCGATAATTTCCCCCTGCCGCAAGGCCAGGTCCGGCGTATCCGCCTTCATGTCGTCGAACAGGATGGCGAGGCGACTGACGCCCACGGACTCCAGGAACGACAGTTTGTCCGACAGGGCACGCCTTGCCACCCCGTCGAACTGATTGAAAACCTCCCAGGGGCTAAGCCCGACACCGAAGGCGATCCCCTTGTTATCACACCAGCGGGCAAACCCGTCGATTGCCTCAGCGGCTTCCGGCGGGTGAGGCTCCTGCCAGGCCCGGCGCAGATAGCGATCGGCCTTGGGGGCGTACCAGTAGAAGTTATAGCCATGGGGCTGCAACAGCGCCATCAGTTCCCGCCGGTCCGCCCATTGCCACATGGGCCCATAGAACCCTTCCATTATTCCAAGATCTGGAACCATCCGCGCATCCCCGGTTCATGGTGGTTGTTCAGCCGTTACGGACCTTACGCCAGCGTAAGCCGCAGGCAACCGGATCGTATAGCCAGGCCGTTCGGCGCCCGCCAAGCCTCCGATATACTGCTTCAATCAAAGGGAGGATAACGATCATGGGTGACTCTCAGCAACGGTTACAGGCCCTGGACGCACTGCGCGGCATCGCTGCCCTCGCCGTCGTGCTCTTCCATTACCTGCCCTACTACCATGAGCTCTACGGCCACAGCTTTACACCCTGGGCATGGCTGGAGTTCGGCCGCTACGGCGTGCACCTGTTCTTTATCCTCAGCGGTTTCGTCATTTTCATGACCCTTGAGCGCACCCGCTCCGCGGGCTGGTTCGCCATGGCCCGCTCCATGCGGCTGTTACCCGGCCTCTGGGCCGGCATTGTCATTACCTGGCTGTTCGTCGCCGCCCTAGGCCCCGACGATCGGGCGGTAGGGTTGGGAAGTGCCTTGCTCAATACCACGCTGCTGCACGAGTACCTGGGCTTTCCCCATGTGGATGGCGCCTACTGGAGCCTGGTCATCGAGGCGACCTTCTACGTCTGGATCGGCCTGATGTTTTACACCCTGCGACAGTGGTCCCGGATCCGGCCACTGCTGTGGGCCTGGGTCGCAGTGAGCTACATCGGAGTCCTGTGGTGGAAGGAGATTCCAGCTGCCATGGAATTCCTGGTCAAGGACCTGCTGTTCGTCCGGTATGCTCCGCTGTTCGTGACCGGAATGTTGCTCTACCGCTGGCATCGTTATCATCACCTGTCACTGGCAGACGGGCTGTTACTGGCCCTGAGCATCGGCCATTGCCTGGTGGCCTACAAGGCACCGTTCAGCTACTTTGTCCTGGGCTGCCACGGGGTATTTGCCCTTGCGGTGAATGGCTACCTGGACCGGCTGGCCGTCCGCCCATTGCTGTGGCTGGGCAGCCTGTCCTACGCAGTCTACCTGGTGCACCAGAATGTCGGCTATGGTGTGATCGGCTGGAGTTACGGGCTGGCGTTACCGGGATGGGCCGGTGTCGGACTGGCCCTGCTGATGGCCTTCAGCCTGGCAGCGATAATCCATTACGGCATCGAAAAACCGGCGCTGCGCTGGTTCCGGAAGATGCGTAAGGGCCGGGAGGCAAAACCCGCCGCGCCGATGCCGCTGATGACAGCAAGGGCCCCGGAATCGCTGCCCTGACCCCGGCCCCCACCTGAGCCATTACCGGGAGCCCAGCTTCTCCAGCCCCTGGCGCAGGGTTGCCCGGGACAACTCACCGGTGTGGCTGTTCACCAGCATACCGTCAGCGTTGTAGAACAGGGTGGTTGGCAGGACATGGGCGCCGGTCATTGAGCCCAGACGGTTGTTACGGTCGAGCAGGATGTTCTGCAGTTCGAGGGTTTCCGATCCGAGGAAGTCATTGATGGTTTCCGGCTCTTCGCCCACATTCACGAAGACAAAGTCGATATCATCCCGCTCTGTCTGGGCCTCGGCCAGCACCGGCATTTCCCGGCGACAGGGTGGGCACCAGGTGGCCCAGAGATTCACCACCATTGGACGCCCCGCATCCTCCTGGAACGCCCGCAGATTGACCTGTCCGGCTTCCATGGAGGCCAGCTCCAGCCCGGGCACCGGCCTGGCCTGGTTATCCATCAGCAGGATCAGCCCACTCAGGCCACCCCAGGCCACGACGGCGGACAGCACCGCAGCCGCCAGCGGCCTTCGCAGGGTCTGGCTCCGCCAGCTACGCCAGCACAGCCACAGCAATGCAGCAATCACACCCGCGGTGATATCAAAGCCACCGTCCCGGATATCGATCATGGCGAGCAGGCTATCGTAGCTTTCGCGGTACCGCAGAACGAACACCACCCGGGCAGCCACAAAACCCACCAGGATCAGGGTGAACAGGGCATCACTCACAACCACCCGGTGGCGCCGGCCCAGCAGCGCGCCCACCACCAGTGCCACCATCAGGGCGAACACCATCAACAGCTGGGAAAGGGTAAAGCCGAGGGGGCCAAGGGATACCGTCTGGGACAGAATGGACATACGCGCCTCTGGTCGGATTTGTTCGCAATGAGGCGGCTCTGACCGGATCCGGCGCCCCGGGTTCCCTCCCGGTGCCGACCCACCACAATCAGATCAGGTCTCGATGGGCATAGAGCGCCCGCCAGTGACTTCCAGGGCGTTCGGCTATCTCGGTATCAAAATAGTGCTGCAGCCGGCGCCGGTCTTCCGGGTGATCCTTGAGAGCGGAACCAAGGATGAAGTGCATCAGGCTCTCAGGGGTAACTACGCCGTCGCTGTAGTAGAAGGCATTGACACAGACGGCGTGGGCTACGTTGACCGCTTCCGCCGTAGACATTGCCGCGCCGGCGAGCCGGTCGGTGCTACGGCCACTGAGGGACTGCCCGGTACGAAGCTCGTGGAAGACCGTTACCAGCATTTCGGTGATCTCCGGCGGCAGGCGCACGTCTACGCCGCCCTTGCGGTTGAGTTTGTCCGTTTCCCGAACCACCACGTCCAGCTCGTCCTCGATGCGGTTAATGGGCTGGATGGTCTCAAAGTTCATACGCCGCTTGAGGGCAGCGCTCATCCGGTTCACACCTTCGTCGACACTGTTGGAGGTTGCGATGACATTAAAACCTTCGTTGGCGTAGATGACCCCTCCCTCACCCTCCAGCTCGGGAATCGTAATGACCCGGTCGGACAGCAGCGCAAGCACTGAATCCTGCAGGGGCTGCGGGCAGCGGGCGATCTCCTCAAACCGTACGAACCGGCCCTGCTGCATGCCCCGCAGCATCGGGCTCGGCACCAGCGCCTCCACGCAGGGGCCGCGGTCACGGACGATGGCCTCATTCCAGGTGTACAGCAACTGATTGATGTTGCTCACCGCACCGCCCTGGATAATCAGCGAGGAATCGCCACTGACAGCGGCCGTAATCAGCTCCGACAACCAGGACTTGGCCGTGCCGGGCTCCCCCACCAGCAGCGCGCCCCGGTTGGTGCACAGGGCTACCACAATGCGCTTGATGACCCCCGGCGGGCACACGAACTTGCGGGCTACGCCAAGGGCTTCATTACCCTGGATGAAGGTTTCCACCGCCACCGGTGACATCCGCCAACCCGGCGGCACCGGGTGCTGGTCCTGCTGGCGCAGGCGCTCCAGCTCCTCGTGGAATTCCAGCTCCGCCGGCAGTTTCTGTTTGCGCTTGTTGCTCATGTCAACGACGGCCTCCCCGCTTCTCCGGACTCATCCGGTCTTCCGGCAGAATGCGGGGAAGCTCGGACAATGGAATGTTGCCCTGAATAACATGGTCCAGGGCGCTGTCACGCATGGTAATAAGCCCGGCGTCCAGGGCCAGGCTGCGCATCTCGCCCACAGGCGGCTGCAGGGAAATACCATTGCGGATATCCCGGTTTACTTGCAGGAATTCCACCATCGCGATGCGCCCCCGGGTACCACGGCCCTTGCACTGGGGGCAGCCAGCGCCCTCGAAGCAGCGGAAATCCGCCGGCGCGCCTTCCGGGAACAGCTCCGCCATCACGGTGGGGTCCGCGGTAGCCGGCCGGCGGCAATCGGGGCAGATCCGCTTGGCCAGGCGCTGGGCAATAACGGCCAGTAATTCACTGGCAATGGAGTTGGGGTGAATGCCCAGGTCGTAGAGTCGCTGAAGGGCATCGACGCTGTCATTACAGTGCAGGGTGGAGAGCACGACATGGCCGGTCTGGGACGCGCGAATTGCCTCCAGCGCGGTCTCCTGGTCGCGGATCTCCCCCACCAGGATCACATCCGGGTCCTGGCGCACAAACGAGCGCATGGCGTCGGCAAAACTGAAGCCGATTTCCGGCCGCACCCGGGTCTGCTGGATATTGTCGATGGAATACTCAATGGGATCTTCGACAGTGATGACCTTGCGGCGACCATCATCCGCCAGCTCCTGCAGCCCGGCATACAACGTGGTGGACTTGCCCGAACCGGTGGGCCCCACTACCAGCACCAGCCCCGCGGGATTGTCCAGCAACCGCTGGTACTTGCGGGCGAGCTTGGAGGACATACCCAGCTCCTGCATGGTCATGGCCCGGCCTGTCTGACGGAGCAGCCGGATCACCACGTGTTCGCCATGCAAAGAGGGCTGGGTCTGCACCCGCAGATCAAAGCTGACGTCGCCAAACCTGAGCCGCGAACGCCCGCCCTGGGGCAATCGACGCTCTGCGATATTCAGCTCCGCCCGCAGCTTGATCACATTGACCACGCCCAGCAGCTGTGCCGGTGTCAGCCGGTAGTGGTCCAGGTCGTGAAGTTCGCCGTCAATCCGTAACCTTACCCGTACCCGACTTCCATAGCGTTCGATGTGTATGTCACTGGCCTGCTGGCTCACGGCTTCCAGCAGAATGCCTTCGTAGAGCGAGACCAGGTAGGGGGTAACCTCACCTTCCCGGCCAGCCTCTAGGGACTCCCCCGTGCTGCGGTCAGCCTGGGCCTGGGCTGCAGCCGATACCTCGTTACCCCGCTCGGAAATGGACAGATGGGACCATAACCGACGGAAGTCTGTTGGTGTGACCAGGAGCGGGGAAATCTCGACATCAGTGAGATGCGCAATCGCGTCCAGGTGGGCGTCGGGATTATCACTGGCCACAAACAACTGCCGGTCCCGTTTGTACACCGGAATCAGACGGTGATGCTCAAGGAATGACCGGGAGAAGCGCGCAAACAGGCCCGGGTCGACTTCCGGCAACAGTGTGTCCAGCTCAATCAGGGTCAGGCCGCGGCGGGTGGCCGCCAGCTTGTGGTAGACTTCCCGCTCACTCACCGCCGGGTTCTTCAACGCCTGGCCCAGTGGCGTGGTTCCTGGCGGAACCTGAAGTCCAGCTGCCCCTTCCTGCAACAGGCCGAGGTCAATCAGTGCCTCTTCCGTAGTTCGCCGGAAATCCACACGGCACAGCTGGCCCTGCCGCTGCAGGACTCCGGAGCGAAGCTGGTAGTGAACCAGCCCCGGAGCACTCTCCGGCACGGCTTCCAGGCAGAACAGTGAGCCGCCTTCGCGGAGCAGGGGAACAAGGGCATCGGTGGACCCAAGAAAGGTCGTCACAAGGATGACATCGAAACTGTGTTGCTCCAGGGCCAGGTCCTCTTCGGCATCGCCCTGACGGAAGCCCAGATTGTCCAGGGAAAGTCCATGGACATTGAGGGAGGCCAGTTCAACCATGACGGGGTCCCGGTCAACTGCCACCACCTGGCGGAACAGCCTGGCCAGCACAGCCGCAACATAGCCGGAACCAGCCCCTACATGGAGAACCCGGCTATCAGCGGGCAACGGCGGAAGGGATTCCAGCACATGCCTGACCGTCGCACGGCCGGGAATGCTGTGCCCGGAAAGTTGCGGCTCCAGGTCAGCGGATGAAACGAAGGCCTGGCGAGGGACACGGCGCAGCGCTTCGGCTACGCGGGAGGTCATGGCAGTCACAGCACTCTCCGGACAACAGGTTGCCGGCCGGGCCAGCAACAAAACGGAACAACAGGCAGCTGCCTGGTTTCACGGAACACGGCCTCATCCGTTATGCTTGTCCAGGATTCAGGGCCGGGCGGCCCGGGCAATTAGCACCAGACCGTTTTATCCGAGATTACCATGCCCCGCCCGGATACCCGATAAGCAATTTTACCAGACCGGACCTGACGCGCTGTGGATGATGTTGCAAGCACCTTCCTGGATAACAACCAGATCGCGATCCAGCTAGCTGTCGCCCTGCTGCTGGGGGCGTTGATCGGTCTTGAAAGGGGCTGGGAGGCCAGGGCCAGGGAGCCTGGCAAGCGAATCGCCGGTATCCGTACCCATGCCCTCACCGGCCTGCTGGGGGCTATTGCAGCGCTGCTCAGCCAGACCCTTACGCCCTGGGCCTTCCCGGTCATGTTGCTGGGTCTTATTGGCGCCACCCTGGTGTCTTACCGGGCCCGCACCCCGGAAACCGGCGACTACAGCATTACCGGCATTATCGGCCTGCTGCTCACCTTCTGCTTCGGCGCCATGGTGGTAGCGGTGGATATGGCCCTGGCGGCGGCAGCAGCGGTTATCACGGCGTTGATTCTCGATAACAAGGAAGAAATACACGGGGCCCTGAATAAACTCCAGGCACACGAACTGGACGCGGCCCTGAAACTGCTCCTGATTAGCGTTGTCATGCTGCCCCTGCTGCCGGATCGGGGTATGGGGCCGGGTAACGTCCTCAATCCCTACGAGATCTGGTGGATGGTGGTGCTGATCGCATCGGTGTCGTTCGTCGGCTATTTCGCCATCCGGGTCGGCGGGACTGAAAAGGGAATCCTGTTTACCAGCCTGTTTGCCGGACTGAGCTCGTCCACGGCCCTGACCTTGCACTTTGCCCGTCAGTCACGTCGCAACGGGGAGCTTAGCCCCATCTACGCAGCGGGCATACTGATTGCCTGCGGTACCATGTTCCCCCGCATCCTGATTTACGGCGCCATCATCAATCGCGAGCTTTTGCCTGCGCTGACGGGGCCTGTGCTGACCATGGCGGCCGTACTTTACCTGGCTGCGGGACTGATCTGGGCCAGCCACCGGCACAACATCCGAGTGAATCAGCCCGAGCTGAGCCAGAACCCGCTGGACCTGAAGTCCGCACTGGTATTCGGAGTATTGCTCACAGTGATCCTGTTGCTGGGGGAATGGCTCAGTGAGTGGCTGGGGGATCTGGGTATCTACGTGCTGGCGGCCACATCCGGCATTACCGATGTAGACGCCATCACCCTGTCCCTGACCCGGATGTCACTGGCAAGCATTGCCGGGGCCACGGCAGTGCTGGGCATTGTGATCGCCGCCTCCGTCAATAACCTGGTGAAATCCATGATGGCTGCCTTTATCGGCACCGTGCGCCTGGGATTTCTGGTGGGGCTACCCATGGCGATATCACTGACTGCCGGACTGGCAGTGGCGTGGAGCCTGTTCTGAACAATCAGGTGACAAATTCCGATCATTTTCTATACTGTGTGCGTTAACGAAAGTTAAGACATCACCAGATGTGCCAATAACAATAAAGCTGGAGCCAGCCACATGCTGACATTGCGTCTGCCATGCCACGGGGCCCGTTGAGATGGACTACTACGACCTGATTATCGTCGGGGGTGGTCCTGCCGGTTCGACACTGGCCTGGGCCCTGCAGAATACCGGCAAACGGATCCTGTTGATCGACAAGGCCCGCTTTCCACGGGAAAAGAGTTGTGCCGGCTGGGTAACTCCGGCCGTTTTCGATGCACTTCAGATCACACCTGGAGACTATGGCCGGGACCATGTGCTGGAACCTATCCGTGGCTTCCGCATTGGCATGATCGGCAACCGGGCCGTTGAGAACGACCATGGCGAAACCGTCAGCTATGGCGTACGTCGCTCCGAGTTCGACCATTACCTGCTCAGCCGCACCCGCACGGACCAGGCGCTGAACACACCCATAGAATCCATATACCAGGCCAATGGCAACTGGGTGATCAACCACCGCTGGGAAACTCCTTTGCTGGTTGGTGCCGGAGGCCACTTCTGCCCGGTTGCCCAGTATATTGGCGCCGGCCCCGGTAGCCGGGAAAGCGTCGTAACCGCCAAGGAAATGGAGTTCGAGATGACCCCCTCGCAGGCCGCCGACTGCCGGGCCCGGGGCGACCGTCCAGAGCTCTGGTTCTGCCGTGACCTGCGAGGCTATGCCTGGATTTTCCGCAAGGCCAATCACCTGAACGTGGGCCTGGGACGGGAAGACCCGCGCCGCCTGTCGAGGCACCTGGAAAAATTCATTGCGCATATGCAGCAGCAGGGCCGGATTCCGGCTGACCTGCCCGGACGCTTCAAGGGGCATGCCTACCTGCTATACGACCATGCCGAACGCCCACTGGTAGACGACGGCCTGATTCTGATTGGAGACGCAGCCGGCCTGGCCTTCGGGCAAAGTGGCGAGGGCATTCGTCCGGCAGTGGAGTCTGCCCTCATCGCAGCCAATGTCATCCGCTCGGAACCGGACCTGACCGCCCGCAGCCTGCAGCCCTACGGAGAAGCCATCGCCCGTCGCTTTGGTACTCGCTCCATGAACCAGGATAATGGCGTACTGGTGCCTGACTGGGTAAAGGTCCCCCTGGCCGCCAGCCTGATGAAATCCCACTGGTTTACCCGCAGGGTGGTCGCCGAGCGCTGGTTCCTGCACCAGCAGGTGCCGCCCCTGGACCTGCCAACGCCAGCCCCCGTCGGCCGCGAGACCGCTTACTGGCGCCCCGCCTGAAACAAAAAAGCCGGCCCAGGGGGCCGGCGAAGCGTCGTCAACTCAAGTCAAATGCAAAAGGCACAAACCGGTTGAAGCTCCCGAATCAGAACTTCACCCGCATACCGGCCAGGAAGCCCAGCTCGGCGTCATCACCATCGTCGTATTCCTCATCGCTCTGGGCGATCTCTGCGAATACGCTGACGTTCTTCTGGGCCGGGAACTTGTAGGTTACGTTCGCATACCACTCAGTGATGTCCTCTTCCAGGCATCAGAGTCCTTGTTACCCATACCCAGTGCCACGTCGGTGGTGCTGGCAACCGGGAAAACCGCGGCGACGTTGTACTGGGTCATGTCTTCCTCTTCCCAGGTACCCACATCGCTCCAGTCAGACACGCTGTAGTCGGCGGCCAGGTTCATGAAACCGAAGTCATAGGAAGCACTCAGACCCCAGGTACCCACGGAGTCGTCCAGGTCAACCGGGTTCCAAACCTGGTAGGCGGCAGCAAGCTCCAGGCCTGCCAGGTCAGTGGCGACAAACAGGTCATAGAACTCGCCATCAATGCCGTCGTCATCGTCACTGGCATCCATTTCATGGGAGGCAGCGAAGTAGACCTTGTCCAGTTCAACGTCGACACGGATGGTGTCATCGCCGTCGGTTCCGGTGTCGTCAAAACGATCTTCGTCAATGGTCTCAACTTCGATCGCTTCTTCGATACCAAACTCGTCGGTGGCGAAGTTCTGCTTACCAAAAGAAACGGAGGCCACGCCGTACTTAAGGCCTACAAAGGCTTCTTCCAGGTTGCTGCCGTTTTCATCGTCTTCTGCAGCGTCCTTGAAACCAAAGTCCAGGCGACCAAACGCGGCCAGATCATTACCCAGGTCGTAGCTGATGAAGTTTTTCAGCTCCAGGTCGTCATACTCGATTTCGGCACGATTATCATCCTCATGACCCGTTGCCTGACGGAACTGGATCTGGAAATCACCGTTGACCTTGTAGCTGAGGCCACCATTCTCGTAAACAGTAGCGGCGTTGGCAGAACCAGCGGCGACGGATACAGCAGCAGCCAGAAGAAGCTTTTTCATTTATTAATACTCCATTGAGTGGTACGTCGGTTTGTTTATTCGCCGGAATTAATCCAGCGTTTCATTTCACTTTTGGTTTTGTCATCGGCCTTCAAATACCAGTAGCGAAGCATCTGGCCGACCACTTCCTGGTCTTCGGCCACATCGCTGGCTGGCATTGATCGGGGGGACACTGAAAAAGATTCGCGATTATTCTGGTGAGGCATTAAAGCGGCCTCGGAAGTACCATCCCTGTTAAAGTCTGCGACCTCCTCCTCATAATCACGAACCAGTTGAAATCCGGTTTTCTTGAGAACATCCATCCTGAATGAAACGCTATTTCCTTCCTGGTCATTTAATTGCCACACTGGTTCATTATTGAAATCTTCCAGCTCGCTTCGGGATTCGACACCCGGGGCCGAGAGAACCAGTTGCCGGTCGCTCGCCTGGAACAGAAGAACAAAGCTGTCAGAGCTTTCGATGACGCTGTCATCACGGCTTCTTCCCAGCTCAGCCGTGAGATCCACCACAATCTGG
Organism: Marinobacter segnicrescens; assembly: GCF_900111555.1. Lineage (GTDB taxonomy): Bacteria > Pseudomonadota > Gammaproteobacteria > Pseudomonadales > Oleiphilaceae > Marinobacter > Marinobacter segnicrescens. The sequence goes on from NZ_FOHZ01000012.1 coordinate 112,733, forward strand.
TGAGTGCCGTTTTCCAGCGTGATCGGGGACCTGCTGTCGAGAACACCCTGGCCAGACCAGGCCTCGCCATTGAGCGCATGAAGGTTAACGCCATCTCCCAACTGCAAACTCACATCCGCATGGACAGGGGCAATAACCAGCATGGAAGCGGCAATCATTGATATGGAGAATTGCTTCACTAAATTACCCTTTGTTCAGGATCATGTTTTAACTGACACCGATCCTAAAAGGGATTTGTTAAGGAAATATTTCAAAGACCAGAAAAGTAACTTCACAATTCACAAAAAATAAATTGCAATATTATTGCAATACAAATGAAATAATAACGGAGGAATCAGCTTTAAATATGATCAAAAAACAGTCGAGCTGATTTATTTTTAACCAGGCATCCCGGTGTCAATAAATCCACATACAGTCAAAATCGGCGTGCACCGGAAGTCACCGATAAAATGTCCTGCCAGGGTTCAGTACAAAAAAAGGCCCGGAGGGTATATCCGCTCCAGGCCAACCGGAAGGGTTACTTGCTGGCAGGTGTCAGTTCTATACCGTACAGGGTGGTGGTGCCGCTGACTTCGTTGCCAACCGCCAGCACCGGTCCTCCAGTGGGGCTGTCTTCAGCGGCAATGAAGGCCAGCCCTTCCGGTCCCAGGTCGCCGCCACGACCGGCCCTCAGCTCTTCTTCAGAGGCTGAGAAGTCCCGGTTGTTCAGGTACTGCAAGAAGGTCGGGCTCCGGGGATCGGTCACGTTGTACACCATGATGCCCCCTACCCGCTCGAGACCGATAAAGGCGTAGACCTGGCCATTAATCTCACCGGTCACAACCGCTTCAGGCTCCGGGCCCTTGTCGTCCGAGCGATCATCGAAGGCGTTTTCATCGTTACTGCTGTTGAAATACTCCGGCAACTGTTGCGCAGTGATTCGTTCGAAGTCACTGCCGCTGTCGTAGACCTGCTGGCCGTCTTCTGACCAGATGGAGAACGAGCGGCCCCCGTAGGAGTAGAGAGCGTCATACTCGCAATCGGCCTCGACATCCGTGGACGGATCCGTGGGGTCGCAGCCATTGCTGATACCCAGGGTTGTGGTCACTTTCAGGCGGCCCAGGTTGGCTTTCTCCTGAATGTCGGCCGGGAAGACACCCTCGGCCAGGCGCAGGTCGGCGACCCTGGCCTCTTCGCTAAACGCATCATAGTCCCGTGAATCACCCTCGTTCGCGGTGATGTACCAGGTCTGGCCGTCGGTGCCGTAGCTGGTAATGGCGTCGGGCAGGTACATGCCCTTGACCGGCCAGTTACGCAGATGGATGCCGCCATCCTTGTTACTGGCGTCCAGCTCATTTCCGGCAGCCATATGATCCTTGAAGCCCAGGGGAATGATTTCGGTAATTTCAGCCCCGACGATGTCCAGGACTGCCACCGCATTGTTTTCCTGTAGCGCCACCCAGGCCGTTGAGCCGTTCTCTGAAACCGCTATGTATTCCGGCTCGAAGTCCTGTGCCGCAGTGGCGCCCGGGCCGAAGATCCGAATGCCCTGTTGACGAAGCTCTGCCTCTTTCCCGCTCCAGGCCCTGAAGTCCGCTGTTCGTACTGTCGCCTTTTCCACTCCCCGGGACACATCAATGACACTGACCGAGCCCTCCGGATCCACCTTATAGGCCCCATCCGGCTCACCTTCGTTGGCAACCAGCACGTGCTTTCCGTCAGGCGTAAACGTCACCATATCCGGCAGGGCACCGACCGGGACTTCGGCCAGCTTTTCCAGGGACGAAGCGCTGTAGAACACAACCTTGCCGTTGCGTTGCTTGTTGGCCGCCTCGATAGCCACGGCCACCAGTTCGCCGTGTACCGCAACACTGTTGGCAGCGCCGCCCTCGCGGGTCGCGTCGATTGTCTGAACCCGCTGGATATCGGCCGGGTTGCGAATATCAAGTACATCCAGGGTCTTGTTGTTGGCGTTGACCACAAACAGGCGCTGATTCCCGGCGTCATGGGCCACGATCTCGGCGGCAGACTGGTCGAAGACGTCCCCTTCGGACTGCCAGCTTCCCAGGACTTTCAGCTCAATCGCGGTGCCGTGGCTGGCGCTGTCGGAAACAGCCTTGGACGAACCAGTGCCGGAACACCCGGCGATACCCAGTGTGGCCGCCAGGATGGCGGCTGCGAGCGGTGCTTTCCGTGAAGTCATAAAACCCTCGTTGATTACGACGTATGACACGGAACAATAGGGGAGGCATGTGACAGTTTCGGGGCGAAATCATGTCAGCGCCCCAAAAACAAAAAAGGCGGCCGGAGGAGGCTGTGTGAAAACAGCCTCCCAAGCTGGCAAAATAACCGCGACATGGCTCGCGGTTATTTTTTATGAGACATCTGGAAGGCACTCCCCGAAGTCAGACGCTTCTGCTTCCGCCCAGCGTCGAAGATTACGTCCCCGAAGATCACCCGGTTCGCGTCATTGATGCCTTTGTGGATTCACTGAACCTGTCTGAGATGGGTTTCAGGAAAGCGCAGACGGCTCACACAGGCCGACGCCCTTATCATCCCGGCGATCTGCTCAAGCTATACATATACGCCTACCTCAATCAGACCAGCAGCACCCGACGGCTGGAAAAAGAATGTCATCGCAACCTGG
>NZ_FOHZ01000017.1 GCF_900111555.1 Marinobacter segnicrescens
CGCTTACAACCTCATCACCGGATTCAATCGCGGACATGCCACCGTCTTTCATCAGCTTCTTCCAACGGAACAACAGACTTGCTGATATACCATGATCCTCGCACCGGTGAACCACATTAATTCGACAATCAGCCGGTGCTTGGGGTGCGACTCGCTTTCAAAAGACCTGGCACTTCGGGTTTGCGCAGATACTTGGGCACGGTGTCCAGGCTTTCGACCAGCATCTGGCGCTTGGAGATGAGCCGGTCCCAGTCGATCTCCACCCGCTGGATCGCGCTCTGTGAAATGACGATGCGCTGATGATAGATTTTGACATTTTCCGTCCATGGAACTGTCGATTAACAGATGGCCTTAAGGGCACGGCGAAGCGCCCTCTTCCGACCCTGTCAGTATGGCAAGTGTTTGGCAAACAGCAAGAAATGGCGCTTGGTTGACGAACTATGGGGAAGCGTCAAAGTAAATTCCTAAGGCAATTAGAAATCAAAGACAACCGAGATCATTGACGCTTGCGAGCTCGTGTCTGGGCTTGTCTGAAAGCGCATCTCAAAGAATGGACTTGTCTAGCAACCAACGGTTTCAAACACTGGCTCTCGTTCTCCAGCAGTTCCAAGCGGCGGAGAAGCAACTGCGGGCAGGTTAAGGTTAGTTGGTCAGTGCCTCATAGATTGCCTTGCTCGCCTCTCTGGCTTTGAGATGGGGTCGAACATCGTGTCTTTCGTCACCATCTTGGTATTCAACAGTGCTGTAGTTCGCAATACCTGAGAAACCGATAGTTCGTTCTGTTAACGAGTCACCCAATGTAACCACATCTTCAACGTCGTGTATGTTGATCCATCTTTCGACGGGGGGCTGAGTGAACTCGAGATTCTTCCGATCAAGGCTTTTTTGCATAAATTTCAGGCTCAGCGGAGAGCCTAACGTAATAAAGAGCGGAACCTTCGCGCTCTGCGCCGTAGGGTTCAAAAGCATACGATAGCCAATGACAGTTCCAAGGGAATGAGTAATTAATATAATCGGTTCATCACTGAGGTTTTCGATGGGCTCCATTGGGTCTGAAATACCACTGATCAACTCCATAATCTGTCGCTCGATCCCATTTCGCAAACCTCGATGATCGCAATAAACGGCGGCTTGCTCGAGGTATTTGCGAGTCAGATTTTTTGAAACCTCCGGCGGTAACATACGTTCCAGCATACCACCTAACTTTATCAAATTACGGCGGATTAGCCCCTGAACTAGAACCTCGTCGGGCGGGAGCGTGATTCCTTGGCCTGACGCATACTCTTGCAATAAGCCGATTCCATTACCAGAACTCTCCAATTCCCCATGCGCTAGCGTGACTAGATTGTCGAGATCGAATTTAGGCAGCTCTTGATTAAGAACTTCCTTAAGATAAGTAGTACCATAACATGCAGCGTAAAGCCTTTGTGCATAGTAGCCTACTGTTATTTTCGGTGGATTGGGTATTGCTCCAAAATTGTGTTGACGCCATCCCTCCACTAAAAAGCTCCACCAGCTCGCTTCAATATTACTTGGGAAATAATTGTGGTTATTTACCCCGTGAATGAATACGATATGCGCCATGACTATGCTCCACAGTTTAATCATTCGAGACTATATTTCTGTGCACTATTGCTGAGTTTTTGGGGCTTCCTCATATAACTCTGGAAAATTACCAAAATATTCTAACATCCACTTACTTATAATACGTATACCATATTCTTCCCTGAGAACAGTATGTGCGTCAGTTCCCGGTAAATACTTTATTTGTTGTAATGGCGAAAAAACTGGGTCAATCGGTTCGGTGAACAGAATTGACCAACCACGATTTAATATCGGAAGCTGTGTGGAAAGGGGAATATCGTGAGCCAAAAGCTTTTGGTTTTTGGCATCATACCTGATCGGAATCCGTGCCAAAAGAGCGAGGTCTATCGCTACCTTGTCAGTCCTAGCGGCGAGATCGAGGAAAAGTTCTTTAATTGTTCTTCTTTTACCACTTGCTTCGTAAAGATAGGCAAGCGACAAGGGAGCCAAAGGATCTTCATAAAGACGATCCCTGGCTTGCTCAACTAAAACTTTCAGTGTGTCGAAATCACTATTACCAGCGGTAAGCTCGTGGAGGAGCAAGCCCCCACTTTCCTGAATCCGTGTTATGTTTAAGTGATTTGAAGGGAGCAGCTTCAAGGAGAACTCACTATGAAAGTCGTCAATTCGGCCGGCGGAAACCATGGTTTCGAATCCCGAAAATTCGGGTACCAGAACAGCACCACTCTCATACTGGACAAATTTTATTCCTGGCCGATTGACATCGTGGAATACCTCGACTTGATAGCGAGTCTTGAAGGGGTTAGGGAGCCCGGAGGACACATTCTTGAGAATTGTCTCTAAGTCAGATGATATCTGATCGATGCTGCTATCTAGTAGCGAAAAATGCCCTACATCGCTTGTTTCTGGCGCTATAGGGCGAGATGGTTGCTCGGCTTTAGCAGTGGGACCGGGAGTTGTCTGGGAGCCAATTGGGGTTTTCTCTTTAGCCCTTGTCAAAGGATCAGTCTCTTGACGATAGATGCATCCTGGATGATCTACGTCAGGGATCATCCAGGGTACAGCATTCCCGTTTAATTTAGAGACTAAATTATCGAACCTAGGTTCAATATATGTTCTTAGAGATCGATTGGTAACGGTTGGCTGGCCTTCATAGATTGATACCATTTTATCCAATGCCTCCTGAGGGATTGGCGAATCCAGAATCGCCCTCCTGACGACCTGTGAGAAAACTGGGCCGTCACCATTGGCCAACGTGGTTGAACCTCTTGAAGATGCAAAAAACATATCGGTGCGGATGTTTCGAGGAGGTGTCGAATTCAATGGGTCAGGGAATACTGGGGAACTCCCACCTTGAATGTCCCTTGGTTCGGCACAAGCATCCCCAAACAACCTAATATGTTCAGGTTGATATTTTTCTACGATTTCTTTCATGGACATGACATCAAGTCGATCTTGCCATGTATTTTCGCCATTATTCAGTATCCAGAATTGCTCGTATCGTCCCCTGCTATATCCGTGGCCACAGAAATATATAAAAATACATCTTCGGTTATGTAGCCCATTACTTTCGTTGGGGAAGGTTTTATTCCTAAAATTCTTTTTCTCAATATATTTCGTGATTCCGGGGCCGCTTAAAGGCTTATTCTTGTCGGAAAAAAGCCATGTTTCAAAATTCTGGCGCCGTGCCCACACTACCAAGTCTTGCATGTACCGATAGGTTTTGTCCGGTAGTTCTGGAAGGTCTCTTGGCTTTGCTGCGACGATGCCGATAAAGAGATCTCGCATGATATGACCTCGAATTAAGAGGACAGATCTAAAGCTCAAAAATTCTCTGTCCCATGACCGATTTAGTCAAAGGTGAACTCGGCTTGTAATTAGGCGTTAGACGCCCCCTTACGAATTTTATATCAACGTGTTAGTTAAGCACGAACTAGGCCGAAAATAAATTATCCTTTTATTTCAGCTTTTTATCCTGTTGATCTAGATGGATCATGTTCTGTCTGTAAAATATACTGACAACCTTGAGCTTAATTCTTGACCCCTTGAGCACCCGAATGGACTTCGCCCGGTGTAGCCGACACGCCTAGCCTATGATTACAGCATAGGAGGAAGTGCCATGAGCAACCAACGCTACACCCCAGAATTCAAGGACGAAGCGGTCCGACAAGTGTAACTATCCCTGTTTCAGTTGCACCGTTAATTAGAGTTTTCTTGACCCTGAGCCCGTATTAGGTCCATCCAGAATTGGGAGAATTCGGCTGCTGCCCGGGTGCCGGTAATGGTCACGACGAGCAGCTATAGTGTGACGCCCCCCCAACGTCAAAGAGCTCCGGCGGCTTTAGCCTGTAGTACTTCTTCTCTACGTCCTCAGATTGCTCGGCGTATGGCTGCGTCATCACGTCCTGCAGTTCTCGCAGCAAAGCGTAGTTACCCGCTGCCGCTTGCTGATAAGCAGGCACCACGAACCAGTCCCTCAAGCTGTACTTCGGGTTGACGAGCTTCATCTGACTGGAAAGCTCCTCACGCGCGCCAGGTCGCGTGAGCGAATGCCAATGTGTGAGCCACGCTGACCAGCGCTTGTCCAGCCCTTCGGTGTCGGCAGCGTAGGTTGGGCCCTTGTAGAAACTCTTCTTGAGTGCCTCGATGTCCTCTGGCAAGTATGAGAGTTCCCGGAAGAACAGGGTGTAATCAACAGGCGTTTGCAGCATCAGCGTTGCCAGCTCGCGAAACAAATCCGCATCGAAAGCGTCGAGTCCTAGTTTGGCGGCCCACATTTTTTCCATTTGCGCCTGTATCACTTTCGGGAAATCACTTTGAATGTCCTCTAGTTGTCGAAGACAGTCCGCATGGCCTGCCACCAGTGGCCGCATCGCCGAACAAAATGAGTAGAAATTGCGTTCGGCCGCCGCTGGCTGGTTGAGAAACGCGAAGTGATGCCCACCACCCGTCCATGGTTGGTAATGCGGATCAAATACATCACAGAATCCGAATGGTCCATAATCCAGCGTGAAACCGCCCGCCGCGCAGTTGTCGCTGTTGAAGTTGCCCTGGCAGTAGCCAACTCGGATCCAGTTAGCAACAAGCGACGTCAGTCGGCTGCGGAACTCGTCTGCAAGCAACACCACTTTTTTGGCGGTGACCAGTGACTGGTCGATAACGTCGCTGTACTCACGATCGATCAGGTGCAAGACAATCTTCTCGAGCTCCTCCATCGCCTGTGGGTGTTCCTGCTTGCGGGCGCGACGACTAAAGAGCTCAAGCTGCCCCACCCGAATGAACGATGGCGCGACCCGCGTAGAGATTGCAACTGGCTCGGAGATAAGCACGTCAGGATCGATTGAACGTGAGCCCTCCGAATACCATGGGCGCCTGACTTTCTCGGTTTTCGACACGTACAGACTCAGAGACCTTGACGTGGGCACGCCGAGCGCATGCATGTGCTCCTGAGCCAGGAACTCCCGTACACTAGACCGTAAAACGGCCCGGCCGTCCGCGCCTCGGCAGTAGGGCGTGCGCCCTGCCCCTTTCAGCTGCATTTCCCAGCGCTGGCCGTTGATGACGGCCTCAAGCACTGAAATCGCGCGACCGTCGCCGTAGCCGTTGCCGGTATGAAACGGGCATTGCTGATAGAACTCAGTGCCGTATATGGAAAGTGCGTAGCCACAGGCCCACCCGACGTTGCGCAGAGGCGCCGGAACCCGGGATAGGTCGCCGGAGAACATGCGAACAAAGTCATCTGACCGGGCTATGGTGTCGGCGAAACCCAGTTCGTGAAACAGGGCTTTCCCATGCGCGACGTATTCGGGGTCTTCGATTGGTGTGGGTCTGACCGGAACATAGTGGCCGGAAAAGACTTGGCGTGGCGAATGGTCAACTCCGTCTGCTTTCGCCTCGGGATCGCAGTTGAGCGTATCCATGAGCGAATAGTCTGCCAACGCTGAGAGATCGTCGAGGGTGGCGACCGTTATGGGCGTGTCCTGGTGAGGTCGCTTATTCATAGGGGCTCCTCTTGCGTTGGTTGGATTATGGCCAACAGGACGAATTTAGCACTTTGCAGTAAGTTACTGATACATCCTCACCGAGGTTTAGTCCTTTCTGTGGTCGTCCACTGACATCCGGATCGCTCCAATAAAATCGTTGATTTTCAGCCCGGTTAATGGAAGCCTATCCATTAGCCTGCGTTTTATCCCTCTGCAGTGACTGCCTCAATAACAAAATTATAAGGTCAGTGATGTTTATGGCCACACTCGCCAACCCCTTGTCGGGGCGTGCGGGCGGCAAGATCGTCCGACTCGTCATTGTGCTTCTGCTAGTGGCTGCCACCCTCTTCTGGACCGGTCGCTGGGTGCATTATCGGCTCACACACGTACATGTCACCGACGCCCGCATCAAGACGGACATGGTCTCAGTGGCTGCCCGTCTGGCCGGGCGTGTTCTCGAGATGCCGGTTACCGAAGGGGATAGCCTCACCCAGGGTCAGTTGTTACTGGGACTGGACAGTGCCCAGGCAGAGCAGGATCTGCGGGTGATTGAAGCCAGCCAGGTGACGCTGCAGGCCGAGCGTGGCCGGTTGGAAGCGGAACTGGCGCTGGCCGAAGCGGTGGATGCGAGCCGCATCACGATCGCCCGCCGGGCCCTGCAGGCTGCGGAAGTGGAGTGGGAGAAGCGCCAGCTGGATCTGGACAAGGCCCGTGCCGACCTTGGCCGCCTGAAGGGCATGGCCAGCAATAACATGGTGTCTGCCCAGCAACTGGCGGATGCCCAGTACCTGGTCGACAGCGCAGAGACGGAACTACGCTCAGCAAGCGCCGGCCAGAGCTCTGCCGAGGCCGCTCTCGCGGAAGCTGAGGCCCAGGCCCTGAAACAGCAGGTTTTGAAGCAGGAACTGGCGTCCCTGAATGCACGGCTGAGTGAAGTAGCTGCCCGCCGCCAGCGGCTGGCGCTGGATGTGGCTGATCACCGTGTGAGCAGTCCCCTGACCGGCGTGGTGGCCCGGACCTTTGTAGAGCCGGGCGAGTATGTGCAGGCAGGCCAGAACCTGATGATGGTGTACAACCCGGACACGCTCTGGATCGAGACCAACGTCAAGGAAACCACCTTTGCCCGGGTACGAACAGGCCAGGCCGTGCGCATCCGGGTGGACGCCTTCTCAGGTGAGCGGTTCAGTGGCCGGGTCGAGCGCGTTGGCGCCGCAGCCACCAGCGAGTTCGCCCTGTTGCCAAGCCCCAACCCCAGCGGAAATTTCACCAAGACCACGCAAAGGATTCCGGTACGAATCCACTTTGACGAGCCGGATCCGCGCCTGCGCCCCGGCATGATGGTCGAGGTGGGTATCCATGTCGCAGACGACTGAGGACCTGTTTCACCGTTACGGTCCCGCCTATAAATGGCTGGGCACCGTCACGGTGATGCTCGGCACCCTCTCCATGACCCTGGCCACCACCATTGTCAACGTGGCCATTCCCGACATCATGGGCTATTTCGGCATTGCCCAGACGGAAGCACAGTGGCTATCCACCGGCTTTCTGGCCGCCATGGCGGCGTTCATGCTGGTCAGCGCATGGGCTCTGCAGGCGTTCGGCATGAAGGCGGCCTACATTGGTTGCCTGGTGGTGTTCATGCTGGCCTCAGTGCTGGGTGGCGTCGCCCCGAACGAGGACCTGGTGATTCTGTCCCGGGTGTTGCAGGGCGCCATGGCCGGAGTTATCCAGCCCCTGGCCATGACCATTATTTTCCAGGTATTCCCGGAGAAACAGCGGGGGCTGGGCATGGGGATCTACGGCCTGGGGGTAATTCTAGGCCCTGCCCTTGGTCCTGCTGTCGGTGGGGTACTGGTGGACTGGATCAGCTGGCGGGCCGTGTTCTTCATGCCTTTGCCCACCTGTTTGATGGCCATCGGTTTTGCCCTGTACTTTGCGCCGGACAAGACCGAGGGCAGCCCGTCGTCCCGTTTCGACTGGATCGGTTTCGGGTTTCTGTGCCTGTTTCTGGTCAGCCTGCTGTGGACCCTGTCCAATGGCCAGCGGGAAGACTGGCGGTCCCTGCTCATCGTGGGCACCGGCCTGTTTGCGCTGCTAATGGCAGTGGCGTTCATCGCCTGGGAGCTCCTGACCCCCAAACCCCTGCTGAACCTGCGGATCTTCGCCATTCCCGGGTTTGCCGCCGGTTGCGCCATCAGCTTCTGCTACGGGGCCGGCCTGTTCGGCTCCACCTACCTCATTCCGCTGTTTGTGCAGCAGATCCAGGGCTTTACCGCCACGGCGGCGGGCCTGTTGCTGATGCCGGCAGGACTGGCCATGGCGTTGATCTTCCCGGTGGCCGGTTATATGGCGGACCGTTACCCCGCGCCGGCGGTGATAACCCTGGGCACCGTGATGCTGGCGGGTTCCAGTTACATGATGGGCTTGATGGATGTGTATACCCTGCCGTGGCTGATCGTGCTCTCGGCAACCATCGGCCGCCTGGGGCTGGGCTTCGGCATGCCGGCCATCGGCACCGGCTCCCTGCGGGCACTGGATTACAGCCTGGTCAGCCAGGGCTCTGGTGCTGCTAACTTCTCCCGTCAGATCGGTGGTGCTATCGGCGTCAACCTGCTGTCGGTCACGCTCGACTGGCGCACCATGCAGCACGCCCGGGTGATCACCGATACCCAGACCGCCGCCAATGCGCTTACCGGGGAGCTACTGGCCCGGTTCCAGAGCATGGCCCCGGCTGCCGGGCTGACGCCGGATCAGCTGGGGCCAGCATCCCTTGGCTTTCTGCGCCAGGCCATCTATTTTCAGGCCTCGGTCAGGGGCTTTCAGGACAGCTTTCTGATCCTGACGGGGGTCTTTGTACTGACCCTGATCCCGGTCTGGGTTATGTGGCGGTACACAAGGGTGAGCAAGGCGGAACCGCAGGCTTGAAAAGGCTTAGTGGCGTGGTCGAAGCATCCCCAACGGTCTCGGAATGGTTAACGTAGTTCTCAGGTAATTTGCCAGGCGCAACCGTACGGCTTCAGTCACGTGGTGGCTGGGTTATTCCCAGACGTTTGTTGACGGTGTCCCGAATCTCCCGGTAGCGATCAGGATTGTTGGCCAGGTTCGCGAGATTATCCTCGGGGAAGATTTCCTTTTTCTTTTTCTCGGCCGTTTCATTGGAGAAAATGTCAGGCAGCATTTCCTCCAGGCAGCGCAGCATGACCTCGGGAGAAACCGATGCCCCGGGTGATGCCCCGAGGATCGTTCCGTAGGTCTTGTCGCTTGATACGAGTATTTCGGTGCCCATCTGCAAATCACCGTCCCTGATAATCTGCACCCGCTGGCCCGCTTCAACCGGCTTCCAGTTAAACTTTTTGCTCATGCCAGGGGCAAAGCTGTCCAGCTCCTCGAACATACTTTTTTCACCCTTGAAGGTCTCGGAGACCAGGTACTTGACCAGGGGGAAATGCTCCATGGCGACATTCAGCAGGCCCGGAACGTCGTGGAGCCGCATCGACCGGAGGTAATCCAGAAATCCACGGCCTTTCTCCAGGACCGGTTTGAACGATGCAAAAGGGCCAAAAAGCAGGTAGTACTGGCCATTTGCGACCCGTAAATCCAGGTGCGGCACCGACATGGGAGGTGCGCCGACCTTCGCTTTGCCATAGGTCTTGGCACGGTACTGGTCGGCCTGTTCCGGGCTGATAGGCGCCTGCAGGAAGCGCCCGCCCACAGGGAAGCCGGTGAACCGTTTCGCGAATGGCAAGTGGCTCTTTTTCAGGATCGGGAATGCGCCCCCGCCAGCACCTACAAACAGAACATCCGCCTTGTACTGCGTGGCAACGTCCCGGCTTTGTGTTTCCACAAGCCAGCTTCCCGAGGGGCTGCGGTGTACACGCTTGACATGGGTACCGTACTGGATCTTCACACCCAGGTTGTTCACCGCATGCTCGGCCATCTGCTCTGTCAGTGCGCCGAAGTTTACGTCTGTACCTGTATCGACGATGGTCGCCGCCATTTTCTCCTGGCGTGGCCGTTCGTCCATGGTGTATGGAATCCAGCTCTTTATCTCATCGAAATCTTCCGAGTACCGCATATGCTCGAAAAAGTGATGAGCGGCCATTTCCTTGAATCTCAGGCGCAGTTCTTCAATGGCTGACTCGGAAACAATGGTGCAGTGCCTGGTCTGATTGATGAAGGATCCAGGGTCCTTGATGGCGCCCTTCTCTACCAGGTAAGCCCAGAACTGTTTGGCCACATTGAACTGGGCATGGATCTTCAGGGCTTTTTCGACCGAGATAACCTCTTCATCGACCGGGGTATAATTCAGCTCACAATTCGCTTCATGACCTGTACCGGCGTTGTTGAATACCCAGGAGTTGCCCGCACCGGCACGGTCCAGTCTCTCCAGTATGGTGACATCCAGCTCTGGCGCCAGCTCTTTTGCCAGCGTGGCAAAGGTGGTCCCCATAATGCCCGCGCCGATGATGATCAGTTTCATATAGCCAGCTCTACCGTGTCGGTTATTTGATATCAGAGATTACTAGCTTGCCGGAGCGGCTACCAGGTAATGCACACTGAACAAACCTTTATCGTCCACCCAAACCCGTCGTCCCGTATAACCGGCGCGGGCTGCGAGTTGCTGGAAGCCTGGCACGGAGTACTTGTAGGAGTTCTCGGTGTGAATGGATTCGCCCTCGCGGAAACGGATGGTTTCGTGGTTGAACTTGAGTACCTGGGCTACCCGGCTTACCAGGTGCATCTCGATCCGTGATTGCCGTGGATCAAAAAACGCGTGGTGCCGGAACCGTTTGCGGTCAATCTCCAGTCCCAGCTCCCGCCGCAGCCGGTCCAGCAGGTTCAGGTTGAATTCTGCGGTCACCCCTGCGCGGTCGTTATAAGCTGCCTCCAGGATAGTCTGGTCCTTCACCAGGTCGACACCGATCAACAGGCCGCTGCCCGGTGGCAGGAGTCGGTGCAGTCCCCTTAAAAAGCGCTCAGCCTCCTGTGGTGTGAAATTGCCGATACTGGATCCCGGGAAAAAGCCCACCAGCCGACTCGGCTCAATGGACTCTGGCAGGTCCACCGGCTGTGTGAAGTCTGCGCAGGCGGCGTGCACTTCCAGCCAGGGATAGTCTGCCGCCAACCGCCGTGTACTATTGATCAGAAAATCCCGGGAAATGTCGATTCCCAGATAGCGGTCCACCGACAGGCATTCCAGCAATAACCGCACTTTCCGGCTGGCGCCGCTGCCAAACTCCACCAGGGTTGCGCCGGGGCCTGCCAGGTTGGCAATTTCCGGTACCACCCTGGCCAGGATCGCCTCCTCCGTCCGGGTCGGATAATATTCCGGTAGTTCACATATTTTCTCGAAAAGCTCTGAACCCTTATGATCATAAAGGAATTTTGGTGAGCAATACTTTGGCTGGAAAGTAAGCCCCGAAAGCACTTCCTGCGCCATGGTGGGTGCATGGTCTTCCGGTAGCTGATTGTGGAACTGAACGGTTGCGGTACTCACTGGCGTGCCTCCCTGGCGAGTCTGAATCCTGAAAAAGCCCAGCGGGCTGAAGGTGGAAAGAAATTCCGGTAGGTAGGACGAATATGGCTGGCCGGAGTCGCGCAACATCCGCCCCGCAACACCATCTGCCCGGACATGAACTTGCCGTTGTATTCCCCAAGGCTGCCGGACAGGGCCCGGAAGCCCGGATACGGCCGGTAGGCACTTCCCGTCCACTCCCACACGTCTCCGAGCAGTTGCCCCGGGCGTCGTTTGTCGAAGTCGTGGCGAACCCGTGTGCCGACGGGCTGCAGGTAACCGCTGTCCAGGAAGTTTCCGTGCCGGTTTGGGGTGTGGGTCGCTGCATGTTCCCATTCGGCCTCGGTTGGCAGCCGCTCCCCGGCCCAACGGGCAAAGGCATCGGCTTCGTAGAAGCTGACATGGCAGACTGGCGCGTCGGGATCAATCGGACACCAGCCCCGCAGGGTATAGTGCCACCATTGCGTCCCCTCCTGGCGCCAGTAAAGGGGTGCTTCCCAGCCCTCTTGCCTTGCGAGATTCCATCCGTCTGACAGCCAAAGGGCCGGATCCCGGTAACCGCCCTGCTCTATAAAATGCACAAACTCCTGGTTTGTCACCGGCCGAGTGGCGAGTTCAAATGGTTCAAGGTACTGCCTGTGGGCCGGCTGTTCGTTATCGAAGGAAAACTCCTCACCGTCAGGCTCGACGCCAACCGACACCACACCCCCTTCGTACGGGTACCAGCCCATCGCCACAGGGTGCCGGGGCGGCGGAGTCTGCAAACGGTTGGTATAGGCCGGGCGCAGCGGGTTTTGCGCAAGGATGTGCTTGATGTCCATAACCAGCAGCTCCTGGTGCTGCTGCTCATGGTGGATGCCCAGGCAGGCGCGCTCCGCAATCGTTCGGCTGTGTTCGGCTGGTGGATTGCTCAGCAAAAGTCCCATGGCCTCGTCGACGTAATGCCGGTAGCGATAGATCTCGGCCACCGTGGGCCGCGACAGAATCCCCCGCCGAGGCCTGGGGAACGGGTCGCCGTGGGTTTCATAGTAGGAATTGAAAAGATGGTCGTAAGCGTCGTTCAGGGGCACATACCCCCTCAGGTAGGGCTTGAGCAGGAATGTCTCGAAAAACCAGGTAACGTGTGCCAGGTGCCACTTGGGTGGGCTTACATCGTCCATGCTCTGGATGACATAGTCTTCGGTTTCCAGGGGGCTGCACAGTTGTTCCGTCACAGCCCGGACGTCCCTGAAAGGTTGAAGCCAGTCTTCTGGCGCGTTTGGTTCCTCGACCGGAACCGGGTATAACGGTTCTGCTTGTGCCATGGCATCGCTCTCGTTGGGGGGTTACTGTTGAGCGTTTCTTCGGGAATTACCCCGTAGCCATTGCCTGGCTAACCGCCGGAGCCCTGTTCATGCCCTTGAACCAGCCAGCGGAAGTGACCGGTTATGTGGGTCTTAATCAGTAAAGGACGCTGGTCAAGGGTTGGTCAAGTTGCCTCTCGTCCATGTTTCGGGTTGCTGCTTGCGACCGGAAAACGGGTTTCGGGGCATCTTTGACAAATCGCTAATAACCCCGAGCGCTTGATACAGTGTAGGATGCATTCATAAACTTCGACTTTGACATCATTTTGCAATCCCGGGAAACGTCACGCATGCCATACGCTCGAATTACCGGCACAGGGTCCTACCTGCCGGACAATGTCCTGACCAACAAAGACATGGAAAAAATGGTGGATACCACCGACCAGTGGATCAGGGAGCGTACCGGCATATCACAGCGCCATGTGGCTGAACCGGGGCAGACCACGGTTGACCTGGCCGAAGTCGCTGCCCGTCGGGCTGCAGAAGCCGCCGGTATCGAGCTGCAGGACATCGACCTGATCGTGTTTGCAACCTCTACCCCTGACAAGATTTTCCCCAGTTGTGCCTGCATTCTGCAGGCCCGGCTGGGTATTCAGGGGTGCCCGGCCTTTGATATCCAGGCTGTGTGCAGCGGGTTTGTCTACGCCCTGTCGGTGGCTGACAAATTCGTTCGCACCGGCAGCAGCCGCAAGGCGTTGGTGGTTGGCGCCGAGGTGTTTTCCCGCATTGTTAACTGGGAAGATCGCGGCACGTGCGTGCTTTTTGGTGACGGGGCCGGGGCGGTCATACTCGAAGCGGACGAGGAGACCGGTATTCTCTCAACCCATATCCACGCTGACGGCCAGTATGAAGAACTGCTGCACGTTCCCTGCGGGATTGCCTCGAACTACGATCAGGTAAAGGCAGGCCAGGCCTTTATTGAAATGAAGGGCAACGAAGTGTTCAAGGTTGCCGTAAACACGCTCGGCAAGATTGTTGACGAGACCCTGGCCGCCAACCAGATGCAAAAATCCGATATTGACTGGCTGGTGCCGCACCAGGCCAACCTCCGGATCATCGCGGCCACCGCGAAGAAGCTGAATATGTCGATGGACCAGGTCGTCGTCACGGTGGATCAGCACGGCAATACCTCGGCGGCATCTATTCCGCTGGCGCTGGACGTCGCTGTCCGTGATGGTCGTATCAAGCGTAATGAAGTGGTTCTGCTGGAAGCCTTCGGTGGTGGCTTTACCTGGGGATCAGCCCTGCTGCGGTACTGATCCCCCGACTCCACTCTTACACCTGGATAACCGGCGCTAACGTAGCCGGTTGTTCAGCGTATCGACCAGTTCAGCCCAGTCTGCATCCTCCTCCCACTCTTCCTTCAGGAAGTGGCGCTGGCTTTCATTCCAAAAAGACGCATCGGGCAGCCGCGTGCCTTCAGGCAGCGGCCGATGCTCTGCAATGAATGCTTCGATGGCGTCGCTGTCACTGGGCAATCCCAGTTGCTCGAACAGTTCTGACAGTGTGTGCACCGGTTTTTCCATGGGAACCTCGTCGCTATGAAAAAGAATGTGGCCTGTACCGAGGCAGTATAGACCGATTTTTCAGCTTGTTACCCGTGACCTTGTATTAATCAACCAATCATAGGATGATTGGTTATCTGATCAAAGGATAGGTTGTTTATGAAAAATCTCAGCCCCATTCGTCGCGGATCCCTGGTGGAAACAGCCATCGACAGCCTGCGCCAGGCGATACAGCAGGGCGAGTGGCAAATTGGCCAGCGCCTGCCAGTAGAGGCTGAGCTGGCAGAATCCCTCGGTGTCAGTCGCAATACCATACGTGAAGCGGTGCGGGTTCTGGCCCATGTGGGCATGCTGGAAACCCGGCAGGGAGACGGCACCTACGTCCGTTCAACCCGAGATCCTGGCGAGTCACTGCGACGAATTGGCCGCTCCCGTCTCCGTGATCAGCTGGAAGTGCGAATCATGCTCGAAGCCGAGGCTGCGGGTCTGGCTGCCAGGCGCCGGACGGCCAGCGACATCGAACGGATGACAGAGGCATTGGACCAGCGGGCCCGGGCCGGCGATAACCTGGAACAGCGAATCGCCCACGATGAGGCGTTTCACCACACCCTGGTGGAAGCTGCCCACAACCCTGCCCTGCTGGAGCTGTACCGGTATTTTGCCCAGTCGGTAGCGGAAACCATTCAACGGACTGAGCAGGAAGCCGACCTGCCGGAACCTTCCCAGGAAGATCATGAGCTGCTGCTCGCCGCTATCCGGCAACAGAATCCTGACAAGGCCGCCGTCCTGGCCCGTGCGCTTCTCAAGCCCAGCCTTGCTGCCCTGGAGGAGCCGCAATCATGAAATTCCGCCTGGATACCTTCACGATGCTGCTGTTGGGTGCCATCGTACTGGCCACCTTCCTGCCGGTCAGGGGGAGCGCTGCTGAGACGCTGTCCGTAGCGGGTACCATCGCGGTTGCCCTGCTGTTTTTCCTTCACGGGGCTGCCCTGTCACGGCAGCAGATCATTGATGGTGCCACCCACTGGCGGCTGCACATCGTAATCACCGCCCTCACCTTTGTGTTCTTTCCCCTGGTGGTGCTTCCCATCAACGGCCTGAGCGGGATCGCCCCCCAATGGATGCCCGAAGATCTGGGGCTGGGTTTTCTCTATCTCGGGGTCCTGCCCTCGGCGGTATCGTCGTCCATCGCCTACACGGCCATGGCGCGGGGCAACGTACCCGCAGCCATATGCAGTGCAGCGGCGTCGAATGTGTTCGGCATGATGCTAACGCCGTTTTTGCTGATCCTGCTGGTCAGTACGTCGGGGGGTGGCAGCTTCTCGGTACTGCAAGCGTTGCGGGATATCGTTATTCAGTTGCTGCTGCCGTTTGCTGTCGGCCATGCCATGCGGCCCTGGCTGGGGGGATTCCTGGCGCGGCACGAAAACCTGGCGTCCCGCTACGACCAGTGTGTGATCTGGCTGATTGTGTACTCAGCCTTTTCCCACTCCGTGGTCAGCGGGCTCTGGGAAAACCTGCCGGTAACGGCCATCGGACTGACCATCGTGCTGTGCTTTGCCTTGCTGGCTTTCTTTATGTTGGTCGCGCACTTGCTCGTGCGGCGGTTCGGATTCAGCCTGGAGGATGAGGCAGCGGTGGTATTCTGCGGATCGAAGAAAAGCCTGGCTTCCGGGCTGCCCATGGCGAAGGTGCTGTTCTCCGGTCATCCGGGCTTCGGCATGATCGTGCTGCCCATCATGTGCTACAACCAGATCCAGGTGATTGTCGGCGCGATGCTGGCGCAGCGGTACCGGCGGCTTATTGACGCTGCCGGTGAACAAAGAGGGACTGCAACGCCCTGAGCCATTGGCGGGAGGGGCTCTTCAGCCCCCTCCCCCGGTCAAGGCCCCGAACAGGCTGGTCAGGATGATGATACCGACGATCCAGCCAATTACTGCGGGCCAGAAATTGGTCATCTGGGGACGCTCGGGCTGTGGATTGTCGCCCTCTTCGGATGATGGATAGCTGATTCCCTGGTAGCGCCCCGCGTCATCAAGGTTGGCATCGCCTCCCAGCTCCTGCCGGTCCAGGGCATCGGTCATGCCGTACCAGCCGAACCAGTCCCCCAGGAAGCGGGCCACTGGTGCGGGCAGGCGTGACTCTTCGGCCAGTGGTCGCAAGCTGGACTCAAGCTCTTCACCAATGGCAGCCCGCACATGCTCCTGGTCCGCTGGTGGTTCGGTCAGGATTGCTCGCCAGATAGCCACATCCTGTAGCCGGACATGGTCATTCAACATGGCGTTCACCTGTATCACGACCTCTCGTACCACCTGCTGTTCACTGGAGGACAGGGGAGCTCTGTGCGCTTCGGACTGCCAGCGCGAGGCATTGGCACCGGAGGGTTGGGACTCGCTGGCCGGGGCTGAAACCACCTCTGGCGCTGCAGCAGAAGGCACGTCATGACCAACCTCCGCCATGGCGTCGCGGAAAGCCGCCTCAAGGCGCCGGGCTTCCTCTCCCTCCGCAAACTTGCTTTGCTGCTCGAAGGCGTTGCGAATCCGCGCCGTGTCTCGGGTTGGCTCGATCCCCAGTGTTTCCCAACAGTTCATCTAATAAGGTGCTCCAGGTTGCAGGCGGCTGACTTTCCGATATGATGCCAATTCCTGAGCTAATCTTAAAATAATATTCATCTGGCTCATTCCCGGTAAGGCCACGGACAGAATGATCTACATACTCGGCAAAGCAGTACCTCCAGTAATGCCCGCTAGTATGAGCCTGGCACTGGTGGCTACCCTGTTGACCAGTCCGGCGGCCGGTGCGGATGGCACAGAGGTCCCCCCATGGCTTGCACTCGGTGAGTCAGGGACCGCAGAGGACATCTACAGCGCGGTTCCCGAGGTGTTGACCACCACCCGCCTGCGCCAGCCCAAGGCCCGGGTACCAGGTACGACGACGGTTATCTCCGGCGAAACCATCCGTGATCTCGGTATGGTCGCACTGGCTGACGTTTTCCGACTGGTTCCCGGCATGACGGTCGCTGCCGTGGGGACAAACCAGCCGACTGTCAGTTACCACGGCACCGTAGCCTATGAGCAGCGGCGCCTGCAGGTACTAATCGATGGCCGTACCGGTTACCTGCCAAGCCTGGCGGACGTGGACTGGAATGCGATGCCGGTTCCCATTGAACTGATTGACCGGATTGAAGTCAGCCGTGGGCCGAACTCGGCAGCCTATGGCAACAACGCCTTTCTGGCCTCCATCAACATCATAACCCTGTCACCGGAAAACACGGCCGGCACCGGCCTGCACGCCCAGGGCGGCGGGCCAAGCATCCGCAATTACACAGCCTATCATGGCCATGCCCGGGATAAATACAGCTGGCGGGTGGCATGGCACCGGCGGGAGTCGGACGGTTATGATTTCCAATACGACAGCGACGATGCATTTCGCAAGGTGCCCATCCGGGATGGCTTCGAGTTCAATCAGTTCTATTATGATGGTGTTCTACAGCCATCACCCTACCACTCTTTCGAATTCCGGGCCGGGGTGACAGACGGAATCGATGAGGATGATCCCCTCAAGATGGGGGGTGCCGATCTTGGCATCCAGGGCGAGCCGGACGATGAGGTGCGGGATCATTACCTGCAAGCCAGGTACGGCTATTCAGGGCTGGACAAGCACCTGATCGAATTCCAGACCAGTTACCAGAGGTACAATCGCGACAAGGACTGGACCAGCTGTATCCAGCTGGATGGCGTCCCCTTGCCCCTGTGTACGAGTCTCAATGAGGACCTCCAGCAACAACGCCTGGAGTTTGAGTTGCAGGACACCTGGGAGTTGAATCCGGACCTGCGACTGGTGAGTGGCCTGGGGTACCGGGAGGATGGCTACGAGTCCGAAACCTTCTTCGGTGGCAGCGGCGAGATCTATCAGTCCCGCCTGTTTGCCAACCTCGAATACACCCCTGTGTACTGGCTCACGTTTAATGCCGGAGCGAACTACGAGCACACTTCCCTGCTGGACGACAACTTCCTGTCACCCCGCCTGGCCGCAAACCTTCACCTGACCGAGAACCAGACACTCCGTTTTGTTTATTCACGGGCCGTTCGCACACCCGACGCACTGGAACAGCGCGCCAACTGGGCCTATACACCGGAAAACGTCTCACCATCTGTTTACCAGGACCTGGAAGGTCAGAGAATTGATGCCGAATACGACGCATCCAGCCCCGTGGACTTTTCCGGATACTATGCCGAGGCAACCGGCGACCTGGACGAGGAGAGGATCACCAGCCGGGAAATCAGCTACTATGGCCAGTTCCGGCTGGGACATGGCGTTCTTTCCACTGAAGTGCGTTACTTCTATGACGAGCTTCGCGACCTGGTTGCCGGGATCATCAATGTGGAAGACTTTGACCTGGGTAACCGTGTTGCCATTGACCAGCAAGGCATCGAGCTGGAAACCGCCCTTGACCTGGGTGATACAAGGCTCCGCCTGGCCTACGGTTACATGGACCAGGAAGGCCGTTACACGGCCAACGATGGCTTGTCGGTTGAAGAACAGCAGGAAACCCTGGCCCGAGAAGCCCGACTCTCCGTTCGCCATACAGGCAGTGTGTCCTGGATACAGCGCTACCCGGAGGACTGGAGTTCAGCGCTTGCCTGGTACGTCGCCGACGAGTTCCGCAGCGGGCCTTATCAGAGGGCGGACCTGCGGGTTGCAAAATCAGTCCACGGACCCCGAGTGAGCTACGATATAGCGGTGATCGTCCAGCATTACCTCAATGACAACCCGTTGTTAAGCCGCGACAACAATTACACGGACCGAAACCAGTTTTTCCTTGAGGCAGGCGTCAGGTTCTGACGCACCCGGTCGCCGGAAACTGACAACCACCAGGATGGGTATGGGCAGCTGTTTTTCCCCTAAAGCCAGAATGAACATAACCAATCACGTGCGGGCCCCTCGCCTGCGCCTGCTTGCTTCACTTGTCATCCTGGTTGCCATGGCGGCACTTGCCCAACCGCTCAGCGCCGATGTGGTCTATCTTCAGGGATCAGCCAACCCAACGTTTAACCTCCGATTCACCGAACTCCTGGAAGCAGAGCTGGGGCCTGACACTGAGGTTCGGGCCTTCGCTTCCCTGCGCACCTTCGATGGCCCAGCCGGACCGGTCATCACCCTGGGCCAGGAGGCGTTGGCCCGGGTACTTGAAACCGGGACCCAGCGCCAGATCCTCGCCCTGCTGGTCAGCCCGGAGACGATCGCAGGGGCGGCCGAGAACGCCGGGGGCCGAATGTCCACGGTCTACTATGATCCACCGCTGCTACGACAGGCCCTGATTGGCCGGGTCATCCTGCCCCAGGCCAGCCGAATGGCCCTGCTGGCCCGCCCTGAACAGATCGGGGACTACGAATCGCTGACCGAAGAGCTTGCCGACTATGGCATTGAGGCCCGGGTTTTTGTGGTAACCGGAGACGAGGCCCTGATTCCGACCCTTTCGCGCGCGTTAAGTTACGGTGATTTCCTGCTGGCAACGCCGGACAATGTGATCTACAACCCCCGCACGATCAAGCACATACTGCTGACGACCTACCGGCGTAACCGGCTTGTCATCGGTCCCAGCCATGCTTTTGTGAAGGCCGGGGTGCTGGCTTCCTCCTATGTGCCCCTGCCTGACTACGCCGCAGAGGCAGCGCGTTTTATTCGGGAATGGCAACGTACCGGTGTGCTCCCTGAGCCGACTTACCCGGAGACCTTCAGCATCGAAATTAACCATCAGGTCGCCCGCTCACTGAATCTCCCGCTCCCGGACCGGGATGAAATCAGGGCTGAGGTCAGGCGCCTGCTCCACCAGTCTGACGGGGAGGCAACGCCATGAGGCATAGCAACCCCAAACGGAGCCTGGCAAATCAGCTGCTGCTGCTTGGCGCACTCCCTGCCGTACTGATGTTCGTGGGCCTGATGCTGTTTTTTACCAATGCCCGCCTGTCCGATGCCCGACAGGAACTGTTTGACTCAACCCAGACGCTGGCGGACAACCTGGCCCCGGCCATGGAATATGCGGTGGTATCCGGTAACCGAAAGGTGCTTGATGACATTCTCCAGCAAGCCAGCAATCAAACCGACCTGGCCTGGATAAGGGTTACCGATGTGGTCGGAAACCAGGTGGCGTTCGCCGGCAGTGACGGTATCAGCCAGTGGCCGGGTGAGAAGGTGCAGGACAAGAACATTCACCGGTTCACTTCAGACATCCTGCAGCTGCCCGTTGCCCTGGGCGGAGAAACCGACGACTGGTTCGAACCGGACTACCGGATCTCCGGTGGCGCCCTGAAGGTCGGAACGGTCGAGGTCGCCGTCAGTGAGCAACGGCTGACTGAGCGCCGTACCGATATCCTGCTAACGTCTGGTGTTGTGGGTGTTTCCCTGTTGGTGTTTGCCCTGATGCTGGTTAACCGACTGACCGCCACACTTCTGGATCCCATGCAGACGCTTGCCGAGCGGGTACTGGCAATGACCCGGAGGGATTACCGGGAAGCTGACCCGGTTGGTACCCGGGTAGCGGAAATCGCCCAGCTTGAGGACAACCTCAACCAGCTTGCCCGTAACCTCCGTCAGCTCCAGGAATCCCGGGACCAGACGCTGGCCCTGTCTGAAAGTGCACGCGAGAAGGCCGAACAGGCCAACCACGCCAAGACAGAATTCCTTGCGGTGATGAGTCATGAGCTGCGCACGCCCCTCAATGGCATGCTTGCCATGGTTGACCTGGTATCCGAAGAGCCTCTCACTGATCGTCAGGGAGATTACCTGGACACAGCCCGGCGCTCTACTGAAGACCTGCTGACGCTGATCAACGATATTCTGGATGTCTCCCGCCTTGACCAGGGCACCCTTTTGCTTGAAAACCGGCCTTTCAATCCTGTGGTACTCGCGGAGAACTGCATGGCCAGTTTCCGGCATGCCAGCGAAGCCAGGGGCCTGGCCCTGGAACTGCAGTTCACCGGAAACTGGCCGGATCAGCCAGAAGTCGCGGGGGATGCTGTCAGATACCGCCAGGTCCTGGCCAGTCTGCTGGATAATGCTATCAAGTTCTCGGACCATGGCACCGTCAAGGTGACACTGGACTGGCACCAGGAGGCCGGGGATTGCGTATTCATCACCTGCGAGGTCCGGGATAATGGTCACGGTATTCCGCCAGAACAGCTGGAGCAGGTGTTCAACAGTTTTGAGCGACTCGACTCGTCGCTGTCTCGCGGTTCAGAAGGCACCGGCATCGGACTCACACTGGTCCAGAAACTGGTGGAACTGATGGGCGGTCACATTGATCTTTCCAGTGATGCGGACCAGGGTTCGAGCTTCCGTTTCGAGGTGCCTTTCGAGTTGACCGACTCTAACCTTGCACCGGCGGGGGCGTCGGACTTGCCGCGTCCGGATAACCAACAGGACCTGTCACCCCAAGAACGAAAGCAGCCGCCCCGGGCGCTCATCGTGGAGGATAACCCGGTCAACCAGCGCGTGGCCCGCAACCTTCTCGATCGGCTCGGATTCGAGACCGAAGTGGTAGCCAACGGACGCGAAGCCATTCGCTCCGTTACGGGCAGCAATACCCCGTTCACCGTAATCCTGATGGATTGTCACATGCCGGTGATGGATGGTTTCACAGCCGCCCAGGCCATTCGCGACTGGGAGCACAGGGAGGTGCACCGCGAAACGCCTATCATCGCCCTGACTGCGGATGTACTCCCAGGGACCGAAAGAACCTGTCTTGAGGCGGGAATGAATGATTACCTGGCAAAGCCGGTACGCAAGCACCAGCTCAGGAATGTACTGAGTCGCTGGGTGCCCTTGTAGGGCACCCGAGATCATTCAGAAAGGCAAAGACAGCGGTCAGGCCACCGGCGTGCGCATGGTGACGAATTCTTCGGCCGAGGTGGGGTGAATGCCGATGGTACTGTCGAAATCTGCCTTGGTGGCGCCGCATTTGAGCGCGACCCCGATACCCTGGATAATCTCCCCGGCATCTGGCCCGACCATGTGAGCGCCCAATACCCGGTCGTCCTCTGCATCCACCACCAGCTTCATCATACTGCGTTCGTCCCGTCCACTGAGCGTATGCTTCATGGGGCGGAACTCGGAGCGATAGATAACGACCCTATGCCCTGCCTCCTTCGCCTCTGCCTCAGTCAGGCCTACCGTCCCGATATTTGGCTGACAGAACACTGCGGTCGGGATGTTTCGGTAGTCCATCTCCCCTTCGCCATCGCCAAACAGCCGGCGGGATAACACCATGGCCTGGGCCAGGGCGACGGGGGTGAGTTGCGGGGTACCAATGACGTCGCCGAGGGCGGTAATAGACGGGACTGCCGTCTGGAAAAACTCGTCCACCTGGACGTGGCCCGAAGTGGTGAACTCGACTCCCAAAGCTTCCAGGCCCAGCCCATCGGTCAGTGCCCGACGCCCGGTAGCTGCCATCACCAGGCCTGTCTCCATGATGCTGCCATCGGACAGAGAAACGGCAAAACCGTTGCCGGACTCTTCCACCGAGGTGATATTGGTATTGAAACGCAGGCGGATGCCCTTCTTTTCCAGTTCAGTAACCAGGAAGCGACGAACATCATCGTCAAAGCCACGGAGGAACAGCTCCCCGCGGTATATCAGGGTCGTGTCCACGCCGAGACCGGCGAGAATGCCGGCAAACTCCACTGCGATGTAACCCCCGCCCCAGATGACGGCCTCCCGGGGGAGCTGTGGCAGGTAGAACATTTCGTTGGATGACAGAATCAGGTCACGGCCCGGGACATCGGGCGTGGAAGGCCAGCTGCCCGTCGCAACGGTAATGCGATCGGTGGTCAATTCCCGTTCACCCACTACGACCGTATTGGGATCACGTATAGAGGCGGTACCCTGGATAACGGTTACGCCTGCACCATCGAGCAGCTGACCGTAAATGCCATTAAGGCGCTCGATCTCGGCATTCTTGTTGGCGACGAGGGTTGGCCAGTCGAAACGGACATCCGAGCGGGGAACCTGCCAGCCATAACCGGCAGCGTCCTCCAGGTCCTCCCCGACATAGGCACCGTACACGAACAACTTCTTGGGAACGCAACCCACATTGACGCAGGTACCTCCCAGGTAGCGAGACTCCACCACGGCCACCCGTGCGCCCCGCTGGGCGGACATGCGGGCAAGGCGAACGCCGCCGGAACCGGCGCCAATAACGATAAGATCATAATCCCGGGATTCTGACACGTGGACTCCTGTTCAACTTGAGTAAAAACAGACCGCTTGCCCACCCTTTGCCCCGGTCAGGGGTTCAGGACGCCTGGGAACCGGCCCTGGTCGATGAAACGTCCGCATCCCTGAACAGTACAAAATCCTCATAGTCCCCCAGACGGATAGTGCCCAGGCTCCGGAAGCCTTCGGACTCATAGAACGGCAGGTAGCGACTGTTACCGGTATCAAGTACCAGTCCGTTCGCTCGGGGGTTTTCTGAACACAGCGACTCTACCGCCGCCAGCAATCGACGACCAAAGCCGCGGTTCTGGTATTTTGGGTGAACACCCATCAGTGGCAACTGGTGAGTTCCCTCACCCGGCAGCATGCTGCGGATTTTCTCATGATAGTCAAGGTAGCGTCGGGTCGAGGCAAAGCCGGCTGTTAGCACCATTCGCAGACGCCAACTGAGTTGCTCGGCCAGGTTCAGGCGCAGTTCCGGATCACCGATAAACGCCACCGCCACCAGCGTGTCATCCGCCATGACACCGATTGCGTCCTGGTTGAGTTCGAAGTAGAGGTTGAGCAATTCACGGATGGTTGCACGAACCCGCTTATCATACCCGGGCTTACGATGATCGAACAGGTACTGGAAGGTGGGTTCGTGCCGGTACGCCTGGTAGAGAATCGACTTGGCCTCGTTAAAGGCGGTGTCATCCAGGCGGACGATGGAAGGTTCCCGGGCGATCTTGTTTTCGTTGTCTGCCGTTGCAATGCCTTCTGCCATCGAAAGGCTCCCCTTCTGTTAGCGTTATGCCGCCAATAGCGGCGCACTTTCCTTTACTTTCCCTTATAAAGCCTCAGATTGCCAGCGTCAGACGTACTGATACCACACCCGGGGTGTCACGCCGGTCCATGGCCGCCTGGTCAATCAGGATACCGTGGTTGGTGCTCAGGCCTTCCAGCCATTGCGCCACCTGGCCAAACGGTACGTCCTCAAGCCACACCCGCATGGCATTGTCACCACTGGGTTCAAAGCGTTGCAGGTCGAGCCCGGCCTCCCTCGCGGTGGAGGTAACCGTCGCCATCAATTGTCTTCCGTTCTCAGGCTTGTTGGCTGACGCGGTGGCCGCCGCGCTGCCACCGCCCAGTTGGCGGATCGCCTCACGGTTCTGCTGCATCCAGGCCAGCAACTCGCTGGCATTCTCGCGGCCGGTCACAGACTGTTCATGGTAGCTGGACACTGGGCGCCAGACTGCAAAGTAGACCAGCGCCAGAAGCAGCGCCACAACCATCAGCTTCAGAGCCTGCTGATCCCTTCGTGGCAGGTGATCGTAGCGGGCTACCAGGCGGGTGATGGACGGGTTTTCCTTGAGTTTGCTAACCACGGTCAACCTCCTGATACCGTCAGACGGGCACGGGTACCGTCAGAATCGTTGACCACGGAACCGATACTGGCATCGAGCCCCTGATCGTTGATGCCTGAACGCAGCGCGTTAAGCCGTTCATAGCTGTCCGCACGTATATCCACTACCAACTCACCCCGGGAACGGGTGTAGTTTACCGAGTTGAACAGAACCGACTGATTCCCGGGCAACTGGCTATACTGCTGCCCGGTATGCTTCATCAAGGGCAGGAAACCTGCGTCACCACCCTGCTGACCTGCAGTCCTGAGCTGACCTTCCAGGACTCGACGAACGTTCTGCGGGGTGGCGCGGCGATCGTTCGGGAATGCCTGGTGATAGATTGCCATGACCTGCTCCTCCAGGGCCCTGGCCTGCTGTTGATGATAGTACCCCATGCCCAGCTGGGCCCCGATGACCAGCAGGAACCAGGCGGCTGCGATGGCAATGGCGGGCCGCCAGGCCCTGAGCGCACCACCCTCACGCTGGCTTGGAGCATAACTACCCTGGCAAAGATTGATGGGTTCTGCCGCATGGTGGTAATGCGCGCTCGCGAGCAGCTCAACAATGGAGCCCTCCATCGGCTCCCGGTGCACGCTCAGCCTCGGGGTATCAACCAGCGCAGATAATGCCTGCTCGTTGGCAGCCATGGCGGCTTCGGTACCGTAAACCACCACCTGAACCTCGGCAGCCACTTCATCTTCCGTAGGCATGGCCAGGGTCTGGGCAAAAACCGACAGGTTCTCTGTCCTCATGGTCATCCATTCGCCGCGGCGAGAGGCCAGCAACGCCATGTCATCGCCCAGGCATATGGCCCAATCATGGCCCCTTAACGGAACCAGGGCTGCGTCGGGATAGATGGCCTCGAGGTCTGCAGCTTCCCACTCCAGGAAGGTCTCCCGCCAAAGGGCCATCCGCTTATGATCAATGGCGGCAACACGGTAGCCATCCTCAGTTGCTCCGCCAAGGGCGAGGTGGACCGTTTCGACGTCCTGGGCCAATTGTTCCTCGACAGCAAACGGTAAGGCCTGACGGATAAAACGGACTTGCTTTGCCGGAATATCAGCAAAGCAAAACAGGGCCTCATCGCCGGGAATGAGGCCAATCAGACGCACGCCTTCAAGGGAATTCCGGCTGAGTGCATCTTCGATATTGTCCCTGGTCTCACCCTGGCCACTGGCCTGCAGTTCACCGCTGGCGTCAAGCAGCACCCAGTCCATGCGAAACTGGCCATCTGCCGGGTCTGCGCTGGTGCTTACCGGCCTTGCGTAAAGGTGGTATGACATAGTCTGCGTCCTTGGTCTATTCCCCGGACACCCCGAAGGGCTCCTTGGTTATTCTGTGCTTCTGCCCGGTGTCGCGGCGAACCACCGATAAATCGCCTTCGCTGTCACGGTACACCGTGCTCACCAGGTTGGTTACCCGGTTATCCCAGGTAATACGGGAAACCACTTCGAAAAACTCTGACCGTACCTTCAGCCCCTGGGGCCGCAGTCCAAGTCCTGCGAACTCGGGCAACGCCGTAAAATCGCCAGTGGTCAGAAAGCGCTCCTCTTTCCGGCGCTCAACGACGGTGTTGGCCTGGGCATCGGTGATTTGCTGGTGGAGCGAGCGAATCACCGGTATTGAAGCCATGTTAACATTGATACCGGTTCCAGAAACCGGAAGCGCCGCAACGTGTGGACGCAGCAATTGGTAGGCTTCCTCGGTCATACCCTCGATCAGTCGCAATTCGGTCACGCTGGCAAAGGGTTGGTTGCCTGCCCGGTATGGAGGGTCTTTCATAAGATACTGACCATCTTCGGCACCATAGGCGGACACCGGCTCTTCATCGGGGTCTACCCAGTCCACCAGGGCATCGACGTGAACATCGGTAATCCCGAGTACCATCAGCAACCGCATCAATCGGTCCCTGGTTGCCTGGTCGATAGCGCCAGCGGGGTTCACCAGGTCATTGAGATTAATGCGGCCGGACAGGTCATCCACCTGGATCTCTGCAACACCACCATCATCCAGTGGCAGAACTGCCGCGTAGCGCCACCAGACTTCGTCCGGGCTATCCACCAGCTCGTTGTTCTCACGATCGGTTTTCAGGTCCTGGAACAGAACCTGTTTTGCAAAGTCCTCTGCTCCCAGCGCCACGTTGTAGCCCTGGGTCTGGGCCAGGAAGTGCCCTGCCCGAAAAACCCGCACCCCCTGTTGTTTGACCATGCCGGCAGCCATCATGACTACCAGGGCCATGGATAGCAGCACCATGATCAACGCCATACCTCGCTGGTAACGGTCGAAGCCGGATACTCCGCACCCCCCGCTGGCAGGGCGAAAAGTCATGTGCCGTCCCCCTGGGTCTGAGGTGCCTGATCCTGGTCACTGGCCTGACTACTGGTTTCGCCGGTTTCGCCAGTATCGTCGTCTTCCCCTTCCTCAGCTTCGTCCTCCCCCTGGTTCCCCTGGGAGATCGATGTCTGTACGGCCGTCACGTTGAAATCAGGCATCAGAAAGAGGCGTGTCAACTCTCCGTAACGCTCATGCTCCAAGGTCACTTCCACGGCCAGCGGCAAGCGAATGACCGGGGCGCCAGGCCCACTGGGGATTCCCTGGTTGGGCGGTGGCCAGTCTTCCTGCCAGGTGCGTTCTTCATCGAGGAAGCGCATGGAAAAAGCGGTCACCCCATCGAGCATGAGCTGGTCGTGGCTTTCTTCTTCCTGAGCCTGGTCCAGCATCACCCAGTACCGGCGCCGGACTTCATCGCCGGTAAACTCCCAGGCACTTCGCTGCAATTCGCTGCGCTGTTTACCCAGCGGGTTACGCCAGCCCTGCCGCGTTACCTGCAACAGAAAGGCTTCTCCTGCCGAGGTCAGCGCGGGTTCATAGTCGCCATAGATATTCCGGACAGGCCGGCTGGTCACCTGGCGCAAATCCCGCTCCAGCAGAAGAAACGTCTTCTGAAGGTTTTCGAATTCCGCCGATACTTCATCCACCCGGTCCCGGGCGGTCACCACACTGGATAGCACCTGCCAGATACCCAGGCCAATGACCGCAGTGATGGAGACAGCGATGAGCACTTCCATCAGGGTAAACCCGGACTGGCGAGCGCTGACACTCCAAGGGCGACCGCGGCCACAGGAAGCCAACGCAACGCTCACAGGCTCTGCTCCGGATCACGGAGAAAACCGGACAGGCTCTGTAACTGCGCAGGCTCGCCTGAACCACCATAGGCCTCGACGCGGACATCAATCCGACGCATGCTTTCTTCGTCCGTACCGGAAATCTCAGTCACCACCCGCCAGCGACGACCGGCATATTCAAGCTCTTTACTGCTCTCGGAAATGGAAGGAAATTCCTCCTGAAGCCGAACCTCGTTCATCCGGTTGCCGGCAATCCAGGACGCCATGGTCAGATCCCTCACCCGCTCGAAGCTGCCCAGGTACTGGCTACCCACCTGGGACGCTGCTGTTGCGATCAGGCCAAAGACCATCAGGGCCACAAGCACTTCGATAAGTGTAAACCCGTGTTGTCGCATCAGAAATCGTCCGTGTCCGATGGAGTGTGCATCTTGATGTCATCCAGTCCGTCGGCTTCCAGGCGAAAGCGGTAATCCGGAGAGGTAGTTGCCAGGAACTCCAGCTCAAACGGCGTGGTTTCAGCACTTGAATAAAACACAATATCGGGGCGCAGGCTGCCCTCTTCGTCTTCTTCGTCATTTCCCCGGGCGAGGCGCGGGATATCATCTTCGCTGAACAGGGTGACGCTCATCCACTCCGGAAAGTTGCGGCCCTGGAACAGTCGTTCACTCTCACTGCGCCACGTCTGTTCCAGTTCGTCATATACCAGGAAACGATAACCCTGTTCGTCAACCACCAGGCCCAGTTCCTCATTATTGAGGATGGCCTGCTCCGCGGCGGTCTGCATGAGGACATACAGTTCACGAACCTTACTGTTCAGTTCCCGCTGCTCGCCACCCCCAAGATTGACGATGGCCAGTGAAGCCAGCAGCCCCAGCAGTACCAGCACAACCAGGATTTCGATCATGGTGAAGCCGGCCTGACGGAGCCACCGGGGTGCGGGCATCGCCACAGGGTCAGTTGAGGTCGTGGATGCTGATATCAGCTTCGTCACCGTCACCGCCTTGCTGGCCGTCGGATCCGAACGAATAAAGGTCGTAGGCACCCTCTGCACCCGGACTCTGATACTCGTAACGATTTCCCCACGGGTCTTCCGGAACACTCTTCAGATAGCCTTCCGGGTTCCAGTTCCTGGGCTCAGGAGAGCCGGAGGGGCGGCTGACCAGTGCCTCCAGGCCCTGCTGGGTGCTGGGGTAATGGCTATTATCCAGCCGATACATGTCCAGGGCATTGGCAATATTGTTCATCTGGGTCTTTGCGATGGTGACCTTGGCCTGGTCACTGCGGCCCATGATATTGGGGGCGACCACCGCCACCAGCAGGCCAAGAATGACCATGACCACCATGATTTCGATGAGGGTAAACCCTCGCTGGTTGCGTTGTTTCATCGTTGTACTCTCTTCCATTTGTGGTTTCAGATTGCTTTGCAGTGAACTTCCAGGTCTGGACGGATCGTCTTGCTTGTCTGGTTCTGGCAGGTGAACGGTTTTTTGGTTCACCCCACCAGGTTACTCATATTCAGGATCGGCAACATGATAGCCAGTACGATAATAAGCACCACGACGCCCATGACCAGCAGCATCATGGGTTCGAACAGGCCGACCATGGCGGCGATCTTCGACTGCAGGGTGTTTTCCTGCATTCGGGCAGTGCGCTCCAGCATGCTGTCCAGCTCACCACTGGCCTCACCGGAGGCAATCATATGCAGCATCATGGGCGGGAAATAACCGGTCTGCTCAAGGGCCTTGTTAAGGCTGCCACCTTCCGAGACGGTCTGGGCCGCATCCCGCAGCCTTGCCCGAAGATGGTCGTTACCCAATACCTCACCGGCAATGCGCATAGCTTCCACCAACGGCACACCGCTGGTTGTGAGGATACTGAGTGTGCTGGCATAGCGGGCGGTATTAACGCCGCGAACCATGCCCTTGAGAAGCGGGATGTCCAGCAGCGCCTTGTGGAAACGACGACGGTTACCCTCTGCTCGCAATGAAAAGCTGAAGGCGATGCCCCCGAGGACCAGCACCAGCAAGAGCCAGATGCCATAACTGGAGAGAAAGTCGGAGGCCGACAGCATGGCCCGGGTCAGTGCGGGTAATTCCTGCCCCTGTTTGACAAAGACCTCGATAATGTCCGGCACGACATACGTCAGCAGGAAGACCACAATGGCAATGGCAACGACAGTCAGGATAATCGGATAGATGGCAGCCAGCTGGATTTTCTGCCGTGCCTCCTGGCGCGCCTCGGTATAGTCAGCCAGCCGGTTGAGTACCAGGTCAAGGTGGCCCGCGTGTTCGCCTGCTGCAACCGTGGACCGGTAAAGGCGGGGGAATGCCCTGGGGTATTCACCCAGGCTGTCGGCCAGGGTATAGCCCTCCATGACCTTGGCCCGGATGGCGATCAGCATGCTCTTCATGGCAGGTTTTTCGGACTGCTGGGCGGCTGCCGACAAGGCCTGCTCAATCGGGATGCCCGACTGGATCAAGGTGGATAGTTGGCGGGTAACGAGGGCCAGGTCGGAAGCACTCAGGCTGCCCCGCCGACTGAAAGACGCACCCTTGCTCTGCCTCTCGGTAGCCGGCTCCACCGCCAGGGGGGCCATTCCCTTGTCGCGAAGTTGCTGGCGAACGGCCCTGGCGCTGTCAGCTTCGATAACCCCACTGGTCTGCTTGCCGCGCCGGTCAAGCGCCTTGTAGTCGAAAGCAGGCATCAGCGGCTCCGGTGGGTCACACGGAGGACCTCTTCCACCGTGGTAACGCCGTCGAGGATCTTGTTCACGCCATCGGCATGGATACTCGGCCCGGCCTCCCTCGCCACTTTTTCGAGATCAAGCTCACCAGCGCGTTTATGGATCATTGAGCTCATGGCGTCGGTAATCTCAACCACTTCATAGATACCAATACGCCCGCGGTAACCAAGGTTATTGCAGTGCTCACAACCCCTTGCCTTATAGATGGTGGGCGGCCTGGAAGGATCTGCCTGGATAAACTCGCACTGTTCAGCCGAAGGCTCATAGGGTTCGCGGCATTCCTGGCAAAGCACACGGACCAGTCGCTGGGCGACCAGCCCGACCAGGCTGGAGGAAATCAGGAAAGGCTCAATACCCATGTCCATCAACCGGGTAATGGCTCCCACCGCTGTATTGGTATGCAGTGTGGAAAGCACCAGGTGACCTGTGAGACTCGCCTGTATGGCAATCTCGGCCGTTTCCAGGTCCCGGATCTCACCGATCATGACCACATCCGGATCCTGGCGCAGGATGGCCCTGAGTCCCCGGGCGAATGTCATGTCCACCTTGGTGTTTACCTGGGTCTGCCCGATACCCGGCAGGTTGTATTCGATGGGGTCTTCAACGGTCAGGATGTTGCGACTGCGATCGTTGATTTCCTGCAGGCCGGCATAGAGGGTCGTGGACTTACCGGAACCAGTCGGTCCAGTGACCAGCAGAATGCCATACGGCCGCTTGACCATCTTTCGCAGCAGGTCCAGGTCACGCCCTTTCATGCCCAGGGATTCCAGCCGGATATTACCAGCCTGCTTGTCCAGCAGACGGAGTACCACGCGCTCGCCACTGGCCGAGGGCATGGTGGATACCCGGATGTCTACCTCACGGCCCGCCACCCGCAGTGCAATACGACCATCCTGGGGAACGCGCTTCTCGGCGATATCCAGCTTCGCCATAACCTTGATCCGCGAGACCAGCAGCGGCGCAAGGGCGCGTTTCGGTTGAACGACCTCCCGCAAGACACCATCCACCCGGAAGCGAACCACCAGACGCTTTTCATAGGTTTCAATATGCACGTCCGAAGCTCCGGTTTTCACGGCTTCGGTGAGAATGGCGTTAATCAGGCGAATAATGGGTGCATCGTCTTCCTGTTCAAGCAGGTCCTCTGTCTCTGGAACCGACTCTGCCAGTGACGCCAGGTCCATATCGTCACCAATGCCCTCCACCATCTGCATGGCTTCGGCAGAATCGTTCTGGTACGCATTGTTCAGTGCTTCATCAAAGTCGCCAGGTTCGATAGGTTCGAACGTGGCGCGGCCTCCGCTGATACGGTTGGCTTCAGCCAGGGCGCTGTGTGGTGCACCGGGACGGACCAGTATCACAGGTTCACCCGACACGTTGCGGGTCAGAATCACCCCGTTGCGCTTGGCGAACGTGAAAGGAAGGCGTCCCAGCGGAGCATCCTGCGGCTGGATGTGCGTTTCAGTAGTCAAGGCTGTCCCCGTGTCTTGTTCAGAACTGACGTCAGAGGCTTTTTATCTGTCTCCCTGACAACCGTTCCGCTTATTATTCCCTGTAGGTGTGAAGGCTACCACAGGTTTTGGCGCCCTCTGAATAACTCAATACACTATAATCGGCAACAGGATGTTACATTGTGATGAGCGTTCAGGACCTCGAAAGTTGTCACCGGAAGCCTCTGCCCTACCGGGAATGCATGACGGGCAAACGGCACCATGCCGGAGGTTTTAAGGAAGAAACATCGCACGACCAGTGTCCGGGCAGCGTCTGGCGCCAGACTGGTCAGGGTTCTCAAGCCCTTGCGATACGGCCAAGCATGTTGAAAAAAGGATAGCCATGTCTGCTCTAACTGCCAGACTTCCCATGATCACTGCATTGTTGTTCGCCGTTGCCATGGTGGCCAGCCTGGCCTGGCAGGGCTACCGGTTCTGGGAACAGGAACAAACACTGCACGACCAGGCAACCACTACCCAGCCTGTGCGGCCCAGCCCCCAGCAGCGGCAGCAACCTCAGGTGGCGCTCGATAGTATCGATCTGTTCGGACGCGCCGACCCCGAGGCCCTCGCTGCCGGGCAGGACACGGAAAACCTGCCGGAGACCAACCTGCGGCTCTTCCTGCGGGGAGTGCTGGCCGGCACCGAAGAGCAGCCTGGCAGCGCCCTCGTCGAGGATGACAGAGGCCGCACTGAGGTCTATATCATTGGTGATGAGCTCCCGGGGAATGCAAGGCTTCGTTCCGTGCATGCAAATCGGATCATTATTGAGCGCAGCGGCAAGCTGGAGAACCTGTACTTTCCCGAGATGGACGACTCCCGGGGTATGGAGCTGGCGGCCATTGATAACCGGGGCCAGCCCAATGACCAGGCCGATGCTGGCGGCGCGAACACGGCTAGCGGCCAGTCCCGGGCCATGGCAACACCCCAGGCCACCGACGAACGTCGCCAACAGATCCGCCAGCGGCTCGAGGAGCTTCGTCAACGGCTCAAGGACCAATAACGATGAGGTAACTCCATGGCATACACGCGGCAGGCGGCCAGAAGCAGTTCCCTGCTCCTGGTCATCGTGTTTGCCGCTATTGCCACTGCTTTCGAGCTGGGCTCAGGCCTGCTGCAATACATCCAGGAAGAGTATGGCCTGGAAGCCAGGGCCAGGCTGGAAAACTGGGAACGCCTGCACAGCCTGGCTGAACCAGCCCCGATCCGGCGCCAGATACAGCTGGTCAACTCCTTCTTCAACCGAACCCCCTTTGTCAGCGACCTGCAACACTGGGACCAGGAGGACTACTGGGCCACCCCGGTGGAAATGCTGGCAACCAACGGTGCCGACTGCGAAGACTTCTCCATCGCCAAATACCTCACCCTGCGCTCCCTCGGAGTGCCGGACGACCAGCTTCGTATCGTCTACGTCAAAGCCCTGGAACTCAACCAGGCCCACATGGTCGTCGCCTGGTACCCCACCCCCGACGCCGATCCGCTTATCCTTGATAACCTTGTTAACCAGATTCGTCCGGCTTCGGAACGTGACGACCTGGAGCCGGTATACAGCTTCAACGGCGAAGGCCTTTGGCGCATACGCGGCAACCGAAGCAAGCGTTCTGGCGACGCCGAACAATTACGCCACTGGCGATCGCTGCAGGAACGCCTCATCGACGTCCTCAAATAACCCCTTCACTCCAGTGATGTACCTCTTGCGCAGGAACCGGAGTTGATTTACGTTAACGTAAACTGCATAAGAACAAGACTATGGCTTCACCAAGGCAATACACCATCAGCGACCTGGCGCGGGAATTCGACATTACCACCCGGACCATCCGCTATTACGAAGAATCCGGCATGCTCAGCCCCACCCGAGACGGCCAGACCCGGCTCTACAACGACGCTGACCGGGTCAAACTCAAGCTCATCCTCCGGGGGAAGCGCCTGGGCTTCAGCCTTTCAGAATCCCGGGAACTCATCGAAATGTACGACCCGGACTCTGATAACCGTCATCAAATCAATGCGTTGTTGAGCAAAATTCAGAAACGACGTGAACAGCTAGAGGCCCAGCTCCACGATATCCGCCTGATGCAGGAAGAACTGGACGAGGCCGAAACCAAGTGCCGGGAGGCACTTGGTGAAACCTGAATAATCCACAAACTCCCAACTGACCAGAGGCACAATAACAATGAGCCAATACACCACCCTCAACTTCAATCATGGCGAGACCCTGGACACGCTTCGTGACCAGGTGCAGCGCTTCGCACAGAACGAAATCGCCCCGGTCGCCGACAAGACCGACAAGGACAACCAGTTTCCCAACGACCTCTGGCCCAAGCTGGGTAACATGGGCCTGCTGGGTATGACTGTCAGCGAAGAGTACGGCGGCAGTGACATGGGTTACCTGGCCCATGTTATCGCGATGGAAGAAATCAGCCGGGCCAGCGCCAGTATCGGTCTCAGCTACGGGGCCCACTCCAATCTCTGCGTTAACCAGATCCACCGCAACGGAACCGAAGCCCAGAAGCAGAAATACCTGCCCAAACTGGTCAGTGGCGAACATATTGGTGCGCTGGCCATGAGTGAACCCAACGCCGGTTCCGACGTTGTCAGCATGAAACTGAGAGCAGACAAAAAAGGCGACCGTTACATCCTCAACGGCAGCAAGATGTGGATCACCAACGGCCCGGATGCCGACACCTACGTCATCTATGCCAAGACCGACCCCCAGGGCGGCCCCAGGGGTATTACGGCCTTCCTGGTGGAGCGCGACTGGAAAGGCTTCTCCCGCGGCCCCAAGCTGGACAAGCTGGGTATGCGCGGATCCAACACCTGCGAACTGATCTTTGAAGACGTGGAAGTGCCGGAGGAGAACATCCTCGGCAACGAAAACGCAGGGGTGAAAGTTCTGATGTCCGGCCTGGACTACGAACGCGTGGTGCTTTCCGGCGGCCCCACCGGCATCATGCAGGCCTGCCTTGATGTGGTCGTGCCCTACGTCCATGAGCGCAAACAGTTTGATCAGCCCATCGGCGAGTTCCAGCTCATCCAGGGCAAGCTGGCAGACATGTACACCGAACTGGCAGCCAGCCGCGCCTACCTGTATGCCGTGGCGCAGGCCTGTGACCGGGGCGAAACGACTCGCAAGGACGCCGCCGGCGCCATCCTGTATACCTCCGAGCGTGCCACCAAAATGGCCCTCGAAGCCATCCAGATTCTTGGCGGCAACGGCTACATCAACGACTACCCTACCGGTCGCCTGTTGAGAGACGCGAAACTCTACGAGATTGGCGCCGGCACCCAGGAAGTCCGCCGTATGCTGATCGGCCGCGAACTGTTCAAGGAATCCAACTGAGGTTGCCATGGCCATTATCCACAGCACCATCAATGCCCAATCGGATGAATTCCGGCAAAGAAAGGAAGCCATGGAGGCACTGGTCGACGACCTGGCCCGGCGCCTGGAACGGGTGGCCCAGGGTGGCGGCAAGGAAGTCCAGGAACGCCACCGAAGCCGCAACAAACTGTTACCCCGCGAGCGGGTCAACCGCCTGCTCGATCCGGGTTCGCCTTTCCTCGAAATCGCCCCGCTTGCTGCGGACGGCGTCTATGATGACGACGTTCCCGCTGCCGGTATTATTGCCGGTATCGGCCGGGTTCAGGGTGTGGAGTGCCTGATCGTCGCCAACGATTCCACGGTAAAGGGCGGTACCTATTACCCCCTGACGGTAAAAAAACATATCCGCGCCCTCACCGTCGCCGAGGAGAACCACCTGCCCTGTATCTACCTTGTTGATTCCGGCGGCGCAAACCTGCCACAGCAAGACGAGGTCTTTCCGGATGCCGAGCATTTCGGCCACATTTTCTATCGCCAGGCCAACATGTCCGCCAAGGGCATCCCCCAGATTGCGGTGGTGCTGGGGCTGTGCACGGCCGGCGGTGCCTATGTGCCGGCGATGGCTGATGAAAGCATCATGGTGAAGGGGCAAAGCTCGATCTTCCTTGCCGGACCGCCGCTGGTGAAAGCCGCTACTGGTGAGAACGTATCCGCCGAAGAACTGGGTGGTGCTGACGTACATTGCAATATTTCAGGGGTAGCGGACCACCTGGCCCATACCGAGGAAGAGGCCCTGGAACGCGCCCGTCGCTGTATCGCCAACCTCAACCACAAAAAGCAGAACCAGCTGACCACGAAGCCGGCCGAAGACCCACTCTACGACCCCGGCGAACTCCATGGAGTGGTGCCTGCTGACCTTCGCACACCCTACGATGTTCGCGAGGTCATCGCGCGCCTGGTAGATGGCTCGGAATTCGACGAATTCAAGGCCGGTTATGGCACCACCCTGGTATGTGGCTTTGCCCACCTGTATGGCCATCCGGTGGGTATCGTGGCGAACAATGGCATCCTCTTTTCGGAGTCCGCCCTCAAGGGAGCGCACTTCATAGAACTCTGCAGTCAAAGGGGTATCCCCCTGATATTCCTGCAGAACATTACCGGCTTTATGGTCGGTAAACAGGCTGAGCACGGCGGCATCGCCAAGAATGGCGCCAAGATGGTTACCGCGGTCGCCTGCGCCCGGGTCCCAAAATTCACCGTAATCATTGGTGGCAGTTTTGGTGCCGGTAACTACGGTATGTGTGGCCGGGCCTACAACCCCCGCTTCCTGTGGATGTGGCCCAACGCCCGTATTGCCGTTATGGGCGGTGAGCAAGCGGCTGGCGTACTGGCAGACGTAAAGCGTGCAGGGCTGGAGCGCAAGGGTAAGAGCTGGAGTGATGACGAAGAGCAGGCGTTCAAGCAGCCGATCATCGATCAGTTTGAACACCAGTCTAACCCCTACTTTGCCTCGGCCCGCTTGTGGGACGACGGGGTGATTGACCCTGCCGACACCCGCGATGTGCTGGGCCTGGCCCTGACCGCCTCCCTCAACGCCCCGGCCGAAGACACACGCTTCGGTGTCTTCCGGATGTAAGGAGATCAGCCATGAACCAATCTGCCGTTATCAGTACCACTGACAGCCGTGGTGTTACCCGCATTACCCTTAACCGGCCGGACAAGCGCAACGCCTTTGACGACCGCATCATTACGGAACTTACCAGCGCCATCCTGGCAGCCGGGACCAACCCTGACTGCCGCGTTGTGGTGCTTGCCGGGGAAGGCAAGCATTTCTCCGCCGGCGCCGACCTCAACTATATGAAACGCACCGCAGAACTCAGCCAGCGGGAGAACGTGGAAGACGCGCAACGCCTGGCGGGACTGATGCAGGCACTGGACCGGCTTGACCGGCCCACTCTCTGCCTGGTGCAGGGAGCTGCCTATGGTGGCGCCCTGGGCCTGATCTGCGCCGCTGATATTGCCATCGGGACCGAGAACAGCCAGTTCTGTCTCAGCGAAGCAAGGCTCGGCATCACGCCTGCTGCCATCGGACCCTATGTGGTCCGTACCCTGGGTCAGCGGCACGCCCGCCGCTATTTCCAGACCGCTGAGGTGATTCGGAGCGAGCGGGCCCACGAGTTGGGGCTAATCCACGAGTGCGTCCCGGAGGATCAACTTGCCAGCAAGGCCGAAGAACTCATCACGGCCCTGCTCCGAAATGGCCCGGTAGCGATGGCCGCCGGCAAGGAACTGGTATCTGCTGTCTCTGGCGGAGCCGTTTCCGATGAGATTATCCAGTACACCGCTGAAGTGATTGCCCGGTTGCGCACCGGGGATGAAGGGCAGGAAGGCCTGGCAGCCTTTTTTGAAAAACGGACTCCAGATTGGGCGGTAACCTCATGAGCAACGCTATCACTTCCATACTGGTCGCCAACCGGGGTGAAATTGCCCTGAGGATCTTCAAAACCGCAGAAGCCATGGGCCTCAGCACCGTCGCCGTGTACTCAGACGCCGACGCAAATGCCCCCTTTGCGCTCGAAGCAGATACTGCCCTGAACATCGGGCCGGCGGAAGCGGCAAAAAGCTACCTGGACATTGAAAAAATAATCACGGCAGCCCGCACCAGTGGGGCCGACGCCATTCACCCGGGTTACGGTTTCCTCTCCGAGAACACCGAGCTGGCCGCCGCCTGTGAAAAGGCCAGCCTGCGTTTTATCGGCCCCCCTGCCAGCGCCATTGCCGCCATGGGCTCCAAGAGTGCGGCCAAGGTCCTGATGGAGGGTGCCGGTGTACCCCTCGTTCCCGGTTACCACGGTGATTCACAGGACCCGGATGTCTTTCGGCGGGAAGCCGAACGCATCGGCTACCCGCTACTGATCAAGGCCAGCGCCGGTGGCGGCGGCAAGGGTATGCGTGTGGTCCGGCATGCCTCCGAACTGCAATCGGAGATCGAGGCCGCCCAAAGGGAAGCACAGTCTTCATTCGGTGACCCCAAACTGCTGCTTGAACGCTACCTGGAAACGCCCCGCCACGTTGAGGTCCAGGTGCTGTTCGACCAACACGGCAAGGGTGTCTACCTGTTCGACCGGGACTGCTCGGTTCAGCGCCGCCACCAGAAAATCATCGAAGAGGCGCCGGCACCCGGCATCCCGGATGACGTGCGCAAGGCGATGGGTGAGGCCGCCGTACGCTGTGGTGAAGCCATCGACTACGTTGGCGCAGGCACAGTGGAATTCCTTTACGAACCGGAAAGCCACGAATTCTTCTTCATGGAAATGAACACCCGCCTGCAGGTGGAACACCCGGTCACCGAGATGGTCACGGGGCTTGACCTGGTCGAATGGCAGATCCGCGTTGCCAACGGCGAGCGTCTGCCCTGGCGTCAGGAGGACCTGCGCTGTCAGGGGCACGCCATGGAAGCCAGGGTCTACGCGGAAGATCCGGACAACGGCTTTCTTCCCCAGACGGGGCGCCTGCATACGCTTCAGGAGCCGGCAGCAAACGACACCGTTCGCGTCGATTCCGGTGTCCGGCAGGGATTGGAAATCACCCCCTGGTACGACCCCATGCTTGCCAAGGTGATCACGTTCGGCGAAGACCGGGACGAGGCCAGGATCAACCTGATCGAAGCCCTTAATCGCTATCACACCGATGGCGTGGTACTGAATACGGATTACGTGAGCCGGGTATTGCGGCATGAAGACTTTGCCGCAGCGAGGCTAACCACCCGTTTCGTGGAGATCCATGAGGAAGCGCTTGCCAAACCCCTGTTTTCGCCCTGGGCACGCAAGCGCCTCAGCCTGGTGGCCTGGCTCAGCGATGTGGGCGCCCTTTCCCACCGGGATAGCCGGGATGTCTGGGGGCGGCTGAGTGGATTCCGCACGGGGGACAGCCATTGGCAGCCCTTTGAACTGGACCTGGATGGCGATCGTCACCACGGCCACTACCAGGTTCTGCGGGTGGGAAACGTCTATGGACGCCTTACCGTATTGATGGACGATGAAGAGACCCGCATCCGCTGGGGCCGAATGGAAGACGGTGCCCTTGAGGTACGCCTGTCCGGGCGTCGGATCCGTCTTGATGGCGCTTCGAGGGGTGACGAGCTTGCGGTATTTGCCGATGCTGCGACCTGGAAGGTCAGGGTCAATCATCCGGAAGTGGCCCAGGGAGCTGCGGCCGATGAAACCGAGCTCACGGCCCCCATGCACGGCCGGGTGACCGCGATACTCTGCAAGCCTGGCGAATCGGTCAAGGCCGGCCAGGCTCTGCTGACCATGGAGGCCATGAAAATGGAGCACACCCTGAAAGCCGGCTTTGATGGCACTGTCGAGGCGGTTCACTGTCAAACAGACAGTAACGTGGAAGCAGCCCAGGTACTCATTACCCTGGAAAAGCCGGAGGACTGACCATGGCGGACAATACCGTAACCCTGGTGGAAGTGGGACTGCGGGACGGGCTCCAGAACGAGAAAACACCGGTCTCCCCCGGGCAGCGGGCGGAATGGTTCAATGCCCTGGTGGCCGCTGGTCACCGCCGCATTGAGGCCGGCAGCTTTGTCTCGCCCAAATGGGTGCCGCAGATGGCCGGCACCGACGAGGTGATGTCCCTTATCCGCAAACCCGCCCAGGTTACCGCAGAGGTGCTGGTGCCTAACCAGAAGGGGCTTGAGGCGGCGTTGCAGACTTCCGCCGAGGTCATGGCCGTGTTTACCGCGGCCTCCGAGAGCTTCAACCGCAAGAATATCAACTGCTCCATCGAGGAAAGCATTGAGCGGTTCCGGCCCGTGGTAGAAGGCGCCAGGGCGGCCGGCCGGAGGGTCCGGGGCTATGTCTCCTGTGTGGTGGGCTGCCCCTACGAGGGTCGTATCCAGCCCTCACAGGTCGCCCACGTCACCCAGCGACTGCTGGACCTTGGCGTGGATGAGATCTCCCTGGGCGACACCATTGGTGTCGCCCGCCCGCGGGAAATTCACGCCCT
The DNA here is from genome assembly GCF_900111555.1 of Marinobacter segnicrescens. Lineage (GTDB taxonomy): Bacteria > Pseudomonadota > Gammaproteobacteria > Pseudomonadales > Oleiphilaceae > Marinobacter > Marinobacter segnicrescens. The sequence continues at coordinate 40,177 of NZ_FOHZ01000017.1, forward strand.
GCTGGACGCCATCATTCCGGATACCGGCACCGACATCCTCGCCCTGCACTGCCATGACACCTACGGCCAGGCCATCGCCAATATCACCGCCGGGCTGGAGCGTGGCATCCGCATATTCGACTCTGCCGTTGCCGGACTGGGCGGCTGCCCCTATGCCAGGGGGGCCACCGGCAACGTGGCCACCGAAGATGTGCTGTACCTCCTGGAAGGCGAAGGATTCGAGACAGGTGTCAACCTGCAACACGTCGCGGAGCTTGGCGCGTCTATCTGTAACGTCCTTGCCAGGGATAATCCCTCCCGTACCGGAAAGGCATTGACGGCCTGAGAGAACGTCGCAGTTTTCCGGGGGTAATACCTGGCATTTCCCTGTGCCCAGCAAACCCTCGGAAACCCTTGTTGCCCGAATATTAATTTTTATTAGGTTCCTGCCACTGGTTACGTTCAGTCTGTTTTCTTTACTAGGCTTGGTAACGGGAAGTACACGTCGATTGAGGTCTTTTGTACCAACGTAAATGGCGTTACGACATAACCTGTGAACATCCCTTGCCCTTCCAAGGAGAAAGACATGAGGAACCCGACCAGATCCACCGTACCGGCCCTTCTAGTTTCGGCGACCCTGATTTCTTCGTCCCTTGCCTATGCCAATGACTCCATTGATGTCGACATCTACCAGGCCACCACAGAGGGACGTGGTGATGCCCTGGGAGCCGTCACCCTTGAGGAGAATGAGCACGGCGTACTGATAACGACCGCGCTGAACGGACTGGGGCCCGGACCCCACGGCTTCCACCTGCACGAGAACCCGGATTGCGGCCCTGCCACCAAGGACGGCGAGACCACGCCTGCCGGCGCCGCCGGCGGGCACTACGATCCCGACAACACCGGTTCCCATAAAGGCCCTTTCAGTACTGAAGGGCATCTTGGTGACCTGCCCCGCATTCACGTTGGCCAGGAAGGCAAGTCGGAGCAGACCTATCTCGTTCCAAGATTACGGATGGATGATTTCCGGGGTCGCGCTCTGGTGATCCATCAGGGTGGCGATAACTATGCTGATGAGCCCCAGCCCCTCGGGGGTGGTGGAGCCCGTGTTGCGTGCGGCGTGGTTCCGGGCCAGTAGTGGTCGTTACTGCCCCTTGGGGGAGCACGGAGCTGGATAAAGCCCGCTCTTACAAGGATGTCCAAGAGCAGTGACTGCCCCATCTTGTCTACAGGCCGCTGTCCCTGCTGAGGTATCCGGAGGGGCTTAGGGGGCGTCTGGCAAGGTTTTGGCTTCGCCCCTTTCGGGAAGGACAATTCAGCCCATGATCCGGGCTGCCCACTCCGGCACCTCCTTTACAAAGATTTCCCAGGTACCGTCCTTCCAGGAGGCGATTCTGACGTAGGGTTTGGCGGTACTGGAGTTATCCACCAGATGAAGTTCATCCGCCAACCCAACGGAATCGCGGATATTGGCAAAGGTTCTTGGTACGCGGCTGTTCACCTTGGACTCCGGGACATTGTGGCCGCCGGCCTGGACCCGTGACGCGACCCTGGCGTTGTGCAGCCCGGTGTCCCCGAGGTGGAAATAGAAGATGTGAATGCGGAAACCCGCTGCCTTGGCGGTGGCGATAAAGTCCAGCTTGGACGGATGCGAATACACCGTCTCGAAGCAGAAAGTCTGCCCTTCCTCAACCAGCCGGAACCGTTCCTTCTCTGCGATCAGCGCAGCTTCGTAGCTATGGGCCTCCGGTTCAGCCGGCCACAGGGTGCGGGCGATATTATCCGCATTGATGAGAGGGATGTTTTTTGGCTTTAAAAAGCGATCGTAGAATTACCAGCACCATTACCTCCAGCCAGCAGCCACAGTTCAGGCTGCATGGTCCTGTCCGCTCAGTGGCTCGAAACGGCCATTGCGGAACTGCCCGGTAATTCTCTGGCCATCCGGGTAAATCGCTTCAAGGTAACCGGGGCGTCGCTCGGAAGCCTGGTAGACAATACGACCACTGGCAATGTGGCGGGACAACGAGCCTGACTCACGGTCAGCCTCAACTTCCGCCCAGATATCGTCACCTGTTACCGGGTCAGGCAATACCGGTTCCACTCGTATTCTGCGTATGCCCTGACTGATGGCAATCAGGTCTTCAGCGCTTACCTCGCCGGCAACCGCACGGCCAATCTCGGCCCAGAACTCAATCTGTTTCGGCGTGGAGCGCCGCTGAACCTGGGCCTCGGCGGCAGCATGGCGTACCAGGGTGTCTTCTAGCCGGACGGGAGTCGTCATGGAACCTCCTGACGTTTTGGATCACGTGAATCAGATTACCACAGCTGTTGCGTTTTGCAACAGGCGGTCAAAGGGCTTCGCGGTGCCGCCGTGTGCGCTATCACTGCCTTTTTATTATTCAGCGCTCTATACTGCCCCCACAACCATTCCTGGGAACACCCGGGGGGTCCTTGCTGGTCCCGGAAACCAGCATGCCTCTCCGGACCAGGCCAGAACGAGCACAAATACCACCAAAAGGTTCTATGAAGGTTCCAAAGCGATTACAACCACTGGTAGATGACGGTCTGGTAGATGAGGTTCTCTACCAGTTGATGAGTGGCAAGGAGGCACAGGTCTACGTGGTGCGTTGTGCCAACCAGCTCCGCTGCGCCAAGGTCTTCAAGGAGGCACAGAAACGCAGCTTCAAACAGGCGGTCGAGTACCAGGAAGGTCGCAAGGTACGTAACAGCCGGCGCGCCCGGGCCATGAGCCGGAAAACGAAGTATGGCCAGAAGGAACAGGAAGACGCCTGGCTGAACGCCGAAGTTGACGCCCTTTACCGCCTGGCTGCAGCCGGCGTACGGGTGCCGGAACCCTTCGGCTTTGTGGACGGTGTCCTGCTGATGGAACTGGTGGCCGACAGCAACGGCGAGGCTGCCCCCCGACTTGATGACGTCACCCTTACCCCGGAGCAGGCCCGCGACTATCACGGCAAGGTCATCGCTGATGTTGTCCGCATGCTCTGCGCAGGACTGGTTCATGGCGACCTGTCGGAATTCAACGTGCTGGTTGACCCAGAAGGCCCGGTCATTATCGACCTGCCCCAGGCCGTGAACGCTGCTGGTAATAACAATGCCGAACGCATGTTCCAGCGGGACGTGGACAACATGCGCCGTTACTTTGGCCGCTTTGCCCCGGATCTGCTGGAGACTGACTATGCTGGTGAGATCTGGGCGCTGTACGAATCGGGCAGGCTACACCCCGACAGCAAACTGACCGGTCACTTCGTTCGCGACGAGGGTATTGCCGATGTCAATGAAGTCATGGAAGTCATTGCTGCTGCCACGGAGGAAGAACGGGAGCGCCTCGAACGGCAACAGGATGCGGAAGAGGATTAATACCGTCTTGTTGTCAGCTCACCAGGCCAGCCAGATCACATGGCGGGCGCCCTTGCCGGGCCGGAGCGCACGCACAGTAACCGGCTCCACGGATAGCCCGGCCCGTTTGAGACGCTCTGTGAAAGCGGGGTCCTGGCCGGCAGACCAGTAGGCCAGGATTCCCTCCGGGGTCAGCGCTGCCTGTGCGGCAGCAATGCCCGGGGTGGTATAGAGCCAGTCGTTCTCCTTCCGGGTCAGGCCTTCCGGACCGTTGTCGATATCCAGCAAGATGGCGTCCCAGGCCCCCGGCGACGTCCGGATCAGCTCAACCACATCACCGATATGTACCCGGGCCCTCGGATCGTTCAGCGGGTACCCTGCCGCGCTGCCTAAAGGCCCGCGATTCCAGGTTTCCACTTCCGGCACCAGTTCAGCTACGGTAACCTCAGCTTCCGACCCCAACGCGCCGAGCGCTGCGGCCAGGGTAAACCCCATCCCCAGCCCTCCGATGAGAACCTTCGGTGCAGGGTTATCAACCAGGCGTTCACACGCCAGGGTGGCCAGTGCATCTTCCGACCCATGCAGACGACTGTTCATCAACTCACCCGGACTACCCGCAATCCTGATGGAAAACTCATCATTTCGCTGCAGCAAACGCAGCTGTGTCCCCTTGCCGGGAATAATGGCGGTGCCAAGCTGCTCAAAACGGGCCATGGGTTACCTCGGTCAAAGTCAGTGGGGAATAAATAGGAGGGCAGATTACACGTCTTCCCGCGATAAAACCTCATCCTGTGTCGCCGGATGGCTTATAGAATGGAATGGGAAGATCCGGCGGCACTTTATTAAGCGCTGATTTACTGACAAGATCAGTAGGATTTCAGGCAGCCAGAAAACACCAGCAAGGGAATCCTCATGCGCAGATGGAACGGCTGGGGTGATGACAGTATCCGGCCAGAACTCCCGGCCAGCGGCGTCACCCACCTCAGAGAAAGAACCGGCACCGCCCAACCACTCCCGGACGCCACCCTGGAAGACGTTCTCCGGCAGGTGCCCGGGTCTCGCCTCCCTGACCATCCGCTGATCAACAAGGACCCCGAGATCCGGGTCCGCCACGCCCGCGGCCAGAGCCTGCCGGACTGGCTAGCCATGCGCAGCGGGGAATTTGAGGTGTTTCCGGACGGGGTTGCCGAACCCGAAGCCGGGGAGCAGGTCCGTGAGCTACTGGAACTCGCCGTCAAAGAACGCTTTGCGGTCATTCCTTACGGCGGCGGAACCAGCGTGGCAGGTCACATCAACCCCGTAGTCGGCAACAAGCCCGTACTGACCCTCAGCCTGGCTCGCATGAACCGCTTGCTGGACCTGGACCCTGAAAGCCAGATCGCCACTTTTGGAGCGGGCACACCTGGCCCGCTGGTAGAGTCCCAGTTGCGGGCAAGGGGCTATACCCTCGGGCATTTTCCGCAATCCTTTGAGTTATCTACCCTGGGTGGCTGGGTGGCGAGCCGGTCGAGCGGTCAGCAATCCCTTCGCTATGGTCGTATCGAGCAACTCTTTGCCGGGGGCACCGTTGAGACCCTGCAGGGCACATTGACCATACCCACCCTGCCCGCTTCCTCGGCAGGCCCGGATGTCCGGGAGATGGTGCTGGGTTCCGAAGGGCGCCTGGGAATCATCACTGAAGCCAGGGTTCGGGTTACCCAGCTGCCTGAACGGGAATCGTTCCACGTACTCTTTTTCCCGAACTGGCACACGGCACGGGAAGCCGCCAGGCACATGGTTCAGGGCAGGATGCCCTTGTCGATGGTGCGATTGAGCAATCCCACTGAAACGGAAACCCAGTTAGCCCTGGCCGGGCACCCCGGGAAAATCCGTATGCTGGAGCGTTATCTGAGCCTGCGGGGGGCCGGCACCGGCAAGTGCATGATGACCATTGGCGTTACTGGCTCGAAGCGTCAGTGTCGTTTTGCGCTGAACGAAGCCCGGCGCTGCTGCAAAGCGTTCCAGGGTGTTTACCTCGGTTCGGGTATGGGACGCAAATGGGCTGAGAATCGCTTTGCCATGCCCTACCTGAGAGAGAGCTTGTGGCAGCAGGGTTATGCGGTGGACACCCTGGAAACCGCCACGGACTGGGACAACGTCGATCACTTGATGGGTAAAATCGAGGAAAGCCTCCGTCATGGCCTGGCGGACGAGAACCAGCCGGTACATGTATTCAGCCATCTGTCCCACGTCTATCCCCAGGGCAGCAGTATCTATACCACCTACGTCTTCCCGGTGGCTGAAAGCTACGAAAAGACGCTGGCGCGATGGCAGCAGCTAAAGCACACCACATCAGCCGTCATTGTGGAAAACCGGGGCACGATCTCCCACCAGCATGGGGTCGGCAAGGACCACGCACCCTGGCTGCATGTGGAAAAGGGCGAAACCGGCATGCTGGCCCTTCGGGGCCTGATGACAACGTTCGACCCCCAGGGTTGCCTCAATCCGGGCACCCTGTTGCGGGAGCGTCGGGTCCGCCCCGGGGCCGGCAAGGATAATGGCGGATGACTATGGAGGATCTGGACCCCCATTACGATCTCATCGTCATCGGTGGTGGCATAACTGGCGCCGGGATTGCGCTGGAGGCGGCCTCGGCAGGACTGAACATCCTGCTGGTCGAACAGAGCGACTACGCCTGGGGCACATCGAGCCGGTCGTCGAAGATGGTCCATGGTGGCCTGCGGTACCTGGCCAGTGGTCATTTCAGGTTGACCCGGGATGCGGTAAGGGAGCGCCAGCGCATGCTGGACGAGTTGCCCGGGCTGGTGGATCCCATGCGCTATGTGATGCCCCATTATCACAGGGGCTTCCCGGGCCCCTGGCTGTTCGACAAGGTACTGTGGCTGTACGACCGGTTTGCCGGCAGGCGCTACCGGCACCGTATTGACCATTCCGAGCTCCTGCAATGGCTGCCTGGCATATCAACCGAGGGGCTCAAGGCAGCAACGGGGTATACTGACGCCGTCACGGAGGATGCCCGGCTGGTACTGCGGCTGCTGGCCGAGGCTCAACGCCAAGGCGCTGTTACCCGCAACTACACCCGTGTTACGGCTCTTGGGCGTCCGCCCCACGAACCCTGGCAGGTCACCCTTGAGGATCACCACACCGTGCCCGGCGCAAACCGGACGCTGACCGCAAACGCTGTTATTAACGCCACCGGCGCCTGGGCCGACCGCCTGTGGCAGACGCCCCATCCGGACGAACGCATCCGCCCTTTGAGGGGCAGTCACCTTATCGTGCCCTTTCGCCGGCTACCGGTATCAGTATCCCTTACTCTCCAACACCCGGAGGATCGCCGCCCGGTTTTTATTTTCCCCTGGCTGGGGCAGACCGTGGTAGGCACCACCGACCTGGACCATACCGATGACCTTGACCAGGAGCCAGGGATCAGTCAGCAGGAAGTGGAGTACCTGCTGCAGGCGATCCATTCGGTCTGTCCTGGAGCGAAGGTCAGTCGGCAGGATGTTCTTTCCACCTGGGCAGGTGTTCGGCCTGTGGTTACAGAAGGTCGCGACAAGGCACCGTCCGGCGAGAGCCGGGAGCATGTGATCTGGGCTGAGGACGGCCTGATCTCCGTGGCCGGGGGCAAGTTGACTACCTGGCGGGTTATCGCCCGGCAAGTCCTGCTCACCGCCAGCCCCTGGCTGGACGACCTGCAACTCACTGACGAGCGGCAGCGAACCTTTCCTCCGAATCCAACACTGTTCCGTCCACGGGAGATCAGCCACCTCACCTGGCAACGCCTGCAGGGTTATTACGGCGAACTGGTGTCCGAGGTTCTGGCGGCGGGCCCCCTGGAACCGATTGCCGGCACTCCGTACCTGTGGGCCGAGCTGCATTGGGCGGCAAGGGCTGAGAGCGTGGAGCATCTTGATGACTTACTGATACGCCGCACCCGTCTGGGGCTACTGACTCCGGATGGAGGCGATTACCTGCTGGAAGAGCTCCGGAACCGCCTGCAGCCGGAACTCAACTGGTCGGATGAACGCTGGCAAGATGAGACAAACCGCTACCGTGCCCTGTGGCGCGAGGCATTCGCCCTGCCTGCGGAGCGTGCCTCTCCATGACCTCTTCGGACATTAACCGCCCACTGATCATGGCGATTGATCAGGGAACCCAGAGTGTCAGGGCGCTTCTGTTCGACGCCAAAGGCCGCCTGGTGGGCCGGGGACACCAGCCCATCGAACCCTATTTTTCAGACCAGCCCGGATGGGCGGAACAACACCCCGAGTATTTCTGGCAGCAAATGGGCGAGGCCTGCAAGCTGTTATGGCGCAGTACTGACGCCAGCCCCGGGCAAGTCAAGGGAGTAACCCTCACCACACAGCGGGGCACGGTTGTTTCACTGGATGGTGCCGGCAAACCCCTTCGCCCGGCAATACTCTGGCTCGACCAACGCCATGCCGACATTGATGGCCCCTTGCCAGGCCTCTGGGGATGGCTGTTCCGTGGGCTCGGCCTGGGGGAAACCATTGACCAGTTCCGCCGCAACGCCCAGGCAAACTGGCTGGCCCGCAACCAGCCGGATCTGTGGTGCGCTACCGAGAAATACCTGTTGCTGTCCGGGTATCTCACCTGGCGGCTGACCGGCAACTACCGGGACTCCACCGGCAGTCAGGTGGGGTACCTTCCCTTCGACTATAAGCGCCACCGCTGGGCCCGCCCGGGCGATTTCAAATGGAAGCTGATGCCAGTACGCCTCAGCCAGCTTCCTGAGTTGGTCGCCCCGGGTGAATCATTGGGATCACTCACCCCGGAGGCAGCCGCCCACCTGGGAGTGGCGACCGGCCTGCCGCTCGTTGCCAGCGCTTCAGACAAGGCCTGTGAAGTCCTCGGCAGCGGTGGTACCGGGCCGGAGATCGCCTGCCTGAGCTATGGCACCACAGCCACCGTCAACGTGACCAATCGGCGCTATATCGAAGCCATCAGACTTATGCCTCCCTATCCCTCTGCCCTGCCCGGTCACTACTCATCGGAGGTGATGATCTACCGTGGCTACTGGATGGTGAGCTGGTTCAAGCGGGAGTTTGGCCTGCGTGAGCAACGGATGGCAGAGAAGCGGGGGATTGCGCCCGAAGTTCTGTTCGATGAACTGGTCAATGCGGTGCCAGCGGGCTCCATGGGCCTGATGCTGCAGCCCTACTGGTCACCCGGAGTACGGCACCCCGGGCCGGAAGCCAAGGGGGCCATGATTGGTTTTGGCGATGTGCATACGCGGGCGCATATCTACCGTGCCATGCTGGAAGGGCTGGCCTATGCACTCCGGGAAGGCAAGGAGCGCATCGAAAAGCGCAGTGGTCGTCCGGTTACAACACTACGCGTTGCCGGCGGCGGCTCCCGCAGCAACGCCGCCATGCAGCTGACCGCAGATATTTTTGGTATGCCGGCGGGCCGTCCCGGCACACCGGAGGCGTCCGGCCTGGGGGCGGCCATGGTTGCAGCCGCCGGGCTGGGGCTTTATCCCTCCGTGGCTGCAGCGGCCGAAGGGATGGCGGCAGCACCCGAGGTTTTTCAGCCGGAACGGGAAGCCAGCGCGCTCTACAATGAGCTTTACCAGGACGTCTATCGCCCCATGTACCGGCGCCTTGCTCCCCTTTACCGAAATATACGAAGGATCACGGGTTACCCCGGGTAACTGAGCCAGGTCAAACCCTGATCAAATTGATATCGCCTGTCTCTACGGCTGTTGTACACTCGGGAAACTTTTTTCAACAACTCAAAGAGCCCATGGCCGGACCGAAACCGTCTGCGGATAAAGCCAACTCCCTGCTTGCAGCACCCCAGCTTGCCGGTGTGCTGGCAATTGTCATGGTGCTGCACCTGGTTGCCAGGGAACACTTCCTGCTGTTTCACACCCTCGTCGAGCTGCTCCGGATCATCGTTCTGTGTGGGCTGTTTGCCCTGGCCTGGCACACCCGTCAATGGTCGGATAACCACTTCCTCCGGATCGTCGGCATAGCGGCTATCTTTATTGCAGGCATTGAGGTCTTCCATACCCTGGCCTACCGGGGCATCGGACTGTTCGGCCCGGATGATGGTAACCTGCCTACCCAGCTGTGGGTGGCGTTCCGGTCGCTGGAGGCCTTCGCGTTCCTGCTGGCCGCCCTGCTGGCGGCCCGAGCTGTTCGACCTGGCTGGCTATTGGCCGGCTATGCAGCCGCTACAGCATTTTTTACCGGGCTTATTGTTACCGGGCTCTTTCCCGATGCCTACCTTGAGCCAGCCGGCCTGACTCCGTTCAAGATTAACGCCGAATACGTCATCGCGTTCACGTTCGGGCTCGCCATGCTATTGCTGTTTGCCCGGCGAGGCCTTTTTGAGCCCGGGGTTCACTGGCTTATCCAGGCGTCACTGGTATTCAACATCCTGGCCACATTAGCCTTTACCCGCTATGTCAGCGTCTACGGATTGGCCAACGAAATCGGGCACTATTTCCTGTTTATCTCGACCTACCTGATATATCGCGGAATTCTTGTTACCGGGTTGACTACGCCCTATCAGCTCATGTTCCGCGACCTCAAATGCCACCAGGAACACCTCGAAGAGCTGGTAGAGGAGCGGACTGCCAGGCTCCGGCAAAGCGAGCAGCTCAACAACTCTTTCGTCACCAACTCTCCCGCCATCCTGATAATCACTGACCGGGACGGTCGAATCAGCCTTGCAAACCCGGCTTTTGAGACCCTGGCAGGCAGGCCAGCGAGTGAAATGACGGGAAAGCCACCGCACGAAATAATCGACGCGCAGATTGCCGACGCCATCGAGCGTAACAACCAGACCGCTATCCGTGCCGGCAAGGCCGTGGCTTCCACAGAGGCAGTAACCGTAGAAGGCCAGCAAAGGCTGTTTGAGGCCGTGCACTTCCCGCTGTTTGACGAGGCCGGCCAGATAAGCGGTACCGGTGCCATCGCTACCGAAGTGACCGAACACCGACGCCTGCAAACCAACTACGAACTGATGCTGCAGGCCTCCATGGACGCCCTGCTGCTGGCGGATGAACAAGGCAACTTTGTCCAGGTGAACCAGGCTGCAGTGGTCCTGACAGGTTATACCGAGCCAGAACTCCTTGCCATGAACCTCCGGGACATTGATGTCAGCGAACGGAACGACGCCATCGGCTTCCGCCTCGAACGGGTCTCCCACGACCGGTCAGGTCGATTCGAATCCCGCTGGCGGAGCAAGGATGGCGAGGTTCGGGACGTGGAGCTGAGCATCCAGCTCTTTGACGGGGTGGTCAATAACGGCTTCTGCGCCTTCGTGCGGGATATCAGTCAGCAACGGGCGGACCTGCGCCGCATCGAATTCCTCGCCCGGTACGATGCCCTCACCAAGCTACCCAACCGTGCCCGATTCGAGGAACTTGCCCAGCAGCGGCTCAAGCAGGCAGCCCGGAACGGACTGGAAGGAATGCTGGTGTATATTGACCTGGACAACTTCAAGGACATTAACGACTCCCTCGGTCACTACATGGGCGATGCCTTACTGCGGGAACTTGGTCAGCGACTGCAAGCACTCGCGGATCCGAAACGATTGTTTGCACGATCCTCCGGCGATGAATTCATTGCCCTGCTGGAAGTGGAGTCAGGCGAAGCCTCGGTAGCCACGGAATTGGCCCGCATACAGCAGGCGGTCCTGGCCCCGGTAACGGTAAACGGGCATCAACTGGTGACCACCGTATCGGTCGGTGTATCGCTATACCCCGAGGATGGCCAGGATTTCACCACCCTCTATCGTAATGCGGACACTGCCATGTATGCCGCCAAGACCGACGGTCGAAACACCTGGCGGCGATTTGACAGAGCCATGCAGGAAAAAGCGTCCGAGCGCCAGCAACTATTGGCAGAACTACGCGGGGCACTGTCCCGGGACGAGTTTTCCTTGCACTACCAGCCCCAGGTCAGCCTCATTGATCGTGAGCTGATCGGCGCCGAGGCGCTGCTACGCTGGCACCACCCCGTTCTCGGACAGGTGTCCCCGGCACGTTTCGTTCCCATCGCTGAGGAAAGCGGCCTGATCGTGGAAATCGGTGAGTGGGTGCTGCGCCAGGTCTGCCGCCAGGGCCGGGCCTGGCACGAAGCGGGGCTGCCACCAATCACCCTTGCCGTAAACCTGTCGGCCATCCAGTTCCAGCATCATGACCTTCCCTCAACGGTAGCCCGCATTCTCGACGAAACCGGGTTCGATGGACGTCACCTGGAACTGGAACTGACTGAATCCGTGCTTGCGGGTGACGAGGCAAGGGTTGCCCAGACCATAGCGCTGCTGAAACACCATCACATCCGGGTCGCTATCGATGACTTCGGTACTGGTTACTCGAGCATGGCCTACCTTAACCGGTTTGCGGTGGACAAACTCAAGATTGACCAGTCCTTTGTCCGCGAGATGGATACAGACAGGAACAGTGCGTCCGTGGTTACCGCCATCATCCGGCTTGCACACAGCCTCGACCTGAACGTCATCGCGGAAGGCGTGGAAACTGAACGACAGGCACAGCATCTCGCCCAATTGGACTGTGATGAGGCTCAGGGCTACCACTTCGGCCGGCCAGTTCCACCAAAGGCATTCACCGCGTTGCTTCAGACCCTGCCGGAACAGTGCTAGAACAGGTCTCCTGACATAACCTCTTCTTTACTGAGGTTTTCTCCTTGCCGTAACATTAAGCTGCTATTGCTTTACGGAATGAGCAAATAAGCAACCCAACGACCGCAAGCCCGAACTGCTCGTGCCAGGCCATCCAGTCGCCACCAACCTTGATCGTGGCATGTGGCAATGACCAGGAGCCAGTGAAACAGTCGCAGGGGCAAGTCCCAGAGCCGGATCGTGGTCATGGCAGGTCCTCTTGGTCACGGCAGGTTGACTGGAAGAAACCCGTAAGCTTACTAAGTTACAGGGTGCCAGTCATTCCCGACCTGTCTGAGCCACGCTCAGGCCACCTGCTCCCTTGCCAGTCCGAACACGCCTTCAATGTCGCCCCTGACCATGACAGGGATAAACAGCAGACTGAAACGTCTAGGATCTTTACCAAAGTTCTGGAAGGTCATCGTAATACCGGACGGTGCCAGCCCGTTCAGGGCCTGGCTAAAGGCGTTCTCCAGGTTTGCCAGGTCTTCTGCGGGCACAGTGGTTTCGTTGATCAGCTCACGGAAATCCATGCCCGTCAGCCGGTTCCTGCTCATCCCCAGTATTTCTGCTGTCGCCGGGTTGAGACGTGTGAAACGCCCCTCCCGATCGATCACGAAAACCGGGTCCGGGTTCCGGTCCATCAGTGATCGTAGCCGTTGGATTTCCAGCGCCCCTTCCTTTGCCTCGCTGGCCTTGTCCTCCATCCAGGCCCGGGAAGCCATGGCTATATAAGCCAGGACCGAGCCAAAGAGCAGGATCGCGGCAGGCAGTATTCCCATCCTGCCTGGCTGTCCGGTCGCCGCCAGGGTGAGTGTGGCGGAGTTATTGCCGAGATCAAACGAACGGGTTGCCATGATGGCCCTGCCCCCGGAGGTTGACTGATTGAACACGTCCATCTCCCCTTGCGGCCCGATAAGGCGCAAACCCAGTTCATCATGGTCCGGCAACAACTCGCGATCTACCAGTACGCCCAGGTCCAGCAACGCTACGAGGTAGTACTGGGTGCTGTCTGCCGGGCGGGTAATCACCAGCAGCCGCTCCGGGGAGTCCGTGTCGGGGACCAGCCACGAGCGAATCTCACTGCGTTCAGGGAATAGCCTGACCCAGCGCAGCCCGGCGTCAGTCAGCAATTGATTTTCCAGCCACAGGGTCAGGTCCGGGTCATCCGAAAAACGCCAGTTTTCCCTCGCCCGTTTATTGATCTTCAGTAACGCGCGGAAATCCGGGTGATCGGAGAACAGGATTCGGGCATCCCTGACCAGGTCCTCGTTACCGAGGCGAATATCGAGCCTTGCCCAGCTGTCTACCAATCGCTCCAGCATCTGGGCCCGGTTAGTGAGCGCACCTTGCAGGGCGCGGGAATAGTCATTGAGCCACTGATCGGCAAGCGCACGACGGGTGGTTTCCTGGTCGTGGGTGGCCTGGTAGGCAAGGGACATGGTCACGATAAGCGCGCCCAGGCCTAGCATCATCACGGTTTGGGAGAGCCTGAGCTTGTCCATGCCCCCGCTACCCGTACCCACCAGCAGGAAGGCCGAGCCCAGGGCGATGGCCGAAATGGCGCCCAGCGGGGTGGCCTGCTCCCCTACCTTTTCCAGCGCGCCGCCTGCACCGAGGTCTGTTGAACCCACAACCGCCGCAAGTCCGAAAGCGATACCCAGCAATCCCCCCACTCGCCAGAGAAAACGGCCTGGCCGACGCCTGTTGCCGTACCAGCAACAAAACGCCATCAGTACCAGGATCAGGCTGGGCGCCACCGGCATCAGGAAGGGTTCAGCAGGTAACGTCTGCCCCCAGGCCGGGGATACCAGCTGATAGAGCGCGCTGCCCAGACCGTACAGGCTCAGTAATATCGGCAGGATCAGCCGCCCCAGACGATCCCCCAGTAACACTGCGCCGAGCGTCGAACTGGCCAGCGCAACACCGATGGCTCCACCGGGGGAAAGTTTCCAGACCAGGGAAACCGGATAGTTCGGCAATAGCATCAGCAGTAAGGTCAGCACGGACACGGACAGGCAGCCAGTGACAAGAAGGAATAATGCCACCTGTCGTGAGAGGTTACTGGTTATTGTCATGGGTCCGCTTCCGGATTATGGCTTACGGGCGCTCGTCCAGCCTGGCGCCTCTTCGTTATACCCATGACAAGTTACTGAAAAAATGGACCTATGTCTTTACATAACACACCGAGGCGGCCACCACTTTGTCAGTTTCTGTGAAATCGCGTCGGGTGACGGGGTGGGTACCCCCGTCACGTAGATTCCACCACGTTCCATTGACCGGACTCATAACGCTCGACACCCCCGTCGCAGAGACGATACAGCAGTACCCAGTGGTTGTTGACCAACGCTGCTGCGTCCGACTGGCGCTGCAGGGCGGTTGTTATCCTTGCCCGGGGAGCATCCACCAACACAGTGAGCCTGAGCGGCTCATGCCGCCAACAGGTGCCATCATGGACTGACTGCAGAGGCAGGCCGATCCTGAGATCAGCGCCCGTTCCCTCAACGACGCCCAGATTCCCTCCCACCACCGAATGCAACAGTTTGTTACCGGAGCCATACACCTCCGGCACAGTGACCGAGGCCATGTACTGCAGGTTGATCCAGTTGGCCACCACCATCGGTGCCGCCAGCAGGGCCTCGAGAATCACTCCGTCCTCGTCCTGTTCCGGGTCATAGTCGTGGAGGAAAACCCGCCCCCCGAGATCCCTGCCACGGGTTCTGGCCCGGGGTGCAAACAGGATAGCGGCGTTGTTGGCAAGGCCCCATTCAGGTCGAACTTCAGACCAGTCCCTGGTCCTGGTTTTCAGGGCTTCTTTCAGCGGCTGGTCCGCCATGCCATTCAGTTTCAGGACAGTGGCGCGTTCCGCACGGGCCCCGCAGGCAGCGCGCTCAAAGCCTGCCTGGAGCTGACGTAAACGATCGGCGTGAGTATCCGGCACATGGTGGGCATCGAGTACGGTCACCTCATCGGTCACCGTGCAATGCTCAGCGGCGACAGCCCATGTCTGCTCGGGAATAACGATCTGTTCTTCTTCCAGCGCTCGCCGGACACCCGGGTCGTTGAACAGTTCAGCGGCCAGGCGGGCACTGACCGCACCGCTGCGGCCCCCGCAAGCCCCACAATTAAGGCCTGCTGCATTGGGGTTGTTGTCGGTATGGCTGCCATGGCCCACAAAAGCCACCAGTGGTGCAAAGTCCCTGGTTAATGACATACCCCGAAGCATGCCAGCCACCAGCGCGGCTTTTTCCTGATCGGATAGCGCTTTGCCATTATGCCGGTGGACCAGTTGCCCTGCTGTCATTCGTACCGTTGCTGGCTCGTCTGTTGTGGAATGGCCCTGTTTCAGGCTGTCCCGCACCAGCTTCCAGGCCCAGGCCAGTCCGGTGGTTTCCACCAGGGTGAAGGTGGATAGGCTCCCATACTTGGCCTTCCTTACCGACGACCGGGTTACCTCCCGCTGGTCCAGCCGGCGACTTTCTGCGGCGTCATCGCCCAGGCTGCCAAGGGTATCAACAAGTTCCATAGAGGCGGGAAGCAGGCCCGGAAGGTGACGTGACGGCTGCAACGGTCCCAATGCCCGGTAAGTCAGCGGCAAGCCAAAAAACCCGGCAAACCCGAGGGTCCGGACTGACGGATAGACCTCTTCAAGGTGACGACGCAGAACCTCCGAGCGCACGTCGATACAGAAGACTGCCTGTACGTCCGTCTCACTTGCGGCGCCCTCGCTCCCAGGGACCGGTGAAGCGGTCAGCACCCTCCAAAGACGACGCTGGTAGCCGGCCTCATAGGCACGGTGCCAGACCCACAAGCCATCAGGGTGACTATCATCTAAGGGCTGCCGTGCCCTGCTGCGGGCCTTGTGCCACAACGCCCGTTGCTCCGGCGTGCTGCACCCCAGGCCCACCAGTTCCCAAACCAGCAGAACAGCCAGCAATTCGCCGCAACGGTCGGATGCACGGTTTTCCAGGCCCTCTCGCCAATCCACACCCCGACACCAGGACGCCCAGCCGTTGATCCGCAGCAGCAAGCTGTGGGCGACAGACTCAAGTTCCCTCTCAGTCAGGCCGAGGGCTGATACGACAATGGGGAGGGCCTCCGAGAGGTTTTGCGGAACATCAAGCAACCGTTTCCTTGCACCCCGGATGCCCGTGCGACCGTCCAGGGCCCGATCTTCCCTGGATGACCGCAACCAGTAGCTGAACAGATCACCGCCATCAGCAGACGTCATCCATTGTGACTGGCGAGCGTCGAAAAACCGGGCGCAAACCGCAGCGACCTGATCCCTCACCGCGTCCGCCACGGGTATTACGGCACTCCGCTCCGGCTCAAGCACATCCAGGATGGAGACCCTGGCGTTGTCTGCCCCGGTCGTCCGACGTGATAACCACTGTTCGTAAAACCCGATGTCGCCTCCGGCATCCAGCTCATCAATACTGGCCTGCAAATCAGCGTCGCCTATCCGGCCACCTGCCCTGGCTTCCCGGTAGAATTCTGCGGGCATGAGCATCGAAAAGCCTCCCCGCGCTGCCAACAGTTCGTCAGCACGATGGATCGGTGTATGCCTCATTCCCCAGAAGGGATTAACCGCGATCCACTCATCCAAGGGCCACACCGGAGCTACTAGTTCACAAGCCTTCTGCAGGACACCCTGCCAGTTATCCTGTTGTACCAGGGGAGACTTCAGCATCGCATTCATATTACTCATGACCTTTCCTCCCGGGTAAACGGACGGTGGGGCTGCCTGTAAAACATGGCTGGCGCCCGAAGGGCTTCCGAGGCAAGTTTGCGTGTCAGGCGATCAAAGGGCTGTTCCAGGTAGCAGCCATGACTGAAGTGCACTCTCAGACTGCGGGTTAACGGGTGCTTCGGTGCCAGTGTCACCAGAAGCGAGCCAGTGACCAGGGCCGCCAGAATCAGCCCACCGGCGACTTCTGCTATTGCGGTCAAGGCAAACCCGCTGTGATCCGGCACCGCGGGCCCGATCAAAAGGTGGCAAAGCACATAGATTGGCACCAGCATCAGCGCCATCCCGGCCAGCCGCAGCCGCGCCATGTGAGTGGTGGCTGCAGGTATTCCCAGTGTCGCGGCCGCAACGGCAAAGACCAGCAATGCCCCCAGCAGAATGTTGTGCTCAACGATGCGGGGTTCGATCGCCAGCAGCATCGCTGCCATGGTACCGGCCCCCACCGCCCACAGTATGCGGGTTGTGTTAGACGCGTCCGGGAAAGGCCGTTTAGCCGTGACGACCACAGTTCGGCCCGAGGCAAGGAACGAATGAGCCTTGTACAACGAGTGGGCCAACAGGTGAAGGAAGGCCAGTGTGTAGGCGCCCATACCGATCTCGAACAGCATGAAGCCCATCTGGGCACAGGTTGACCAGGCCAGCGCGTGCTTCACCGAGTACTGGGTCATCATGGTCATCACAGCGACCACTGCGGTAACGCCCCCCACCACCAGAAGGATCATATGACCGGCGGTGAATCCATCAAACAGGGGAAACAGTCGTAACCAGAGAAAGCCGCCAAGGTTGATCACGCCGGCATGGAGCAAGGCCGACACTGGCGTTGGCGCTTCCATCACCCGAATCAGCCAGCCGTGGAATGGAATCTGGGCGCACTTCAATGCAGCCGCCAGGGCCAGTGCCACGGATGCGAGGGCAAGGCTCATGCTGTCAGCGGAGTGATTGCCACTCAGGGAAAACATCTCGGGGATATAGAAGGTGCCATAGTGCAGGTAAAGCAACATCACGCCCGCGACAATCAGGGTGTCCCCGAGGCGGCTGACAATAAACTTCTGGATCGCCGCCATGCGCGCTTCGGGCCTGTCCCGATAAAGCGTCAGCAGGTGGTGCAGCGCCAGGCTCACGCCAATCCAGGCTCCGGCAAGAACCAGCAGGTGGTTGGTGAAGACCAGAACCAGCACAGAACCGATGATCACAAGGAACCAGGGCAGGAACCGCTCCCGCCCGGGATCACCCCTCAGGTAAGTATTCGCGAACCTGAGAATCACCCAGCCCACGAAGGTAACCATCAGCGCCATCCAGACACTGATGCCGCCAGGATATAGCCCTAACTGTCGCCCTGCGTCAGTGACCATGGTGTTGCCGGCGAGAGCCTGGGCAATAACCGTAGCTGCCACCAGTAACGTTACCATTAGCGACGCCAACAACAGGTGTCCGGACAGCCGCCAGCAGTGATCTATTTTCAATGGGTTCCGCACCCACCCTGCCAAGCCTGCAAGCAGGAAAAGGGATATAGCCAGCAGCAGCCAGACTGCCAGCACGGTCAATGAAACGATTTCTCCGAAAGGACTCATAAGCGCTACCTCCTGATGAGGGGCACTTTGCCTCTTTTCGTTCAATATAAAAAATAGTTTATACTGATCTTATCGTTCTTTTTTTAGGAACAGAATCCAATGAAGCTCAATTACCACCACCTGTATTACTTCTGGCAGGTTGCCCGTACCGGCCATCTCACGCGGACGGCCAACGCGCTCCACATCTCCCAATCCGCCCTTTCCGGCCAGATTCGAAAACTCGAAGACAGCCTGGGGTATGAGCTCTTTATCCGGGAGGGCCGGCGCCTGAAGCTGTCGGAAGCGGGTCGACTGGCCTTTTCCTACGCCGAGGACATCTTCCGCCAGGGCGAGGAACTGGCCGCCATGTTTGCCTCTGGCGCACGCCCCAACCGAGAGGTGTTGCGTATCGGTGCGGTTGCCACCCTGTCCAGAAACTTCCAGGAAGCCTTTCTGCAGCCACTCCTGGGCCGGGAGGACCTGGAACTCAGCCTGCAGAGCGGCCACCTTGATGAACTTCTCAGACGACTGTCAGCTCACCGCCTGGATCTGATCCTGGCCAACCAGGCGATACAGGGAGATGATCAGAACCCCTGGCGTTCACGACTGATTGCCCGGCAATCGGTCAGCATTATCGGTCCGCCGGGCCTGGAATCACGGGACGGCTTCCCGGCCATGTTGTCTGACCGCGCCCTGCTGGTTCCCGGTGCAGAAAACAGCATCCGCCAGGCCTTCGAGCAGCTGTGCGATTACCACCGGTTCCAGCCACGGATCGCCGCAGAAGTGGATGATATGGCACTGATGCGCCTGCTGACCCGGGATACCGGACACCTTGCCATCCTCCCCCCGGTGGTTGTCAGGGATGAGCTACGCAACGGTACCCTTGAGGATTACGGTGCCCTGCCAGGGGTGTACGAAGAGTTCTATGCCATCAACATCCGCCGCCAGTTCGAGACCGACACCATTCGGGAGCTCATGGCACAACCGGCAGACAGCTTCCTGGGGCTGAATTCTGAGTCAGAAAACCAACCGCAAGCGTCCCGGGTTACCAGTCCTGGAACCTGAGATGCGCATCGCCCCCGGAGAACAGGCTAGAAAGTGACCGAATACCAACCTATGCTCGTACCAAAGGTAGGCAATTCGGCTTCTGGTTTTTGATCGATGTTTGGGGTTACCAATAATGCCGGAGAAGCAAACGCTGAACATGCAGGGATCGTCTGCGACCCGCAAAGAACGTTCACAGTCTTTCCTCGATCGAAGCGAGAGAAAGTTCCATGAATTGATAGAAAGCCTCCCCATGGTGGCCGTTCAGGGCTATAACCGGAACCGAGAGGTTATCTACTGGAATGAGGCCAGCCGGCGCTTGTACGGCTATACCCGGGAAGAAGCCCAGGGGAAGTTACTGGAAGACCTGATAATCCCGGACTCTATGCGGGACGGTGTTATAAAGGCGCACACAGACTGGCTCGAGAGAAACGTCGGGATTCCTTCAGAAGAACTGGAACTCAAACACAAGGAGGGCCACCTGGTCCCGGTGTATTCTAGTCATGTCATGATCAAGCAGGACACCGGTGAATGTGAAATGTACTGTGTTGATATCAGCCTGGAGGAGCAAAAGAAAGCCAGGGCGGAATTGCACAGGAATGCCTTCTTTGATGACTTAACCGAACTGCCCAACAGGCGCTTTATGGAAGCGGAATTAACCGTGCGCTTGGCGGAAGCGTCCCGTCTAAAGCGGGAAGTGGCAGTCGTATTTATCGACATGGACAATTTCAAGCTGATCAACGACACGCTTGGCCACCATCAGGGAGACAAGCTGTTAAAAGCGGTATCTGATGTTCTTAAGAAAGAAATCCGCGGTGCTGATCTGTTGAGCCGGTTCGGGGGTGATGAATTTGTACTGCTGCTGTTCGATTTTGACGGGCCTGAAGGCATCCATGAACTGCTGCGCCGCCTGATCGACGCCCTGGATCGTGGATTTACCATCGATGGGGACTATTTCCAGGTAACAGCCAGTTTCGGTGTAAGCCTGTTTCCTGACAATGGAACAACAAGCGCTGAGCTTATGGGCAACGCCGATGCCGCCATGTATCAGGCAAAGGAAACAGGCAAGAACAGCGTCTGCTTTTATACACCTGACATAAATGACCGGCTCACCCACTATCAGGATATCACCACCCTGCTCCGCCGAGCGATCGCCAGCGATACCCTGCAACTGTACTTCCAGCCACAAATTGACCTGGTGAATGGTGGTATGGATTCCTGTGAGGCCCTGCTGAGATGTTTCAATGAACACGGTCAGGCTGTTTCGCCAGCAGACTTCATACCGGTAGCCGAGAAATCAGGGTTGATACACCGGATTGGCAACTGGGTCATCGAAGCGGCTTGCAGGCAACTCAAAGCCTGGCAGGGCACAGCCCTTGGACACATGCGGATTGATATCAACCTGTCGGGAAGGCAGTTGAACAACCCCCGCCTGGCGGATGAGATTCTGGAGACACTGCAACGTCATGGATTGACCACTTCCCAATTGGGCCTGGAACTGACGGAAAACGAAGTCTTTGGCAGCGACAACGGACAGATAAGACAACTTGAAAGATTGAAGCGTTCAGGTGTTCATATATCGATCGACGACTTCGGAACCGGCTATTCTTCGCTGGTGTATCTGCGCAAGCTGCCGGTTTGTAGCATCAAAATTGACAGGAGCTTCCTCCACCACGCGATGAGCAACGACAGTGATATGGCCATAATGAAAGCCATGATCACGGTAGGACATACCCTTGGTTTAACGGTGGTCGTCGAGGGGGTTGAGACCGAGGAGCAGGATATTCTCGTCAAGAATTTGGGTTGCGACCTGGCTCAGGGTTTTCTGTATGCCACGCCACGACCGGCAGCTCAAATGCCTGCGTTCCTGGCGGAGCTCAACGCCTGAGGGCTCTATCGGAAACCGATAAATACAACAAACCTGGAAAAGGCCAAATAATGACACTAAAAGGAAAAATGGAGGCGCGGGTCGGAATCGAACCGGCGTACACGGAGTTGCAGGACGAACTTCCTGAATCACTTTTTTTCCTTAAATACATATACTTAAACAACCTTCCTGACACATAACTTACGCTCATTCGGGCATAGTAAAGTCCTTTTCAATCAATAAGTTATATTTTCATTTTTTGGGTGACTTTCAGCTCACCGCCTCCGTCGGCTCGATAAGATCTTATATCCGTGAGTTAGTCCCCGCCCTTTAACACATCACAAACATTTTGCGTGCATAACGCTGCTAGTTTTGCGCAGGCGTGTTGTCAGTACACCAATTTGCAAACCGTTATCTTAGTCACTGCTCGGTTGGGACGTTTAATTCCACCTTCCTAGCGAAACCAGCTCAATTGCTTTCGAAGCAGTTGGACCATTACCTGAAACGTTTGGAGTTACACCGCTGATGGCTAAAAAAAAGACGAACCGACCTCTCACTATAGCTGCAAAAGCGGAATCAAAACCTAAGCGGTAGTTTGTTAACCGGTTGGGGGATCAGGTTACGCCTTCCTATCGCGTGAGCGTGATTTTCCGTGTATGTATAGCGTCCCCTTCTGCGTAGCGTTTTTTTAACTGAGGGTATTGCTTGAGCCGAAGCCATGATTCGAGCCCTTTCATTTTGCGTACCTCGGACGACATCGTGAAACCAAGCGGTCTTAGGACGCTTTGAATCAACTGGTCTTGCCTAGCCATGTACTTTTTTTCGGCGAGCAGCGTCGAATCCAATTCAATGCGATTGGGCCCTTGCGTACCTAACCGCTTTATTTCCTGCGCAAATTTACCAATTTGAACTGTAAAAAAATCCTTTCCTTCGGCTTTATCCTCGGTGGACGTGTAGTTGCCCCCGCTAAACCGGACACCACCTCATTCGTTTGATGCCAGTTCTGCCCGGTACTCCCAGGGCGAT
>NZ_FOHZ01000078.1 GCF_900111555.1 Marinobacter segnicrescens
TGAAGTGGACCCCGAAATTTGGACAGGTGCCTAAGCTCTGATTCATCATCTCCACAAGGAGGAGAATCATGAGCAAGAAACGCAAGCAATACAGCCCATCGTTCAAGTCCAAAGTTGCCCTAGCCGCCCTCAAGGGTGACCAGACCACATCTGAAATTGCCGCCCGGTTCCAGATTCATCCGACCATGGTTAGCACCTGGAAACGCGAGTTGTTGGAGAATGCTCCGGACCTCTTCGAAGGCAAAAAAAGGTCCGGCAAACAGTCCAACGAGCCCAGTTCTGACGAACTCTACCGCGAGATCGGCCGACTGACGGTGGAACGCGATTTTTTGTCGCGCAAGCTCGATCAGTAAGCCGTCAACGCCGGTTGGCGATGATCGAGCATGGTCATCCCCAAGTCAGCATTGTGCGCCAGTGCGAGTTGCTCAAACTGAGCCGCTCGTCGGTGTACTACGTCCCTCGTGAACAGTGTCAGGAGGATCTGGATCTGATGTACCTGATTGACCAGCAGCATCTGGAAACGCCGTACTATGGCTCTCGTAAGATGCGAGTCCATCTGGAGCGCAAAGGCCACCTGATAAACCGCAAGCGGGTTCAGCGCCTAATGCGCACCATGGGCATTCAGGCGGTGTATCCACGCCCCAGAACCAGCATTCCGGGCGACGGGCACAAAGTTTATCCGTACCTGCTCAAAGGGCTGAAAATCGACCGCCCCAACCAGGTGTGGGCAACGGATATTTCGTACGTGCCGCTGGCCCGAGGCTTCATGTATTTGGTCGCCATTATCGACTGGTACAGCCGTAAGGTGCTGTCCTGGCGGGTCTCCAATACCATGGACACAGACTTCTGCATCGATGCCCTGGAGGAAGCCCTACAGCGCCATGGAACGCCGGAAATCTTCAATACTGATCAAGGTGCCCAGTTCACCAGTGAGGCCTTCACAGGCGCTCTCAAGGAGCATGGCATTCGGATCAGCATGGACGGCAAGGGCTGCTATCATGACAACATCTTCGTGGAACGGCTCTGGCGCAGCGTCAAGCACGAGTGCGTCTACCTCACAGCCTTCGAGGATGGACGCCACTTGAAGCAGGCGCTCCACCGGTACTTCCGGCATTACAATCAGGCCCGGTACCACCAAACCCTTGATTACCAAACACCGGATGAGGTGTACTACCAACAACCCATGACCCTGGCAGCTTGAGCCGGGAATACAGCCGGATCAGAGCTTAACTGCACCTTCAGGCTGTCCAACTGATGGGGTCCACCTCA
>NZ_FOHZ01000015.1 GCF_900111555.1 Marinobacter segnicrescens
TCAGCGCGTTTGCACCCATGCCGGTGCCCGAGGATTTGGCAGTGGTGCTTTCGGAGGCGGAGGGAAGGCGTGACTAGAATGTTCGCTTTTGTTTAAAGGCGTGCCTTTTGAGCTCGCGGTATTCTGGAACGTGCCTCACCAAAACCTGTACGTTCACGCCAGACTATAGTTGCATCATTATTAACAGCGGGTTAGCTCAGTAGTGGAAGATTTATGCTTCAAAATATGGAAAAGTTATGGGTAAAACCACAAGAACCATATCTCCCCCGAATCAGTTATCTTCGTCAAGACCAGCACTTGCCCTTGTTGGCGCTTCCTTGTGCACTCGCTGCCTGCTCCCGCTATTCCATTCTTTCGGGATCAATCGGACCTTGATCTTCTTCGCTACCCTTTTTCCGAACCCCACTGAAATCATTGTTGGCGAAGGCCTCCATCAGAATTGCCTGTTCAATGGCGCTACGCTGTGAAGGACGGCAGGGAAAGCGGACTACCAGGTGTATCTCCCCGGCCAACGGGACCTGGAGACTGACCCTTGGATCCACCACTGGCACCTCCAATCCCCGGCGGTCGCCAAGACGCCGCATGTAGCGGCGAGCGGTTTCAAGGAAGGGTTCGCACTGGGCCTGGGTGGCGTCCAGCAACACCTTCTGGGCGAGTTGCCAGTTGTCGTCTCGCTTGAAGGGCACAGTGAATACATGGAGAACATAGTCCTCGGTAAAGCTCTCATTGATAACGGGCTCGGACACAAACAGGGAGTTGGGAATCACGGTGGCCCGGCCGGTACGCTGGTGGGTCAGCTTTCCGGGACCCACTTCAAGGATGGTGGTAGCCAACAGGTTCTGGTCGATCACATCGCCGCGAAAATCCTTGACCTGGATCCTGTCGCCAATATCAAAGGATCGGGCACCACCCTTTACCAGGCTCCCTATAAAACACAGGATCAACTCCTTGGTGGCGACCACAAAGGCCACCGCTATGGCAACAATGGACAGCGCCAGGGTGCGCAGCTCCTGCCCCCAGATAAGCACCAAACCCAGCAGGAAAATCAGGATCAGCCCGTTGCGGGTCTGCACCAGCCATTTACGACGCAGTTCTGTCGACTGGATGCTGGTGCGGATGACCTTGGACAGCACCGCTCGCACCACCAGTACGATCAGCAACAGGGCAACGGTGGTGCCCAGCAGGCGGAGCGCCGGCATGGACAGATTGAGCTCACTGATGGCAGCGGGAATCTGCTCCAGCATGGTTAGCGGCCCTCACCCCAGCGGGGCACAAGTGACTGTGGCAGCCCCAGGTGGTCCAGCAGACGAGCAACGATAAAATCCACCAGGTCGTCCACCGAGGCCGGGTTGTGATAGAACCCCGGACTCGCCGGCATGATCACCGCACCCATGCGGGTCAGTTTCAGCATGTTCTCCAGGTGCACCTCTGAATAGGGCGCCTCACGGGGAACCAGGATCAGCTGGCGCCGCTCTTTCAGCGCTACATCCCCTGCCCGTTCGATAAGATTATTGCTGGCGCCCGTGGCCAGGGCCGATAACGTACCTGTGCTACAGGGGCAGATGACCAGTGGGGACCTTTCACCGGAGCCGGATGCCGGTGGCGCAAACCAGTCCTCGTGACCGAACACTTTTAACTGCCCCTCCTCCGCACCGGTCCAGGACTGCAGGCTCACCAGGGCGGCGGCTGTGGAGGCAGGCAACTGTATTTCCGTCTCAGTGGCCAGCACAATACGTGCGGCCTTGCTAACCATGACATTGACGCGACACCCCTGGGCAACCAGGCACTGCAACAGCCGTAAGCCATACTGGGCGCCGGAGGCCCCAGTAAGGGCCAGATTGATGGTACGAGGCTCAGCGACCATGGCTGGCTTTCTCTTCAAGACGGGCGATCAGTCGCTGGTGAATGCCACCAAACCCCCCGTTACTCATGATCACCACGTGACAGGGCTCTGAAATCTCATCCAGAACCCGCTCCAACAGGCCGTCGATGGTCGTATCAAGCTGGTGCCTTTCAGGGTCACCGCCACTGTTCCGATAATCCCCCATCAATTCAGAGAGCCAGTCAGCCCGGCTGGTGTTGGCCCAGATAACCCGGTCCGCCAGTCGGGCACTGTCCAGCAGCCGGTCGCGGTGAACACCCTGCTGCATGGTATTGGAGCGCGGCTCGATCAGCGCAACAATCAGGTCGTCACCCACCTGGTTACGCAGTCCTTCCAGCGTGGTAGCGATAGCCGTCGGGTGGTGGGCGAAGTCGTCGTAGACCTTGACTCCACTCACGTCGGCCAGCAACTCCATGCGTCGCTTGACGCCACCGAATCGATTCAGGGCGGCCACGGCATGGTCCGGCGTTACCCCGACATGCCGTGCTGCGGCGATCGCCGAGAGCGCGTTGCGAACATTGTGCAGGCCGGTCATATTCCAGTTTACGGTCGCCACGGGCTGCTCGTGATGGATCAGCATGAACGAGGAGCCATCCTCTTTAAGCAGCTCGGCGCGCCAGTCCGGCGTCTGGGCTTCACTACCGATGGCGGTGCTCTGCACCGGGCTCCAGCAACCCATGGCCAGCGCCCGGTCCAGGTGTTCATCCATCGCCGGACGGATGATCGCTCCCTTCGAGGGCACGGTACGCACCAGGTGATGAAACTGGCGTTCGATAGCTTCTACATTATCGAAAATATCGGCGTGGTCGAATTCAAGGTTGTTGAGAATGCACGTATGGGGCCGGTAGTGAATGAACTTTGAGCGCTTGTCAAAGAAGGCGCTGTCGTACTCATCAGCCTCAATCACGAAAAAGTCGCTGCCGCCCAGTCGTGCGGATACCGGGAAATCACGGGGCACGCCGCCCACCAGGTAGCCCGCATCGAATCCGCTCTGTTCAAGTATCCAGAGCAACATGGCGGTGGTGGTGGTCTTGCCATGGGTGCCCGCAACCGCGAGCACCCACCGGTGCCGGAGGACCTCCCGGGCAAGCCACTCGGGGCCGGACATGTAATCCAGGTTACGGTTGAGCACCGCCTCCACCTCGGGATTACCACGGGACATGGCGTTGCCTATCAGTACCAGGTCCGGCGCCGGGGTGAGGTTCTCTGCCCGGTAGCCTTCCATCAGCGTGATGCCCTGGGCTTCCAGCTGGGTGCTCATGGGCGGGTAAACCCCCTGGTCTGAGCCAGTCACCGTGTGGCCCAACTCCCGTGCCAGTACCGCCAGGCTGCCCATGAAGGTGCCGCAGATTCCCAGAATGTGGATATGCATGACGTGCCAGAATTCCTTGATGGTGTTGATGACAACTGAAAGCCGTCATTTCCAGCGACGAGCCAGTTCGCCGCGGTGATCAGAAGCTCCCAAGACTCCCGTATACGTAAGGTTCCGTCAAGCCGGGCGTCATGAAAACTCCGCGGGATTCACGTATGATTCGCCTCCATAGAGACATGCTAATCCAACCACCAGGAGGCGCCAGCCCAAGATGGCCATCAAGAACGCGTTCTATGCCCAGTCCGGCGGGGTCACCGCTGTCATTAATGCCAGTGCCTGCGGGGTTATCGAAACCGCGCGCAAGCACCCGGACCAGATCGGCAAGGTCTATGCCGGCCGTAATGGCATTATCGGGGCTCTCAGGGAGGAACTGATCGACACGTCCGAAGAGTCCGATGACGCCATCCGCGCGCTGATGCACACCCCCGGCGGAGCCTTTGGTTCGTGCCGCTACAAGATGAAGAACCTCACCGAGAACCGCCGCGAATACGAGCGTCTGGTAGAGGTTTTCCGCGCCCACGATATCGGTTACTTCTTCTATAACGGAGGTGGGGATTCCCAGGATACGGCGTTCAAGGTGTCCCAGATTGCCGACAAGATGGGCTACCCCATCACCTGTATTGGCGTACCCAAGACCGTCGACAACGACCTGCCCTTTACTGACTGCTGCCCAGGGTTCGGCTCGGTGGCCAAGTACGTGGCTACCTCGACACTGGAGGCCAGCCTCGACATCCGCTCCATGTGCGAGTCTTCCACCAAGGTATTCATCCTCGAGGTGATGGGGCGCCACGCCGGCTGGATTGCCGCGGCCGGGGGCCTGGCAGGCAATGGCCGGGATGAGCCGCCCCATATCATTCTGTTCCCGGAAATTCCGTTCGAACGCGAGGCCTTCCTCGCCCGTGTCGAGCAGTCGGTGAAAGACTATGGCTACTGCGTTGTAGTGGCGTCGGAAGGCGCCCAGTACGAGGACGGCCGCTTCGTTGCGGATGCGGGCGGCAAGGACGCGTTTGGGCATACCCAACTCGGTGGTGTTGCCCCTACCCTGGCCAACATGGTCAAACAGGCCCTGGGCTACAAGTTCCACTGGGCTGTCGCCGACTACCTGCAACGGGCGGCACGCCACATTGCCTCCGCCACCGATGTAGAGCAAGCCTACACCGTGGGCCAGAAAGCGGTGGAAATGGCGCTCGCCGGCAAGCAAGCGGTCATGCCCATTATTGTAAGGGAGCAATCCAGCCCGTACCGCTGGCACATCGGCGAGGCCCCCTTGAGCGAAGTGGCCAACCAGGAAAAGAAAATGCCAATTCACTACATTTCTGACGACGGATTCGGGATTACCGAAGACTGCCGGGAATACCTCCAGCCGCTGATCGAGGGCGAAGCCTTCCCACCCTTTGAAAACGGCATCCCGAAAGTCGCTCACCTGAAGAACGTACTCGCAGAGAAGAAGCTGAAAACACCGTTCGAGGTCTGATGAAAGTCGCTGCCTCGCAACGAAAAAGGCCCCGGCGAACAACTCGCCGGGGCCTTTTGTCTTTGTAGCAACAGGAAAATACCGGGGCGTTCAGCTGGCTTGACGAGCCACGTAACGGGAAAACTCATCAAAACCACCCACGTACTCACTGCCGACAAGAATCTGCGGCACCGTATATACCGGGTGCCCGATCTTCCCAGCAACGTCTTCCTTGGTCAGGCCAAGCGCGGGCATATCCACGAATTCGTGCTCGAAACCTTTCTGGTCACAAAGTTGGCGTGCCATGGCGCAGAAGCCGCAGCTCATGCGGCCGTATATCGTTACCTTTTCCAAGGTTCACCTCCGGGTTACTCTGACATTCAGGGCGATCATCATCGCTTCATCCGGCCCCTCTGCCCAGTTGATGCTTTGAATAACGATCATAGGCATCGCCGATAACCGTGGCTATAAGGATCCCCCGAGCCCGGGCTCCCCTCCATCACGGGTCTCTCCATACAGAAATTCCCGCAACAACGGTTCGCCGTTAAACTCGGCGCATAGCACAGCAATAAAGGTGTAGACACCAATCAGTTTACGATTAAGAAAGACAAACTCCTTTGGTGGCACCCGGAAATAGCGACTGATGGCAGACCTTGCCGCTTCCCGGGCAACACGGGAAGGCAGGTCACTCTGCTTCCAGCGATACTGGCCCTGGTCGTTCACGGCACATTCAGGCCAGCCTTGACTGGCTGGCGCAAGCGGTTCCAGCACCGACATACAGACCTGTCCGAACTTGTCGAGCACCTCGTCCGGCCACTCCCGCTTCATGAAATGCAGCCGGACACCACCGTCGATCACCGCCGGCAGGTCTTGCTCGTAGGACGCACGAATCATCTGGATTACCGGGTCCAGGAAGTCATCGCTGTATTGCTGAACCGCTCCGAAATCCAGCAGCACCACCTGGTCCCGTTCGTTGCCCCCTTCTCCGGCCAGTCGGATGCGGTAGTTCCCGAAATTGGGATCCGTCTGGATTTCACCCCAGTCAAAAAGCTCCCGGAAGAACAGTTCCAGGGCGGCCTTGCCCAACTCGCTTCGGCGCTCCAGTGGCAGCGCGGCCACCGCCTCTGAGCTGACGGGATGCCCGTGCTCGTAGGTCTGGGCGATAATATGGGGAGTGGTGTACTGCATCAGCACCCTGGGTACCACGAAGCGGGGATCATCGGCCAGGCGCTCCCTGAACCGCTCGGTCGTATCGGCCTCCAGCGCGTAGTTCACCTCCCGGTGCATCATTTCCCGGACTTCTTCCAGCCAGTCATTGAACTCGGGGCCAAAGGAAACCAGCCGGGCCACTCGCAGCAACTGGGCAACGGCATCCAGGTCGCTGTCCACTGCACGGTCTACGCCCGGGTACTGTATCTTGAGCACCAGTTCCAGACCGTCAAAGCGGCGCCGTGCCCGGTGAACCTGCCCAAGGGACGCGGCTCCGATGGGCTCGGGGTCCACTTCCAGCTCTGCCAGCCGGTCCGCGCCCAGCTCCTCCCGGATCACCTTTTGAACGGCTTTCCACTCCAGGGCAGACGTCTGGTCTTCAAGGATATGCAGGGCTTCGGTGACTTCTTCAGGAAGGAAATGCTCACCGTAAAGGGCCATCATCTGACCGATCTTGACCACGCTGCCCTTGAGCTGCCCAAGTTCGTCCACCAGGAACTGCGCCTGCTTCGACAACATGGCCTTGTGGCGCTGTTCCCTCTGGTCAGCACTGGAAAGCCAACTGGTAGCCATGTGAGAAGCCATTCGGGTACCGGCAAACAGGCCTGCCCGGGTCATGGTCAGCCTCCGCTCGAAGCTGCCGGTGCGGATTCTGGAGACAGTTTTTCCTTTACGAGGCTTGGACATGGCCCACCTGACAGGTCGTGATCGTCAACCGGTGAATGGAAACGTCTCGCTCCCGCAAAGGCCCGGATCAGACAGGCTGCACCGGAAGCGTTGCAAACAGGATACCAGCCTCAGGAGGCTGTTTGGTGAACAGAGGGGCGAACGATGCCAGCGGCATCATGGCCAAGAGCCCTGGCCAGCGTGTTTGTCAGCTGATCGGCCAACTCCGGCATGGAAACGGTGGCGTTGAAATCACGGACCTGGCACATCGGCAAGCCAGAGAAGCCACAGGGGTTGATACGGCTGAACGGCTCCATGTCCATATCCACGTTCAGCGCCAGCCCGTGGAAAGAGCACCCACGCCGCACCCTCAGGCCAAGCGAGGCAATCTTGGCCCCATCCACGTAGACTCCCGGGGCGTCTGGCCGTGGCGCGGCAGTAATACCCTGATCCCCAAGCACGGAAACCAGGGACTGCTCGATAATATCCACCAGCTGGCGAACGCCAAGGCCGGCCCGGGGCAGATCGATCATCAGGTAAACCACCAGTTGGCCGGGCCCGTGGTAGGTCACCTGGCCACCGCGGTCCGCCTGCACCACCGGGATATCTCCCGGCGCGAGGATATGTTCCGCCTTTCCGGCCTGCCCCTGGGTGTAGACCGGTGAATGCTGGACACACCAGAGTTCATCCGCCACGCTTCCATCGCGCTCGGCCGTGAATGTCTTCATGGCTTCCCATACGGCTTCATAGGGCTGCAGCCCCAGGTCCCGTACGATCAGCAAAGTCGGTCGCTCTCGCATCACAAAACCATGTGGACCCGGCCACTGGCCTTGAGGTCCTCGAACAGCGCCTTTAGCTGGGGCTCTCCAGTGGCGACAATACGCAACCGGACAGAGGTAAAGCGCCCGTTGCGGCTGTCCGTCACGGTAATATGCTCCTCACGGATGCCTGGTGCGTGCGCATTCACAACGGACACCACGAACTCAGTAAAGTCCGGAGCTGCGTCCCCTATGACCTTGATAACGTAGTCACAGGGGAACTCGATTTTGGGCGCTGAGGGTTGAGACATGAAACTGCCCCTCCTGTTAATGCCTGGCCTGGCCTGCTCAGTTGAACAGGTTATGGAAGAACAGCTTGATGGCATCAAGTAGCCGTTTGAACAAGCCCCCTTCGGGGACCGGCTCGACGGCAACGAGGGGCCGCTTGGCCAGGACCTCACCATCGAAGCTGATGGTCACGGTACCCAGTTCGTCCCCGGCTGACACCGGCGCCTTGATCACCGAGTCCACTTCTACCACAGACTCCAGTGAGTCCCTCGCCCCTCGGGGGATGGTAAGCACCATATCCGAGGCCAGGCCCAGGTTCATCTGGTCCTGCTTACCACCCCAGACCCGGCTTTCCAGCAAGGATTCACCGCTGTCGAACAGGCGCGCCGTTTCGTAGTAGCGGAAACCGTAGTTGAGCATTTTCTGCACCTCACGGGCACGGGCCTCGCTGCTGTCGGTACCCATCACCACCGCGATCAGACGGGTGTCATCACGCTGCGCGGAGGCCACCAGGCAATAACCCGCTTCCTCGGTATGGCCGGTTTTCAAGCCATCCACCGACGGATCACGCCACAGGAGGGAATTCCTGTTGGGCTGCCGGATATTGTTGTAGGTGAAGTGTTTCTCCGCGTAGAGCGGGTAGTTCTCAGGGTAATCATTGATAATGGCGGCGGCCAGCAGGGCCAGGTCATAGGCCGTGGAATACTGGTTTTCATGGGGCAGGCCAGTTGCCGTTTCGAAGCGGGTATTCTTCATGCCCAGCAACTGTGCCTGCTGGTTCATGACATCCGCAAAGGCACCCTCGGAACCGGCAACATGCTCGGCAAGCGCCACGGAGGCGTCGTTACCGGACTGGATGATCACGCCTTTGAGCAAATCCTCGACACTGACCCGTGAGCCCTCCTGCACGAACATCCGCGAGCCCCCGGTTTTCCAGGCCTTGACGCTGATCGGAACCATTTCATCCATGCTCAGCCGATTTTCATCCAGCTCCCGTTCGACAATGTAGGCGGTCATCATCTTGGTCAGGCTGGCCGGCGGCAGGCGCTCGTCGCTGTTTGATTCCATCAGGATCCGGCCACTGGCGGGGTCCATCAGCACATAGGAACTGCCATTGATCTGGGGCGGAGAGGGTATCAGTACCTGCTGGGCCTGGGCCATCAGTGGCAACAAAGCCATCAGCACAAGGGTCATCAACAGACGAGGCATGGCATTACGAGTCATGGGCTTGTTCACATTACTTCCGGATCAGTGGATTGGCCGGCACAGGGCCGGCAAAGATTCAAGTCAGTGGCGATCAGTAAGGACCATCGCCTGGCGGAACCCCTCTGACGCAAGACGCTCCATGGCACGTTCGGCATCGCCGTGATCGCCGAAAGGCCCCACCTGCACCCGGTGAAATTCACCGGATGCGGTCGAAATCTGGCGTACCCGCACCGACTCTCCAGTACGCTGTCTGACGGCATGCTCGAGTTGCCGGGCCGGATCAACCTGGCTGAAAGACCCAAGCTGCACGAACAGGGCATTGCCCCCGGCCGTAGACGGTTCCGACTTTGCAACGGACGTTTTCCCGACACCCGCGTTAACGCCGCCTTCCGGCGTCCACGGCTGTCCCGCCAGAGTCATCGAGCCGTCTTCACGGACGGTAATAGAGGCGACTTCTACCCGGGCGGTGCCATTGCCCAGGAAATCCAGCTTCTTGGCGGCCGCCCAGGACAAGTCTATCAGACGGTTACCGTGAAAGGGGCCCCGATCATTGACCCGAACGATCACGGAACGTCCGTTGTCCAGGTTTGTGACCCGGGCATAGCTGGGAAGCGGAAGGCTCTTGTGGGCGGCCGACATCTCGTACATGTCATAGACTTCGCCGTTGGAGGTCTTGTGGCCATGGAACTTCTTGCCATACCAGCTTGCAATGCCCCGCTGGACATAGCCGTCGGCATCGCTGACTGGCATGACCCGGTATTGCTTGCCCCACACGGTGTAGGGCGACTTGTTGCCAGCTGAGCGGGGCACCTCATACCTTGGCATGGCGTTGCCCAACGAACTGATATCCACGTCCTGCGCAGGACCGTGGTCCTGGGCGATGGTGTAACGACCGGAATGGTCGGTTTCCTTCGGCTTGGACGCGCAACCGGCCAGTACCAGTGCCATCACGGCAAGGACTGCCGTTACGCGCAAATCAGGGTGCTTCATGATTGTGTTCCGTTCCTGCCGATGATGCCTTCAACAATTCCTGCCGGAGCTCACCGGCCATCTCATTGACGGCCAGCCCATAGAGATGACTGTGATTGTACCGGGTAATCACGTAAAAGTTATGGTACGTGAGCCACCAGCGGTGGCCATCCGGCCCTTCCACCCGGAATGCCCTGGCCGGCTCTTTGTCCGCCAGCTCCGCGGGCAACTGCAACCCGGCGGCACGATAATCAGAGACCGTAAACCGGGGGCGAAGTTCCCGAATGACCAGCCTTTGCGGCACTGACACCCCCGTTTCCAGCGGTGTTGCAACCGGACCACCCGACCGCCAGCGATGCTCGTGGAAATAATTGGCGACACTGCCGATGGCGTCAACCGGGTTATCAAAGATATCGGCGATGCCATCATCGTCAAAGTCTACAGCGTAGTGTCGGTAGCTGGAGGCAATGAACTGACCATAGCCCATGGCACCTGCGTAGGATCCTTCCAGCTGGCCGGGCTCAAAGCCCTGTTCACGTGCCATCAGGAAGAACTGCTTCAGTTCACTGCGGAAAAAGGCACTGCGCGGAGGATAGTCAAAGGCCAGGGTGGCCAGGGCGTCCAGCACGGGAAAGGAGCCACGGTACCGGCCGTACCAGGTTTCTACGCCAATAATGGCAGCGATGATCTCCCGGGGCACCCCGAACTCGGCCTCGGCCCGATCAAATGCCGCCCGATGTTCCTTCAGGAAGTCGACACCCTGTTCAACCCTCTCCGGTTTGATAAAAATCGCCCGGTATTCCCGCCAGGTCAGGGTTTTCTCGGCCGGCGAACTGATCCTCTCGATAACCAGGTCATTGCGGCGAGCCTCCCCGAGCCATTTCCGGAGGCGGTCAGCATCGAAACCATGCTCACTGGCCATTTCACGGATAAATACTCTGCCCTCGCGGGTCTCAGCATAGCCAGCAGCGCTCGACAGGGCCGGGCAGGCAACCATCAGAATCAGCGGAAAGAGCAAGCACTTCAGGGCCTTCATGAACATCTCGGAGCCAGGTTTTTGCCGGGAGGTTACCACGGGGTTACAGGGGGCACCATTACCGGACATTACGCCGTGATCATCCGCCGATGGGTGTGTATCGCCATCAGTACGCCAAAAGCGGACATCAGCGTCACAATGGACGTACCACCGTAGCTGATCAGGGGCAGCGGCACCCCGACCACGGGAAGCAGGCCACTGACCATGCCGATATTAACCACGATGTAAACGAAAAAGGTCATTGTCAGCGCTCCGGCCAGCAAGCGACTGAACGAGTCCTGGGCATTGGCCGCAATGTACAGGCAACGGAGGATAATCAGGGTGTAGGCGGCCAACAACGTAGCCAGACCCAGGAAGCCGAATTCCTCCGCCAGGACTGCCACAATGAAGTCGGTATGACTTTCCGGCAAAAACTCCAGGTGGGACTGGGTGCCCTGAAGCCACCCCTTTCCACTCCATCCACCAGATCCGATGGCGGTAGTCGACTGGATGATATTCCAGCCTGCACCCAGCGGATCGCTCTGAGGGTCCAGAAGGGTGAGTACCCGCTGTTTCTGATAGTCCCTCATCACAAAGTGCCACATCAGTGGTGCGGCGACTCCCAGCAGGGCGAAGAAACCGGTGATCAGCTTCCAGCTCAGCCCGGCGAAAAAGACCACGAACATACCAGCCGCGCCCACCAGCAGGGAGGTACCCAGATCCGGTTGCTGGATGATCAGCCCCATGGGCAAAAGCACCAGGCCAACGGCAATCACCACATGACGAAACCTCGGGGGAAGATACTGCCGGGACAGGTACCAGGCGGCCATCATTGGAACCACCAGTTTCATGATCTCCGATGGCTGGAACCGGGGCAGGCCTGGCAATGCGAGCCACCGCTGGGCCCCCTTCGCGCCAACACCGACCACCAACACCGCCACAAGCCCGGCCATACCAGCCACATACAACCATGGCGACCAGCGCCGGTATACGGCTGGGTCCAACTGGGCAAAGATAAACAGGGCAGCAAACGCGACGCCGAAGCGGATCGCCTGGGCCCTGACCGCAGCCATGCTGGCATCTGCGCCGCTATAGAGAACGATCAGGCCGCCTCCGGCCACCAGCGCCAACAGCAGCAACAGTAGCGGGTCGATGTGAAGTCTGTGCCACAGACTTGCGGGTCTTTGCAGGCCGCTGGAGGCCTGGACGCTGGCAGCACGGCCCATCATGGCTGAGCCTCCCCGGCCTGGCTGATCACTGTTGGTTCTGAGTCCTGCATCTGCAGCCAGGCATCAAACATGGCTCTTGCGACCGGTGCTGCAGTGCCACTACCACTGCCACCATTCTCGACGATAACAGAAACCACGATGCGAGGATCGTCTACCGGCGCAAAGCCGACAAACAGCGCGTGGTCGCGAAGACGCTCACGGATCTCCTCGGCATCATATTCTTCATCTTCCGCCAGGCTGAACACCTGGGCGGTTCCTGTTTTGCCTGCCATACGGTAGTCAGCCCCTTCTGCAGCCCCCCGCGCGGTGCCCCTGGGGCCGTGCATGACGTCTTCCATTGAGTCAACCACGAACTCCCAGTCATCGTGGTTATCCACCGTCAAATCTTCCATGGTTTCCGGGGGAAGAACGTCGTCCAGCGGCGTGTCACCCCTGACATCCTTCAGCATTCTGGGCTGCACCCAGCCACCCCGGTTCGCCACCACCAGCGTGGCGGTCGCCAGCTGCATGGGCGTTGCCAGGAAAAAACCCTGGCCAATGCTCATGTTTACCGAGTCACCCGTGTACCAGGGCTCGTTGCGCATACCCCGCTTCCAGTCCCTGGAAGGCAGCAAGCCCGGCAGGGCTCCGCCGACGTCCAGGGTCGCATCCATCCCGAAGCCGAAGCCGGACAGGTACTGGTGCATGACATCAACGCCCATCTCGACGCCAAGGTCATAGAAATAGATATCACAGGATTCCGCCACCGCCCGGCGGCCATCAACCCAGCCATGGCCTCCCCGTTTCCAGTCGCGATATCGACGCCCCTTGTCATTGATCTGGTAATAGCCCGGGTCCCAGATGGTGGTTTCCCGCGTCACCGTCCCACTGTCCAGGCCCGCCATCAGAAGCATGGGCTTGATGGTAGACCCGGGCGGGTACTGGCCTCGCAACGCCCGATTGAACAAAGGTTTGTCACGGGATTCACTGAGCGCCCGGTAATTGTCAACGCTGATTCCCGTCACAAACTGGTTGGCATCAAAACCCGGAACGCTGGCCAGGGCAATAATGCCCCCATCCCTCGGATCGATAGCGACAATCGCACCACGGCGGCCCTCCAGCAATTCGAAGGCCCGCTGCTGAAGACGCATGTCCAGGTGAAGCACCAGGTCTTCGCCCGGCACCGGGTTTTCCCGTTCGAGCACCCTCAGAGTACGGCCCCGGGCGTTGGTTTCCACATGTTCATAACCAACACGGCCATGAAGAGTCTCCTCGTACACCCGCTCAACACCGGACTTGCCAATGTAGTTGGTACCGGCATAGTTCACCGGGTCGATGCGTTGAAGCTCTTCACGATTGACCCGTCCCACGTAACCCAGGGCATGGGAGTTGAGTTCACCAAATGGATAGTGGCGCACCAGCTCGGCGCTGACTTCGACCCCGGGCAACTCGTGCCGGTGCACAGCCATACTGGCAATTTCCTGCTCTGTCAGGTCGTAATGCAGGGGCAGTTCCTGGAAGGGACGACGGGGCTCCTGAAGCCGGCGGCGAAACCGCTCAACATCCTCTTCGGAAATGGTCAGCAAGGCCTGCAGACGTTCCAGGGTGGCATCCATGTTCCCCACCCTCTCAGGAACCAGGGTCACGCTGAACACCGGCCGGTTCTCGGCAATAAGAGTGCCGTTGCGGTCATAGATCAGGCCACGGGTCGGTGGTACCGAGCGAACCTGTACCCGGTTGCGGTCAGAAATCGTGGTATAGGTTTCGTGTTCGATGACCTGTAATTGATAGAAGCGGCCAATAAGGATGCCGAACAACACAACCACCAGCCCCAGCATGACCAGGGCCCGGCGCTGGAAGAGTCGCCGTTCGGCGGCTGTGTCCTTGAATTCACCCCAGGCCATGGGAAGGTCCTACGCGCGGTGGTATGGGTGGTTTCGGGTGATGGTCCAGGCCCGATAGAGCTGCTCGGCGAGCAGGATACGTACGAGCGGATGCGGCAGGGTGAGCGGCGACAGGGACCATTGCTGGTCCGCCCGCTCACGGCACGCCGGGTGAAGGCCGTCAGGCCCCCCCACCAGGAAGCTGATGTCGCGGCCATCGAGCTGCCAGCTTTCCAGTTGCCGGGACAGTGTCTCTGTTGACCAGGGGCGGCCGCCAACCTCCAGGGCAACCACGTGGTCACTGTCACCAGTCGCCGCCAGTACAGCGTCGGCCTCCTGCCTCATCAGGCGATTGATGTCAGGATTCTTGCCGCGGTGTGGCATGGCGATTTCAATCAGCTCAAGCGGCAGCTCCCGGGGCATACGGCGGGCGTATTCCTGGTAGCCTTCGGTAACCCAGCCGGGCATTTTCTGGCCGACACAGACAAGCTTCAGCCGCATGGCTATTCGCTGCCGGCAGCACCCAGGCCCGGGGCATCCCGCCACAGACGCTCGAGGTCATAGAACTCACGGGTCGCGGGCATCATGACGTGGACCACTACGTCACCCAGGTCAACCAGGATCCAGTCACTGGAATCAGCGCCTTCTACCTTGGCTTCGCGGATGCCGCGATCTTTCATTTCCTTGACGACGGACTCAGCCAGGGACCGCAGGTGGCGGCCGGACGTGCCCGAGGCAAGGATCATGAAGTCCGTCACGCTGGTACGGTCGGTCACGTCCAGTACACTGATGTCCTTCGCCTTCAGGTTCTCCAGTGCCTCGATAACAATATCTTTCAGTTCTTCTGCCTGCATAATGATCCTGTCATGTATACCCGGGCCGGGCCGGATACAGGGAGTGGGTAAGTGGGCATGTACAGACTGGCTAGTGTATCACCAATCAACGCCCACACTCATCGCCGTCACTGCCGTAAAGCCCCAATTCTTCGATCCTGGCCAGGACGGGGTCAGGCACCAGGTAACGTATTGAACGACCGGACGCCAGCCGCGCCCGGATACCGGTGGCGGAAATATCAAGCAGCGGAGGCTCCACCTCAAGGATATACCCCGCAGGTGCCCTGCCCAGCATGGCCGGATTAGTCACCCGGCGTTCAAACAATAACCGCGAGGGCGGAGAATCCGGGGGCAGACCGGCCTGGGGCCGTGTGACCAGCACAATATGGGCGAGTTCCGGAATGGATGACCATTCCTGCCATCGGTCAAAACCGGCAAAGGAGTCGGTTCCGAGTACCATTACCAGTGGATCGTCCGGACCAATTTCCTCCCGCAGGTGACGCAAGGTATCCGCCGTATAGGACGACCCGCCCCGGACCAGTTCGCGATCATCCACGCCAAGGCCGGGCTCATCGGCGATCGCCAGCCTCAGCAACTCCAGGCGGTGCTCGCTGGAGCCGCCTGGATCGCCACGGTGGGGCGGGATATGACAAGGGACCAGGTCGATCCGGTTAACCCCCAGGGTTTCCCGTAATTCAATGGCCACCCGCAGGTGGCCATTGTGGATCGGATCGAAGGTGCCGCCGTAGATAACATGCATGGTCAGGTACGGATATGTCCGTCGCCAAACACCACGTACTTCTGCGAGGTAAGCCCCTCAAGACCCACGGGACCACGGGCGTGGATCTTGTCGGTAGAAATGCCGATCTCGGCACCCAGACCATATTCGAAACCGTCAGCAAAGCGGGTGGAGGCGTTCACCATCACCGAACTGGAGTCCACCTCAGTAATGAACCGGCGAGCGCGGGTGTAGTTTTCGGTAATAATGCTGTCAGTGTGTTGCGAGCTGTAACGGTTGATGTGCGCTATGGCTCCGTCGAGCCCATCGACTACCCGCACCGCGAGCACAGGGCCCAGATACTCTTCGTACCAGTCGTCTTCGGTGGCCGCTGCCATATCCGGAACGATGGCGCGACTGGCGTCACAGCCCCGTAACTCCACCGAATGCTCGCGGAAAGCGCCGGCCAGCAAGGGCAGTATGTCCGCCGCAATCTCCTGGTCAACCAGCAGGGTTTCCATGGTGTTGCAGGTGCCGTAACGCTGTGTTTTGGCGTTGATCGCAACCTTGAGGGCTTTTTCCGGATCCGCGTGGGCATCCACATAGACATGGCATACACCGTCCAGGTGCTTGATCACCGGCACCCTGGCATCCCTGCTGATACGCTCGATCAGCCCCTTGCCACCCCGGGGGACGATCACGTCAACAAATTCCGGCATGGTAATCATCGCACCCACCGCTGCCCGGTCGGTGGTGCGAACCACCTGTACCGAGGCCTCCGGCAGCCCGGCCGCCCGGAGACCTGTCACCAGGCACTCGGCAATGGCCTGGTTGGAATGAATGGCCTCGGACCCGCCCCGCAGGATGGTCGCGTTACCCGACTTCAGGCACAGGCTGGCAGCCTCTACCGTCACATTGGGGCGAGACTCGTAGATGATACCGATCACGCCCAGTGGCACCCGCATCTTGCCAACCTGGATACCGGACGGCCGGTAGGCCATATCAGTGATGGCGCCAATTGGATCCGGCAGGCCAGCAACCTGCCGCAAGCCCTCGATCATTGCATCAATGCGGGCCGGGGTGAGTTCCAGGCGGTCCAGCATGGCCGCTTCCAGGCCATTGCTGCGACCGTTTTCCAGATCCTTGCCATTGGCTTCCGCAAGCTCGTTACGGGCGGCATCCAGGGCCCCGGCAGTGGCCAGCAGCGCCCGGTTGCGGGTAGCCGTAGAAGAACGGGCTATGGCGGTGGCTGCCTGACGAGCCTGCTCGCCAACCTCCGCCATGTAGGCTGCAATATCCATGGATCGGTAACTCCGCTTTGGAACTGATGCATCAATGAAAATCAGGCGACTATTATGCCCGACGACGGCGCGTTTGGCACATTGATGTTATCATTCATACCAGACCGACAGTCCAACGGAACCAACTTCAGGAAGGACGAGAGCATGGCCCAGAAGGCTGAGCGATTTGTATTGAGCCGGCTCGCCTGGCTGGGCACCATGGCTCTGCTGGCCCTCGCGATATTCTGTCTGGTTACGGACGATATCCCGGCAGCCCTGGCCGCGCTGGTCACTGCGGGCATCGTTCGCACCAGCCCCGCCCTGCCCCTGGGTCAACAGCGGCACTGGCAACTGGCC
Source organism: Marinobacter segnicrescens (assembly GCF_900111555.1). Lineage (GTDB taxonomy): Bacteria > Pseudomonadota > Gammaproteobacteria > Pseudomonadales > Oleiphilaceae > Marinobacter > Marinobacter segnicrescens. The sequence goes on from NZ_FOHZ01000015.1 coordinate 17,098, forward strand.
AATCACCTGCTGATACTCAGCCTTACACTGATCCTGGTGACTGCGCTCTGGCTCGACTCAGCCTCTTTGCGCTACTGGCTGTTCGCCCTGCCCCTGTTCATCCTTGGAATGCTTCCTCCGCGAACGGGTGTTCCGCTTGCCCTGGTCGCCATGGCCACTTTTCTGCTGGGGCTTGCCTCACTGACAGGCGACTCCTCACGGCACCAGATCATAGCTCCCCTGGTGCTGACCAGCGCCCTGGCTGGCGTGTTCTTCCTGCTACGCCACTACAAGGCACGCCAGCTGTTACCATTGCGTCGGTCCGATGAACTGACCCAGGCGGCAAGCCGGGAGTACCTGACCGCCGACCTGTACAAGGAGATACAGCGCAGCGAACGGGAAGGATTGGACCTTTCCGTCATCATGCTGGGCCTGGACGCCCATCTCAGCGCCCCGGAAACCGACCAGGACCTCGAGGCCCTGCTACCCCGGATCGGACGCTACCTGCATTCCCGGCTAAGGGATTTCGATACCTGGTACAGGGTGGCAGACGTCCAGTTCCTGATCATTCTGCCGGGAATGGCGACCGCCGGCGCCAGCGCGAGGGCAGAGCAACTCCGTCTCGGCCTGATCTCATTACTGGAATCCCACGGCCTGGACGTCACCGTCAGCGCTGGCGTTGCCGGCCTGAACATTGGCGATAACGCGGACACACTCCAGCATGCGGTAGCGTCTGCGCTGCAGGGGGCCCAGAAAAAGGGAGGCAACCGGGTGCAGACCTGGAGCACCTGGTCCCACACACCGCCGTCCGACACCGTAAGGAGCCCGGCCACGTGACCGAAACCCGTCTGAGAACGCTCACCAGCGTCCTGGCCTATGGTTTAAGCGCTGCTGTTTTCGCCATGCTCGCCCTGCAGAACCTGCGTTACGGGTTCTACACCCTGTGCTATCTCGCAGCGGGCCTCAGCGCCATCAGCCTGGGCAGCTGCGTCTACACTTTGTGGGTGAGCCGGTATCAGCTCCGGGCCCGAGGCCACCTGGTCGCATTGACACTGTTACATGGGGTTGCCCTGACAGGCGCCATGTCAGCACCGGGTAATGGCATTTTCTGGAGCCTGCCCATACTGGTATTGACCTACCTCGTGCTACCACTTCGACAGGCCCTGAAAGTGACGCTGCCGGTTGCGGCATTAGTGGCAATGCTTGTTGCGTGGCAACTGCCTGCCAGCGAGAGCCTTCCTGCCATCGCGGCGCTGGCAACCCTGGTGGCCAGCGCCGGCCTCGCCAGCTGGCATTACGACCATATGGCCCAGTCGGCCGAGGACCTGGCGATTATCGATCCGCTTACCGGAGCCCATAACGCCCGGTTCCTCGATGAGACACTGCAAAAGGAAATCAGCCGGGCCCGCGCCACCACCCACCCGGTTTCTGTGCTGATGATGGACATCGACCATCGCGGCCAGATTAGTGAAATGCTCGGCGACGGACAAATGCCACACCTGTATCGCAGGCTGGCAGAGCACCTCTTCACCCTGATTCGTGCCGGTGACACCCTCTACTTCCTGGGTGAGGGCCGCTTCTGCCTGATACTCCCATTTACTCCCGAGGAGGGCGCGCGAGTGACGGCCGAACGTATACGCCGCAGTATTGCCGAAGCCGGCTGGCCCCAGGTCGGGCGCATGACGGTCAGCATCGGTGCCACCACCCATATCAGCCAGGATAGCCTGGGTGAGCGCCTCCGCCAGCGAGCCACCGACGCCCTGGAAGAGGCCTGTCGCCGAGGCCAGGACCACGTCTGGTTCAACGCGGATGCCCACCAGGTAAGCTGAGTGCAGCCAATGATCCAGGACCTGACCCTCTGGCTGGCGACCAACCCTGGCTGGCTCTCAGCTGCCGTGTTTGCAACCGCGCTACTTGAATCGTTGGCTGTCGCAGGCATTCTGGTGCCAGGCGTAGCGATCCTTTTTGCAATTGCGGTACTGGCCGGCCAGACGGGCACGCCGGTTTTGTACATCCTGGTCTGGGGTGCTGCGGGAGCCATTGTTGGTGACCTGCTGAGTTTCTGGCTGGGTCAACGGCTGAGAGGAAGACTTCACCAGGTCTGGCCCTTCCGCCGACATCCGGTCATGGTGCGCCGGGCCGAAAGCCTGTTTGTACGCCACGGAGGCAAGAGCGTCGTGATCGGGCGGTTCGTAGGGCCCGTACGGCCATTTATCCCCATGGTGGCCGGCGCATTCAACATGCCAGCCCGCCGCTTTGTACTGGTAAATATTGCGTCCGCCCTTGCCTGGGCACCCTGTTACCTGCTGCCCGGTTTTGCCGTGGGTGCCGCCCTTGCGGGGCCTGAACCGATACCACCGGCACTATATGGCCTGGGCGCCGGCGCTGCCGGGGTGCTGCTGCTGGCGTGGTTCCTTTTCGTTCGCATGCAACTGGGGCTGCGCAACCGCAGCCGCCTCTACCAATGGCTTGAGCAATCCATGGCACGGTACAACGCCACCCACCGGTTCTGGCGAGCCCTTTACAGTGAGCGGCCTGCACAGGGAGGCGAGTTCCCCCTGGCCTCCCTGTGCCTGGCGCTGGGGGCAAGCGGTGGCTTTGTACTCTGGAGTCTTTTCAGTCAGGCAACAGGCTTGCTGCTGTCGCTCGACCACTACTTTCGGGATCTTACCAATACCCTCCGCAGCCCCCTGACCGACCCGGTGTTCCTGCTGCTGACACTGGCCGGGGACCCACCGGTTCTGGTGGTCGGCTCGGTGCTGATGGCCAGCGCACTGTTTTTGCGGGGCTATTACAGTGCCGCCGCGCACCTGGTAGCCGCACTGTTACTGACTAGCGTGAGCGTTACCCTGCTGAAAAACGGCTTCGCCATTGCCCGCCCCACGCTGGTGACCGAACCACCGGCAAGCTTCGCCTTTCCCAGTGGCCACGCCGCCGGGATTACCGTTTTTACGGGCATGGCGGCGGCCTTTGTCGCCAGGGAGTGGCGACCTGCAAGGCGCTGGCGAATCTACCTGGTGTTCAGCGTGCCCATGGTTCTGGTCGCTGTCAGCCGGGTGGCACTGGGAGTACACTGGTTCACTGATGTGGTGGGCGGACTGTTACTGGGACTGGCAATCTGTGGCCTGGTGCGTGCCAGCTACAGCCGGTATGACCGCACACCATTGTCTGCGGATAGTTTTACCGGGCTTGCAGTGGTGCTGTGGGCAGCGTTCCTGGGATCTTACATCTGGTGGCAATGGTCACCGGCTCGACTGGTCTATTCGTTTCCCGGTTAAGAGAGTGCCCGCAGCTTGCAGGCCGTCAGTCCATGGCATCCAGTAGCGATGACAACCGGTCGAGTCGTTCCAGCGGATCCTGGCATTCAAGCAATCGCTGTTTTTCCTGGCTGTCCAGGGGTAGTAGCTCTGTCAGGCGCCACCCCACCTCCCGCGCACTGGCGAAATCAACCGTCAGCTCCAGCTTGTTGACCACCGGATGCCGCAGCAACGCGCGAAGCACCGCCGCCAGCTCCGAATAAGCAGACGGCAAGGTGTCCTCCGGTTCCTCGGGCAGACGCTCAACGTCGCCCAGATTGAGGCCGTCGGGCGCGCGCCAACTGCGGCTGACCGCAACTTTCCATAGCCCCTCTGCGGTAATCCCCAGCAGGCCGTTATCCAGCTGCTGGAAGTCCGTGATCTGCACGTAGGTACCGATATCGTAGAACGCCGCCTGGCTGTCAACCTCCTGCCCCTCTCTCAGCAACACCACCACGAAACCCTGCTGCTCCCTCAGGCACCGGGCCAGCATGTCCAGATAACGGGGCTCAAACAGCTGCAGGGGTATACGGCCTCCGGGAAGTACCGTCGAGCTCAGGGGAAACAGGGGGACGGCTGAAACCATGCTCACTGCCCCGCCAGAAGTCGCTGCAGTTCGTCCAGTCGCTCCCTGGCTGCCTCCAGCAGTTTGAGACTGCGGGAAGCCGTCAGTTCGAGGGCGCCAAGTCGACGGTAGGCGGGAACCTGTTCGAACTCGGGCAAACCATCGTTACGACCCTCCGAAATGCGGGCGTGGAGTCGGGAAACAATTACCAGGTCCACCAGTTGTGGGCGCTCTTCAGGGCACTCATAGAACCAGTCATCGCCGTGCCGCGCAGCTTCCACGAAGGCCGCCGGGAAGTGCCAGTGATCCAGGATGGCTGCACCGATGTCCGACTGCAGTTCGGCAAGGGCCCGCTCCAGGGCGGCAGGGCTGGCCACCAGGGCGGGATGGTGCTCGGCATGCACCAGAACCGGAATCGCCCCAATGTTGTGCAACAAACCGGCCAACAGGGCTTCCTCTGGCTCAAGGCGGGTCGCCGACTCCGCCAGTACGTAGGCCAGCGCCCCGACACTTCGTGCTTCCTGCCAGAGCCTGTCCATGGCTTTCTGCAATTCCGGTTGCCGGCTGCGGAACACTTCACGCAGGGCAAATACGGTAACCAGCTGACGGGTAGTCCTTACTCCCAGCCGGACAACGCCGTCGCGTACATTGCGAACCTCGCTGAACCCCCGGTAAAGCGCACTGTTACATGAGCGAACCAGCTTGGCGGACATGGCCGGATCTGCGGTCAGGGCGCGGGCAATGTCATCAGCCGAGGAGTCCTCCCGGTCAGCCAGCCGCCGGACCTTCCAGGCAACGTCCGGGAGGCTTGGCAGGCTGACCTGGTTCGACCTGAGCTCGGCGTAGAACTCCATCAGCAGCCGATGTTCTTCATCGGCATCTCCGTCACTGGCACTGCCGCCGTCTGAATGCTCGAGGGGAGCGGCTTGCAGTAGCTTGTTCAGCACGGCCTGTTCAATCACCAGGAACTCACAGGGCTGTATGGCGGTGACATCAAACATTCGCGGTTGCAGGCGGGCTATGGCGGTGTTTGCCTTGTCCGTATCGGCGCTCACAGTGGTCTGTCGGCCATCAGCAGCGACCAGTTCCACGGCGCCCTTGAGCAGGAAGAAGTCCATACCATCCCGGGCTCCCCGCTCAACGATCTTCTGACCGGGGCGGTGCACCCGGCGTTCAGCCCGACTGACCAGCACCACGAGCTGCTCATCGGTCAGACGATCAAGCGGACGGAATTCTCTGAGCCGGCTCAGCGCCAGGTTTTCACGAACGGTCATTGACAACTCCCTGTTCCGGACAGCAGACAAACATCCCGGAAAATATCACCCTCGGTTAAAGGGCGCCCTGAGCCGGATATTCAGTGGCAACAGTTGATCTGCGCTGAAATCCGCACCTTTCCGGGAACGGTTACCCGGACTGTGAAGTATTGTAAATACCGCCGGGGAAAACAACCATGCGATACGCCGGTAATCTGGTATCCTCAACGGTTTGCATCCAGCCCGTGCTCCAGCCGGCCACTGTGCTGTAGCGGCATCTTCCCCGTCCCGGGGCAGAAGTGTGCCCGGACAAAACACGGCTCCAACTGACCGTTGAACAAAGCGAGAGACCAGCCATGCCAGACTATCGTTCACGCACCTCAACCGCCGGCCGCAACATGGCGGGGGCCCGGGCCCTTTGGCGAGCCACGGGGATGAAAGACGATGACTTCGGCAAACCCATTATTGCCGTTGCCAACTCCTTCACCCAGTTCGTACCCGGGCATGTCCATCTCAAGGACCTTGGGCAACTGGTCTGCCGGGAGATCGAGGCCGCCGGCGGTGTTGCCAAGGAGTTCAACACCATTGCGGTGGACGACGGCATTGCCATGGGCCATGACGGCATGCTCTATTCGCTGCCATCCCGTGAGATCATTGCGGACTCGGTGGAGTACATGGTCAACGCCCATTGCGCCGATGCCCTGGTGTGCATCTCGAACTGCGACAAGATCACCCCGGGCATGCTGATGGCCGCCATGCGGCTTAACATCCCCACCATCTTTGTCTCCGGCGGCCCCATGGAAGCTGGCAAGACCAAGCTGTCCGAACACAAGCTGGACCTGGTGGACGCCATGGTCATCGCCGCTGACCCCAATGCCAGCGACGAGCAGGTGCAAGAGTACGAGCGCAGCGCCTGCCCCACCTGCGGTTCATGCTCGGGTATGTTTACCGCCAACTCCATGAACTGCCTGACCGAAGCTATCGGCCTGGCACTACCCGGCAATGGTTCAACGCTGGCCACCCACTCTGACCGCGAGCGTCTGTTCCTCTGGGCCGGCCGGCAGATCGTCGAAAACGCCCGCCGTTACTACGAGCAGGACGACGCCAGCGTACTGCCCCTGAGTATCGCCTCCATGGCCGCCTTCGAAAACGCCATGGTGATGGATATTGCCATGGGCGGGTCCACCAACACGATCCTGCACCTTCTTGCTGCAGCCCAGGAAGGCGGGGTGCCGTTCACCCTCAATGAAATCGACCAGCTTTCCCGTAAGGTGCCACAGTTGTGCAAGGTAGCGCCGAACTCACCCCTGTACCACATGGAAGACGTACACCGGGCCGGTGGCATCATGGGGATCCTCGGCGAACTGGAGAGGGGCGGGCTGATTAACACCGACCTGCCCACCGTACACAGCCGAACCATGGCCGAGGCGCTGGACAAGTGGGACATCATGCGCAACCCGACCCCGGATGTGGTGGAATTCTACAAGGCTGGCCCCGCCGGCATTCCGACCCAGGAGGCCTTCAGTCAGAGCACCCGCTGGCCCTCGCTGGATGGTGACCGGGAGAACGGCTGTATCCGCTCGGTTGAACATGCCTATTCCTCCGAGGGCGGCCTGGCCGTCCTGTATGGCAACATTGCCCGGGATGGCTGCGTGGTTAAAACCGCGGGTGTGGATGAGAGCATCTACGTGTTCGAAGGCCGGGCCCGTGTGTTCGAAAGCCAGGACGCCGCCGTGGAGGGCATTCTGGGCGACCAGGTCAAAGCTGGCGAAGTGGTGATCATTCGTTACGAAGGGCCGAAAGGGGGCCCGGGTATGCAGGAAATGCTCTACCCGACCAGTTACCTGAAATCAAAGGGGCTGGGCAAGGAGTGCGCTCTTCTCACCGACGGCCGGTTCTCAGGCGGCACATCCGGCCTGTCCATCGGCCACGCATCACCGGAGGCCGCTGCAGGAGGCGCCATTGGCCTTATCGAGGACGGCGACCTGATCCGCATCGATATTCCCAATCGCAGCATCAATGTGGAGATCGACCAGCATGAGCTGGACCGGCGGCGCGAACAGCGTGACGCCGAGGGCTGGAAGCCGGCATCCCCCAGGATCCGTAAAGTGTCTGCAGCCCTGAAAGCCTATGCCCTGCTGGCCACCAGTGCTGACAAGGGTGCCGTGCGGGATCTCACCAAACTGGATTGACCCGGCGGCATGACAGAAGCGCCAGCTGCAGGCGGTTAAACCATCTGGAGCTGGCGAATTTTTCAGTGAGGCGGATATTGTGCAGGTCACTTATCTTGCGGTGACAGAATCGGTTCCTGTTCACTGAATTCCCGGATGAAGATTCCCCAGAAGGCCATGAATAGCGCCGCTACCAACGGTCCCATCACAAATCCGTTGATGCCGAACATCACCAGCCCACCCAGGGTGGACAGCAACACGATGTAATCCGGCAGCTTGGTATCCCTCCCCACCAGGATTGGACGCAGCAGGTTATCCGCAAGGCCAATAACGATCGCACCGAATGCGGTCAGGACAAGCGCCGGCACATAGTCACCAACGGCTGCCAGGTAAATCGCCGCCGGCACCCACACCACCGCGGCGCCGACCGCCGGCAACAGCGAGAATATGGCCATGACCACGCCCCAGAGCAACGCGCCGGTAATCCCGAGGATCCAGAAAATCACGCCGCCCAGGGCACCCTGGATAATGGCAATCAAAAGGTTGCCCTTGACCGTAGCCCGAGTGACTTCGGCAAACTTGGCGAACAGCAGGCGTTCTCGCTCATCCCCCAGCGGCAGGGCCTGTATGAGCAGTTCCACCAGCCGGGAACCATCACGCAGCAGGAAAAACGCCAGATAGATCATCAGGGCCAGGCTGAGGAAAAACTGAAAGGTGTTCTGACCAAGCCCCAGGGCCTGCTTTGCGAGGAACTGGCTGGCACCGGCAACGCCGGAAACCAGGCGATCCCGCAAGGCTGAGAAATCCAGGTTGAATTGCGAAAGGAACGCTTCGATGGCAGGGAACGACTGGTTGACCTGATCCAGGTATTCCCCGGGACGGATGTCTCCATCCTGGATTTTCTGATACACCGCCAGGCCTTCCGCTACCAGGGACGAAATCAGCACCATCACCGGGATGATGACAATAACCATGCAGATCATCAGGGTCAGCAACGCCACCAGGTTGGGCCGATCCCCAATCCGCCCTGCCAGCCGTTGCCGGACCGGGTGAAAGATCAGGGCGATGGCCACCGCCCAGAAAATCGGTCCAAAGAAGGGCTTCAGCAGGAACAGGAACGCCAGCGAGACCAGCAACAGGCTTCCCAGGAAGGTCCAGCGCTCCAGGCTTTCGTACTTCATCAGACAGCATTCCTTTGTGCGGGTGTGAATACGGCTTATACCTTAACGACCCCGGCATGGCCAGTTCCGCCTCCGGCAGGGTATAGTAATCGGTTGGGGTATTTCCGATAAAGGCCGGTCAGTCATTGCGGCCGACGTCTCGCGCCAGGGATTCTATCCCCGTTACCAGTCGAGAATCGGGGTGCCGGGGAGACCCGTGGTTTTCTGAAAGGTCGGAACAGTGGCAGGCGACGACTTCAACGAAGAAACAGCGTTACAGGCGGCGGAGGCCCTTGCTGCGGTCCTGGCGAGGCGGACCCATCGCCGCAAGGTTATGGGCCAGGAGGTACTGGTGCCCGGGCAGCTGGGGGATGCCCTGCGACTGCCCCAGCTCATTGCCCGCCTGCGCAGCAGGCAGCGACGTCAGCGCGACCGGGCCGTGGAAGCATTCGAGGTGCTGTGGGAGACCCTCTCCGACCATACCCGTGACCAGGTTCTCCAGGACCTCGGGTGGTATGACCCGCGGGATTTGGGCTGGGAGGACAAACGTTCCAATCGCCGCCCACTGCCCCCCGAAACCTGAACGGCCGGAAAGTGAACCAGCCTTAATGCCCCGAACGTAGTTTCAGCCTAGGAGGGACCTTTAATTGTCACATTAAAGCCCTATTGTGTATGCGGTGTGCCCTCCCCTGGACTGACCATACCTGGGCAGCTCGGGGCGAGCCGCAAGGATATGCTGACAAGGAGCTACCATGAGCGAGTACCACGATTTCTACACTGCACAACTGGCCGAGAACAGCACTGTTCCCACACTGCTTTGCGGCCATTGCCGGTCCATACTTCCGGCCAAGCGAATCTTTGCCAATGAGGGTGAGAACCGCTACGACCTGCCCTGCGATACCATTGGCCTGTGTTCAGCGGATGACTGCGGCGCGGTGAACTGTTGCGATGAAGCCATGCGCGCCGCTGACCGGGAACGTGACGAGAACCGCATCGCCGTCTGATTCAAATTAATAACGCTCTGTTACGTAAAGCCCACACAAGAAACCACCATCTGCTCTAAGCTGGTTCCCACCAAGTCCTCCGGACACGCTTGCAATCAGCCAGAGCAGTCGATGGTATGCGTATTCTAAGAACCGACGAGTCCCGCTTCCGGGCTTTGCCGGATTTCCCCTACACTCCCCGATATGTCGAGGTAGGTACCGACACCCCCCTTCGTCTCCACTACGTGGACCATGGCACTACAAACGCGGCGCCGGTGGTTATGCTCCATGGTGAGCACGGGTGGTCCTACCTCTATCGTCATATGATCCCGCTGGTAGCGGATGCCGGGCTGCGGGTGTTGGCACCGGACCTTATTGGCTTTGGCAAATCGGACAAACCCGAGGATCAGCAGGACTATTCCTTCGAGAGGCACCTGGACTGGCTGGAGCGCTGGCTGCTGGCGCTGGATCTGAGCAATGTCACCCTGGTGTGCCAGAACCGGACTTCGCTGCTGGCACTGGCCCTGGTCATGCGGCAACCGGACCGATTCAGCCGGATTATCGCGGCCAATGCCGTGGTCCCCAGGGAAGGAGACAACCCACCCGCCACCAGTATCTGGCGGATGTTCGCCCGCTACAGCCCCTGGTTCCCGGTTCCGCAACTGATACAGTTGGGCACCACCCGCCCCCTGACCCGTGAGGAACGGAACGCCTACGATGCGCCGTTCCCCAGTGACCGTTACAAGGCCGGCGCAAGATCATTCGCGGGCACTCTCGGGCAACCACACAAGGAACTGAACCGCCAGCGGTTATGGCGCTTCCTGGAGGGGTGGCAGAAGCCATTCATCACCTGTTTCAGCGATTCTGACCCGGGTACCCGTGGCGGCCATCGGCCTTTGCAGCGAAAAGTACCCGGTGCCCTTGGGCAGCCCCATATCACCCTGTCCGGCGGTCACTTCCTGCAGGAAGATGCCGCCGAAAGCTTCGCCAGGGTTATCATTAATGCCTGCCGGCCAAGCCTGGCGGCCTGACCGTCGGCGAAGCAGGCTTACCCGAAGACCGTCACGGTCTGGCGGCTGATGGCCACCAGTTCCCCCTGGCGGTTCCAGATCTGGGCATGGGTGTTGGCATAGCCGTCATCCGCCTTGTCGATTTCTGCCCGGTACATCAACCAGTCATCAACTTTGACGGTAGGGCGTGGGTCCATCATTTCGACCGACCAGGTCAAAGAGCTGTTGGGGGCAAACTCTGTGAGATGGGACAGGGGCACCGGTGGCCAGGCGTCAATCAGGGCCACGATGGCGGGGTCGTCCAGCTGCGAAGGCGTCTCGCGGAACCGCATCCAGCCACCCATGTCCCGATGCTTTTCACCGGTGAACGGACGGCTACCGAAACACCAGCGCATCTCGATAAACTGGGCAAAGTCGGGCATTCTGCCCTTGATGAACGGGGTTGGCGCACAATCTTCAGGCACCGGTGCTTCAGGGGCGGACAGCGGAGGCACACTGACCACCGACTCACGACCACTGCCATAGGCACCCATAGCAACCAGCCGGGTGGTGCCGTCCTGCACCATCCTGACCATGGCCTGGCTGACCGCCTTGCCTTCTCGCAGCAGTTCCACTTCCAGTGCGACCGGTACTCCTGGCTCAACTGGTCCCACGAAGGAAACCTGCATGGCCCGCAGAGGGCGCCCCGGAGTTACCACGGACTGCATCCGCTCACAAGCCAGGGCCCCGGTCAGGCCCCCGAAGGTGGCCCGCCCCTGCGCCCAGATCGCAGGGATAGTGACTTCGTTGCTAGCTGCCGATGCAAGGATTTCCTCGAGATTCATCGTTGTAGTGTCTCCGGTTAATTGATGAGGATGCGTATCAAATAAACCCCAAAGACTGCCCCAAAGCCCGCCTGGACACAAGCCGCACCGGCAAATACCTACCGCCGGACTGGCCGCAGCGCTATAAAACCCGCTGACAACCGCGTATACTGCGCTCCGTCATCATCAGGATGACCAGACCCACGGACAAGAATGCCTATCGGCGACAGGTCCGTGACGATACCAGCCGGGTTTATGGGGTTCGCGAGCCGTCGAAGGTTCATCAGGCTACCCCGACGCGCTCAGCCGGTAGCTTCAGGAGCCCACGCCTTCCCGGTTTCAGACTGTAACCGGCCTCTCGTTCTATGGCTCCCCCACCCCGAATACCAGGTAATTGAATGTCAGAAAAAACCTTTGCTGAGCTCGGCCTCGACCCGGCCGTGCTTGAAGCTGTCCGTACCGTCGGCTACGAAACTCCGTCTCCGATCCAGGCCCAGGCCATCCCCGTTCTGCTGGAAGGCCATCACCTGCTGGGCATCGCCCAGACCGGCACTGGCAAGACAGCCGCTTTCGCGCTGCCTTTGCTCAGCCGAATCGACGCCGATGACCTGTCCACCCAGATTCTGGTACTGACCCCGACCCGGGAGCTGGCCATCCAGGTGGCAGAAGCCTTTACCACCTATGCCAGCGGTTTCCGCCAGCTTCACGTACTGCCTATATACGGCGGCGCCGATTTTGCGCCCCAGCTCAAGGCCCTGAACCGGGGCTCCCAGGTTATAGTCGGCACTCCCGGCCGCCTGCTGGACCACCTCCGCCGCGGCAAGCTGAAGCTGAACAACCTGAAGGCCCTGGTGCTGGACGAAGCGGACGAGATGCTGCGTATGGGCTTTATCGACGATGTCGAAGCCATCCTCGCCAGCACACCGGACAGCTGCCAGCGGGCGCTGTTCTCTGCCACCATGCCGCCGGCCATCGCCCGGGTTGCCAACACCTACCTGAGCGACGCCCGGGAAGTCAAAATCAAGAGCGAAACCCGCACCGTTGAGCGGATCGCCCAGTTCGTACTGCCCACCTTCGGTGAGCGTAAGCTGGATGCACTGACCCGCATCCTGGAAGTGGAACCGATTGACGCGGCGATTATTTTCGTGCGCACCAAGGCAGAAACCACCCTGCTGGCCGAGAAACTCGCTGCACGTGGTCACTCCGTGGCTCCCCTCAACGGCGACCTTAACCAACGCCAGCGGGAACAGACCGTGGAAGACCTCAAGCGGGGCAAGAAGGACCTCCTCATCGCCACAGACGTGGCCGCGCGGGGCCTGGATGTGCCGAGAATCACCCACGTCATCAACTACGATGTGCCCTACGACAGTGAAGCGTACATCCATCGGGTGGGCCGTACCGGACGTGCCGGTCGCGCCGGCAAGGCAATCCTGCTGGTAACCCCCCGGGAGCGCAGCTGGCTGCGCACCCTGGAACGTGCCACCAACTCGCCCATGGAGCCGTACGAACTACCCACCCCGGCGGCACTTCAGAAGCTCCGCCAGGAGCAGTTCGAAAGTCAGCTCATGGGCTTCACTGAAGACGGCAAGCTGGCCAAGGCCATGGGCCTGCTGGACGATATTGCCGAGCGCAATGATATGGACATGGCCATGCTGGCCGGCGCCCTGGCCTGCTGGATGGAGTCCGCCCAACCGGGCTCCCTGCCGCTGGAAACCCCTTCAGAGCTTCCGATTCCCTCAGCCAACCCACCACGGGGTAAGGGTGGCCCGGGCGGCAAGCGCAGCAATTTCCGTAAGGGTGGCCCTGGTGGCAAGCCGGGCGGGTATCGCGGCAACAAGCCCGGAGGAAAGCCGGGCTCCAGGCCGGCCGGCAAGCGCGACGGCTTCAAGCCGGCCAAGAGCCGTCAGGCTGACTGAGGCCGCTGGTAGACGACAAAGCTGTAGTCGTAGGGATTATGATCGGACGCGGAGAAATCCTCCCGTCCGATTTCCTGCCATTGCTCCAGGTCTATTTCCGGGAAGAACGCATCGCCTTCTATCTCGGCGTGGACCTGGGTAATGTAGATCCGGTCGATCTCGGGCAGCACAGCCTCGTAAATCTGACCTCCACCGATCACCATCACTTCATCCACACCATCCAGCATGGCCTGGGCCTCAGCCATCCGGAAGGCTTCCTCCAGGGTCTCCACCTTCGCCACACCGGCGGGTAACTCCAGTTCCTGTGACGACACTACGATATTAAGACGCCCTGGCAGCGCCCTGCCAATGGATTCCCAGGTGTTCCGGCCCATGATAATGGGCTTGCCCATGGTGGCCTGCTTGAAATACTTCAGGTCTCCCGGCAAATACCACGGCAACTTGTTATTACGACCAATGACCCGGTTGCGGGACATGGCTACTATTAGTGCTTTTCTCATCTGTTCAGGCCTTCATGGTCTGATGCAAGGGCCAGCTACCGGGTAGGTTGTTCCGGAACACGCCGTGAATACGTCCCTGTAGGCTCTTCAAAAACGTCCCTGTTTTTGAAGGTTCCGGAACAACCTACCCGGTATCTGTCCAGATGCAATGGAGTTACCTCTCAAGAGGCGAACAACGTTGTAACCCGTAAAACTCAGTTGCGACATAACGAGCGCGGATAATCCTACTGGGGACCTTTGGGTGTGCAAGTGGCCGGGGCCTTTTTCTGAAACCTTCAAAAACAGGGACGTATCCACGGCGTGTTTCAGAAAAAGGCCCCGGCTGCTTGCGCGCCTTCGCCACGCCCCGCGGGCTAGCAAAACCCAACCGTTAGCAGACACAGACTCTAAAGGCCAACTTGCGGCGTGTTCCGGAAAGGGTCACCAGCTGGCCGTGCGTGGGCACCAGGTTTCCGGTTTGGAACAGAGAGAACCGGCGCAAACCATAAAACGCTACAACCGCGACGCTAAACAGCAATAGGCGCCTTGATAACACCCTGCGGCTCATAGCCCTCGATTTCGAAATCCTCATACTCATACTCGAAAATCGAATCCGGCTTCCGCAAAATCCGCAGCGTAGGCAACCGCCCCGGCTTTCGCTTGAGCTGCTCGAACACAATGTCATCTGTCAGGTGATTCTGGTACAGGTGGCAGTCCCCGAAAGTGTGCACAAACTCCCCCACCTCCAGGTCACATTGCTGTGCAATCATATGGGTCAGCAAACTGTAGGACGCGATATTGAACGGCACCCCCAGAAACAGATCCGCGCTTCGCTGGTAAAGCTGACAGGACAGCCGCCCGTCCGCCACATAGAACTGGAACAGACAATGACACGGCGCCAGCGCCATGCGCCCCTCACGGGCATTCTCCTGCGGCCCCATGGACTCATCCGGCAGCTCCGCCGGGTTCCAGGCCGTCACGATGTGGCGCCGGGAGTTGGGCTTGGTGCGGATCTGCTCGACGACCTCGCTGATCTGGTCCACCACCCGGCCGTCCGGGCACTGCCAGCTTCGCCACTGCTTGCCGTAGATTGGCCCCAAATCTCCGTTATCGAGGGCCCACTCGTCCCAGATAGTGACCTTCCGATCCCGCAGCCAGTTATTGTCAGTAGACCCCTGCAAGAACCATAACAGCTCATAGATGATGCTGCGCAAGTGCACCTTCTTGGTGGTAAGCAATGGAAAGCCCTGCTCCAGGTCGAACCGCAACTGGCGGCCAAACACCGAGCGGGTGCCCACACCTGTACGGTCGCCCTTGTCCGTGCCGTTGGCCACGACATCCTTCATCAGATCGAGATAGGCTTTCATGATTTTACGCCCCTGTATGCAAACACCATCAGCACAAGACCGGCGATGATCATCGGCAGGGACAACAACTGCCCCATGGTGAGCCAGTCAAAGGCCAGGTAACCAAGCTGCGGATCCGGCTGACGGAAAAATTCGTTGATGACCCGGAAACACCCGTAAAGAGTCAGGAATAGTCCCGAGACTGCCATGGTTGGACGGGGTTTTGAAGAGAACAGCCACAGGACCACGAACAGGGCCACCCCTTCCAGGGCGAACTGATATAACTGGGAAGGGTGCCGGGCAAGGGCATCCGGTGCCTGTGGAAACACCATCCCCCAGGGTACATCCGTCGGTTTGCCCCACAGCTCCCCGTTTATGAAGTTGCCGATCCGTCCGGCACCAAGGCCAACGGGTACCAGGGGGGCGACAAAATCTGCAATGCGGAAGAACCCGCAGCCGATCTTGCGGCCATACCACCACATGGCAAACATCACGCCGATCAGGCCACCATGGAAAGACATGCCTCCTTCCCATACCCGCAACAGCCAGAGGGGGTCACCAAGGAACTGGTCAAAATTGTAGAACACGACGTAGCCGAACCGGCCACCCAGAATGACCCCCAGTGCGATATAGAACAGCAGGTCACCTACCTGCTGTTCGTTTACCGGCGTCCACTCCTTGCGGGCACGAACCTTGCCCAGCCACCAGCCGACTGCGAAGCCAACCAGGTAAGTGAGTCCGTACCAGTGGATCTTCAGCGGCCCCAGGGAAATGGCCACCGGATCAATTTGGGGGTGATTGAGCATGGAAAGACCTCAGAGAAGGAAACGGGCGCCGACGATCAGCAACAGCACGGCGAACAGTCGCTTGAGCAACTTTGCATCGAGGCGGTGGGCCAGGACGGCACCGAAGCGGGCGAACAACACGCTGGTCGCCACGATACCGATCAGCGCCGGCAAATACACGAACCCGACCGCATAATCGGGTAGTGCCGGGTGCCCCCATCCAGTCCACAAGTTGGTGGTAGCACCCGCAATGGCGATGGGCAGCCCGCAGGCCGCCGACGTCGCCACCGCCTGCTGCATGGGCACACTGCGCCAGCTCAGGAAAGGTACGGTCAGGGTCCCGCCCCCGATGCCGAAAATGGCGGACGCCCAGCCGATCACGCCGCCAGCACCGGTCAAGCCGCCCCGGCCTGGCACCGGTCGGGCGGTTTTGGGATTGATGTCCAGCAGCATTTTGATGCCCACCAGGATGACAAACACACCGATCACCAGTTCCAGCACCGGTCCGCTCAACAGGGAGGCCGTCCACGCCCCGAATGCTGCCCCGACGACGATACCCGCCACCATGGGCCGGAATACCTCCCAACGTACCGCACCTTTCAGGTGATGGGACCGAACGGAGCTAATGGACGTAAAAACTATTGTCGCCAGGGAAGTACCCACAGCCAGGTGAGCTGCAATTTCGCCACTGATACCCTGTAGCCCGAAGCTGAAAATCAGCACCGGTACGATGACCAGGCCACCGCCGATACCAAACAGGCCCGCCAGGGTCCCGGCCAGTGCGCCAAGGGCCAGGTAAAGCCCGAATACCATAAACAGGGACATGAACACCGCCGTCCGTTGAAAATCAAAGCGTGTATCATACACAAACGCCCATAGCCGTTCACCGGCCTCTTTCCGGCACTGGAGGCTGGTGCCGGAATCGTCAACCGCCATTGCTGTCGCTGGAGCCGTATGTGCCTGATTCTTTTCGCTATTGACCAACACCCCGAATTCCCCCTGGTGATGGCCGCCAACCGGGACGAGTTCTATGACCGCCCCACGACGCCCATGCACTGGTGGTCGGGAGAACAATGCCTTGCTGGCCGGGACGACCGCTCCGGTGGTACCTGGCTCGCAGTGTCCCGGACAGGCATCATCACTGCGGTCACCAACGTCCGCGAAGGAAGTGGAGAGCCAGGACGGCTCACACGGGGCAAGCTGCCCCTGCTTGCACTGGAGCAGCCGACAGACAGGCTGAAACAGGACCTGGCCGATAACGGCAACCTCTATGCCGGTTTCAACCTGGTTCACCTGAGCGATCGGGAAGGCTGGTATTACAGCAACCGGGATGCGCACCCCGGTCGCACCCTCCACCGGGGGACATACGGACTCAGTAACCACTTGTTGCAAAGTCCCTGGCCCAAGCTCGTACGTCTGCGGGAGCAACTCAGGGCCACCCTGGCGACTTGCGACCCCCAACACCCGGACGCCCTGCACGAGGCGCTTCTCGAGCCCCTCGGCGACAGTACACCGGCGCCGGACAACCTGCTGCCGGACACCGGCGTCGGACTGGCGCAGGAGCGGTTTCTCTCTTCACCCTTTATCGCATCCGATTTCTATGGCACCCGTGCCAGTACCGTGGTCACCCTTGGCCGTAATGGCGAAATCCGGGTGACTGAGCAGCAGTGGGGTCGGGAAGGCACGCAAGGTGAACGCCAGCACTTCCGCTGGCAACGACCAACGACAGGGTAAGCCTGCGGTTCGAGGTTCGGCAGCGGTGATCGCTCTGTTATACTGCCGAACCTGAGACCAAGCGCAGCAACTCGTCACCGAGACGCCCAGACATTGCTTCGTGAACCTGACGGAGAGCCCCATGGCCGACACCCCGGACACCACATCCATCGCCGACTTTGAGAAATCCCTGGCCGAGCTCGAGGGCCTGGTGCGTGACCTGGAGCAGGGCGAGCTAACCCTGGAACAATCCCTCGGCGCCTTTGAACGTGGCGTCCGGCTGACGAGGGAGTGCCAGCAGGCACTGCGCCAGGCGGAGCAGCGGGTCCAGCAGTTGGTGGAGCGGGACGACGGCACCCTGGAAACCCGCCCGTTCAACCCGCCGGAAGACAGCGGGGAGACAGGCTGACCATGCGCCAAGCCTTCACTGAGGACTTTCTCTCTACCTGTGCCAAGCTGACTGACGAGGCACTTGCAAAACGGTTGCCTGCACCAGAGCAGCAACCGGGGCGACTCCATGAAGCCATGCGCTACAGCGTTCTCGGCGGCGGCAAGCGTATTCGCCCGGCCTTGGCCATGGCAGCCGCTTCGGCTGCCGGAGGCGAGCCAGGGCATGCCCTGGTGCCAGCCTGCTCACTGGAGTTGATCCATGCCTACTCACTGATACACGACGACCTGCCCGCCATGGATGACGATGACCTCCGCCGCGGGCGCCCCACCACCCACATCCGTTTCGACCAGGCCACCGCCATACTGGCCGGCGATGCCCTGCAGGCCCTGGCATTCGAATGGCTCGCTGGTGATTCTTCGTTACCCGCTGTCACACGCCTCGCCATGGTCCAGCAACTGGCTGCCGCCAGTGGCAGTGCCGGTATGGTCGGCGGACAGGCTATTGACCTGGGCGCGGTGGGACGGGAGCTGTCCCTTGAAGAGCTGGAACAGATGCACCGGCGCAAGACCGGTGCATTAATCGAAGCCAGTGTCCGGCTGGGTGTGCTGTCAGTACCTGCCGCAGCTGGCGAACGGTCAGGACAGGATTCCCTTGGCCACTACGCCCGCGCCATTGGCCTGGCGTTCCAGGTGCAGGACGACCTGCTGGATATCGAAGGTGATACCAGCGTCATCGGCAAGCGTCAGGGTTCGGACGCGGCCCGCAGTAAACCGACCTACCCTGCCCTGATGGGGGTTGACGGCGCCCGGGCCTACCTTGCCACACTGTTGGAACAGTGCCAGGACAACCTGTCAGGGTTTGGTCCCGAGGCGGACGCCCTCAGGGGCATGGCCGAGTTTGTGGTGTCACGACGCTACTGAAACGCCCTGCCCCATGACCTATAATGCCCCCTTATAGCCAGAAGGGCTGCCAGCCGGTGAACCATGCCGGACAGCCCTGAAGTCACCGACACAAGACCCGGACGGATGCAGGACACATATATTTTCAAGGAAATCCCCGCCCAGCGGCCCCACACCCCGCTGCTGGACCGCATTGATGCGCCCGACCAGCTCCGCCTGCTATCGGAAGAAGAGCTGCCAGCCCTGGCCCGGGAGCTACGGGCATTCCTGCTGTGGACCGTAGGCCAGACCGGCGGTCATTTCGGCGCCGGGCTCGGGGTACTGGAACTCACTGTCGCCCTGCACTACGTGTTCAACACCCCGGAAGACCGGCTGGTATGGGACGTGGGGCACCAGGCGTACCCGCACAAGATTCTCACCGGGCGAAGGGAGCAGATGGGCAGTATCCGCCAGAAAGGCGGGCTTGCCGGCTTCCCCAAGCGCTCAGAGAGTGAATACGACACCTTTGGTGTTGGCCATTCCAGTACATCCATCAGTGCCGCCCTCGGCATGGCCCTGGCCGCCCGTCAACAACAGACTGGCCGCCGCAGTATCGCGGTCATCGGAGACGGCGCCATGACCGCGGGCATGGCGTTTGAGGCCCTGAACCATGCAGGCCACCTGGACGCGGACATGCTGGTCATCCTCAATGACAACGATATGTCCATCTCCAAGAATGTAGGCGGCCTGTCCAATTACTTTGCCCGCCTGCTGTCCAGCCGCACCTACAACCAGGTCCGGGACAGCAGCAAACGGGTGCTGCAGGCAGCACCGCCGCTGATGGCCCTGGCCCGCAAGACCGAAGAGCACTTCAAGGGCATGATTGCCCCGGGCACCCTGTTCGAGGAGCTGGGCTTCAACTACATTGGTCCAATCGATGGGCATGACCTGCCATTACTGGTGGAAACCCTGGAGAACATTCGCGAGCTGAGCGGCCCTCAGTTCCTCCATGTGGTGACCCGTAAAGGCAAGGGCTTTGCTCCCGCGGAAGAGGATCCGATCGGTTACCACGCCATCAACAAGATAGAACCGGTACCAGCGAGCAAACCGGAGCCGGTAGTGCCCAAGCCGAAACAGCCGAAGTACGCCAATGTCTTCGGTCAGTGGCTCTGTGATGCTGCTGAACAGGATGAGCGAATAGTCGGAATTACCCCCGCCATGTGCGAAGGATCCGACTTGCTGGCGTTCTCGGAGCGCTTCCCGGACCGCTACCACGATGTGGCCATTGCAGAACAACATGCCGTAACCCTCGCCGCAGGGCTCGCCTGTGACGGCGCCAAGCCGGTAGTTGCCATCTACTCCACCTTTCTGCAGCGGGCCTATGACCAACTGATCCACGATGTGGCGATCCAGGACCTGGATGTACTCTTCGCCATCGACCGGGCCGGCCTGGTGGGCGAAGACGGGCCCACCCATGCCGGTTCCTTTGACCTGAGTTACCTGCGCTGCGTTCCGAACATGGTGGTCATGACACCGTCGGATGAAAATGAGACCCGCCAACTCCTGCAGACCGGGCTGATGTACCAGGGCCCTGCGGCAGTTCGTTATCCCCGGGGCACCGGGCCCGGGGCGGTCATCGAACAGCAACTCCAGCCCCTGCCCATCGGTCGTGGTCGGGTCGTACGTGAAGGGGATTCCGTAGCCATCCTGAATTTCGGCACCCGCCTTTCAGCAGCCCTTGAGGCCGCTGACAGGCTTAATGCCACGGTTGCCGACATGCGCTTCGTGAAACCCCTGGACGAAGCCCTGATAACGGAACTGGTGAATGCCCACGATCTGGTGGTCACCCTCGAAGAGAACGCCATTGCCGGCGGTGCGGGGAGTGCGGTGACCGAATTCCTGAACCGGGAAGGTATAGCAACGGCGGTATTGCAACTGGGCTTACCGGACCGCTATGTGGATCACGGCAAGCACGGCGAGCTGTTGGCGGAAGTAGGGCTGGATGCTGCGGGTATTGAGGCGTCTATTCGCAAACGCCTCAGCGTGGGCAAACCTGGACTGAAAGCCGCCCCATAGCTATAACTGAAAAATCCCCCGACACCTGCCAAAACAAGCCTGTCAGCAAGCGGGCTGGTTATTCCGGATCATCGTCCTGGTGTGTTTCCAGCCAGTGGCCCAGCTTGCTCTGCTTGGTATTGAGGTAGTGCTCGTTGTGGGGGTTACGCCCCACATGGAGCGGAACCCTCTCAGCGATATCGATGCCCAGCGAACGCAACGCATCCACCTTGCGGGGATTGTTGGTCATCAGTTTCAGGCTACTGATGCCAAGATGACCCAGCATGTCCTTGCACATGGTGTAGTCCCGCAGGTCAGCGGCAAAGCCCAGGCGCTCATTGGCCTCCACCGTATCCGCCCCCTCATCCTGCAGCTTGTACGCCCGGATCTTGTTCAACAGACCGATACCCCGGCCTTCCTGGCGCAGGTACATGAGGATACCCCGACCTTCCCGGGCGATGCTCCGCAAGGCTTCCTCGAGTTGGTAACCGCAGTCACAACGCATGCTATACAGGGCGTCACCGGTCAGGCATTCAGAATGGGTACGGGCCAGCATGGGCTCGTCACTGTTCAGATCACCCAGAGTCAGGGCAATATGCTCCTTGCCGGTATCCGGTTCCTCGAAACCGTGCATGTCAAAAACACCGAAAGGGGTAGGCAGGCGACAGGTCTGGATGTAGCGAACAGCCACAGTGGTTCCTCATGAGTGCTGGTTCAGTAAGCGGGGCATTCTAGCAGATGGCGGCCACCCGGCGTAGTTCAAGATGACTTACGCGTCACGACGGCGTTCATGTGAGCTATCTGACACTTGGTCCTTTACGTTGACCAGGCTCTTTCAGATGTCCTGCTCCGATGATCGAGGCGGGTGCCGCGTAGCTGTTTTCGGGACCCTCAAAAAGAGGGACCTTTTTGAGGAGCCTCCAGGGACGGATTCACGGCGTGTCCCGAAAACAGCTACGCGGTGGCCGCCAGTCACTGAATTCCCGGTTTGCCCCAATGACCGAAGCACCTTGAAAGTTCGCGATCAACCAGCCTGCCAATGCCCACTGCGGCCGCCCTTCTTCTCCAGCAACCGCAACCCGGTAATCTCCATCCCCTTATCCACCGCCTTGCACATATCGTACAGCGTCAACGCCGCCACACTCACGGCGGTAAGGGCCTCCATCTCCACCCCGGTCTGACCGGACAGCCTGCACCTCGCCTCGATATGAACCGACGACGGCTCCTGCTGCGGTGTGAACGCCAACTTAACCGAGGACAGGTTCAGGGCATGACACAACGGAATCAGATCGTGGGTTTTCTTGGCTGCCATGATGCCCGCAACCCTCGCCACCGCCAGCACATCCCCCTTGGGATGTTCACCGTCCAGAATCATGTCAAGGGTTTTCCGGTCCATCAGGATACGACCTTCCGCAATCGCCTCCCGTTGCGTGACCGACTTGTCGCCCACATCCACCATACGGGCCGCGCCCTGGTCATCCAGGTGGGTCAGTTTGCTCATCATGCCTCCAGTTCGTTGTCGGGTGCCGGCCACCACCAGGAAATGCCGGCAATGCCCTGTCCGCCAGCCTGTAACGCCCGTTCCAGGTGCTCGGGCCCGGTGCCGCCGAGTGCGTAGACCGGAATCACCGCGTTACCGGCCAGCTCAGTAAAACGGTCCCAGCCAATACCCGGGTTGCCCGGATGAGAAGAAGTCGGCAGCACCGGCCCCAGGGTGGCATAGTCTGCACCGATGGCTGCCGCATGTGCCAGTTCAGCTCCACTATGGCAGGAAACGCCAAGCCAGCGGTCGTCCGGGACTGGTCGCTCCGCCAGCTCAGCGGCCCGGCGCCAGCTCAGGTGGACGCCGGCCACCGGCATGTCCGCGACCAACTCCGGTCGATCATGAACCATCAGAGACGCCTCCGGCAAATCCCGGAGACAATGCGCGACCGCCTCTGTGTATGCCTGAGGCGACAAGGAGGGTAATCGCAGAACGACCAACGGAGAGCGGGAATGAAGCTGGCCTGCTACCGTGCGTTCAACGGCATCTTTGAGTGACGTACTCTCACCGGTGATGGCAAGCTGGCGAGGCAACCGGATAGCCCCGATAATCGGCCGGTTGGCTGCGGGAAAGTCCCCGGCCAGCAAATCATCCGGCGACAGCCAGAACACCGGCTGACCTTCCAGTCCCCGGGGCTCCCCCGAGGAAACCCGGGCCTCCCACACATCGAGGAACACTTCCTTGTCGCCGTAGTCATGGCGAATACCAATCAGTGGTTGCAGGTCACCCGGACTTACCGTCACAGCCGTTTCCTCCAGCAGTTCCCGAACAAGGGCCTGCTGAACCGTCTCGCCGGGCTCCACCTTGCCCCCGGGGAATTCCAGCAGGCCGCCCTGGTGGGCCCCCTCCGGGCGCCGGGCGATAAGCACCCGCCCTCCACGCCAGATTACCCCGACGGCCACATGGATCAACGTGCGCCCTGGAGCGATCATTTCAGGTACGGTACTCGGCATTGATGGTGACGTAGTCATGGGAGAAGTCACAGGTCCATACCCGCTCTTTGATACGGCCACGTTTCAGGTCAATGTGAATGGTAATCTCCTGCTGGTCCATCACCGCCTGTCCACGCTCTTCGGTGTAATCGTCAGCACGGCCGCCGTTCCTCACCAGGCACACATCCCCCAGGAATATCTCAATGGCCTCAAGGTCCAGCCCCTCGACGCCCGCACGTCCAACCGCCGCGAGAATACGGCCCCAGTTAGGGTCAGAGGCAAACAGGGCCGTCTTCACCAGGGGAGAGTGAGCAACGGTATAGGCAACATCCAGTGCCTCTTTCTGACCGGCAGCGCCGGCCACCTCGATGGTGACAAACTTGGTGGCACCCTCACCATCCTTGACGATGGCATGGGCCAGCTCCATGTATACCTCGCGCAATGCCTGCCTTAACAATGGATAGTGTTCACTTTCGACCGTCGCCACACCGGCACCGGCCTCTCCGGTGGCAATAAGCATGCAGGCGTCATTGGTGGACGTATCGCCATCAATGGTAATGCGATTGAAGGATTCCTCTCCGAGCTCACTGGCAAGCTTTTGCAATACGCCCGGAGCGACCGACGCATCCGTGGCAATAAAGCCCAGCATGGTGGCCATATTGGGACGAATCATCCCCGCCCCCTTACTGATACCCGATATGTTGATGTGCTTGCCATCAATCTCGATCTGGCGTGTGGCTCCCTTGGGGCGGGTGTCCGTGGTCATGATGCCAGCTGCCGCCTCTGCCCAGTGACCCTCAGACAGGTCCGCCAACGCCGCAGGCAGCGCGTTGACAATCTTTTCCACCGGCAGGGGCTCACCAATAACCCCGGTGGAGAAAGGCAGCACCGAGTGGGCCCGGGTGTCTGCCTCGCGAGCCAGGGCCTCGCAACAGGCATTCGCATCGCGCATGCCGCGCTCACCGGTTCCGGCGTTGGCATTACCGGTATTGATCAACAGGTAACGGGGATCCCCCTCCCCCAGGTGGCGACGAGCCACATGAACCGGTGCGGCACAGAACTGATTGGTGGTAAAAATGCCGGCCACTCGGCTGCCCTTCGACAGCTCGATGACGACCACATCCTTACGTCCGGGTTTCTTGATGCCGGCGCTGGCAATTCCCAGACGCACCCCGGCCACCGGAAAAAAACGCTCAGGCAATGTCGCAGGACCAACCGCCATATTCTCCTCCTTGGGCGGCACCCGCGGGAACCGCCGAAACTCAAGATTCAGGATAAAAAAACCCGCAGCCCCGTCTTCACGGAGGTGCGGGCTTGTCGCTTGTTGCGCTACGGTGGCTTCAGGCGACCTTGCCGCAGCACTGCTTGTACTTCTTGCCAGACCCGCACGGACAGGGCTCATTACGCCCTACCTTACGCTCCTGGCGGACGAAGGTTTCAGGCGTTTGACCCTGCCGGCCCTCACCATCCCCCTGCTCGCCCTGCTCCGCTTCCGCGGCACTGGTCTGGTCATGGCGCAAGCGGGCCGCAGCCAGCTCCTTCTCCAGCTGCTCACGGCGCTGTCGCTCCACCTCTTCCATCTCTTCGCGGGTCTGGACCTTGACGTGGCACAGCACCCGGGTGATGTCCCGTTTCATGGTGTCGAGCATGGATTCAAACAGGTTGAACGCCTCACGCTTGTATTCCTGTTTGGGGTTCTTCTGGGCGTAGCCACGCAGATGAATACCACGACGCAGGTGGTCCATGTTCGAAAGGTGTTCCTTCCACAGGGTATCGAGTACCTGGAGGAATACCTGCTTCTCGAACTTGCGCATGGACTCCGCGCCCACAACCTCTTCCTTCGCACGGTAGGCGGCAACCACCTCTTCAAGGATACGCTCGCGGAGCTTTTCCTCGTAAAGCTTCTTGTCCTCGTCCAACCATTGCTGGATGGGCAGTTCAATGGCCATTTCCGATGCCAGCTGCGATTCCAGGCCAGCAACATCCCATTGTTCCGGCATGCTCTGGGGCGGGATGAACTCGCTGACGGTTTCTTCCACGACGTCAGCACGGATGCCGTCGATGATCTCGGAGATATTCTCCGACGCCATGACTTCGTTGCGCTGTTCGTAGATAACGGTACGCTGGTCGTTGGCCACATCATCGTATTCCAGCAACGTCTTCCGCATATCAAAGTTGCGGCCTTCAACCTTGCGCTGGGACTTTTCGATGGCATTGGTCACCATCCGGTGCTCAATGGCCTCGCCCTTCTTCATGCCCATGGCCTGCATCAGCTTCTTCACCCGGTCCGGGGCGAAAATCCGCATGAGATTGTCTTCCAGGGAGAGGAAGAAACGGGACGACCCGGGATCCCCCTGACGACCGGCACGACCCCGCAATTGGTTGTCGATACGTCGGGATTCATGGCGCTCGGTACCGATAATGTGCAACCCGCCAGAGGCAAGCACCTGTTGGTGGCGCTCGTCCCACTCGGCCTTGATGGCATCAACCTGTTCCTGGGTGGGGTTCTCCAGGGCAGCGACTTCCGTTTCCCAGTTGCCGCCCAGCATGATGTCGGTACCACGACCCGCCATGTTTGTGGCGATGGTGACTGCTCCGGGACGACCAGCCTGGGCAATCACCTGGGCTTCACTTTCGTGGTGCTTGGCGTTGAGTATCTTGTGGTCGATCCGTGCCTTTTTCAGCAGCGATGACAGCAGTTCTGACGCTTCAACCGACGCCGTCCCCACCAGTACCGGACGGTTCTCAGCCGTTACATCCTTGATCTCGTCGATAATCGCGTGGAATTTCTCTTCCTGGGTAAGGTAAATCAGGTCGTTATAGTCGATCCGCTGGATCGGCTTGTTGGGTGGAATAACGACCACGTCGAGACCGTAGATCTGACGAAATTCGAAGGCTTCGGTATCGGCCGTACCGGTCATACCGGCCAGCTTGTCATACATGCGGAAGTAGTTCTGGAAGGTGGTGGAAGCCAGGGTCTGGCTCTCGGCCTTGATCTCGACACCTTCCTTCGCCTCGATAGCCTGGTGCAAGCCTTCGCTCCAGCGGCGGCCGGGCATGGTACGTCCGGTGTGTTCGTCAACTATGACCACCTGCCCGTTCTGCACCAGATAGTCCACCTCACGGTGGAACAGGTGATGGGCGCGGAGACCGGAATGAACATGGTGCAGCAGCGCCAGGTTGGCCGCTGAATACAGGTTCTCGCCTTCCTTCAGCAGGCCCCGGCTAAGCAGCAGTTGTTCCACCTTTTCATGGCCGGCTTCGGTGAGTTCCACCTGGCGGGACTTTTCATCGATGGTGAAGTCGCCACTGGGCTCACCGTCCTCCTCAGACACCTCGCCCTTTTCCAGGGAAGGAATCAGCGTGTTGATTTCCCGATAGAGCTTCGAGCTGTCTTCCGCCGCACCGGAAATGATGAGCGGCGTGCGCGCCTCGTCAATGAGGATGGAGTCCACCTCGTCCACAATGGCGTAGTTCAGCGGACGCTGAACCTTGTCCTGCATACTGAACGCCATGTTGTCACGCAGGTAGTCAAAGCCGAACTCGTTATTGGTACCGTAGGTAATATCCGCCTGATAGGCAGCCCGCTTCTCTTCCGCCGGTTGACCAGAGACCACGACACCCACGCTCATGCCGAGAAAACGATAGAGCTTGCCCATCCATTCGGAGTCACGACGGGCCAGGTAGTCGTTAACGGTAACCACGTGCACACCACGGCCAGCCAGGGCATTCAGGTACACCGCTGCCGTCGCCACCAGGGTCTTGCCCTCGCCAGTCTTCATTTCAGCGATGTGGCCTTCATGGAGGGTCATGGCACCAATGAGCTGCACATCAAAATGACGCATGCCCATTACCCGTCGGCTCGCCTCGCGGACGGTGGCAAAGGCGTCGGGAAGCAGCTGATCCAGGGTTTCGCCCTTCTCGAGGCGGTCACGGAACTCGGTGGTCCTGGCCTGCAACTGTTCGTCAGTCAACGCGATGAGCGACTCTTCGAGCTCATTGATGCGATTGACAACTTTTCGCATCCTTTTGATCTCGCGAGCGTTTTTACTGCCGAACATCTTCGTTGCAAGCTTCGTGAACATAGACCACTGCTTCTTTGATTAAACGGAGGAAGCCGGCATTCTAACCTTATTTTGCAAGAGGACAAAAGGCAGTACGGCTTTGCCGGCCATGTTAAAGCCCCGGAAACCGGGGCTGGGTCACACAGGCAGGGAGGGGAGCGGGCCCCCGCGAACCCCCGGGCCCTTCAGAAAGCGCCGGTTAACGCCTGAGGATCAGCGGGAAGCGCGCTGGATATAGCGCACCGGATCCTTGGCCTTGCCACCCTGAATCACTTCGAAGTGCACATGGGGACCCGTAGAGCGCCCGGTGGACCCCATCCGGGCGATAACCTGCCCCTTCTGGACGACCTGGCCTACTTCTACTTCCACTGACTTGGCGTGGGCGTACCGGGTGACAAGCCCCTCACCGTGGTCAATTTCCACCAGGTTGCCATAACCCTGACGGTCGCCTGCGAAGGTCACCACACCGGCGGCCACCGATATAATCTCACTGTCTTCCTTGCCAGCCAGGTCTACGCCGTTATGCCAGGTCCGTTTTCCAGAAAACGGATCAGAGCGATAACCGAACCGGGACGACAGCCAGCCCCAGGTAATGGGTCGGCCCGCCACAAACCGCTCGTCTTCAAGACGGCGACTGGAAATCAGGGTGTCGAGCAGGCGCAACTGCTGCTCACGATCCCGGATTTTCCGGTCCAGTTCATCGATCATGGCAGTAAGCTGTGGTGTACTGAAGGACTCGGCAGCGTCCGCTTCGTCTTCCGGGCCACCAACCGCCGGCGCCTCATCAAAGTTGAACTCGTCGCTGGCGACAGCGCCACTTTCTATAAACCGCTGTCCAAGGGCGTCAAGCCTGAGCAACCGCCCCTGCATCTCACCAAGGCGAAGGGTCATGGCATCCACCTGCTCCCGTGCATCGCGCTCAAGACGGGCCAGGGCCTGCTGCTGGTCGTCAAGGGTGCCGTGCCATTGCTCGAGGAGGAATGGGGGGACCACGGGCCGATCAGCCACCTGGGCCATTGCCGCACGGTAGCCAGCCCACGTACAAAGGGCCACCAGCGCCAGGGCGAAAAGCCCGGCAATGACCATTCCGGGGGCATGAAGCGTAAAGACTCGGGAGCGACCGTGTTTTCGACCTACAAGGATGATATTCATAATATCTGACCAAATTGACTGTGACAGACATCCCTGTCCCTGCGATCGACATCCTGTGGAGGACGGAGGAATACAATGCTCCGGAGTGGCAACGGCCCGATCATAAACCGGTGCGCACCATTAAAAGGAGACGGACTTCTTCCTTTTTGCCCACAGGCTGTTACGCTTTGTTAAAACCGCAACCGATTCTGTTACGGTTACGGAGTCCTTCTCCACCGCTGTAGTGCGATACTGGCCAATCGGCAGCGCAGTCCAGGCGCGGTGAATAGAAAATGCCGGGACGGCTAGCGATGGAAGTTGACGAGTGTATAAAATTCCTACCCATCTAGTCGAGTTACAAGCCCATTGCATCCGGTAAACCCATGAAGACCCGCCCCTCACTTTCCCTGTCTGCTGATAACCGCGACCAGCCCAGGCACCTGCGGGACCTGATGGCACGCGCAGCTCTACACCACCAGGCAGAGCAGCACATCCTGAAGGCTATGCCCGAACGGCTCGCTTCCAATGTCCGTTTTGTCAACTACCACGATGGCGAACTGGTTCTGCAGTGCGATAACGCCACCCAGGCCAGCCAACTGAGATATCAACAGCGGGAGATCATGGCTAAGCTGCGGGAAGAGGAAGCATTCGAATTTGTCTGGAAACTGAAGGTCAAGGTACAGCCCCGGCGTTACTCCCTTAAAAAGCCGCCCGAACCCATGACGCTCAGCAAAGAAAATGCCCGGCTCCTCGAAGAGGAAGCCGGGCACACGAAGGATAAAGCTTTACGCGAGGTTCTCGAAAAACTCGCCAGTCATGCCAGCGACCAATCGGACTAAGGTTTCCTGCCTCAGGCCGGTGCCGCCAGTACAGGCTTCATATAGGAGATAGGAGCCGTGGCCTCATCATCAAAGGTCACCACTTCCCACGCATCCTCTTCAGCCCGCAGCTTGCGCAACAGCTTGTTGTTCAGGTCGTGACCGGATTTAACTCCACGGAATTCGCCGATCAGACTGTTCCCCAGCAGATACAGGTCGCCGATAGCATCCAGCACCTTGTGCTTGACGAACTCGTCATCGTAGCGCAGACCATCCTCATTCAGGATCTTGTAGTCATCCACCACGATCGCATTGTCGACACTGCCCCCCAGAGCCAGGTTCATGGCACGCAGCTTCTCGATGTCACGCATGAAACCGAAAGTACGGGCCCGGCTGACTTCCTTCACAAACGAGGTGCTGGAAAAGTCCACCGTAGCGGTCTGGGCACGACCCTTGAATACAGGGTGATCGAAGTCGATGCCGAAACTGACCTTGAAGCCCTCGAAAGGCAGGAAGGTTGCTTTCTTGTCGCCTTCTT
Organism: Marinobacter segnicrescens; assembly: GCF_900111555.1. GTDB lineage: Bacteria > Pseudomonadota > Gammaproteobacteria > Pseudomonadales > Oleiphilaceae > Marinobacter > Marinobacter segnicrescens. The sequence continues at coordinate 46,907 of NZ_FOHZ01000015.1, forward strand.
CCAGGGTGACTTCGCGCTTGATACGGATAAAGCGCTTGGGTGCATCCTGCTCCGCGATACCTGCTGACTGCAGCAGGAACACGAAAGGACCGGCGCTGCCGTCCATGATGGGCACTTCAGCGGCACTAAGTTCCACGAAACAGTTGTCGATACCGAGGCCAGCCATGGCCGAGAGCAGGTGCTCGATCGTTGCAACCCGGACGCCATCCTTGACCAGTGTTGTCGACAGCATGGTTTCGCCCACATTTTCCGCACAGGCACGGATCTCGACCACCGGGTCAAGGTCGGTACGACGGAAAACGATCCCCGTTTCCACCGGTGCGGGCTTCAGGGTGAGATACACCTTTTCACCGGAGTGAAGGCCGACGCCAGTGGCACGAATGGTGTTTTTGAGCGTCCGTTGTCTGATCATCGGTACATATATCCGTCACAAAAGAACGATATCATCATGCAAAAAACTGCGCGGATGATACCAAAAAACGAAAGTGAATACCATTTAACCAATGGCCTCGTGACATAATCGTCATGTCTTTCGTCGTTCATGTGTATCAGGTCACAGGGCGGGCCGAAGCCCGCACCCTGCCAACCGCATTTGCAACAGATTATCAGTCAGCCTGGCGACGCAGGAATGCGGGAATATCGAGATAGTCCACGTCCTGCTCGTCTGAATCACGGCTCTGATCCACTGCCACATTGCCCTGAGATACAGCGCGACGACGCAGTACCGCCGGGCGGTCAAGCTGGTTGTAATCCGTGGTGCCGTCCAGGGTACGGGTATTGTCCACCACTTTGGTCGGCTTTTCGCGATCGCCACCCAGGCCAGTTGCAACGACGGTCACCTTCAGCTCATCGGTCATTTCCGGATCGATCACGGTACCGACAACAACCGTCGCGGAATCAGAGGCAAATTCGCGAACGATATCACCCACTTCGGAGAACTCGCCCAGGTTGAGATCCATACCCGCGGTTATGTTGACCAGGATACCCTTCGCGCCCTGCAGGTTGATGTCTTCGAGCAGCGGGCTGCGAATAGCCGCTTCCGCAGCCTCACGGGCGCGATTCTCGCCAGTGGCACGGGCTGTACCCATCATGGCCATGCCCATCTCTGACATGACCGTCTTCACGTCGGCGAAGTCAACGTTGATCATGCCGTTACGGGTGATCAGGTCGGCGATACCCTGAACCGCACCAAGCAGCACATCGTTAGCGGAACCGAACGCATCCAGCAGGCTTGTTTTCTTGCCCAGCACTGCCAGCAGCTTTTCGTTCGGGATGGTAATCAGTGAGTCAACGCTTTCTTCCAGGTCCTTGAGCCCGGATTCGGCGACGCTCATGCGCTTGCCGCCTTCGAACTGGAACGGCTTGGTCACGACCGCCACGGTCAGAATGCCCATTTCGCGGGCTACCTCGGCAACGATGGGCGCTGCGCCGGTACCGGTACCGCCGCCCATGCCTGCAGTAATAAAGACCATGTCCGCGCCCTTGATGGCATCGGCGATACGGTCACGGTCTTCCATGGCGGCCTGGCGTCCGATCTCCGGGTTCGCTCCGGCACCAAGACCCTTGGTAATGTTACCGCCGAGCTGGATCACCTGCTTGGCATCCAGGTTGTGAAGTGCCTGCGCGTCCGTGTTGGCGCAGATGAATTCAACCCCTTCCACATCGCTGTTGAGCATGTGCCGCACGGCATTACCGCCGCCACCGCCAACACCGATTACCTTGATCACAGCGTTTTGCTGGACATTATCGACTAGTTCAAACATTCCCCTTCTCCTTCGTGCTGTATTCAGCCAGTTCCCGGCTGATTATTTTCTCGAGATACCTTCGTGTGATGCGTCGTTATTCAGAAATGCCCGGTGAACCAGGCTTTCATTCGCTCCAGCAAGGAGGGCGCATCTTCCCCCTTGAGAACGGGCCCCTGTCCCAGATCCATCTGGCGGAAGCCATGGATCAGCAACCCGACGCCAGTAGCGTATATCGGGTTGTTGACCACCTCCGTCATGCCGGAGACGGCCTGCGGCGATGCAAGCCGTACTGGCATGTGGAAGATCTCCTCGGCCAGCTCCACCACCCCTTCCATGGTGGAGGAGCCACCGGTGACAACGATGCCCGCCGGCACCAGGTCCTCGAATCCACTGCGGCGCAGCTCCGACTGCACCAGGGTGAACAGCTCCTCGTATCGAGGCTCCACCACTTCCGCCAGCGCCTGGCGAGACAGATTTCGGGGCGCGCGGTCACCCACGCTGGGTACCTTGATGGTTTCTTCCGCCCCGGCCAGCTGGGTCAGGGCGCAGGCATACTTGGTCTTGATGTCTTCGGCATTCTGGGTGGGCGTGCGCAGCGCCATGGCGATGTCGTTGGTCACTTGGTCACCGGCGATGGGGATGACCGAGGTATGCCGGATCGCACCGCCAGTAAAGACCGCGATATCGGTAGTACCACCGCCGATGTCGACCATGCACACGCCCAGTTCCTTTTCGTCTTCCGTCAGAACCGAGTGGGCTGAGGCCAGTTGTTCAAGGATGATGTCATCCACTTCGAGGCCGCAGCGGCGGATGCACTTCTCAATGTTCTGGGCGGCGTTAACGGCACAGGTCACCAGGTGCACCTTGGCTTCCAGGCGAACACCGGACATGCCCAGGGGTTCCTTGATGCCTTCCTGGTTATCGATTACGAACTCCTGGGGCAGGATATGCAGGATCTTCTGGTCCGCGGGGATTGCCACTGCCTGGGCGGCGTCAATAACCCGGTCGATATCCGCCTGAGTCACTTCCCGGTCACGGATAGCCACAATGCCGTGGGAGTTGAGGCTCTTGATGTGACTGCCTGCAATACCGGCGTAGACGGAATGGATGCGGCAGCCGGCCATCAATTCGGCCTCTTCCACGGCACGCTGTATGGCCTGCACAGTGGTTTCGATATTGACCACCACGCCGCGCTTAAGCCCGCGGGAGGCATGGGAGCCAATGCCGACCACTTCGATGGTTCCGTCCAGCTTCCGCTTGCCGACAATGGCAACGACCTTGGAGGTGCCAATATCCAGTCCGACAATCATGTTTTCCGTATCAACCGATGACATGCAGTTCACCAATAGCCATTCTATGAATTGTTGTCGGAGGCCCCGGCCAGGGGCTTCCACCGCACCGCCACGCCGTTGGTATAGCGGGCATCAATCCTTTCCACCTGGTCCGCGCGGGTCGCCAGCTGCTCGCCGTAGACCGTGAGAAAGCGCTCGAACCGTTGTTCAACCTGGTCCCGCCCCAGCGCCACCTCGATACCGTTAGCCAGGGTCAACGTCCAGGCACCACGTTCTTCAAGGGTGATACCCGCAAAGCCGATTCCGTGGACGTCCAGGGTGTTCGCCATATGGCGGCCCATATCGATGACCTCCCGGGCCCGGCCTTCCGGCCCTCTCAACCTCGGCAGTTGCCCCGCCACCTCCCGGTTAGGCGGTGAGAACACTTCACCAGTGCGGCTGATCAACTGGGTATCATTCCAGTAGGCCAGCGGCTTGTGTTCACGCACTTCAACCACCAGGCCGTCCGGCCAGGCCCGCCTGACCGCCGCACTTTCCACCCAGGGGCGCTGTTCCACAGAACGCTTGATATCAGCCAGGTCAGTGGTAAAGAAGCTTTCACCCAGCCAGCGGGCTGCATGACGCTCCAGCGAGTTGCGGCTCTCTCCCTTGAGCGCACCCTGTACTTCCACATGCATGAACTGACGATCCATTGCCCCCAGTAACTGACTGGCGCCCCAGGGCAACAACGCTGCGGCGAAAAGGATCACAGCACCGATCCCCAACTTTCCCCATGGCACGCTGCCCAGGACCTGTGCAAGCACGTCCAGCAGATTCTGCTCAGGCTCGGACGAGGTCGCCCCGCGCCGCCGTGGCGGCTCGGACGGCACAAACCGGCCTCTTAGCAGCATCTGCTCAAACATCGGCGCCCTCCCCGGCTGGTAGCGTGTCCTGCAGGATTCTCACCACCAGCTCTGACATTCCGATGCCGGCGGCCTGGGCAGCCATGGGTACCAGGCTGTGGTCGGTCATGCCGGGTACGGTGTTGACCTCAAGCAACCAAAAACGACCTTCCCGGTCTTCCATGATGTCCACCCGCCCCCAGGTACGGCCGCCAATGACCCGAAAGGCTTCCACCGCCAGGTTCTGGATCAGCGCCTCCTGCCATTCGTCAAGGCCACAGGGCACCTGGTAGCGGGTATCGTCCGCCAGGTACTTGGCGTCATAGTCATAGAAATCGTGGTCCGTACTCAGGCCGATCACCGGCAGCGCCTTGTCCTGCAGGATGCTCACCGTGTATTCAGGCCCCTCAATCCATTCTTCGACGAGCACCAGGGGATCATGGCTCGCCGCGTCGCGGTAGGCGGCGATCAGTTCATCCCGGGTATGCACCTTGCGAACACCGATGCTTGAACCTTCGCGGGAGGGCTTAACGCTGAGCGGAAACCTGAGGTCAGCAACGATGGCCCCTGCCTCGTCTTCGCGATTCATTGCCCTGAATGCCGGTGTTGGCAGGCCGCAGCCAGCAAACACGAATTTGGTGCGCAACTTGTCCATGGCCAGCGCCGACGCCAGCATTTCACTACCGGTATAGGGAATGCCAGCCTGGGAAAGGATTGCCTGGAGTGTGCCGTCCTCACCCCCACGGCCGTGAAGGGCAATGAAAACCCTGTCGTAATCCGGGGTCTTTACGGTGTCCAGCAGGCAGCCCGAGACGTCGCGGGCAAAGGCATCCACGCCGGCTTCCTGGAGGGCGCGGGTCACCGCCTGGCCACTTTTGAGGGAAACTTCACGCTCCGCGGAATCGCCTCCCATAAACACAGCCACGCGGCCCAGCGCCTCCCGGGTTTGCGGGTCTACCTGATATGTCCGGTTTCTGGCCTCAGCCACGTCCAATTACTCCGTTTGCTGCAAGTTTCGCTGCCAGACCGCCGATATCACCGGCGCCCTGGGTCATCAGGAGGTCCCCCTCCTGCAGAATGTTGGCCAGCAGGGCCTCGAGGGTGTCGGCGTCCTCCACGAACACCGGATCAACCTGGCCGCGCTGCCGAATACTGCGGCACAGTGCACGACCGTCTGCCCCCGGCACTGGTGCCTCTCCGGCCGGGTATACGTCCATCAGCAGGAGCGTGTCGACCTCGGACAATACCCGTACAAAATCCTCGTATAGATCGCGGGTACGGGAGTAACGATGGGGCTGGTAGAGCATCACCAGCCGGCGCCCTGGCCAGGCATCCCTTGCGGCACGTATCACAGCCTCCACCTCGGTGGGGTGGTGGCCATAATCGTCCACCAGGGTCACGTAACCCTCGCCAACGGGATAGTCGCCATAGACCTGGAAGCGGCGGCCGACGCCGGCAAATCCGGCCAGCCCCCGGCAAATAGCGGCATCCTCGACACCCTCGTCGGTCGCGACTGCAATAGCGGCCAAGGCGTTCAGTACGTTGTGACGCCCGGGCATCCGCAGTTCTACCGGGAGGTCACTACGGCCACCGGGCCGCTTGACCGTGAATCGGGTGCGCAGACCGTCGGACTGGATATCTTCGGCCCGGTAATCGGCATCTTTCCGCTCGATTCCGTAGGTGATAATCGCCCGTGAAATACGCGGCAGGATTTCCGTGACATAGGGGTCGTCCAGACACATAACCGCCACACCGTAGAAAGGCAGGTTGTGAAGGAATTCCACAAAGGTTTTCTTCAACTGGGCCACGTCACCGCCGTAGGTGTCCATGTGGTCTGCTTCGATATTGGTGACCACTGAAATGACCGGTGTCAGATGAAGGAAGGAAGCATCACTTTCATCGGCCTCCGCTACCAGGTACCGGGAACCACCAAGCTGGGCGTTGGTACCGGCACTATTGAGCTTGCCACCAATGACAAAGGTTGGATCGAGCCCGGCCTCACCAAGTATCGATGCAATCAGGCTGGTGGTAGTGGTTTTGCCGTGGGTGCCGGCAACGGCTATTCCGTGGCGGTAACGCATGATCTCCGCCAGCATCTCTGCCCTGGGCACAATCGGCACACGCCTGGCCCGGGCCGAGGCGACCTCGGGGTTATCCGGGTTGACAGCGGAGGAGACCACCACCACATCGGCCGCGTCGCTGTTACTCTCCCGATGACCAATATGAATAGTCACGCCCAGTCCCTTGAGGCGGTCAGTCACGGGGCTCTCTTTCAGGTCGGACCCTGACACCTGGTATCCCTGGTTCTTGAGGACTTCGGCAATGCCGCACATCCCGGCACCCCCGATACCCACAAAGTGAATGTGGCGGATACGGCGCATCTCGGGCACCTGGTATACCAGTGGCGGATTGGTCAGTTCAGACATGGGCAGCCTCCAGACAGTAATTCACGACTCTCTCCGTTGCATCGGGGCGCGCCAGCGTACGGGCTGCACCCGCCATGTCAACCAGACGCTGCGGGTTCGCCAGCAGGTCCGCCAGGGTATCCGCCAGCAGGGTTTCAGTCAGTTTGTGTTGCGGCATCAACAGCGCCGCACCGGCCCGGACCATGTAATCCGCGTTCCGGGTCTGATGGTCATCTACCGCGTGGGGGAACGGCACCAGCAACGCACCGACACCGGCGGCGCAAAGCTCGGAAATCGTCAGCGCCCCCGCCCTGCAGATCACCAGGTCCGCCCAGCCATAGGCCTCGGCCATGTCCTTGATGAATGGCTCAACGGAGGCAGTCACCCCCGCTGTTTCGTAGGCCTGCATTGCCGACTCATGGTTTCGCTCGCCACACTGATGGCGAATCTCGGGCCGCAACTCATCCGGCAACTGGGCCACCGCAGCCGGCACTTTCTCGTTGATGGCGGTGGCGCCCAGGCTGCCACCGAGCACCAACAGGCGCCGGGGACTGCCGCGGTCCGCCATCCGCTGTTCCGGCGCCGGCAAGGCGGCGACATCCGCACGCACGGGATTACCTGTGCAACGGGTAATGACCCCGGGCCCGAAGCTGCCCGGGAAGGCCTCCATAACGGTCTCGGCAAACCGGGCCAGGATACGGTTGGTCATGCCCGCGATGGCGTTCTGCTCATGGACCAGCAATGGTCGACGTGTCAGCCAGGCAGCCATGCCACCCGGACCGGTTACAAAGCCACCCATTCCAATGACGCAGTCTGGCTTGACACGGTTAACCACCCGCAACGCCTGCCAAAGCGCCCGCACCAGGCGGAACGGCGCCAGCAACAGGGCCAGGCGGCCCTTGCCACGGAGGCCGGAAACGCTGACCGTAGACAGGGGAATATCGGTATCGCCAATCAACCGTTCCTCCATGCCACCGGCAGATCCCAGCCAGTACACTTCGTGCCCCTTTTCCTGGAGCTTGCGGGCGGTAGCCAGCGCCGGAAAGACATGCCCGCCGGTCCCCCCGGCCATGACCATAAACCGTTTCATCATGATGCCCCCCTTGCCTGGCTGGGGGCGACCTGATCCGGGTTGTCGGCAGCCAGTTGCTGCTGCCGCTCCATTTCGATCCGGACCAGAATCCCGATGCTGACACACACCACCAGAAGACTGGAGCCGCCATAGCTCATCAACGGCAGTGTCAGGCCCTTGGTTGGTAACAGCCCGGTGTTCACAGCCATGTTTATCATCGCCTGCAGACCGAGCAGGAGGGTCAGACCGTAGGCAAAGCAGGCCGCAAAGCCCATTCCCTGACGTTCCGCGTTGCGGGCAATGACGAAGCCTGACAGCACCAGGACAGTGAACAGCGCAAGGATGATCATCGACCCAAGCAGGCCGAACTCCTCGGCGGTAATGGCAAAAATGAAGTCCGTATGGGCTTCCGGTAGATAGAACAGCTTCTGGATGGAGTTCCCCAGGCCAACACCGGCCCACTCACCTCGCCCAAAGGCAATCAATGACTGGGTAAGTTGATAGCCCGTGTTGTATTGATCCTGCCAGGGATCCAGGTAGCTCACCACGCGCTTGAGCCGGTAAGGCTGGGTAATAATCAGCACAGCCCCGAGAACCACGCACACAGCAATCAGTGGCATGAAGCGGGTAAGCCGAACACCACTGAGGAAGATCATCCCCAGGGCAGCCGTCATAAGCACAACGGTGGCCCCGAAATCCGGCTGGGTCACCAGCAGTGCCGATGCAACGCCCAGTACCAGGACCGGCTTGATAAAGCCCCACCAGGTGTTCACCAGTTCGTCCCGGCGCCGCACCACATAGCCGGCAAGGTAGGCAATCAGGCACAACTTGGCCACTTCCGATACCTGCACGTTGAACAGTCCCAGCGGTATCCAGCGGGTGGAGCCATTGACGGTCTTGCCCATGGGCGTCAGCACCAGCATGAGCGATGCCATGCCAATAGCCAGCAACAGCCAGCCACTGCGATACCACCAGGAAACCGGCACATTGGCGGCCGTCAGTGCCAGCGCACAACCGAGTCCGGCGAAGATAAGCTGCCGAAGCGCGTAGTAATAACTGTTACCCAGGTTGGCTGCTGCGGTATCCATGGATGCTGAAGCGATCATCACGACGCCAATCATCAACAAGGCAGCAGCACTGACAACCAGCCAGGGCAACGGCTGGGACAGGGGCCCCCGGTGCAGGTGTGACTGAACAGCGCCGGACAAATTCATCATAAGCCCCCCACTGCCTGCCGGAACCGGTCACCCCGGTCTTCATAGCCGGAGAACATATCGAAACTGGCGCAGGCGGGGGACAGAAGCACCCGGTCTCCACCCCTGGCGATCCTTGCGGCCAACGCCACCGCCTGTTCCATAGAATCAGCCTTCTCGATCTGCACATCGCCAGCCAGGGCCTGCGCAAGTCGATCCGCATCCCGCCCCAGCAGAACTGCGGCCCGGCAATGCTCAGCAACCGGCCTTGCCAGCGGGCTGAAGTCTGCACCCTTGCCGTCACCTCCGGCAATCAGCACGATGCGTTCACAACCAGGGGCCAGGCTGTCCAGGGCCGCCACGGTGGCGCCCACATTGGTCCCCTTGGAATCATTAATGAACTCGACACCATTCAGGGCACGCACCGGCTCACACCGGTGTGGCAGGCCGCGAAATTCGCACACAGCCCGGACCATGGTGTCCAGTGGCCAGCCTGCAGCATGGCCCAGAGCCAGGGCGGCCATCACATTGCTGATATTGTGCAGGCCCGCCAGCTTCAGGTCCCTGGTGTTCAGGAGGTTATCGAGCCCCCAGGTGATCCACACGCCCTGGTCATCATCCCGGGTGCTGAAGGTTTCCGGATTCACTCGATGGAAGCCATAACAGGTGAAGTTCAGCGTGTCCCGAGCCATGGGCGTGCTCAGGGCATCATCCAGGTTCACCACGGCATTGCGTGCGCCCCGGAAGATTCGTTGCTTGGCCTGGTAATAGGTCATTTTAGAAGGGTATCGGTCCATGTGGTCATCGGTGACGTTGAGCACCGTAGCGACTTCGGCGTTCAGTTCGTGGGTCGTTTCCAACTGGAAGCTCGACAGTTCCAGGATGTAGACATCCGGCTTGTCAGTTAACAGGTCCAGGGCTGGCGTCCCGATGTTGCCGCCGACTGCCGCTTTGACACCACATGCCCGGGCAAGCTCACCCACCAGGGTCGTAACCGTGGTTTTACCGTTGGAGCCGGTAATTGCAATGATCGGCGCCTGTGCCGCTTCGGCGAACAGGTCAACATCTCCGCGAATGACCGCGCCCCGATCCGCAGCTGCGGCGATCGCAGGCTCACTGATGGCGATGCCCGGGCTGACGACCAGCTCGTTAAAGCCGCAAAACCACTCCCGCTCGAAGTCACCTAGCCGGACTTCCACTTCCGGCCATTGCTGCTGTAATTGCTCAAGGCCAGGTGGCCGGGCACGACTGTCGGCTACCGCCACCTCACGCCCGAGGCCGGTCAGATAGCGCACGCAGGAGAGCCCGGTCTTACCCAGGCCCACCACAAGTGTGCGACGATCCGATGCAATAACAGCCATGCTTTATTCGTTCCCTAACGCAGTTTCAGGCTGGACAGCCCGATCAATACCAGAATGACGGTAATCACCCAGAATCGGACAATCACCCGGGGCTCCGGCCAGCCCTTGAGTTCAAAGTGATGGTGCAGTGGCGCCATCCTGAAAATCCGGCGTCCGGTAAGGCGGAAAGACCCCACCTGGAGAATGACCGAGATGGTCTCCATCACGAACACCCCACCCATGATGAACAGCACGATTTCCTGACGGACAATAACCGCTACGACGCCGAGCGCTGCGCCCAGTGCGAGCGCGCCCACATCGCCCATGAACACCTGCGCCGGGTAGGTGTTGAACCAGAGAAAGCCAAGACCGGCCCCCACCAGGGCGCCACAGAAGACAATCAGCTCACCACTACCCGGCAGGTGAGGAATCAGCAGATAGTCGGCAAACTGGAAGTGGCCGGACAGATAGGCAAACACCGCCAGCGCCCCCGCCACCATGACCGTTGGCATGATGGCCAGGCCATCGAGGCCGTCCGTAAGGTTGACCGCATTACTGCTGCCGACGATGACGAAATAGGTCAGCAGGATAAACAGAACCGGCCCCAGGGTTAGCGAGACGTTCTTGAAGAAAGGCAGATAAAGCGATGTTTCCTGGGGCAGCGTAGAGCTGTAGAACAGACCCACCGCCGCAACTGCACCGATCACAGATTGCCAGAAATATTTCCAGCGTGCCGGCAGGCCCCGTGGGTTACGCTCGACGACCTTGCGGTAGTCATCCACCCAGCCAATGGCACCGAAGCCAAGGGTAACCAGCAAGGTGATCCACACATAGCGGTTAGCCAGGTCTGCCCACAAGAGCGTGCTGACCGCGACGGCAACAAGGATCAGGGCACCGCCCATCGTGGGAGTGCCCGCCTTGCTCAGGTGGGTCTGCGGGCCGTCATCCCGTACCGCCTGGCCAATCTGATACTGGCCCAGCTTGCGGATCATCATGGGACCGATCAGCAGCGATATCAGCAACGCAGTCAGGATGCCGAGAATTGCCCGCAGGGTCAGGTACTGAAACACCGTCAGTTCAGTGATATATGGCGCCAGTAGTTCTGTCAGCCAGAGCAGCATGAATTACCTACCTTTTCTTGTAACAACCTGACTGCCTGGTCCATGGCAGAACTACGGGACCCCTTGACCAGAATGGTCACTGGGCCAGTGATGTCTTTCAGCAGCCAATCCACAGCCTGCTCGTGGGTATCAAAACGTCGAGCCATGTTGCCGTAGCCAGAAACAAGGGCCTCGCAGCCCTCCCCGTTTCCCACCACCAGTAACTTCTCAATTCCGAGGGCCTGGGCGTGGGCGCCGACTTCCTGATGCAGCTTCGCGGAATCAGCACCCAGCTCGGCCATGGCACCCAGCAATCCCGCACGGGTACCGGAGGCACTGGCCAGCACGTCCAGGGCAGCCTTCATGGAGCTGGGATTGGCGTTATAACTGTCGTCGATCACCGTCACCTGGTTACTGAGCACCTTTCGCTCAAGCCGTCCAGCCGCGGGTTTGACCGACGCCAGTCCGTTACGAACGGCGGCTTCCCTGGCGCCCAGTGCTTCGGCAGCGGCCATGGCCAGCAAGGCATTGGCGATATTGTGCTCACCGGGCAGGTTGACCATAAGCTCGCACTCCCGGCCGTCACTTATCGCCACCTTTACCCTGTAGCCACCATCAAAGGCCTCGAAACCTGCACAGCGATAATCAGCCTGGCCACCCTTCGCACTGACCGAAATTACCTTCCGGTTTGTCGCCCGCTGCTTCCAAACGGTAAAGGCTGGATCGTCAAAGTTGAGAACAACCGAGCCCGCTTCCGGCACCCCGTCGATGATCTCACCCTTGGCCTGCACGATATTCTGGTAACTGCCAAACCCTTCCAGGTGGGCTTCGCCAGCATTGGTAATGACCGCCACGTCCGGCCGGGCCGCGGCAACCGTGTGCGCAATTTCGCCCAGCCCGCTGGCACCCAGTTCGATAACGGCAAAGCGGTGCTCCGGCGCCAGCCGGAAAAGGGTCAGGGGTGCACCAATGTGGTTATTGAGGTTACCGGATGTTGCGAGGGTCTCGCCCTCATTGGCCAGAATCGCGGAAAGCATTTCCTTGAGGGTGGTCTTTCCGCTACTGCCTGTGATGGCCACGACGGCCGCTGCACTCTGCTCGCGATTGAAGCGAGCGAGGTCGGCCAGGGCCTGGACCGTGTCATCGACCACCAGTTGGGGCAGTGCAACACCGGGATCTGCCTTGTCCACTATCGCGGCCACTGCGCCTGCTTTGCTGGCCGCACCCAGGAATCCGTGACCATCAAACCGGTCGCCCCGTAATGCCACAAACAGGTCACCCTGCTGCAGGTTACGGGTATCCGTTACGATCCTTTGGACCATAACGTCTGATGTCGGGGCTTCCGCACCGACAACACGGGCGAGCTCCTGCAGCCCAAACGCGCGCATCATGCAGCACCTCCGTTAAGGCCCAGCGCCTCCTGAACGTGTGCCACATCACTGAACGGCGCGCGCTTGCCATTACGCTCCTGCCAGGTCTCGTGCCCCTTGCCTGCAACCAGGACCACATCGCCGGGGCGAGCCATATCCACCGCCGAGCGAATGGCATCGCCGCGGTCGTGGATTACTCTGACCGCCTCCTTGTTTTCAAGCCCTGCCAACATATCCTTGATGATGCTTTCGGGGGACTCGGTACGGGGATTGTCATCCGTAAGGATAATGCAGTCCGCACCTTTCTCGGCTTCCCGGGCCATGTCGGGCCGCTTGCCCTTGTCCCTGTCACCCCCGCAGCCGAATACGCAGATTAGCTGGCCGCGGGTATGGGGTCGCAAGGCTGTCAGGGCATTGGCCAGGGCATCGGCCGTGTGGGCATAGTCCACGATCACCCGGACGCCTGACGGGCCACTGAAGCTCTCCAGCCGTCCCGGTGGCGGCGTCAGCGATGGCACGGCCTTCTGTACCTGCTCCACCGACACACCAAGATTCAATACGGCGGCCACCGCCGCCAGCAAATTGCTGGCATTGAAGGTGCCCAACAGGGGAGCCGACAAGTTAAAGAGGCCCCACTGCCCGTCCACGTCAGCTTCAAAGCCATCCGGTGTCGGGGCAAACCGGGTCAACCAGAGTTCAGTCTGGGATTCGTGAAGACTGTAACGTACCCGGTCACACATGCCTTCGGTCTGTTCGAAAAGCTGGCGCCCAAACGGATCATCAAAATTGATCACCGAGAAATGCAGCCCCTCCCGGGTAAACAGGGAAGCCTTGGCCTGGCCATAGGCCTCCATCGTGCCGTGGTAATCCAGGTGGTCCCGGGTGAGGTTGGTGAATACGGCGCCGATCATTGCCACACCCTGGACCCTGCCCTGATCAAGGGCGTGGGAGGACACTTCCATAGCGACGGCCCGGGCGCCCTTGCGGGCCAACTCGAACAGTGCTCGGTTCACCTCCACCACATCTGGCGTTGTGTGGGTGGCCTCCCTCAGTTCACCCGGCATGCCATAACCCAGGGTGCCCAACACGCCACAAGGCAGCCCTGCCGCATCGAGAAGCTGGGATATAAAACTGGTTACGGAGGTCTTGCCGTTGGTCCCTGTCACCCCCACAACACGGACGCGGCGGGACGGGTGTTCAAAGAAGCGGTCAGCAATCTGCCCCAGGTGCGCACGCAGGGCTGGCACAGGCACGATAAGCGCACCCCGGTACTCATAGCAGGGAATCAATGCTTCAACGTCGAGCATGATAACGGTGGCACCGGCATCGATCGCCGCATCGACATAGTGGTCTGCTGCCGTCTGACTGCCGGGCAATGCCACGAACGCATCGCCCCTGAGGACCCGGCGACTGTCTGTTCGCAAGCCATGGATGGTGACGTCAAATACCGATGGCACCTCCACGATACCTTGCAGCAGGGTACTTAATGAGGTCATGCACATGGAATTACCCCTGCTCCCCGGTCGGGCCGGGTGTCCGGACCTCTGCTTCGGCAGCGGTCAGTTCTGGCCTTACATTCAACAGCCGCAAGGCGTCACTCATTACCCTTGCGAACACGGGTGCGGCCACTTCACCACCGTAATAATCCCCCCCCTGGGGCGCGTCCACGGCTACAACCGTAGCGATACGGGGATTATCCATCGGCGCCATTCCGGCAAAAATGGCCTTGTACTGGCTGTCCTCATATCCCCGCGCGCCCACCAGGTGCACTGTGCCGGTTTTGCCTCCAGCGGTATAAAGCGCCGGATTGGCACGTTTGCCGGTGCCCACCTCGACCGTTGCCTGCAACATGTCTCGCACCTGTGCGGCAACCCTTTCCGACATCACGCGCTCACCGGCAGGGATGCTATCCCGTCGCATCACCGTCACCGGATAACGAATGCCTCCATTGGCAACCGCCATATAGGCCTGGGCCAGTTGCAGTGCGTTGACACTCATACCGTACCCATAGGAAAGCGTGGCCTCCTCTACCGGACGCCACTTGTCTGTCATCGGCAGTACACCTACTGCCTCACCCGGGAAGCCGATCCCGGTCGGCTGGCCAAGCCCCAGGCGAAAATAGAAATCTCGAATCACATCGCCGCCGATGTCATTGGCTATCAGGCTGACGCCGACGTTACTGGACCGGGAGATGATCTCCGTTATTGGCAGTTCGCCGTAATTACGATGATCACGGATGGTGAAACGGCCAAAACGCCGGTAACCGGGGGAAGTGTCGATCAGGGTATCGGGTTGGTACTTGCCGGTTTCCAGGGCCGCTGCCACCGCCAGGGGCTTCATGGTCGACCCCGGTTCAAACAGGTCGGTCAGGGCCTTGTTGCGGAGCCTGCCCGGGCTCAGGGACGTCCGGTCATTGGGGTTGAAGGACTGCTGGTTCACCATCGCCAGCACCTCACCGGTGGACACATCCAGCATTACCAGGGTTCCACCGCGAGCCTTGTGGGCCTGGACCACGGCTTTCAGTTCCCGATAGGCGAGGTATTGCAGTCGCAGGTCCAGGCTCAGGGTCAGGTCCTTGCCCGGGCGGGCATCCCGGATCAGCGACAGGTCACGAATCAGGCGACCACGGTTATCCCTCAGTACCCGCTTACGCCCCGGCAGCCCGCTGAGCCACTCGTTATAGGACAATTCGATACCTTCCTGGCCCTGCTCATCGATATTGGTAAATCCGACAAGATGGGCCGCCACCTCGCCAGCAGGGTAATAACGCTTGTATTCCAGCCTGCTGTACAGACCCGGGATTCCCAGCGACAGCACTTCCCTCGCCAGCGACGGCTGAATCTTTCGGCTTACATAGATAAATTCCCTACTGGCATAGTCCCGCAACCGCTGCCGCAGCCGCGCTTCGGATATCTCAAGCAAACTGGCAGCCATGGACAGGCGAGGGTCTTCCGGGTCCACCTCACCAGGATTGGCCCAGAGCGTCTCCACCGGGGTACTCACAGCCAGGGGCTCACCATAACGGTCGGTAATCATCCCCCGGTGGGCATCGATTGAATCCACCCGGATGGTACGAACATCACCCTGCTTACGCAGGAATTCCTGGTCAATCACATGCAGGTCCACCAGGCGCCAACCCAGCGTCGCCACCACCAGCAGGAACACAGCCACGACAGACCCGTACCGCCAGGCCTTCAAGCTGGCGGCGATCTTCTGCATGAATGTGGGCTTGTCTGGCCTGGCGGACATGGCTGACTCTTATTTTGCGACCGAGGCAATTCGGTCCGTGGTTGCAGAAGGCACAAGGACGATGTGCTCACGTCCCGGAACCACCATATCGAACTCATCGACAGCCTTTCGCTCAATACGACCGTGTGCACTAAGGGCACTCTGCTCGAGCAACAGTTGGCTCCACTGTCGCTGGTAGGCATCCCGCTCCACCTGAAGCTCCGACAAGGCGTTGTACAGCTCCCGATTCTGGTGGGCACTGACAGCCACCCCGATGGCCGAGCCAATCAGGAAAACGGCCAGGCCCAGCGTTACCACAACCTTTGGCTCGGCAAGCGTGCGAAAGATGCGGGCAGACAGCTTGAGGGCATCAGATACCCTCCCGCGAACAGCTTCCCGGGTCAGAACCGGCGCTTTTGCCGGCTTTTCCAATGTGACAGCGCTCATGATATTGACTCTCCCTCTGTGTCAGCGCGGCGCTCCAGAACCCGCATAACAGCACTGCGGGCCCTGACGTTCTCTTCAATTTCGGGCTCACTGGCCTTAAGTGCCTTGCCCACCAGCCGAAACGGTGGTGCCACTTCCCGGGCGGTAACCGGTAAACCACGGGGCAACTGCGGCCCCCGGGACAGATCCCTCATGAAGCGCTTGACGATCCGGTCCTCCAGGGAATGAAAACTGATGACGACCAGGCGCCCACCCGGTTCCAGCAAATCCACAGCCTGAGCGAGACCGGCTTCCAGGTCGTCCAGCTCCCTGTTGATAAAGATGCGTACAGCCTGGAAAGTCCGTGTCGCCGGGTGTTTGTGTTTTTCTTTCTTCGGCACCGCCTGGCGGACCAGTTCCGCGAATTGCCGGGTGGTTACCAGTGGTTCCTCGTCCCGCTGCCTTACCACGGAACGGGCGATACGACGGGAGAAGCGCTCCTCGCCATAACGCCAGATAACGTCAGCAATCTCCTGCTCACGGGCAGTGTTCAGCCACTGGGCCGCACTCAGGCCACGGGTGGGATCCATTCTCATGTCCAAAGGGCCGTTGCTCATGAAGCTGAAACCACGCTCCGGGTCGTCCAGCTGCGGGGAAGAAACGCCCAGATCCAGCAACACCCCGGACACCGACCCTGCATCCCACCCCTGGGCAGCCGTTGCGTCCGCCATATCAGCAAAAGACCCGTGATAAACGACGAAGCGGCCGTCCTCGGCCGCCAGAGTTTCTCCGAACCGGACCGCTTCCGGGTCCTTGTCGATCCCGAGCAACCTGCCCTCTCCCTCGAGGTGCCGCAGGATGAGGCGGCTGTGCCCGCCCCGTCCGAAGGTGCCATCCACATAGCGCCCATCTGACCTGACCATCAACAACGCCACCGCCTGATCCAGCAACACAGAGCGATGCAGGGCCTGGCCGGCAGTTACGCTTGAAGAGTCACCCGGCGTCATAGCGACAGCGCCTCCATTTGCGGTGGCATTTCATCATCGTCATCGGATTCGTCCAGCCAGGCGAACCAGCGCTCTTCACTCCACAACTCCAGTTTCTTGCCCTGACCGATCAGCATCAGTTTCTTTTCCAGCCGGGCGTAGCTTCGCAGGGTTGGCGGTACCAGCACACGACCGGCAGAATCCAGCTCCAGCTGCGTGGCATGCCCAAGAATCAGGCGCTGCAGCCGCCGAGCCTTCTTGTTCATATTGGGAAGTGCCAGCACCTGCGTACGGACGTTTTCGAACACAGGCTCCGGATAAAGGAGCAGGCAGCGCTCTTCATCGGCGTTTGCGGTAAGAACAATTCGGCCACCGCATTCTTCCTGCAGCTCCTCACGCACACGGGCAGGGATCGCCAGGCGACCCTTTGCATCCATGTTGATTGCGTGACTGCCGAGAAAGTTGCTCATCGCTGAAAGCGCAGACCCTGTTTGTTGTGTTTCTTCCTGATCATGGTGCCGTGTCACCAACCCCCACCCAACACCACACTGAAACCACTAAAAACCACTAAATTCCACTTTTTCCCACTCATGCACACTATAGGAACACGCCAGACACAATGCAAGCGCCGGCACAGGTGCAGACATTACAAAAGTTTCTTTAATGACAAGGGGTTAGCGGATAGGGCGCAAGGCTTGACCGAGGATACCGAAGAGAAACTCCAGCAAATCAAAAGCCTGCAAAACGTTTCGAAGAAAATGAGCGAAGTCTAAGATTTTTTCGCTATAACAAATCCTGTCGTAAAACTACTCATTTCTCAGTATGGGACCGCCGGCAGCGGATGCGCCAGCAGGTAAGGAAAGAAAAGGGGTGAGCTCGCCGATAAGCCGGGTTCTGTCGTGGACAGTCATTCATCTAGGGCCTGCGTCACCACAGGCCTCAAGCAACCTACCCGAGTCCAGCGCGGGCCACGCCATAGGACTCCTATTTGGTCTTGCTCCAGGTGGGGTTTACCATCGCCGTGGACTGTTGCCAGCCACGCGGTGCGCTCTTACCGCACCGTTTCACCCTTACCGGCGCCAAAGGCGCTTAGGCGGTATACTTTCTGTTGCACTTTCCGTCGGCTCACGCCGCCCAGGCGTTACCTGGCACCTTGCCCTGCGGAGCCCGGACTTTCCTCCCCCGGTGACACCGGCGGCGACTGTCTGGCGAGCTCAGGCGAGACCATACCTGCGCACCCCGACCGGCGCAAGGGAATTCTGACCGAGCCCCGACACCTTGACGAAGCGCGAGCCGTAATCAGGCGCCCTTCAGCTCAAGGGCCCGCTGGTAGAGGTCATTGCGTGCGCGACCTGTCAACTCGGCCGCCAGCTTCACCGCCTTCTTCACAGGCAACTCCGTGAGCAACAGGGTTAACACCCGGTCGGCGTCCACCGCCACCTGGTCCGTAACACTCTCGGTAGCCCCTGCTACCATCACCACGTATTCACCCTTGGCAGAATGGGGGTCAGCATTTACCGCCTCCAGTACGTCCACCACTGATCCAGAGTAAAACGTCTCGAACGCCTTGGTCAGTTCCCGCGCCAACACGACCTCCCGGCACTCACCCAAGGTACTCTTTATGTCCTGGAGCAATGCACTGATTCGGCGCGGGGACTCATAGAACACCAGGGTTGCGGTCTCCCGGGCGAGTGTTTCCAGCGCCTTGGTGCGGGCAGCTGACCTGGCCGGCAAGAAACCGGCAAACAGGAAACGGTCAGTGGGCAGGCCCGCCGCACTCAGGGCAGCGACCATGGCGCAAGCTCCGGGTACCGGCACCACACGAATGCCACGCCGGCGAGCCGCACGCACCAACACATAGCCAGGGTCGGAGATTAGCGGCGTGCCAGCATCCGAGATCAACGCCACAGACTCTCCGGCGTCAATACGATCCAGCAGTGACTCCGAGCGCTCCCGCTCGTTATGGTCATGCAGCGCCCACATGGCCTTGCTGATTCCCAGGTGCTGCAGCAGGCGCCCGCTGTGACGCGTATCCTCGGCCGCCACCAGGTCAACCGAGGACAACACCTGCTCTGCCCGCCGGGTCAGGTCGTCCAGGTTGCCGATGGGAGTTGCGACAATAAAGAGTGTGCCGGCGATGGCGGCCGGAGCGCTGTCTGTAAGCAATGGAAAATCCCCGATGTGAGCCTGTGAAAAGACCGCCAAGCTGGTAAACTTGCAGCCCTGACACCCTTTACCAGAGAGACACTATGCCGGCCCTTGGCTGGTACCTCAAGGAGCCCTGCCTGATATGAGCTGTCACCTGCCAACTTTGCGCCGCCTCGCCCTGGCCTCAGCCCTGACAACCCTGCTGGCGACGGGGTGTACCCCGATACAACTGCAGGACGACGCCATCAGGAGTGCCGGCGACGCACTGAATGCCGCGCAGGAGCTATCACCCGGCGAAGAAACCCAGCGCTTCCTGCTGCGTGCCGCTGCGAGCTTTCAGGAGCAGGGCTCCCATGATAACGCCCGCCGGATCCTTCGTTCCGACGCTTTCGAAAGCCCCGCCGAGGGTCTGGCCAACCAGTTCGTTCTCTTGAGCATGGCCAGCGCAGTGGCTCTTGAGGATCGAGGCTGGGCCCAGGACCTTACCTCCGATCTGGGGCCATCCAGGTACAGCACATTCCCCGAACAGATCCGAGCACGGGCCGCCACGCTTCAGCTGGCCACCTACGAGCTGGCGAACGCCCACCTCGAGACAGCTCGCCTGCTTATGGGAATCGAGCCAGGACTGCTGGAACAGGACCGCCAGCAGATCAACGACCGTTTATGGCAGGCACTGAAGCAGACCTCGGATGAGCAACTCGAAGAGGCTGCCACCTCAGCTGTTGGCTTCGAGAGCCAGGGTTGGTACGAGCTGGCAGCCACTCTCAGGCAACCGGGCATGACCTTTGAAGAACAGGGGCGTGCCGTACGCAATTGGCAGTTCAACTGGACTGGCCATCCCGGCACTGAAGCCCTGCCCGCCGAACTGACAATCATGGCCCAGGTACTGGAGCAACGGCCAGAGCGGATCACCCTGGCGCTGCCCCTGTCCGGCCCTCTTTCAGCAGCCGGCAACATGGTTCGTGAAGGCTTCCTCGCTGCCTATTATGAGGACGCCCGGCAAAATCGCGGAAGCGATGCCGAACGCGGGAGCATCCCGGTCCCGGAAACCGGTTCCGGGGAGGATGGCACCACTGCGCAAGACAAGGCTGAATTCGACAATTCCTCGCACGACATTTCCGTTACGATTGTCGATACCAACGGACGCTCCATCGACGAGCTGATGCCGGAACTGCTTGCCGACAAGCCGGACCTGATTGTTGGCCCCCTTGCCAAGGATGCCGTAGCAGCGCTGGCCAGCCAGGACTCGCTACCCGTGCCTGTTCTGGCACTGAACTATGCCCCTGAACAGGACGGCCCTCGCCCCCCGCAACTGTTCCAGTTCGGCCTCTCCGCCGAGGATGAGGCGCGAGGGATTGCCGAGAAAATCAGGGACCAAGGCCTGAAGACCGCCCTGGTGCTGATTCCCCGGGGGGATTGGGGCGACCGGGTAGCCCGGGCGCTCAAGCACCGAATGGACGAGCTTGGCGGCGTTATTCTCGACACCGACCGTTACTCCGAGGAAGACAACCTGCGGAGCGTGTCAGCGGAACTGCTGGGCATCAATGTAAGCCGTGAAAGGGCGGTAGAGCTGGAGCGTACCCTGGGGGTCAATATCGAATTTGAGCCCCGCCGACGCCAGGATGCAGATGCAATCGTGATGGTGGCGGAACCCGTCATCGCCCGCCAGTTCAAACCATTGTTCGCGTTCTACTATGCCGGAGACGTGCCGGTGTTCTCGCCTTCGATTATCTACAGCGGCCGGCCGGACCCATCGCGGGACCGGGATATAAATGGCGTGTTCTTCACGGACCTGCCCTGGATCCTGGACCAGGAACCCGAGTTTCGGCGACAGGCGTATGAGCAATTCGATAACCTGGACGGACCACTGGGCCGCCTGTTTGCCATGGGCGCAGACGCCTGGACGCTAAGCACCCGCCTGCCCCTGATGCAGCAGGTTACTGACACCCGGGTTGACGGCCACACCGGCGAACTGTGGCTCGACGGTAACAACAGGGTCCACCGTTCCCAGATGTGGGGCGTATTCCGTGAAGGAGTACCTGTTATTGCTACCGGCAACCAGGAACAATCCAGCGAGGTTGTCGAAACGCTGGACAGCAGCGACACCACCAACTGACATGCGAACCAGGGACGGCGACACCACACCAGCAACCGGAAGGGTCAACCGCAAGAAACTGGGTGACCAGGCGGAAGGGGTAGCCGCCCGCTACCTTCAAAGCAAGGGTGTCAGGATACTGGAACGTAACGTCTATAACCGCGGGGGTGAAATCGACCTTATCGGACAGGACGCCGAAACCCTGGTGTTCTTTGAGGTCCGTTTCCGCAAACGTCACGCGCTCACGGATGGCGCCGAATCGATCGGATGGCGAAAGCAGCAGAAATTACTGCGGGCCGTATCTTTCTATCTCCATCGAAACGGCCTGTGGGACCACCCCTGCAGGATCGATGTGGTCGCGATTGCGCCAGGCACCACCCACCAGTACCGTATCCGCTGGATCAGAAACGCAATTCAGGCAGAAGCATGAGCAGTACTGAAGAGAGTGTTAGTCAATGGTTTGCCAACCATATGGAGCATACCGCCATGGCGGGGAGTCTTTCCGCCCCCCTGATACCCGCTGCCGCGGACATGGTGGTGCAGACCTTGCTAAGCGACGGCAAGATCCTCGCGTGCGCAAACGGCAGTGCCAACACCCTGGCCCAGTATTTCTGCACCAGCCTGCTCGGCCGCCTCGACCAGGACCGCCCCGGACTACCCGCAGTGAACCTGGGTGCCGACGCAACGACCTACTCCGCCATCTGCCGCGACAACCGGTTTAACGAAACCTTCGCACGACAGGTGACCGCCCTTGGCAAGCCTGGTGACACCTTGATGGTCTATGTTGACGACGGCCACAAAGCGAATCTGATCCAGGCCATACAGGCCGCCCACGACCGGGACATTAATGTTATTGTGCTTAGTGCGAGGGAAAAGACGGACATCAGCGCATTATTACAGCCCCAGGATCTCGAGATCACCCTGAATGACCTGGACCCGGTCTCGGCGATGCCGATCATGATGCTGATTACCGGCGCACTGTGTCGCCTCGTTGAAGAAAATCTTTTCGGAGGTTGAGGCCAGCGAAGTGCCGGAAAAAGCGGGCAAGGAAGGCGCGCGACCGGCGAGAACCCGGTCACCCGCTATCCAGGATAGTGAAAAGCTACTTGACCACCTTGAGGCTCGGGCGACCACTGGGGCGCTCACCTTCACCCTTGTTGTCACGCCCGGACTCCTCGGGCTTTCGGCCACCGTTGGGATCCGGCGAGCCGGGCTCACTCCCAAAAACCATGCCCTCACCGTTTTCGCGAGCGTAGATCGCCATCACAGCCTGCAGGGGTATATAGACCTGCATGGGCACACCTCCGAAGCGGGCACTGAATTCCAGGGCATCATCCCCGACAATGAGCGCCTTGACGGCAGACGGGCTTATATTCAGAACAATCTGCCCGTTGGCCACATGGTCGGCGGGAACCTGCACCCCCTGGACACTCGCATCCACTACAATGTGGGGCGTGCAGTGATTGTCCAGGATCCAGTCATTGAAAGCCCTTACCAGATAGGGACGACTGGAGGTCATTGTCACCTTGTGCTCAGACACGTTGCTCTCCCGGGCCCGGAGGACGCCGCCCGGCGACGCCCCCGGATCAGTTAACTGCGGATGTCTTCTTCGAGGTCAGAGAGGCTCGCCTTGAAGCCTTCACGACCGAAGATACGCTCCATATACTTGGTGATCGGCTTCGCCTGCTTCGGGTCCAGCTCTATGCCCATGGCAGGTAGGCGCCAGAGAATTGGGGCAATACAGCAGTCCACGATGGTGAACTCCTCCGACAGGAAAAAGGGCATCTCACCAAACAGTGGCGCCGTCGCCTGCAAGCTCTCACGCAATTCCTTGCGAGCGGCATCGGAACCCTTGGCGGAGGGATCTGCCAGGATCTGGTCAACCAGGCCACACCAGTCTTTCTGGATGCGATGGATCATCAGCCTGCTGTTAGCCCTGGCCACAGGGTAAACCGGCAGCAGGGGCGGATGAGGGAAACGCTCATCCAGGTATTCCATCATGATATTGGGCTCGTAGAGCACCAGGTCACGATCCACCAGGGTTGGCAGGGCGTTGTACGGATTCAGGTCCGCCAGTTCCTCGGGCGGGTTGTCGGGATCGACGTCCACCACATCAACGGTTACACCCTTTTCTGCAAGCACAATACGAACCCGATGGCTGTAATGGCTGGAAGGGTCCGAGAAAAACGTCATTGATGACCTCTTGGTCACAACGCCCATAGAACGACTCCAAGATTGAATAAGACCAATACACGTTGCTGAACGCAAAAAACCAGCGGGCCAATATGGCCCGCTGGATACTGTCAGCGTCGATTATACGCTAAAACGTCAGTGTACGTCTTTCCAGTACTCGCGATTGAGCAGGTACGCGAAGATGAAGAACACTGCGACGAAGATCAGGACGAGGATACCCAGACGCTCCCGCTCTACCTTGACCGGGTCACCCATATAAGAAAGGAAGTTGGTCAGGTCGTACATGGCCTGGTTGAACTCGCCTGGCTCCATGGAGCCCTCGATAGCCCAGTCATCACAGATGTCTGTGCCGCGCACGTTGCCACTGAGCGGGTCAACACTGGGATTGGTTCCAATCTTCGGGGGCACGGCGCAAAGACCCTGCTGCGCAACCATAACATGGGGCATACCCACATTATCGAACACAGCATTGTTCACACCGAGCGGGCGAGAATCATCCTTGTAGAAAGCCCGGAAGTAGGAATACAACCAGTCTTCACCACGAACCCGGGACACCAGGGTGAGGTCGGGCGGCGCATTACCAAACCAGCTTGCCGCCTGATCCTTGTCCATGCCGATTTCCATCAGCTCGCCAATCTTGGCGCCAGTAAAGATCAGGTTTTCCTCGAACAGTTCAGCAGGTATCTCCAGATCGTCGGAAACACGCTTGTAGCGAGCGTATTCCATAGAGTGGCAACCTGCACAGTAGTTCATGAAGGTCGCCGCACCACGCTGCAGGGAAGCCTTGTTGGTGTGATCCGCCTCCATGGTATCCAGTGGTACGCCCGGGGCGGCTGCCAGCGCCAGGGCTGGCAGGACTGTCATGAAAAGACCCAGAATCAGCTTTTTCATCCTGTCACCCTCTCTGGTACTGGCTTGGTTTTTTCCATGCGTGTGTAGAACGGCATGAGAATGAAATACAGGAAGTAGAACGTGGTCAGGATCTGAGCCACCATGGTGCGCCCCTCGGTAGCCGGCACGATACCCAGGTAACCGAGGATGACGAAGCTCACCGCGAAGATTGCCAGGGCAATCTTGCTCAGCCAGCCCTTGTACCGGATTGAACGAACCGGACTGCGATCAAGCCAGGGCAGCACGAACAGGATGGCAATGGCAGCACCCATGACCACAACGCCCCAGAACTTCGCGTCAAGACCGAACAGGTCTACAGTTACCGCTCGCAACATGGCGTAGAAAGGCGTGAAGTACCATACCGGCGCAATGTGATTTGGCGTCTTCAACGGGTTGGCCGGCTCAAAGTTCGGCTTCTCGAGGAACAGACCGCCCATCTCAGGGAAGAAGAACAACACCAGGAAGAACACGAAGAAGAACACTGCCACGCCAAGCAGGTCGTGCACGGTGTAGTACGGATGGAACGGGATACCATCTTTCGGGATGCCGTTTTCGTCCTTGTTCTTTTTGATATCGATACCGTCGGGGTTGTTTGAGCCCACTTCGTGCAGGGCCAGGATGTGCAGCACAACCAGGCCAAGCAGCACGATAGGCAGGGCCACCACGTGCAGGGCAAAGAAACGGTTCAGGGTAATACCGGAGATCAGGTAGTCACCACGAATCCACAGGGAGAGATCATCACCGATCACCGGAATGGCGCCAAACAGGTTAACGATAACCTGGGCACCCCAGTAGGACATTTGCCCCCAGGGCAGCAGGTAGCCCATGAAGGCTTCAGCCATCAGCACCAGGTAGATCAGCATACCGAAGATCCAGATGAGCTCACGGGGCTTCTGGTAAGAGCCGTACATCAGCCCCCGGAACATATGGAGATAGACCACGACGAAGAAGGCCGATGCCCCGGTAGAGTGCAGATAACGCAGGAGCCAACCCCACTCCACATCACGCATGATGTACTCGACGGAGGCAAAGGCACCTTCCGATGAGGGGTTATAGCTCATGGTGAGCCAGATACCGGTAACCAGCTGGTTCACCAGGACCAGCATGGCCAGGGAGCCAAAGAAGTACCAGACGTTGAAGTTTTTCGGCGCGTAGTACTTCGCCAGGTGCTTATTCCACGCGTCAACGATTGGCAGACGCTCATCAACCCAGTTAATCAGCTTGTTCATTACGCAGCCCCCTCAGGATCCAGACCGACGGTCAGGGTGTTTTCGTCGTCAAACCGGTGGGGCGGTATTTCCAGGTTGGTCGGAGCCGGCTGGTTGGGGTATACCCGACCGGCCAGGTCATACCGTGAGCCGTGACAGGCACAGTAGTAACCGCCAAGCCAGTTTTCACCCAGATCGGCCGGAGCCACTTCCGGACGAAACTGGGGTGAACAACCCAGGTGAGTGCAGATACCGATCAGCACCGCATAGTTTTCGTTGAGAGAGCGCAGCTCACCGGTCACGTACTCCGGCTGTACAGCATCCTCGGACAAGGGGTCCTTGACTCGATCGTTCATCTCCCGGATACGCTCAATCATTTCATCTGTGCGGCGGACAACCCACACCGGCTTACCCCGCCATTCTACGGTCATTTGCTGACCCGGCTCGAGCTTGCTGACATTGGCGGTGACCGGTGCGCCTGCCGCTTCCGCCTTGGCACTGGGATTCCAGGATGCCACGAACGGAACAGCCGCACCGACGACGCCGATACCCCCAACAACCGAAGTCGCGCCGATCAGAAATCGGCGTCGGCCCTGGCTAACGTCGCCATTGTTCATTATGGTTTTCTCCCATCAGGCAATGCTGTGACCAGCCCTGAAGGCCGCGCACACATTGAAAAAGGACTTCACAACCCAAAATTATAAGCGCACAAATGGTAATGAAATTACCGGCTTCTTACAAGCCGCGAACCCGCCCACAGGCAACAAAGCCGCCATCGGGCGTGACCTGAATCAAAACCTTGCAGACAATAAAAAACCCGGCACATGGCCGGGTTTTTGTACGCTCTCCGGAGTCCGGATTAACGCTTGGAGTACTGCGGACGCTTACGCGCCTTGCGCAGACCCACTTTCTTACGCTCAACCTGGCGCGCGTCACGGGTGACGTAGCCAGCCTTGCGAAGGGCCGGACGCAGGGTTTCGTCGTAGTCCATCAGCGCACGGGTCAGACCGTGACGGATTGCGCCCGCCTGACCACTGGTGCCACCGCCAGCGACGGTGATCTTGATGTCGAAACGATCGGTAGACTCAGCCACTACCAGCGGCTGACGAACGATCATACGCAGGGTCTCACGACCGAAGAACTGCTCGATCGTGCGCCCGTTGATGGTGATGTTACCGCTTCCCGGCTGGATAAAGACGCGAGCCGTGGAATTCTTGCGGCGACCAGTACCGTAATTTTGTGTTACAGACATATCCGCCTTCCGTTAAATGTCGAGTTCTTTGGGCTGCTGGGCTGCATGGGGATGCTCAGCACCGGCATAGACTTTCAGCTTCTTGAACATGGCGCGACCGAGGGGACCCTTCGGCAACATACCCTTCACAGACTTCTGGATGATCTGCTCAGGGGCCTTGTCAATCAGCTTCTCGAAGTTGATGGACTTGATACCACCGGGAAAGCCGGTATGGCTGTAGTACATCTTGGCACTGGCCTTTTTGCCGGTCACCCGGACCTGGCCTGCATTAATGACTACGATGTAGTCGCCAGTGTCGACGTGAGGGGTGTACTCAGGCTTATGCTTGCCCCGCAGACGACGGGCGATCTCGGTTGACAGACGACCCAGCGTCTTGCCGGCTGCGTCTACAACGTACCAGTCACGTGTTACGGTTTCTGGTTTCGCACTCAGAGTCTTCATTGAATCCGCCTTGAACGCTACAAAAAAATAAACGTTTAAAAACCCGCACGCCAGCGCTGTGGGAAGAGCACCAGACCGGGTTTTATACCTGTTGGCCGGCCAACCAGTTCGGTTACCGGCTCGGGACAATGCCGTTCGGGGCTGAGACGACATTATCACCATGAAAAGCCAGGGCGCGGAGTATATATTAACCAACCAGCCATGCCAAGCCTTTCACTGACCCGATTCCAGGTCTGGCCAGCCATACAGGCACGCCACGTTTCGCGCCAGCTGCCGGGCGAGGACCTCTTCCTCTTGCTTTTTCAGTGCTGCCAGCACTGTCAGTACTTGCCGAAGGTTTGCCGGCTCATTCTCGCCTTTTGCCACCCCGGCAGGGGGCATATCCGGCGCATCGGTCTCCAGCACCAAGGCTTCGATGGGCAGCCGCGATATGGCATCCCGCGTCTTGAGAGCCCGGTCATAGGTGATGACACCACCAATCCCCAGGAAGCACCCCAGGTCCACCAGCGTCTTTCCCTGCTGGTAGCTGCCCGAGAACCCGTGAACCAGGACCGGTACGTCAGGCGACCTGCGCCGAAGCACCGCAGCAACCTCATCGTGGGTTCGCACAGAATGGATGACGAGCGGCAGGCCTAGCGAGTCCGCCAGCTCAACCTGCGCCTCGAACCAGGGCATCTGGGCGCCCAGGTCACCGTGGAGACGGTCAAGCCCGCACTCACCCAGCCCGACGCAGCGGTCATCCGCATTGCGCAACGCTGATTCCAGGTCATCAAGGGCTGTATCGCCGTGCTCTCCAACGAACCATGGATGTATACCCAGGCAGTACCACCAGTCGTTACACTCCGAAGCGAGCTCCTGCACCCGGGACCAGTCCCGCTGCCGCACCCCTGGAATGACCAGGCGCGAAACCCCGGCCTGCCGGGCCCTTTGCCAGAACTCATCCCTCCGACACTCAAAGGCCTGAAAGTCGAAATGGCAATGGGCGTCAACCAGCTGCATGAATCCTCCGCAAACCTGGCGACCGGTCAGTGCTCCCGGGTCTTGTGGAACTGAACATCCGGGTAACGCTCCTGCGCCAGCTGCAGATTCACCATGGTAGGTGCAATATAAGCCAGCCGGTCAGCGCCATCCAGGGCCAGGTTGTCGTTGGCCTTGCGCTGGAACTCATCCAGCTTGCGCGGGTCGTCGCTGGTCACCCAGCGGGCGGTCGCCACATTGATGGGCTCATAGATGGCGTCCACCTTGTACTCACTCTTCAGGCGACTGACCACCACATCGAACTGCAGCACACCGACCGCGCCCACGATAAGGTCATTGTTGCGCATGGGCCGGAACAGCTGCACAGCCCCCTCTTCCGAGAGCTGGATCAGCCCCTTCTGCAGCTGCTTGGTCTTAAGCGGGTCTTTCAGGCGAATGCGACGGAAGAGCTCCGGGGCAAAGTTGGGAATACCGGTGAACTTCATATTTTCGCCGGAGGTAAAGGTATCCCCCAACTGAATCGTGCCATGGTTATGCAGGCCGATGATGTCACCGGCAAAGGCTTCATCGGCATGCTCCCGATCACCGGCCATAAAGGTCAGTGCATCAGAGAATCGCACCTCTTTGCCAATACGGACATGTCGGGCCTTCATGCCCTGCTGGTATCGGCCGGAAACAATGCGCAGGAAGGCCACCCGGTCCCGGTGCTGGGGATCCATGTTCGCCTGGATCTTGAACACGAAGCCCGAAAAGTTATCCTCCGCCGGCTCCACCGTTCTGACATCGGTCTCCCGGGGCAAGGGTGACGGCGCCCACTCCACAAGCCCGTCCAGCATATGATCCACACCGAAGTTGCCCAGGGCCGTACCGAAGAAGACCGGGGTCAGCTCGCCGGCCATGAACAGGTCATGGTCGAACTCGTGGGAAGCGCCCTTTACCAGCTCGATCTCGTCCCGCAGGTCGTCGGCGTAGTTGCCGATAGCCTCATCCAGCTCGGGATTGTCCAGCCCGGAGATGACCCTCTTCTCCTGTATGGTATGGCCCTGGCCGGTCTGGTAAAGGATAACCTCATCCCGCGACAAGTGGTAAACCCCCTTGAAGCTCTTGCCCATACCAATCGGCCAGGTAATGGGTGCACAGGCGATCTTGAGGACATCCTCTACCTCATCCATGAGCTCCACCGGATCACGGGTATCCCGGTCCAGCTTGTTCATGAACGTCAGAATGGGTGTGTCCCGCAGGCGGGTGACTTCCATCAGCTTGATGGTCCGCTCCTCAACACCCTTGGCTGCATCGATCACCATCAGGCAGGAGTCGACCGCCGTCAGAGTGCGGTAGGTATCTTCCGAGAAATCCTCGTGACCCGGAGTATCCAGCAGATTCACCAGGCGACCGCCGTAGGGAAACTGCATAACGGAGGTGGTCACCGAAATACCGCGCTCCTTTTCCATCTCCATCCAGTCAGACTTGGCATGCTGACCGGATTTCTTGCCCTTGACGGTCCCTGCCTTCTGGATCGCCTGACCGAACAGCAGCACCTTCTCGGTGATGGTGGTTTTACCGGCATCCGGGTGCGAGATAATGGCAAAGGTGCGCCTGTTGGACACTTCGCTGGCAATTTTACTGTCGGACATAGCCTCACGCCTGGTTGGTCTGAAGATCCGGAGGGACGTCATGCGGGTGACGCCCCGCCTGGGTCAGTGGTGAAAAGCTGCGCATTTTCGCTGATCAGGCAGCAGGATACAAACGATTCAGCTGGTCGGATCCGCCGGCCCGGCGAGCCCCAGGGCCATGACGATCGCATCTTCCCGCCCGGCACCGTCCGGGTAATAACCCGGCCGCTCCCCGACAACGACAAAGCCCTCGCTCTGGTATAGTCGCCTGGCGCTCCGATTGCCGACACGGACCTCCAGCACCATACGCTGCAACCCCTGACAGGCAGATTCAGCCAGCAGAACACGCAACAACTGGCGCGCATACCCCCGGCCGCGGCTTGCAGGACGAACGCAAAGGTTCAGCAGATGAGCCTCATCAAACAGGGTTGCCTGCACGGCATAGGCCTCCAGACGACCCGCCTGTTCAATGCCGAGAAGCGAGTAGCCAGACCGGAAAGTGTCCCGGAACACCCCCTCACTCCAGGGATGGGAGTACCCCTGGTGCTCGATATCAAGAATCGCAGGCAGGTCTCCCTGAGTCAGTTCCCGAACCACCACTTCCAGATAGCGGTCGCTGACTGAGCACATGCCACTCATCACAGGGCCTCGGCTTGCCGAAGCGCCTGCCACAACTGTCGCTTGCTATCAGGCTCTGACGAAAGGGCGGCCAGGCTTCTCGGAAAAGATACGGCAGCATCGCCCAAAGGGGCTACCAGCAAACGCAAGAGCCTCGTCGCCTCAGGCGACAGATCCTCCGGCTCGATACCCAGCCAGAGTTGCCTTGTCGTCGCAAATCCCTGCACCATGGACGCGAGCACCTCTGCAGCCCCTGCTGCATCATTGCCTGGTACCTCCGGATTATTGAACACCGGCCAGCGCAAGGTCTCGGTACGCAGGACAGAGTCCCCCAGGGCTCGCAGAACGTTTTCTGCCAGCCGGTCTTCCAGGCCACGGCTCGCTTCGTCCGGGGTGCTGCTGATGAGCAGCCACCGGCTTCCGCACCAAAAACGCCAGCGCAGCTTCACGGGCATCCCGGCGAGTACATCATTCACAGGGGTGGTTTCGGGGGCGCCGGCATCGGCTGCATCCTTTCCAGCCGGCGCATCCGCAACGTCAGCAGCTACCGGCAGCACAGCATCAGCGCTGCCACTTGCACCCTGTTCCTGCCTGGCAGGGGAGCGGTATGCGGTCCCACCCTTTTGCTCCCCGGCCAGCAAGCCTTGCAGCTGTGCCAGTCCCCGCCGGGAAACTCCGGGAGGCGATGAAGCAGATGCAGGAGCGTCCGGCATGGGCTCCGGGTTATTGGCCTGGCTTTCCTCCTGACCGGGCTCGCGAAAATCAAAGTCCGGACTGGGGGCCGCCCCTGGCAATGGCGCCCTCGCGTACCAGGCTCGGACGCCAGCTACCCCCAGCGCAAACTGTCGAAGCGCTTCATTCATGAATAGCAGCTCCCCACCCGGCTGCGGAGTTCGTGCCGGGCACTGACAAGTCGGGGATGGGCGTCGGCCATGACAAGCTCCTGAAACGGTTACCGGCATCGGTCTGCCGAAAAACCCTTTGGCGAAACCCGCATTATAACAGCGCAGCACCCCTGAGGTTAGCCCGAAACACCGGAACACGCCCCTCGCAATCAAACACGCCAATAACCCTATATCTGGAACTTTTTGTATCAGAAAACTTCTGAGCAAACTTTCGCCAAGCAGGAAATCGAATATTTTTTTCTTTTACCCCATATGTTTATAGATCTCGCTTTAAGAGCATCCGGGCATAACTCCACACAATCTACGACTAAAAGCGATACATAAATCAATTTCTCAGTTCTTGACGAGTGTCAATTAGTGCCTATACTGATACCACACTTCGCCTGGCGACAGGCCACAAGAACAACGGAGTTAACCATGTCCCAAGACAGCATCCTCCTCGCCGTCGAGCAAGGGGTCGCCACCATAACGCTTAACCGTCCCCAGAGCCTGAACAGCTTCAACGCCGACATGCACGAAGCCCTGCGCTCAGCCCTCGAGAAGGTTCGCCAGGATGACACCATTCGCGTGCTGGTGCTGACCGGTGCAGGCCGGGGTTTCTGTGCCGGACAGGATCTGGGCGACCGCAACGTTGCTCCGGGAGAGGCAGCGCCGGACCTCGGTTACTCCATCGAGACCTGGTACAACCCGCTGATCCGCGCCCTCCGGGATCTGCCGGTGCCGGTGATCTGCGCTGTTAACGGCGTTGCGGCAGGCGCTGGTGCAAACATTGCACTGAGCTGCGACATCGTCCTGGCCGCCCGCTCTGCCAGCTTCGTACAGGCCTTCTGCAAACTCGGACTGGTTCCGGACTCCGGCGGCACCTGGATTCTGCCCCGCCTGGCTGGCATGGCCCGCGCCAAGGGCATGGCCCTGCTGGGTGACAAGGTCAAGGCGGAACAGGCCGAAGCCTGGGGCCTGATCTGGCGCTGTGTGGATGACGAGGCCCTGACAGAGGAAACCCGCAAGATGGCCGAGCACTTTGCCACCCAGCCCACGGCCGGCCTGGCACTGATCAAGCAGGCGCTGAATGCCAGCACGACCAACACCTGGGACGAGCAACTGGACCTGGAGCGGGACCTGCAGCGTCAGGCAGGCCGGAGCGAAGACTACCGGGAAGGTGTCTCGGCTTTCATGGAAAAGCGACAGCCGCAGTTCAAGGGCCGCTAATCCAAAGCGCGCGTACAGGGCAATAAGACACCACCACTACTGACTCACGGGGAGCCAAGAACAATGACCCAACCCGACCCCCAGACCCTCGCTGAACAGTGCGCCGAAGCCATGTTCAGCCGCGACCAGGCCAGCCAACACCTGGGCATGGCGATCAAGACTATCGGCCCTGGCACCGCCACCCTGACCATGACGGTAGACGAGCGCATGATCCAGGGCCATGGCAATTGCCACGGGGGCTACCTGTTCACCCTCGCCGATTCAGCCTTCGCCTTCGCCTGCAATACCTACGACAAGGCCACCGTGGCTGCCGGATGCAGCATTGAATACATGGCCGCCGGGCAACTCGGCGACACCCTGACCGCAACCGCCACCGAGCGAGCGCGGGGGCGTCGCACCGGCGTTTATGACATCGAAATCACTAACCAGGATGGCAGGACCGTCGCACTGTTCCGCGGCAAGTCCTATCAGGTCCAGGGCAGCGTTCGCGAACAGGGCGAACCGCAATAACAACGACCAAGTGGACCGCAACCTACCAACAAGTCCAAACCGGGAATAGCATCATGACCTTACCCATGCAGAAAATCGGTCCCCTCGACCCCCTGGAAACCGCCAGCGTTGACGAATTGCGCCATGAACAGCTGCAACGCCTGCGGTGGAGCATCAACCACGCCTATACCAACGTACCTTTCTACCGGGAAGCGTTTGACAAGATCGGCCTCAAGCCGATGGACATCAACTCCCTGGAGGACCTGGCCAAGGTTCCGTTCACCATGAAGAACGACCTGCGGGACAACTACCCGTTCGGCATGTTCGCCACCCCCATGGAGCAGATTGTCCGGGTCCACGCCTCCAGCGGCACCACCGGCAAGCCGACAGTGGTGGGCTACACCCAGAAAGACATCGACACCTGGGCCAGTGTGGTGGCCCGCTCCATCCGCGCCGGCGGCGGCCATGCAGGCGACAAGGTTCACGTGGCCTACGGCTACGGCCTGTTTACCGGCGGCCTGGGCGCCCACTACGGCGCCGAAAAGCTCGGCTGCACCGTGATCCCAATGTCCGGCGGCCAGACCGAAAAGCAGGTTCAGCTGCTCAAGGACTTCCAGCCCGACATCATCATGGTGACGCCGTCCTATATGTTGAACCTGGCTGATGAAATCGAGCGCCAGGGCATCAACCCCCACGACCTGCCCCTGCGCCTTGGCATTTTCGGGGCTGAGCCGTGGACCAATGCCATGCGGGTCGAGATTGAAGAACGCCTGGGCATCGACGCCCTGGATATCTATGGCCTGTCCGAAGTCATGGGGCCCGGCGTTGGAATGGAGTGCATCGAAACGAAGGACGGCCCCACCATCTGGGAAGACCACTTCTACCCGGAAATCATCAACCCGGAAACCGGTGAAGTCCTGGCCGACGGCGAATATGGCGAGCTGGTGTTCACCACCCTTACCAAGGAAGGCCTGCCGATCCTGCGCTACCGCACCCGCGACCTGACCCGCCTGCTGCCGGGCACTGCCCGCCCCATGCGCCGTATTGACAAGATTACCGGCCGCAGCGACGACATGCTGATCATCCGCGGCGTAAACGTGTTCCCCAGCCAGATCGAGGAACAGATCCTGCGAGTCCAGGAACTGTCACCCCACTATGAGATCGAGGTCTACAAGGACGGCAACCTGGACTGCATGGACATTCGATGTGAGCTCAAGCCCGAGCACGGCAGCGCCGATGACGGCGAGCGGGAAAAGTACGCCAAAACCCTCGCCCACAACATCAAGTCGTTCATCGGCATCAGCACCCGCATTACGATCACCGAGCCGAACCGCCTTGCCCGCTCCGAAGGCAAGGCAAAGCGGGTGTTTGACCGCCGGAAGTAATCAGAACGTAACGAGTCATCGTGTAGAGCAGACCTCCTGTTGCTCTGACCTTGCCCCGTCTTTACGGGGCTTTTTTTCTCCTTAAGGCGTCACTTCCTGAACACCGGAACTCCTCCTGCGTATCAGAAGTGACCAATCGAGACGAATACCCAAAAATCTCGATAAAACGTCGCAGTAGAGCCATTCGAATTGATCATTATCTGGTTATGACGAGATGATCTTAAAGAAAACGTGATACAGAAATGATCCGCTTGATATTTCACAAGGTATCATAAATAATTATCCA
This sequence comes from Marinobacter segnicrescens, assembly GCF_900111555.1. GTDB lineage: Bacteria > Pseudomonadota > Gammaproteobacteria > Pseudomonadales > Oleiphilaceae > Marinobacter > Marinobacter segnicrescens. The sequence goes on from NZ_FOHZ01000015.1 coordinate 81,656, forward strand.
AACGTCCAGCAGGTCTTGTGGGCCGAAAAGATTCAGGTGCGCACCAGGGGTGTGGCACCCGCCCGGGAACAAGAACCTATTTACCGGAACCGGAGGTACACCATGTACGCACAGCTCGTTGAAACCGGCGCCAAGCGCGTCAAGTCCCTCGAGGAGATGTCCCCAGAGGAGCGCGAGTTCCAGCTCAAGATCGACGCGGAAACCAAGATCGAAGCCAAGAACTGGATGCCGGAGGGGTACCGCAAGACCCTGATCCGCCAGATCTCCCAGCACGCCCACTCGGAAGTGGTCGGCATGCTGCCGGAAGGCAACTGGGTCACCCGCGCCCCAACCCTCAAGCGCAAGCTCCAGCTGATGGCCAAGATCCAGGACGAGGCAGGCCACGGCCTTTATCTTTACAGCGCCATGGAAACCCTGGGTGCGGATCGTGACGAAGAAATCGACAAGCTGCACGAAGGCAAGGTGAAGTACTCGTCCATCTTCAACTACCCGACCCTGAACTGGGCTGACATGGGCACCGTCGGCTGGCTGGTGGATGGCGCTGCCATCGTCAACCAGGTGGTACTGCAGCGTACCTCCTACGGCCCCTACTCCCGCGCCATGATCCGGATCTGTAAGGAAGAAAGCTTCCACCAGCGCCAGGGTTACCAGATCCTGCTGGACCTGATGCGCGAAGGCACCGAGGAGCAGAAGCAGATGGTGCAGGATTCCATCAACCGCTTCTGGTGGCCGTCACTGATGATGTTCGGTCCTTCTGACGACCAGTCCCCGAATTCCCAGCAATCCATGGCCTGGAAGATCAAGCGCAAGAGCAACGACGAACTGCGCCAGATGTTTATTGACCAGACGGTTCCCCAGCTCGAATTCCTGGGCTGCACCGCGCCGGACCCGGACCTGAAGTGGAACGAAGAACGTGGCCACTACGACTTCGGCGAAATCGACTGGCAAGAATTCTACGACGTGCTCAAGGGCAACGGTCCCTGCAACAAGGAGCGCATCGAAACACGCAAGAACGCCATCGACGGTGGCGCCTGGGTACGTGAGGCCGCCAGGGCCTACGCCGAGAAACAGCAACAAAAACAGCAGAACGCTGCCTGAGAGGAGATGAATTATGGCTGACTGGCCCCTTTACGAAGTCTTTGTACGCAGCAAGCACGGCCTCAACCACAAGCATGTAGGCAGCGTCCACGCCGCTGATGCGGAAATGGCCATGGAAAACGCCCGCGACCTGTATACCCGTCGCAGCGAAGGCGTATCCATCTGGGTGGTGCCGTCCTCCGCGATTACCGCGTCTTCCCCGGACGAGAAGGAAATCCTGTTCGATCCGTCCGATGACAAGGTTTACCGCCACGCATCCTTCTACAAGCTGCCCGACGAAGTCGGCCACATGTAAGGGAGACCGGCATGAGCAAGGCAATGACACAGCAAGAGGCACTGCAGGAATACCTGCTGCGCCTGGCAGACTCCGACATGATCCTTGGCCAGCGCCTGTGCGAACTGTGCGGCAAGGCTCCGGCGCTGGAAGAAGAGATGGCGCTGATGAACGTCGCCCTCGACCTGGTGGGCCAGGCCCGCAACTGGTACGAGTATGCAGCGGAGCTGATCGATGATGGCCGCAGCGCAGATGACCTGGCATTCCGCCGCGATGCCCATGACTACCGCAACGCACTGATGGTGGAACAGCCCAATGGCGACTATGCCGTCACCATGGGGCGTCAGTTCTTCTTCGATGCCTGGCACTACTTTACCCTGGCTTCCCTGGTAAAAGCGCCGGATGAGCGTATTGCCAGCATCGCCGCCAAGGCCGCCAAGGAGGTTCAGTATCACCTGCGCCGCTCTTCCGAATGGGTCAAGCGCTTCGGTGACGGCACAGAGGAAAGTCATCAGCGTATGCAAACCGCAGTGGATGACCTGTGGCGGTTCACCGGCGAGATGATCGAAGCCGATGACGTTGAACAGACCCTGTTCAAGGCCGGCATCGGCCCGAACCCCGAACAGCTGGCTGCTGACTGGAAGGGCCTGGTGAACGAAGTATTGACCGAGGCCACCCTGACACCGCCGCCGGAAGATGCCTGGATGTACCGGGGCGCCAAGGTGGGTCACCACACCGAGCACCTCGGCTATATCCTTGCCGAGATGCAATTCCTGCAAAGGGCCTATCCGGATGCCAAGACCTGGTAAACCCGAACCGCGCTCCCTGCTGGAAGACCAGCCGGTGATCGCCAGTGACCGCATTCCCGCCCGTGACCGCAGCAAGCCGGTCACCGAGGCGGACATCTGGGCCCTGCTGGACGAAGTGAAGGATCCGGAAGTACCTGCGGTCAGCGTGGTGGAGCTGGGCATGGTCCGGCGGATCGCCGAGGAAGACGGCGAGTGGGTGGTGGATGTGACCCCCACCTACTCCGGCTGCCCGGCCACCGAGATGATCGAGGATTCCATCAAGGAGGCCCTGCAACTGGCAGGCATCCGCAACGGACGGATCCGCCGGGTACTGACCCCGGCCTGGACCACTGACTGGATCACCGAGGCAGGCCGACGCAAGTTGCAGGAATTCGGCATCGCCCCGCCGGTGGGCAGCTCCAGCAAGCTGACCCTCAAGGGTGTGGACGAAGCAATCGCCTGCCCCCATTGCGGCAGCACCCACACCGAACGGGTCAGCGAGTTTGGCTCCACCGCCTGTAAGGCTCTGTATCGATGCCTCGATTGCCGGGAGCCCTTTGATTACTTCAAATGTATCTAGAGCAGAACAATTATGAACAAGTTCTACCCTCTCACCATTCGCGAAGTCCGGCCCGAAACCCGGGACGCCGTGTCCCTGAGCTTTGACCTGCCGGAAGACCTGAAAGAAACCTTCAGTTACCACCAGGGCCAGCACCTGGTGCTGCGGACAACACTGGACGGCGAGGAAGTCCGCCGCTCCTACTCTATCTGTACCGGGGTCAAGGACCAGGAACTGCGCATCGCCGTCAAGAAGGTCCCTGGCGGCCGCTTCTCTACCGTGGCCAACGAGCAACTCAAGCCCGGTCAGACCCTGGAGGTCATGCCGCCCCAGGGCCATTTCTATGTGGAACTCGACCCCGCCCGTGAAGGCGACTACCTGGCCGTAGCAGCGGGTAGCGGTATCACACCGATCCTGTCCATTGTGAAAACCACACTGGAAGCAGAGCCGAAGAGCAAGGTCACCCTGTTCTACGGTAACCGGTCAACCGCCAGCACCATGTTCCGGGAGCAACTGGAAGACCTGAAAAACCGCTTTATGGGCCGGTTCAACCTGGTCTTCCTGTTCAGCCGTGAAGAGCAGGACATTGATCTTTACAACGGTCGCATCGACTCCGACAAGTGCGATGCCCTGTTCGACCACTGGCTGAATGCCGAAAAGCTGACCGCAGCCTTTATCTGCGGCCCGCAGATCATGACAGAGACCGTCCGCGACTCACTGCAGCGCCACGGACTTGCGAAGGACAAGATCCACTACGAGCTGTTTACCCCCGCCGGTGGTGGCAAGGCCCCGCGCAAGGACCGGGCGGAGACCAAGGTTGACCCGCAGGCGGTGAGTGAGGTCACAGTGCGGGCCGACGGCCGCGCCCTGACCTTCGACCTGACCCGCAACACGGAAAGCATCCTGGATGCCGGCAACGAAATGGGCGCTGACCTGCCCTTTTCCTGCAAGGCCGGTGTCTGCTCCACGTGCAAGGCCAAGGTCGTGGAAGGGGAAGTGGAAATGGACGCCAACTTCGCACTGGAAGACTACGAAGTCGAGGCAGGCTACGTGCTCTCCTGCCAGTGCTATCCGGTCAGTGACAAGGTCGTACTCGACTTTGACGAAGTGTAAGAAACGTTTGGAGACATCCCAGAGCCGGCGCCCGCGCCGGCTTTGCTTATCCTGAAACGCATTCCGATAACAATGTCAGCTACAAAGTATTCCGGGAGAACGCCAATGTCAGTCCTACAGAGTTACATTGCGGGCCAGTGGTTCGGCAAAACCGCCGCAAAGGCCCTGCCAAGCGCCGTTAACGGCGAAACCGTGGCCCACACCCACGAGGAAACCATCAACTTCGGTGAGGTAGTCGACTACGCTCGCAACACCGGTGTGAAAAGCCTGCTGGTACTGGATTTCCAGCAGCGCGCCGCCATCCTCAAGGAACTGGCCATCTATATCCAGGGTCGTAAGGATGAGCTCTACGCCATTTCCCATCACAGCGGGTGCACCAAGGCCGACTCCTGGATCGACATCGACGGTGGTTTCGGCACCCTGTTCACCTACGCCTCCACCGGTCGCAAGGAACTGCCCTCCGGCAACGTGGCCCATGAAGGCCCGGTCAACCAGCTGGGCAAGAACAACCACTTCAATGGCACCCACATCCTGGTGCCCCGCCGTGGTGTCTCTGTCCACATCAATGCCTTCAACTTCCCCATCTGGGGCATGCTGGAGAAATTCGCGCCGGCATTCCTGGCGGGAATGCCCTGCATCTTCAAGCCGGCGACCGCCACCAGCTACCTCACTGAAGCAGCTGTACGCCTCATCAATGACTCCGGCCTCCTACCGGAAGGCGCCCTGCAGCTGATCATCGGCGGCACCGGTGACCTGCTGGATCGCCTGGAGGAACAGGACTTCGTCACCTTCACCGGCTCTGCGAGCACCGCCCTGAAGCTGAAGAGCCACCCCAACATTATGGCGAAGAGCATACCCTTCAATGCGGAGGCGGACTCCCTCAACAGCGCCATTATGGCCCCGGACGTGACGCCGGACGACGAGGAGTTCGAGATCTTCGCCAAGGAAGTGGTAAAGGAAATGACCGCCAAGGCCGGCCAGAAATGTACCGCTATACGCCGGGTACTGGTGCCGGCCGAGCACCTGGACGCCCTGGCTGAACGCATCAAGGAAAGACTGGGCAAGATCACCTTCGGCAACCCTGCCGCAGAAGGTGTGCGCATGGGCGCCCTGGCCTCCCAGGATCAGCTACGGGACGTCAACGACGCCATCGATCGCCTGCTGGAGTCCAGCGAGTGCGTCTATGGCAAGACCGAAGGCCTGAAACCCGTCGGTGACGGTGTGGACAACGGCGCCTTTATCGCCCCCCACTTGCTGATTAACCGTAATCCGCTGAACGACGGTGGCGCCCACGACATCGAAGCGTTTGGCCCGGTCGCCACCCTGATGCCTTACAACGGCATCGAAGAGGCTCTGACCATTGCTGCCAAGGGCAAGGGCAGCCTGGTAACCACCCTGACCACCAAGGACCCGGCCATCGCCGCAGAAATGATTCCGGTACTGGCCGCCCAGCACGGCCGCCTCCAGATCCTGGACGCAGAAGCCTCCAAGGAGTCCACCGGCCATGGCTCCCCGCTGCCCATGCTCAAGCACGGCGGTCCCGGCCGCGCCGGTGGTGGTGAAGAACTTGGCGGCATCCGCGCTGTACACCACTACCTGCAGCGCACTGCCATTCAGGGCTCACCCACGATGGTGGCAGCGGTGACCCGCGAATACGTCCGTGGCGCCAAGGTCATCGAAAACGACATCCACCCGTTCCGTCGCCACTTCGACGACCTGCAGGTGGGCGAGTCCCTGCTGACCCACCGCCGCACCGTGACCGAAGCGGACATCGTCAACTTCGGCTGCCTCTCCGGCGACCACTTCTACATGCACTTTGACGAAATCGCCGCGAAGGAAACCCAGTTCGGCCGGCGTATCGCCCACGGCTACTTCGTCCTGTCTGCCGCCGCCGGCCTTTTCGTCTACCCGGGCGAAGGCCCCGTACTGGCCAACTACGGTCTGGACACCCTGCGGTTCATCACCCCCGTAGGCGCCGGCGACACCATCCGCGCCCGCCTGACCTGCAAGCGCAAGATCGACCAGGGCCGCACCTCTCCCGAGGGTCACCCCCAGGGCGTGGTCATGTGGGACGTGGAAGTGACCAACCAGAATGACGAGCTGGTGGCCAGCTATGACATTCTGACGTTGGTGGCCAAGAAGCAGTAAGTTTGGGGTTGGGGAGTTAACCGCTCCCCCCTCTCTGTGCAACCTGCAGACGAAAAAGCCGGACTGGCGAAATACCAGTCCGGCTTTTTTATGAGGACATCACCCAGAGTCAGAAGGACAGGGACCGGGTAGGTCTTTCCGGGACCCTCAAAAAGAGGGACCTTTTTGAGGAGCCTACATGGATGTATTTACGGCGTGTCCCGGAAAGACCTACTCGGGCACTGGCCCTGCACCCAATCAACAGGGCCACGGTACCCAGGGAAATCACATCCCGAGATAGGCCTCCCTGACCTTCTCGTTACTGAGCAACTCCCGCCCGGTACCCTCGAGCACCACCCGGCCAGTCTCCAGCACATACCCACGATCGGCCAGTGCCAAAGCCTGCGACGCATTCTGCTCAACCAGGAACACCGTAATGCCCTCCTCCTTGAGTTCCCGGATAATCCCGAAAATCTCCTCCACAATCAGCGGAGCCAGCCCCATGGAAGGCTCATCCAGCAGCAACAGCCGCGGCTTCGCCATCAATGCCCGGCCGATCGCCAGCATCTGCTGCTGACCACCAGAAAGCTCGCCAGCCAGATTGTCCCGCTTCTGCTCCAGGATCGGAAACTTGCCATAGACCTTCTGCAGATCCCGCTCCACCTCAGCACCCTGCTTGCGCGTATAGGCACCCAGGCGGAGATTGTCGTGGACACTCAGATCCTTGAACACCTGACGCCCCTCCGGCACCTGGACAATACCGTTGGAAACCCGCTTGTCCACTGGCATGCGGTTCAGGTCCTGGCCCTCGAACGTCATCTTCCCGCTGTCGAGGGGCTGCAGCCCGGAAATGGCCATCAGCAGGGTAGACTTGCCCGCACCATTGGCACCGACCAGTGACACGATCTCACCGGAATGGATCTTCAGGTCGATCTCATGCAACACCTCGATCTGACCGTAGGAAGACACCAGCCCCTGAATGTTCAGCATCTCCTTGCCGGTTTCGGGACGACTGGTGGGGTGGGACAGCCCCAGCCCACCAAAGCGCTCGGGCGTATAACTGACGATCTGGTGCCGCAGCTCGCGGAACTCCTCCCGGACACGGTCGCCGAACAACGGATCGTTCTGCTGATCCCGCGCCTCGGCAATTTCGGTCCAGTCCGCTTCGCTCAGCACCTCCTTGGCCCGGGGAATTACTACCCCCTCTTCCTTCTTGATGTGCTTGCGCAGCGCCTGGGTGAACCGGCTCAACGCATGGCTGAAGGCTTCCCGGCCATTGGGCCAGCCACGGACGCAGGTCGCCAGGAGCTCGCGAAGTTCGTTAATCTTCTCGTGGCCTACGACATAGCCGCGTTCCAGCTTGTCCAGCAATGGACCACTTTCCGACGATTTTTCACGAAGCTTCTTGTACAGCACGATCTCCGTGGGCTGGCTATGCACCCGGTTCGAGAAGTGCTGTATGTAATCAAATATGGTATTGAACAACACCTCATCCGGGCGCTGATCATTCACGTTCATGTCCTGCTGAAGCTGCTCCAGAAGATCGATAACGCGCCACAAACCCTGATGCTCGCGGATAATGATTCCCACGGCCTGTTCGCTGCGCGACCGGGCAGGCGTCGTGGTCTGATTCTGTTCATTCATGATACTTGCCCTTTCACTCAGCCACCCAGGTAGGCAGCGATGACATCTGGATTGTTGCGGATTTCCTCGGGGGTGCCCTCAGCCAGTTTGCGGCCGTAGTTGATCACCAGCAGACGGTCAGAGATACCCATCACCAGTTTCATGTCGTGCTCTACCAGCATGACCGTCACCCCCTGCTCCGCCACCTTGCGGATCAGCTCTTCCAGCTCCGCCGTTTCGGTGCCGTTAAGACCGGCGGCCGGCTCGTCGAGCAGCAGGATCTTAGGGTCCGCTGCCAGGGCCCGGGCAATCTCGAGACGCTTGAGCGCGCCGTAAGACATGGCAGAGGCTTCCGTGTTGATATACTCGCCGCAACCCACAAACGCCATCAGCTCCTTTGACCGCTCACGGCAGGCCTTTTCCTCACGCAGCAGTGAGGGAAGCCGGAACATGGACGTGAACAGATTGGAGCGGATCTTCAGGTGGCGCCCCAGCATCACGTTCTCCAGCGCCGTCATATTCATGCAGATCTGCATCTGCTGGAAAGTGCGACACATGCCCCGTTCCGCCAGGCGGTTGGGGTCCATACCGACCACGCTCTCACCGTTCAGCGTAATCTCGCCCCGGGTGGGCGTGTAGAAGCCGGTAATCAGGTTAAACAGGGTCGTCTTGCCAGCACCGTTCGGCCCGATCACCGAATAGATCTGCCCCTGCTCCACCGAGAATTCCAGGCCCTCAATGGCATGGACGCCACCAAACTCCTTGTCGAGGCCTTTGACATCGATCATGACCGTCATGCCTTACCTCCCGACGACTTCCCGAGCTTATTGCGAATGGCGTTCATAGCCGTGGGGTAAAAGCCCTTCGGCATAAAAATCATGGTGGCCATCAGAATGAAACCAAAGATTGCCGTCTCATATTCCTGGAAACCGGCCAGGAACTGGGGCAACAGCTTGAGTACCACGGCACCCAGAATGACACCCATGGGGGAGGCCATGCCGCCCAGCACCACCATGGTGATCAGTACAATGGAGTAATCGAAGCCTGCGATGGCGGGGGTGATAAAACCGGTGAAGTGAGCAAACACACTGCCCATGATACTCGCGTAAACCGCCGAGATAACGAATACCATGCTCTTGTAACGTGCGGTATCCACCCCCACGGTACGGGCGGCGATCTCGGACCCGTGGATGGAACGCAAAGCCCGCCCCAGCGGGGAGTCGATCAGGTTCTGGGCAATAATCACCGCCACCAGCAACAGCACACCCGCTACCAGGTACCAGGCTACGTGGCCCGGGATCTCCAGCCCCAGAAGGGAGTAAAGCCCAAAGGTACTCAACTCCCAGCCAAAGAGACTGAACGGGGGCACCACCATGCCGTCAGGGCCACCGGTCAACTGGCTTTCGTTATTGATGATAATCGCAATGATAAACCCCACAGCGAGCGTCGCCATGGACAGGTAGTGGCCCTTCAGCTTCAGTATCGGGCGCCCCACGACCCAGGCGACCAGTCCTACCACTGCGGCGGCCACTATCAGGGCCAATAACGGGGGCCAGTTGTAGGCCGAGGTAGCCACCGCACTGAAGTACGCGCCCATGCCATAGAAACCGGCGTGACCGAGGCTGATTTGGCCGGCATAGCCGACCAGCAAGTTCAGGCCCACCACGGTTGCGGCAATGATCAGAATCTGGGTCGCAAGATCAAAGTAGAACGGGTTCTCCATCAGGAGAGGGATCACAAACACGATGATGGCGAGAACCAGCACATAATTCATCCGCCATTCAAGAAAACGATCAAACATTACACACGCTCCACGGTTCGGCCGCCGAACAGACCACGGGGCATGAAAAACAGGACCAGCAGGATCATGGAAAACGCCACGGCATCCTTGTATTCGGACGAGATGTAACCGGCCGTCATGGCCTCGACCACACCCAGCAGGATGCCACCGACCACAGCCCCGAGGCCGCTTCCCAGTCCACCCATGGCGGCCGCAACGAAGCCCTTGAGCGCAAGCAGGATACCGATGTCATAGGCGGTGAATGTAATCGGCGCCACAGTAACCCCGGCAACGGAACCCAGCAGCGCCGACAAGCCAAAGGCCAGCATCAGCACCATCTGCGTCTTCACACCGACCAGTTGGGCAGCAAGTTTGTTCATGGATGTACCAAGAATGGCCCGGCCAATCAGGGTTCGGGTAAAGAACAGAATCAGCGCGATAACGAGTACCGCACCAATGCCCAGCACCCAAAGGCTCTGGGAGTTCAGTACCGCACCGCCAAGGCGGATCGGCTCGTCACCACTGAAAGGCGGAACGACGTGATAGTCCTTGCCCCACACAACCTGGGCAATGCCCCGGATGAATATCGAGGCGCCAATGGTGATGATGATCAGGGTGACCACGTCTGCGTTCTTTGCCGGTGCTATCGCCAGGCGCTGCAATGCAATACCCACCAGGCATGCCAGCAGCACCGCAAGGATGATGGCGAAAAACATGGGAATACCCAGGCCCATAAACGCCACGGTGCCCATACCACCAATCATCAGAAATTCACCCTGGGCGAAGTTGATCACATGACTGGCGTTGTAAATGATGGTGAAACCCAGCGCCACTAATGCATAGGTAGCCCCGATCGTAATACCTGTGAACAGGTACTGAAGAAATTCTGAGAACATAGGAAGGTACCGTCAGAAACCCCCGGCCCATCCATCACCGGGCCGGGGGCAGAGGTTTGGTCAGGTTATTACTCGACCAGCATCCAGTCGCCGTCCTTGACTTCCAGGATGCGGAACGATTCCGGAGTCAGACCGTTGTGGTCGTCCGGTGCCATGTTGAAGATACCGGTCACGCCAACGTAGCCGAGGATATTCTCCAGCTCATCACGTACCGCTGCCTTGTCGGTGCTGCCGGCAGCCTCGATGGCCTGGACCGCGAGCATCAATCCGTCATAGGCATAGCCACCGAAGGTGGAGACCCGGGTGCCCCAGTGATCCCGGTACTCCTGGGCGTAGGACTGGACAACCTCTCTCTGGGGATCGTCATCCGGCAGGGAACTCGGGATCAGGATCGGAGAGGCCGGCAGGCGTAGCCCTTCTGCAGCGTCACCAGCCAGATCGAGAAACGCATCTGAGGCGACACCGTGGGACTGGTAGAAGGGCAGGTTAATGTCGAGGGCGGCATAGTTCTTGGTGACAATAGCCGGCCCCTGACCAAAACCGAAGTTCAGTATCGCATCAACACCGTCGGTATTCCGGATATTGGTAAGCTGAGCAGTCATGTCGGAATCTGACGGACCGTAGGTCTCATCGGCAACCACCTCAATCCCATACTCACTGGCAACCGCCAGGGTCTGCTGGCGACCGGAGGCACCAAAGCCACCGGTACCGGAGATCAGACCAATCTTGTCAAAACCACGACGACGCATATCCCACAGGATGCGCTCCGCCGCCATACGGTCAGACTGGGGTACCTTGAAAACCCATTCCTTTACCGGGTCAACGATAGTGACGGCGCCTGCCAGGGAAATGAACGGGATACGCGCCTGTTCAACGAGCGGCACCGCAGCCATGGTCGCACCTGTGGTACTGCCACCGACGATGATATCAACACGATCAGAGCGAATCAGGCGCCCGGCGAAGTTACGGGCATTGGATGCATTACCGACATCGTCGTAGTGGATCAACTCCAATGGGCGTCCCAACACACCGCCTTCTTCGTTGATCTTTTCCACGTACATTTCCAGGGTTTTCAGTTCCGGATCGCCAAGGAATGAGGCAGGGCCGGTAACGGAAAGGAAAGAGCCGATCTTGATAGGTTCGGCAGCCTGTGCGGACACAAGCAGACTGGTTGCCAGCGTAGCCGCCAACACACCAGCACGACGCAAGAGGCTTTTCTTGGCCATTGTTATTCTCCCAGGTTCTGGAGCACAGAGTGCCCTCGTTGTTTTTGTTACCTAACGGAAAGCGTTTTATAGGTTTATGATTCACTTTCCAGCACAAAAAGTCCCAGAGGTGTTCAGGAATCATGCCTCCCTACTTGGTGAACCACCGCAACCAGTAAGCATGCTGATGACTACGGCGCTCTACATTCCTGACACATATCAAGACTTACAATCAACGCTATTGTATCGTATTCTTCCTGTCAACCGCTTTGGCCAAACGTCGACACTGCGTTTTTGCTAAATGGTTGTTTTACCCGCAACCATTAGATAAGGATAATAAGCACCCGAATTTTCATAGTGTCCTTCAAGCGATCAACCAACCTATGCCTGCAAAAAAACAACTCGACCAGCTGGTCAGCCAGTTCCAGAAAAAGCGCCCGATCCGGGCAGGCTCACTGATCATTACCCTCTACGGCGACGCAATAGTCCCAAGGGGTGGCACCGTATGGCTGGGGAGCCTGGCAAAATTGCTGGAGCCTGTCGGCATCAACGAGCGCCTGGTCCGCACATCTGTCTATCGCCTGGTGAAGGAAAACTGGCTGCAGGCGGAGAAAATCGGCCGCTGTAGCTATTACAGCCTGACCGGGCCCGGCCTCCGCCGGTTCGAACAGGCCTTCAAACACGTCTATGAGATGTCCACCTGGGAATGGACCGGCAGCTGGACCCTGGTCTTGCTGACGCAGCTGGAAGCAGAGGCAAGGCGTCGCGTGCGGGAAGAGCTGAAATGGCTGAGTTTTGGCAGCATTGGCCAGGGCGTGATGATTCATCCGCGCATACAGCGGGAGGAACTTCTGCCATTGCTACAGGAATGGGAAGCTCTGGACGACACCATCGTGATGCAGACGCACCCGGTAGAGCCCCTGAGCTCCCGGGCCATGCGCCGGGAAGTGCGGGAAAGCTGGAACCTGGATGAATTGGGCGGGCGCTACCGGCGCTTCCTGGATCAATTCAGGCCCTTGTGGCAGGAGCTGAAGGACGAGGACACCCTTTCGCCAGAAGATTGCCTGATCGCCCGTACGCTGCTTATTCACGAATACCGGAAAATCCTGCTGCGTGACCCCCAGCTTCCGGACGCGCTGCTTCCCGGCGACTGGGAAGGCCGGAGTGCGAGGCAGCTCTGTCGCAACCTGTACCGGCAAATCTACGAGAGAGCCGAGGAGTGGCTGGACCAGACCCTGGAGAACGCCTCAGGGCCATTGCCAGGTCCTAACGAGGGGTTCTATCGGCGGTTTGGGGGATTGCGGGATTGAGGTGGTACCGGTAATGAGTGACGAAGCCCTGGTGCTGGAAGGTGCCGGGGCTTTTTTGTGGCTGGCGTAGGGGTTCTTCAGGCCCTGCGAAGCAGGTCGATGCCTGCCTGTGGCAGGCTTGTCGTATGGGGCCGTTGTAG